>JBEKAE010000005.1:0-212887 GCA_050018375.1 Candidatus Acidiferrales bacterium | reverse complement strand
GTAGGCCTGGACTTATCCCGCCAGCGAACGGCCCGAAGGTGTTGGTATTCCCTGTATTCTTCCCTGTTAACGGGAATAATCGGCAGAGAAAGGTTCGCACGCGACTGCGTCCTCCGCCATCCCGCGCCGAGGCTTCGGACGCAGGCTCCCGCGCTGCGGCTTAGCAGCGGCAGGCCATCGGAAAAGCAACCCTCTTGGGCGTTTTGCTTCTAGACTGAGATTCGAGGACAATAAAGCTGTAGTCGTTGTCCGGACACTTCTTTCTTCTTGGACGTCGCGTGAATTCTTCTCCTTCGAATCTCTCGGAGCAAGCTGGCCTCGCATGGGCGCATCCGCTCGTGCGGGAATGGTTCGCGGAGAAATTCGGCACGCCCACCGAACCTCAGGAGCAAGGCTGGCCGCATATTCTCGCGCAGAAAGATACGCTGATTTGCGCGCCGACCGGCTCGGGCAAAACCCTTGCGGCCTTTCTGGCATGCATTGACCGTCTGGTGCGCAAAGCACTCTCGGGTGAACTTGAAGACAGGACCGAGGTGCTTTACGTCTCTCCACTAAAGGCGCTCGGCAACGATATTCAAAGGAACCTGGACACCCCACTCGGCGAAATACTCGAGCTCGCTCGCCGGCAGGGATTCCTGATGCCGGAGATCCGCACGGCCGTGCGCACGGGCGACACCTTGATGCACGAACGGCAGGCCATGCTGAAGCGGCCGCCGCACATCCTGGTGACCACACCGGAGTCTTTGTACATCCTGCTGACGGCGGCAAAGAGCAGGGCAATCCTCTCGAGCGTCAGGACTGTAATCGTGGATGAAATCCACGCCATTGCCGACGACAAGCGCGGAGCGCATCTCGCCCTGTCTCTCGAGCGCCTGGACGCGCTCACGGGACGGCGTCCGCCGCGAATTGGCCTTTCGGCTACGCAGAAGCCAATCGAGCTGATCGCCCACTTTCTTGCCGGAAGCGATCGGCCCGTTCCCGACATCGTGCAAATCGCGCAGCGACGCGAGCTGAATCTCGGCGTCGAAGTTCCCGCGAGCGAGCTCGGCCCCGTAGCCTCGAACGAAATGTGGGATGAAATCTACGAGCGCATCGCAGAACTAGTGCAACAGCATCGCTCGGCGCTCGTTTTCGTCAACACGCGGCGGCTTGCCGAACGAGTGGGGCATCATCTCGCTTCGCTGCTCGGACGGGATGCGGTGGCTTCGCACCATGGCAGCCTCTCGCGCCAGCGACGATTGGCGGTGGAGGGAAAACTCAAAGCCGGCGAAATACGCGTGCTTGTTGCGACGGCATCCCTCGAGTTGGGGATCGATATTGGGACTGTGGACTTGGTCTGCCAGATTGGCTCGCCTCGATCGGTTGCCGTCGCGCTGCAACGCGCCGGACGCTCCGGTCATTGGCGCGGCGCGGTCCCGAAGGCACGCTTCTTTGCCACAACACGCGACGAACTGATCGAGTGCGCGGCGCTGGTCCGGTCGATTCGGCTGGGCGAGTTGGATCGCATCATCATCCCCGAATGTCCTCTCGATGTGCTGGCTCAGCAAGTGGTGGCCGCGTGCGCGTCGGAAGAATGGGCGGAAGACGATCTATTTGCCCTAGTTCGGCGCGCCTATCCATACCACAATCTGGAGCGCTCCGAGTTCGACGAAATCATTGAGATGTTGTCGAATGGTATCGCGGCGCGGCGTGGGCGGTACGGCGCGTATCTGCATCGCGATGGCATCAATGGGCGGCTGCGTGGGCGGCGCGGAGCCCGGCTCGCCGCGATCACAAGCGGCGGGGCGATTCCCGACAATGCACTGTACACGGTCCGAGCGGAGCCAGAAGGCTTCGTCGTGGGCACCGTGGACGAAGACTTCGCCGTAGAAAGCCTGCGCGGCGACATTATTCTCCTTGGGAACAGCTCGTGGCGAATTCGGCGCGTCCAAGCCGGGTTCGTGCTGGTGGAGGACGCGAATGGCGCTCCGCCGAACGTTCCGTTTTGGCGGGGAGAAGCGCCCTCCCGCACGGCGGAACTTTCCGAGCAGGTTGCGGAGGTAAGGGCAAGAATCGACTCTCTAACCGAGGGTCTTTTGCCGGATCGGATTTGTGGAAGCGCGGGCGATGCCGCGGCTGCCGTCAATTGGCTGAAGCAGGAATGCGGACTCGATCAGGCCGGCGCCGAGCAGGCTGTCGAATATCTGGTGGCTGGGCGGGCCGTTCTGAGGGACGTGCCGACGCAGCAAACGATTGTCGCGGAGCGATTTTTCGACGAAAGCGGCGGGATGCAGCTCGTGATTCACGCCCCGTTCGGCGGACGCATCAACAAAGCCTGGGGGCTGGCACTGCGAAAACGTTTTTGCCGGTCGTTTAATTTCGAGTTGCAGGCGGCCGCGACCGACAATGGGTTGAACATTTCTCTCGGCGAGCAACACAGCTTCCCGCTCGACGATGTCTTTCACTTCCTGCAGCCGGAAAGCGTGGAGCAACTCCTGGAGCAAGCGGTATTAGCCTCGCCGGTTTTCGCGACGCGCTGGCGCTGGGTCGCCGGGCGTGCACTGGCCCTGCTGCGTTTTATGGGAGGAAAGAAAGTGCCGCCGCAAATCCAGCGGATGCGGTCCGATGATTTGCTGGCCGCCGTCTTTCCCGAGGCACTGGCCTGCCAGGAAAATATCTCGGGCGAGATTCAGATTCCCGATCACCCGCTGGTGCGCGAGACGATGAAGGATTCGCTCACGGAAGCGATGGATATCGAAGGATTGAAGGAAGTACTGCAGGCCATTCGATCGAAACAGATCCGGTGCCTCGCCGTGGATACCCCTGTGCCATCGCAGTTTTCCCACGAGATTCTGAACGCAAATCCCTATGCGTACCTCGACGACGCGCCGCTCGAGGAGCGCCGTGCCCGAGCCGTCGAAATGCGCCGGGCGCTTCCAGAAGCTGTTCTTTCAGAGATAGGCCGGCTGGACCCGGCAGCGATCACTCAGGTGCGCAACGAAGCGTGGCCGGATGTGCGCGACGCCGATGAGCTGCATGATTGCCTGCAAACCTTCGTCGCTGTCCCAGTCTTTGCGGATTCAAGTGCGATCTCGCCGAAGGCAGATGCGGAGAGCGAGCCGCCTGGGCTCGAAGATCTACTGACGCGGTCGGCCGCGAGCTGGGCTGCGTTTTTTGCGGAGCTGGTCTCGGACCGGCGCGCCGTACGTGCATTCGCGGGAGACCGCGTGTATTGGGTCGCGGCCGAAAAGGCGGCGATATTCATGGCGCTTTTTCCGGACGCGCGTTTCGATCCACCTCCGGCTGGCCTGGAAAATCCGCAGGGGACCCGCGACGAAGCGCTCGCAGCTTGCGTGGCAGGTTGGATGGCCCACGCCGGGATTGTCACGATACCGGCCTTGAGCAATTTTCTGGGATTGGGCATTGCGGATATCGAAAGAGCCATTTTGCGATTGGAAGCAAGCGGCTCGGTGCTGAGGGGGAATTTCACAGGCAGCCACGAGATGGAATGGTGCGACCGCCGTTTGCTGGCTCGCGTTCATCGGCTGACCCTTGGGACCTTGCGCAGCCGGATTCAACCTGTGAACGCCGCACAATTCATGCGATGGCTTTTGCGGTGGCAGCACGTGGCTCCCGGTACGCAGCTTCTCGGCGAGCACGGCACTTTGGAAGCGCTCAAGCAACTGCAAGGATTTGAAGCGCCCGCAAACGCATGGGAGCGGCAAATCCTCGCCCGGCGAATCGCCAACTACGATCCCAGAGTGCTGGACCAGCTCTGCCTGACCGGGGCCGTAGGGTGGGGGCGGCTCTCACCACATCCTGCGATACTGGGAGAACCGGCGCTTGCGAATCGCCGGGTGGTTCCAACCAGCGTAGCTCCGATTGCATTTTTCATCCGGGAAGACGCCGAGTGGATGATCCGGCATCATGCGGGCGATGACACAGAAGAACCTCGAGGCTTGAGCGAGGCTGCGCGCGATGCGCTGAGGTATTTGCGGCAACGCGGAGCTTCATTTTTCGCCGATCTTGTGCGCGGAACGGGAAAGCTGAAGTCCGAGATTGAATCCGCGCTGTGGGAGCTGGTGACGGCGGGGATCATCACGGCTGATGGCTTCGACAATATTCGCGCCTTGATCGATCCCAAACGCCGCGCAGGCCAAGGAAAAGGTCACGCCGCCCGTCCCCGGCACAGCGTTGGCCGATGGTCGCTTCTCTACTCGAATGAAGCTCCCGAGCGGGGACAAGTAGCCGAGGCGACCTGCTGGATGCTCCTGAACCGCTACGGCGTGGTTTTCCGCGAGATGACCGCTCGAGAGACGATTGTTCCGCGGTGGCGCGAGTTGCTGATCGCGTTTCGCCGCCTGGAGGATCGGGGCCAGGTTCGCGGAGGCCATTTCGTGAGCGGTTTTCTGGGAGAGCAATTCGCTTTGCCGATAGCGGTCGAATCCTTGCGGGCGATGCGTAAAGACGCGCCTTCAGGTCAGACCGTGACGATCTCCGCTGCCGATCCGCTGAATCTGGCCGGTATTCTCTTGCCTGGCGAGCGCGTCGCATCGATTTCAGGAAAGAGCGTCACCTTGCGTGACGGCCTGTTTGCCGGAGCGGATGATTCGGTCGCGGGCTTTTCGGAAGCCATCGCCATGTAACTGATTTCGACGCCTGCTTGACCGTCCAGGTGCATCCCTCCCGCGCTTTGCAGTGCTGTGCTAGAGTCTTGGCGATTTCCGATGAACGGTCCTGCCATTTCCACCGAGAACCTGACGCGCCGCTTCGGCGAACTCGTCGCCGTGGACAACATGAATCTCCGCGTCGCAGCGGGCCAGTTCTTCGGCTTTCTCGGCCCGAACGGCGCGGGAAAATCCACGACGATCAAGATGCTGACCGGGCTGCTCGCGCCCTCTGCGGGGCGCATGGAAATTCTGGGCCTCGATCTCGTCGCAAACCCCGTCGAAGTGAAGCGGCAGATCGGCGTGGTGCCGGAGGGCATGGCGCTTTTCGGCAGGCTGACCGGCGCGGAATACCTGAATTTCGTCGGGCGCATGTATGGCCTCGATCGCGAGATGGCGGCCAAGCGCACGGCAGAGCTGCTCGATTTCATGCAACTCGCAGACCAGCCGAAAGCGCTGATCACCGACTATTCGCACGGGATGCAGAAAAAGCTCGCGCTTGCCGCGGCGGTGATTCACGGCCCCAAGATTCTCTTTCTCGACGAGCCGTTCGAGGGAGTGGACGCCATCGCTTCGGGGACGCTCAAGTCGATGCTGCACGGCATGATCGCGCGCGGCGCCACGATTTTCCTCACCTCGCACGTGCTTGAGATCGTCGAGCGGCTGTGCAGCCACGTGGCCATCATTCATCGCGGCCGGCTCGTCGCGCAGGGATCGCTCGAAGAGCTTCGCGCCGGCGTGCAAGCCCAAGGGGCGCAGACGGACGCGGCGGGCGAAAAGCTCACGCTCGAAGAGATCTTTCTGCGCATCGTCGGCGGCTCGCGCGCTGCCGATCAGGAGCTCTCATGGCTGGGCTGAATTTCGCGCCTTCGTCGCTCGCGTGGCCCGAGGCCCGCGAACAGTTTGCCGCGATCGCGCAGCTCCGCTGGCGGATTTTTGTCAACTCGCTTCGAACGCTTCGCGGCCGCCTGGAAATGGTATCGTGGATTTTCGTAGGCTTCGGGTTCGCCGTTCTGGGCGTGGGCGGAATGCTGGGGCTGGCCGTGGCGTCGTGGTATTTCGCTTCGCACGACACTCTCGAATGGCTCGCCCTTCCGCTCTGGGGCGTTTTTCTCTACTGGCAGCTTTTTCCCGTGATGGCCACGGCGTTCACGGAAAATTTCGATTCGTCGAATTTTCTCCGCTTTCCGCTGCGCTACCGCTCGTATTTCTTCATCCGCATGGCGTATGGCGCGCTCGAGCCTACAACGCTGATCGGCACGCTCTGGCTCCTTGGAATCACCGCCGGCATCGGCCTCGGAGCTCCGCGCCTGCTGCCGTGGGCCGTGATTGCGCTCGCCACGTTCTGGGCGCTCAACGTCCTGCTCGCGCGAATGATTTTCGCGTGGATCGAGCGCTGGCTCGCGCGGCGAAAAAGCCGCGAGATCCTCGGTGTCGTCTTCTTCCTTTTCATCATCAGCTTCCAATTCATCGGACCGGTGATGAGCCACTACGGCAGGCGCAATCGGCCCGCCGTGCCCGGGGCGATCGCGAATCTCATCCCGGCGGAGAAACTGTCGCCGCCGGGCCTCGCTGCCGGAGTCGTGGCCGAGGCTTCGCGCGGCAATCCCGGCAATGCGCTGGGATCATTCGCGTTCGAGTGCGTCTACAGCGCCGCTTTTCTGTGGCTGCTCAATCTACGTCTGCGGGAGCAGTACCGTGGCGAAAATCTGAGCGAATCGGTCGCGCCCGCGGCGCCGCGTGCTGAAAAACAGGCGGTCCGCGCAGGTTGGGGACTGCCGGGACTCTCCGGGCCGGTGGCCGCGCTCTTCGAAAAGGAATTGCGCTATCTCACTCGCAGCGGTCCGATGCTTTTCAACCTGGCGATGCCGATCGTGATCCTGCTCATCTTCCGAGTGGGGCCGGCGAACGCGCGGCGCGGTGGCCCCTTCACGCAACACGCGGACCTCGCATTCCCGATCGGCGTGGCGTACGCGCTGCTGATTCTGACCAACCTCACGTACAACAGTTTTGGAGTCGAAGGCGGAGGCATCCAGTTCCTTTTCGTATCTCCAGTGCGTTTTCGCGAAATTTTGGTGGCGAAGAACCTGGCGCAAGCGGCGATTCTGGTCCTGGAGATGGCGCTTGTGTGGGCGGGAGCGAGCCTGATGTTTCGTCCGCCCGGGATCGGCATTACGCTCGCGACGCTCGCGGGAGCTCTCTTTGGCGCGCTCGTGAACTTCACCGCGGGAGACCTGCTGTCGCTCTATGCGCCGAAGAAATTCGATTTCGCGGCTTTCGGACGGCAGCGCGCGGCGGGTACAACCGTCCTCGTCAGCATGGGAGTTCAGATCGTGATCGTTGGACTGTCAACGGTCGCGCTTCTTGCGGGCCTCCACTACGGCAGAATCTGGATCGCGACGATCATCTTTCTGGCTCTCGCGGCCGCGGCCTTCGGCGGTTATACCGTGATGCTGGACCGCGTGGATCGCATCGCAATCAGCCGCCGGGAGAACTTGATCGCGGAGCTTTGCCGCGCGTAGCTCCGCTCTTGGGACCTGCCCCGCCCGAAAATCGAAGGTCCTTCCGCTACGAAACCGCGCGAGCGAGGAACGCGTCGATGCGCGCGTTCGCCCCGGCGCTCAGCGGCATCGGGGCCAGATTGAACGCGTGCGGAGCGCCGGGATAGACAGCGAGTTCCGCTTCATTTCCCGCGGCAATCCAGCGCGCGTAAAGGAAGAGCGTGTCGTCGAGGAGCGGGTCGATGCTGCCGACGGTGAAAATCGCCGGCGGGAGACCCGCGAGGTTCGCGTAGAGCGGTGAGACGTCCGGATCGCGCGGGTTCACGCCCTTGGGCAAGTAGGCTTCGCAGAATTTCTGAATGCTCTTCCGCCCGACGAGAAGGCCCTTTTCGGGAGTCAGCGTCTGGCTGGGTGTCATCGACGAATCGAAGTTGCCGTAGGAGAGATTCGCGGCGCGGAAGCCGGTGTAGCCGTGGCGGTCGCGCATGCGGAGGAGCGTGGCCGCCGAGAGTGTGGCGCCGGCCGATTCGCCCCCAATCGTCAGCACGTCCGTCCCGAACTCGGACTTCGCATTTTTCAAGAGCCACAGCGCGGCCGACTCGCAATCGTCCCACGCAGCGGGATACGGATTCTCCGGGGCGAGGCGGTACTCGACGCTCACGCCGGCCATGCTGGTGTTCTGCGCGATGCGCTCGAGCATCGGATCCTGTGCTTCAGCCGACCCGAAGACCAAGCCTCCCCCGTGCATGTGCATGTAGACGCCCTTCGCCCGCTCGGGCGCTATGACGCGCAGCGATATCTTGTGCCCGCCCTTGCCGTCGATCTGGATCGTACGGGCTCGCTCGGACTTCGCGGGGGGCGGAAACGGCCCTCGGCCGCTGGCGATGGCCGCGCGGTAGGCCGGCGCGCCAATGTCCCACCAGTCGGGCCCGGCGGACGTCGCCTGGCGGAACGCCTCGTTGGCGGCGCGCGTTTCGGCGGAGATCGCTTCGGACCTGAACAGAGCGGGATCGAAAGGATTGCTCTTCGCTGCGGTTGCCTGCGTCATGTTCGCCTCGAATTCTCGCCGCGCGGGTTTCAGTTCGCGTGGGGCGCGGCGGAAAGGGTTTCGATTGTCGCGGAGACCGGGGGAGTATACCACCGCGCACCGAAAATCAAATCCTGCGGCGCGCGGCTACCAGCTCTTCGCGATGACGGCGATGATGCGCGCAAGCGCGTCAACGTCGCGCGTGTCGATCAACTCGGCGGGCGAGTGCGAATAGCGCAGCGGCCAGCCGAGTGCGATGTCCACGGCGCCATACGGCACGAACGTCGAGCCGTCGTTGCCGCCGGCCGTGACGCCATACTGCACGGGGATTTGATTTGCGCGTGCGAGCTGCACGAGGCGCTCGACGGAGTCGTGCGGCGCAATATTCGAAGTGTCGATCGCGCGAATGACGAACCCCTGCCCGATTCGCGCGTCCGCGAAGCGCTTCGATTCGAGCGGCGAGTCCGAGCTGACGAACGTATCGACCGCAAAGACGTAATCCGGCTCGCGGCCTTCGGCGGCCAGCCGCTTCGCGAGCGCTGCGGCGCCGACGAGGCCGATTTCTTCGCGGGTAGAAAAGACAAAGGTGACATCACGATCTTTGAGGGGAGCGCCCAGGGCCCACACGGCGGAAATCAGGGCCGTGTCGCCGACGCGGTCGTCGAAACTGCGGCCGTTTGCGCGCGTGGCAAGCAGCGGGCGATATTTCTTGGGAATGGTGATGGAATCGCCGACCTTGATGCCGAGCTTCGCGACTTCTTCCGGGGTGCGCGCGCCGACATCGACGCGGATGGTGTGCTCCGATTCCTTCGGCCACTGGAAACTCTGCTCGTCCCAGCCATTCGGTAGTTCCATGATCGCATCGCGATCACCTGTAGACGTGTGCACCAGCATCGGATGGCCTTCGTAGTAACTCAACTCCATGCCGCCGAGCGTCTCGACTTCGAGCCGGCCGTCGTTCGAGATCGACTTCACCTGGAAGCCGATTTCGTCCATGTGCGCGACGACAAGAATCTTTGGAGTTTTCGCGCCAGCGGGAGCGGTCCCTACGCGCAGGATCAGATTCCCCGCATCGTCGGTTTCCAGTTTCGCCCATTCGGGCAACAGGTCCTTTATGACGTCACGGACGGGCTCCTCGTGATCGCTCGCGCCGTAGGTCACGGTGAGTCTTTGCAAGGTTTGAACGATTGTGGGGGGGCTCACCTCGCCCATAAGACCACCGAGCACGAACGTGCGTTTTTCCTCCCTTGGTGAGCCGCCGCCGTAATGGACTCTGAGCAGCGTGATCAGCGCACCGAGGTCGCTGAGGTCTGCGCTTTCCGCGGGCGTGTCGGGCCACGCGGTTGCGATTCCGAGATGAGCCCATCTTGCGGGGAGAACGGGCGCAGCAACGTAACTCGGAGGAATGATTCCGGCGGAGTAGTCGGTAGCGAAGCGAATTTGATTCGTGTCGGCGAGTTGCTTGAGATCGGCGGCGAGGCCGCCAGGGATGCCATTCGTCTCTTCGAGGCCAAGCAAGACGCCGCTGCCCGGTTCGCGGCGCGGCGCGCGATGGACGCCTTGAACACCGGGCACAGCGCCGCCCGGAAGCAGGCGGCCGACATAGATCATTTCGTCGAATCGATCCGCGCTCAAAATGCGTTGCAAGCCGCGCGCACCGGTCCATTGCTGGACGACGAACGCGACGGTGAGCGTGCCCTTGATTTTCGACGGATCAATGCCACGCAGCACTTCGAGCAGCGCCGCCGCGCCGAATTTGTCGCCAACGGACGCGCCCGCAATCTCAGTGTCGCCGAGACCGCCAAGGCGGCGGTCGATTGCGACCGGGCTGAGGATATCCACGCCAGCCTTGTGCGCTTCGGCGGCGGAACTCGCGCCGATATCGGCGTACATGTTCTCGATGTCGCTCGATTTCGGAGGATTTGCGCGGCCGCCTTGCAAGTGAATCGAAAGCCCGGCGACAACACCATCGATCCACTTTCCGTCCACGGCGCCGACTTTCACCGGCTGCGCGGAATAGAGCTCATTGAAAATCAGCGGCAGGCCGGATTGCGGCAGACGCTGGAGGCGCAAGTAACCTTCGTCCGTGATTTCGCTGACGACGAAGCCGGGCTCGTCGATCGGCGTGACGACCAGGCGATGCGGCGCACCGCTGCCGATGGTGACAATCACGTCGCCAAGATTGTCCACGACCGAATGGAACGAAGCGACCTCTGCGCGGATTTTTTCCGACAGATATTTTTCGTAGCCCGAGACGGCGGGCGTGGCGACAAAATCACGCAAGTCAGCCGCGAAGCTGCCCCGCACGGTTCGCGACGCCGTTTGTAGAGCGGCAGAAGGAACACAAAAAATGGAGCATAGAAAAAGGGGAATGAAAAGAGCGGGAAGGGACAACCGGAAGTGCCGCGCAAAAGGGGGTCCGGCAGTGTAGCGATTAGAAAAATGCATGTGGCGTGTTTTGAGTGGTTTCCGGGCGATTCTACTCGACAGTGTAGCGATTAGATTTTGGATGGCCTGCGGCCGAGGTTCAGCATGGCGCGGGAGAGGCTGTGTCGCCCGGCCTGCACTACCTTTGAAGCCGCCTTCGTTATCGTGATGCATATACTCGATCCCACGCTATCACACGATGCAAATCAGCAGTGCATTGACGGCTTCGGAAAACCTTTCGGGAGTGTGGGTTAGGAGGAATTCTAATCGCTACACGTGTTGCGATTTGGTGACGGGTAGGAGATCGGGGCGGCGAACGGTCCGTGCCACCGCGACATCCTGGCTGGAATCGAAGACAAAGAGGGATCCTTCGACTGCGTCCCGCGCCGTGCGAACAACGCGCGTGTGCGAAACAGCGCGGGACTTCGCTCAGGATGACGGCGTTTCGGAGAGAGGGTGCGCAGGGCATGGAGCGGCCACAGGACATCCGCGCGAGCTTGGACAGCGAAACAGTACATCTATTGCGTCTGTTATAATCGCGCGCCATGGCCGAGCCCGCATTCAAGGCACCGCGATACATCGTTGTCGAGGGGCCGATTCGCGTCGGCAAATCGACGCTCGCGAAGGTGCTGGCCGAACGGCTGCACGCGCGGCGCGTTTTCGACTGCGAGGACAACCCCTTTCTCGGGGATTTCTACGACGAAAAGCCCGGCGCGGCATTTCGCGCGCAGATGTACTTCCTCTACGAGCGGCACCGCCGCCTGATCGAGACCCGGCCCGAGGACGATGCGGCGCCGATCGTGAGCGATTTCCTTTTCGAGAAGGACAAGATCTTCGCCTACATCAACCTCGACAACGAAGAGCTGAAGCTATACGAAAAGTATTTCGACATGCTCGCGCCTTCGGTTCCCGTGCCGGACCTGACGATCTACCTTCAGGCCAAGCCGGAGGTGCTGCGCAAGCGCGTGTCAAAAAAGGGCGACCCCGCGGAGACGGAGATCTCTTCCGAATACGTCGAAGCGGTCGCGAACGCCTACGAGCACTTCTTCTTCCGATATTCCGCTTCGAACCTGCTTGTCGTCGATACGAGCGAGATCGACTTCGTCGAACGCAACCAGGATTTGCAGGAGCTGCTGCGCAGGCTGCGGCAGCCGGTCAAGGGCACGCAGTATTTCCTTCCTCTTGGACAGGGCTGATCCAAGACCTGGGGCCCAGCGGCATACTGCACAAAGGACAAAAGCAGATCCCTCGACTAATCTCCCAGGCTCGACTAGCCGTCGACCCGGGAGCCCTTCCTTGTCCCGCGCCCGCAAAAACCGCGGGAAGGACAAAGGCACGCGGGACTCCGCTCGGGATGACAATATTGCCGGGTAAGCTAAGGGGGATCCGGGACGAGCCAACTCGCGGATGGCCCGTCCCGGATTTGCGTCACGGGGAAAACTCGGATCGACGAATTGCGTGCCGCTCAGGCTGCCTGCGATGGCCCGGCGAGGCGATGGCGCCACTTTCCGAGAGCGCGATTCACCGGATGGCTGCGGTGTAGGAACGAGACCATCGGCTCGCGCCGCGAGCCGATTTTCTCGAGCGCCCGGCGAATCCGGAAATCGCGGCCCGCGGACACCAGACCCTTTTCGAGCGTCGCGATCGCCTCCTGGGTCCGGCCGGACTGCTGGTACACCTCGGCCAGATTCAGGTAGAGCTGGGCGTGGTTGTGCCTCATCCCCACCGCCTCCTGGCAAAGGGCCTCCGCGTCGCCATATCGCTTCTCAGCGACCGCGGCCAGCAGGCCCGTGTAGGAGAGGTAGAACGGGTTCTTCGGCGCAGCACCCAGAGCGCGCCGGGCGTGGAGGAGGGCATCCTCTGCGTGGCCGTCGCGCAACTGCTTCAGACACTCCTTAAAGTCGTTCATGCCAGCATCAGTGGGAGACGTGGTGCCGATCCAGTGGGACATAGGCTCCTTCCTTGCCCCGCAGGCGGCAGCGGCAGGGCGCAAGCAGGCTAGCTCCGGGTTCCGCATCGGGAAATAGGCCGCGCGGCCAGATTTCGTTCCAGTCCCTGAGACTGTACCAATTGACAGGCGAAGACTTAATGAACCAGATTGGAGGCGAAAACGAGCCGGACGCCGCTCGCTTCGAGGCGCGGAACGCCTTCGGCGAGCGCCGCAATCGTCTCAGGATGAGGGTGGCCGATGGCGATGGCCGAGCCGTCGCGACGGGCGTCGCGCGCCGCGAGATCGAGTTGCGCGAGGATGGCCTCCCGCGACGGCGTGTCGTCGAGAAACACCTTGCGGGATGCTGCGGGAACGCCCGCGCGCTCGGCAGAATCGTAGGCGACGGTCGCGGCCGTCGTGCGGCTGTCGATGAAGAAAAGCCCGCGCCGGCGGAGCGCCGGCATCAGAGCGTCCATGATGGCGGGATCGGCTGTCGCCCGCGAACCCTGATGATTGTTGACCCCCGCGGCGTGCGGGACGGTCTCGAGCATGCCCGCCAGGATTGATTCCACGTCGTCCCGATTCATGCCCACGCGCAGTTGAACGCTCTCGGGCGTGGCGTCGCCGGACTGCGATTCCATCGGGAGATGCAACAGGACCTCGTCGCCGCGGCGATAAACCTCTTCGGCAACCTCGGTTGAAAAGGGCAGATGCGGCAGGACAGACACCGTGAGCGGGAAAGGCAGCGCGAGCAGCGAATCGGCGGCGGAGCGGTCGCGGCCCAGGTCGTCGAGGATGATCGCAAGCCGCGGGTTTGCGGCGGGGGGCTCGGCGGGCGCGCGCGAACGAGCCATCAGCGGGGTGACGATATGAATCGTGTGGGTGCGATTCCCGTGAAATGTGAAATCCACGCGAATCACGCCCGCCGACGAAGTTTCGGCGAGAGACAGTCTGTGGCGCCGGGCAATCTGAGCGAGCGCTTGCCGGAGGCCATCCGCCTGCGAGGCGTTTTCGAGCGACAGGTAGATGTCGTCGGCCAGTTGGTTGCGCCAGAAGATCCAGGACGTGCGGAATTCGGGGCGGATCGTGACTTCGGATTTCCGGGCGGTCACGCGCTGGGCGGCGCTGACGACTTCGACCGTGACGGCGCGCAGTTCCTTCGTGCCGAGCGATTCCCTCGCGCAACCGGCAAGCGCAACAAGAACGAGGGCGATCAGTCCTGCAAGGAACCGTCGAGTGACGGAGACGGTCGAGGGAACAAGTGAATCCGGTGAAGCGCGATTCCGCAATGATCGCTTAAGCGGCCTTTTGCCCGGCGCCCTGCAAGACCTCGATCGCCTTCTTCACGGCGGGGTCCGAGGGCGAACTCGATGGAGCGGGCGGATTCTCGCCGTTCAAAGCCGCCAGGTCATCCAGCGACAACTGCACTTCGCTCGTCGGCGTCACACCGTCGACCGGGATCTCCTTGCCCGCGGGCGTGTAGTAGTTCGCCACGGTCAGGATCAGCGCCGAGCCGTCATCGAGCTGGATCAGCTTCTGCTGGGAAGCGACGCCGTAGGTGCGCTGGCCGACCGTCTCGCCGCGATGGTTGTCCGCGATCGCACCGGCCAGGATTTCGGCGGGGCCGGCCGTTCCGTTGCCAATGAGCACGGCGACGGGCTGGGTCCAGACGACCTTCGACGGGTCAGCGGAAGAAACTGCGGAGGTGGCCGTCTGCCCTTTGAGAGACGTAATCGTGCCAGACGAAAGGAAAAGCTGGGCTGCGGCAATCCCTTCCTGATCGTCGCCAAACGCGCAATCGCGCAGATCGAGAATCAACTTGTGCGCGCCCTCGCGCTCCAGTTGCAGAAGGTCATCGTGGAGCTGCTTCGTCGTCCCGGAGTCGAATTCCGGAACGCGAAGATAAGCAAGGTCGCCTTCGATTTTTTCTTCTACAACCTTTGGCGCGGGCAGCTTCGCGAGCGTGATTTCCACGTCCTGCGGCTCCGTCTTGCCGCGGCGGATCACGGAGAGCTTGACGATCGCTCCCGGATCGCCGCTCAGGAGCAGGTGGGCCTGTTCGATGGCCATCTGTCCGGTGGTGAAGCCGCCGATTTTCTCGATGACGTCTCCGAGTTGCAAACCCGCCTTTTGCGCGGGACTATCGGGCAGAACGGCGATTACGCTGATGTATCCGAAACGCTTGGTCAGGGCGACGCCCGCTTCGGCCTTGGCGGTCGCGGCGCTTCTCTCCTTGTAGTCGGCGTATTCGAGCGGGCTGAGGTAGCTCGACTGCGGGTCGAGGGAGTCGAGCAGGCCGTGGAGCGCGCCGGACGTTACCTGGTGGATGTTGGGCTCATCGACGTAATCGCGCTGGATGTGCTCGAGCACGTCGCTGTAAACCGTAAGCGCGCGGAAGGCCTTGTCGCCCACAGAGCGGCCGCGAACGTAACCCACCGCCACGAAGCCGAACACCACAGCTGAAAGCGTAATGACAATGTTTCGAGTGAGAGAACTCATGCCCGTTTCCTTTTCTCCGTCGTCAACGAAACCCATTATAGCATCGGCCAGGGGGATTCGCGGGATTCGGCGTCCCGGCGTTCCGGGAGAGGCTACTTGTGGGCGAAGGTGCGCCGGCCCGCCGGAATTTCGAGCGCGTCGGTATCGGAAATCGGGGCCGCGGCGGTGATATAGGTCTGCGAAATGCGGTCCTGCCATGTGAAGCGGTCCTCATCCCAGAGCGCCCACAGGAACCCGAGCATCAGCGTGGCTCCGGAGAGAAGATATCCGAAGCTCCGCCACAATAGCTGCCGCGTATCCGGCAAACTGCCGTCGAGGCGGACGATGCTAAGGCCGCGGAGCTGCATCCCGGGAGTCGAGCCCGCAAGCGTCGAGAAAAGCGAAAAATACAACGCGTAGAAGAGGTAGCCCACGATCAGGTAGACGATCGCACCCGCCTGGTCGACCACGATCTGCCCGCCGAGTGACCGGAACAATCCGAGGAATCCCGCGCAGGTGATGCCGAGGAACAGTGCATCGATCATCCCGGCCCAGCGGCGTTCCCCGAGGCTCGCCACCGGAACAAGCGCCGTCTGCGGATGCGCGCGGTCGTCCGGGGCGCTCGAGAAGTCCAGCTCCGGTTGGACGCAGATATCCACGCGCTCGCTGGTCCTGTGGCGCGCGACGAGGCGGGTACGCCGCCGCTCGTGCACCTCCTCCTCGAGATAAGGGGCCTCGGGGATGGGCGCTTCGCGGAACGGGAGCCCCGATTGGGAGTCGTCCGGGATGGGCCGGCCGTGGCGCGCGCGGTATTGCTCGAGGCGACGGGAGACTTCGCGGCGCCATTCAGGCTCGGCGGGCTCCTCGAGCGCACTTTCGCCGGAGGTTACCGGCTGGAGGATTTCGTCATTTTCAGCGAGAGGCGTTTCGCAGAAAGAACAGCGCTCGGTCTCTTCGAGCAGCAGCGCCCCACACTTCGAGCAGATTCGTATCACTGGTCCGTTTTGCGCTGCGGAGGTTCTCAGTGTCGGAACTCGGGCATGATAGCACGGCAAGTTGCGGCGGAACAGCGGCCGCATGGGGTGTCACCTATGCGGCAACGGTTGGCGGGCCTGGGTATCCCGGAAGACCTCAGCTCGGGCTCGATGCGATCGCGACCGGCTGAGGCGCTCGCCGCAAGCCCTCGAACTTCTCGGGCGCGCAGCAGGCTGAGCCCAGGCGCGCCAGATCGCGCTGCATCTCGGGCATGCCCTTCAGGTGTTCGAGTGTGACGCGCAGAACGTCGGCTGCCACAGGGTTGGGGGGTACTGCCAGCCGATAGTGCATCCATCTTCCCTCGCGCCTTGTCGCCACAATGCCCGCCCTGCGCAGATACGCCAGATGTCGAGAGACTTTCGGCTGGCTGATGCGAAGGATGCCGACGAAGTAGCAGACGCACACCTCCCGGTCCGCGATCAGGTTCAGCAGACGCAGCCGCGTGGGATCCGCGAGCGCGCGAAAGAGATGGTCGAGCGAGCTGTTGCCTTGTCTCTGTGCCATGCTGGAAGTATACAATACATCTGTCTTGACATATATGTTTGTGCGGGGTAGCCTCCCAATATATTCGTACATGCACATATGTCGCGGGAGGAAACGGCTATGGCGGGCAAACCGGTGCAGGCTTTGAAAGCCCATCTTGCGATCAACGCCCGAAGCGTCCCGGAGAGCATCGAGTTCTACCGGAAAATGTTCGGGATCGACCCCTCAAAAGTACGCCAGGGCTACGCCAAGTTCGACGTAACGAACCCACCGCTGAATTTCACTCTGAATCAAGCGCCCTTCAGCGAGCGAGGCGCCCTTTCGCACATGGGGATTCAGGTGGCATCGACGGAAGACGTGCTGCTCGTGCGCGAACGCTGGGTTCGCGAAGGGCTGATTCCGCGCGATGAGATGAAGACCGACTGCTGCTATGCGTTGCAGGACAAAGCATGGGTGCACGACCCGGACGGAAACGAATGGGAAGTTTTCGTCGTCCTCGAAGACAATCTGCCCGAGAAGAGCGCGGACGCCGGAGCCTGTTGCGCGCCCGCTTGCTGCACACCGGCCGAAGTGGTGAAGGGATGACGGACATGCGGGGGCGCTACAACGTACTCTTTCTGTGCACCGGAAATTCGGCCCGGTCGATCATGGCCGAGGCGATTCTCAACCATAAAGGCAAGCCGACGTTTACGGCATACAGCGCGGGGAGCCATTCAACAGGATCCGTGCGGCCCGAGGCGCTCCGCCAGCTCGAGCTGGCGCACCTGCCGACGAAAGGTCTACGCAGCAAGAACTGGGACGAGTTCGCGAGGCCCGGTGCGCCGCAGATGAACTTCGTCTTCACGGTTTGCGACAACGCCGCGCGTGAGGTATGCCCCATTTGGCCGGGGCAACCGATGACCGCGCATTGGGGAGTTCCCGACCCGGCGCTGGCTACGGGCACACCCGAGGAGATCGAGCGCGCGTTTCGCGAAGCGTTCGTGATTCTCGAGCGAAGAATCAGCCTGCTCCTTTGCCTGCCGCTTTCGAGTCTCGACAAACTCGCCATCCAAAAAGAAATCGACAGCATCGGCCGACAATGAAGATTTCCTTCGCGCGCCGGCTTGCGGCCGAGCTCATAGGCACCGCATTTCTCGTGGCGGCTGTGGTCGGATCGGGAATCATGGGCGAACGGCTGGCCGGCGGGAATGCTGCCTTGGCCCTTCTGGCCAACACGATCGCGACAGGCGCGGCCCTCGTAGCCCTGATCCTTGCATTCGGCCCGATCTCCGGCGCGCACTTCAATCCCGTCGTGACGCTGGCAGACGCCTGGGAAGGTGGGATGCCGTGGACGGAAACACCTGCCTACATTCTTTGCCAGATACTCGGAGGAGTGGGAGGAGCTATCGTTGCGCACGTCATGTTTGGACTGCCGGTCGTATCCCTGTCTCATCACGCCCGGAGCGGGCCCGCCCAGGTATTCAGCGAATTCGTGGCCACGTTCGGGCTGCTTTCGGTCATCTGGGGATGCTCCCGGCTCCGTTCCAACTTAACGGCTTTTGCCGTGGGAAGCTACATCACGGCAGCGTATTGGTTTACGGCGTCCACATCTTTCGCGAATCCGGCCGTGACGATCGCGAGGTCGCTGAGCGACACTTTCTCGGGAATTCGGCCCGCTGACGTTCCATGGTTCGTCGTTGCCCAACTGCTCGGAGGACTCGCCGCCACGCTTCTCTTCCGCTGGCTGGCGCCGAACCTGCCCTCGCACGCGAGAGACGTCGTGGTCTCGCACGCCCCGCGAGAGTAGTTTCTCTCGACGGCCCTTCGGAGACGGAGCATTCACCCTCGTGATTGCGGGAGCGAGAGGCGCGTGTTAGGCTCAGCTTTCTTTTTTGGGCCTTTCCAGGCGATGCCGAACGCCACGCTCTCGCAATCCGTCCGCCGACACGCTCTTCTTGCAGGGCTGCTTCCCATTCTCCTGGCGGCGCGCGCGCTGCCTGCTCAAGGCGTTAAGCCAGTGCCACTCGGGTCCCTGACGGTCGGCGGCGAGGCCACACTCGAAGCGGACCAGCAGCGCGAGGTCGGAAAGACCTTTTACGCAGACGGCCACGTGGACGTGCACTATCAAAACGCACGCCTGCGCGCCGACCACGCTGTATACGACAGCGAAACCCAGGTCGTCACCGCGCGCGGGCACGTCCAGCTCGATTACATGACGCAGCACATTGAGGCCGACGACGCCCGCTATGAACTGCGCACGGGTCACGGCGTCTTCCACCACGTCCACGGCTCTTTCGCCATCCAACGGCGTCCGGAGCCGACGCTCCTGATCAGCCCCAATCCCCTCTATTTTGAAGCCGAGGAAGCGGATCGGCTCGACGACAACACTTATCGCATCCGCAAGGCTTGGATGACGGTTTGCGACCCCGGGCGCCCGGTCTGGAAATTCTATGCGCCCGCCGCCACGATCCGGCTGCAGAAGTCGGTGCATCTGGAGAACGGAAACTTCCGTGTACTTTCCGTCCCAGTCCTTTATTTGCCCTACGCAACCATCCCTGCCGAACAGCACCGAGAGACGGGCTTCATGATTCCAGACCTCGGAAACACCTCGCAAAAGGGCTACGTCCTGGGCGACGCGTTCTATTGGGCTCCGCTCGACTGGCTCGACGTGACGCTTCATGCCGACGATTACACCAAGCGAGGCTGGAGCCAGAGGGCCGAACTCCGCATGCGGCCGTGGGAGAACGCGCAGTTCGATGCGAGCTACTTCGGCGTGATCGACCGGGGCCTCGAGCAGGCGAACGCGCCGCCCATCAAGCAGGGCGGCCATGAAACGAAACTTCTTTTCACGTCGCTGCTACCGGGCGGCTGGCGCGCCGTGGCCGATCTGGACCAGCTCACGTCGCTGACGTTTCGTCTCGCGTGGTTTGAGACATTCACTCAAGCGGTGAACTCCGAGGTGCACAACACGGCGTTCCTGACCAACAATTTTCGCGGCTTCAGCCTGAACGTTGCGGCGCTCAGCTACCAGAACTATCTGAGCGCCAGCCCGCAGGAATCGATCACGCTGCGAACAGCCCCGGAACTCCGATTCAGCTCGGTTGACCAACAGTTCTTCAACCGGTTGCCCTTCTACTTTTCCTTCGACGCTTTCACGGGCGGGGTGTATCGCTCCGAAAGCGTGACGCCGTTCAAGACTCCCGGGTTCGTCGAGCGCAGCGAATTGGCTCCCAGCATTGCGATGCCGCTCCATTTCGGGGACTGGTTCGACGTGACGCCGAGCTTTACGTTCCGCTCGACGTACTACGGCGGACAATTGCAGAACGGCGTGTTCCTCCTCGAAGGGCTGTTCCGCAATACCGAGGAGTTCTCCCTGGACATGCGGCTGCCCGTATTCGAGCGCGTCTGGGGCGACGGCGACACAAAGTGGAAACACGCGATCGAGCCGTACATAGTGTATCGCTACGTCACCGGCGTGAACGATTTCGGCCGGTTTGAGCGTTTCGATGAGGACGAAACGCTGACCGACACCAACGAAGTCGAGTATGGGATCACGCAGCGCCTCTTCCGCCGGAAGGGTTCGGGTGGCACCGAAGAGTTCATCACCTGGCGGCTCGTGCAAAAATACTTCTTCGATCCCACGTTCGGCGGCGCGCTCGTGCCAGGGCAGTCGAATATTTTCCAGACTCTCGACGCGCTCACGCCTTTCGCTTTCGCTGACACGCCGCGGCGTTTTTCTCCGATTGTGAGCGACCTGCGCGTCGACCCCGGCAAACACTTCGACACGCAATTCATTGTCAACTACGATCCGGTGCGCAACCGCCTGACCGCGATCGGAACCCTGCTGAAGCTCAAGCCCTATAAGGAGTCGTTCCTCACGCTCGCGCACTTTTCCACGCTGAACCTGCCCCTCAATCCCTCTCCTCCTCCGCTCAATTTCCAGCAGCGCTCGAATCAGGTTCGCACGCTTTTTGGCTACGGCGACATGAACCGCCGCGGTTGGAACGCCGAGATAGGCGCCAGCTACGACTTCACCCAGCAGGCCTTCCAAAACCAGATCGTGGAAGTGACGTACAACGGCGATTGCTGCGGAATCGGGTTCGAGTACCGCCGCTTTTCGTTCGGCACGATTCGAAACGAGAACCAATACAGCATCGTCGTCCGCATTGCGAATCTCGGATCGGCCGGCAACCTGCGGCGGCAGGAAAAGATCTTCTAGGAAACGCATGGCTGCGCGCTCCCAAACCGGCCTGGCGTTCCTCTCGATCGAGCAGGCTTCGCAACTCCTGCGACGCAAGGAAATCTCTCCGCTCGAGCTGGTGGACGCCTCGCTGGCGCGCATCGAGCGGCTGAATCCCGCCCTCAACGCGTTCCTGACGATTCTCGCTGAGCCCGCGCGCAGGCAGGCGCGCGCATTGGCGCGGGAAATTCGCCGAGGGCGCTGGCGCGGTGCCCTGCACGGCATTCCAATTTCGCTCAAAGACAACTTCTGGACGCGCGGCATTCGGACGACGGCCGGTTCGAAGATTCTCGGCGATTTCGTGCCGGACGCGGACAGCGACGTCGCCGCGAGCCTCGCGCGCGCGGGAGCAATCCTCCTCGGCAAGACGAACATGCACGAGTTCGCGTATGGCATCACCAGCGAGAATCCTCATTACGGGCCGGTCCACAATCCGTGGGCGCGCGACCGAATCTCAGGAGGATCGAGCGGCGGATCGGTGGCGTCCGTTGCCTCGGGGATGTGCTTTGCCTCGGTGGGAACGGACACAGGCGGATCGATCCGCATTCCTTCGGCTCTCTGCGGAATTGTGGGACTCAAACCGACATTCGGGCTTGTCAGCGTCGAGGGCAGCGTGCCGCTGGCGATGAGCTTCGATCATGCCGGACCGGTTGCTCGCAGCGTCGCGGATGCTTGCATCATGCTCGAAGCGATCGCGGGGAAATACCCTAAGGGTGAGACGCGCCCGGATTCCCGCAAGCTGCGCAAGAATCGTCCGCGCAGATTTCGACTCGGCTGGCCCAAAGAGTTCTTCTTCGAACGACTGGACAGCGAAGTGCGGCAATTGGTCGAAGCTGCCGGAAAGCTTTTTGAGTCCTCGCTGGGCGCTCGCATACGCGAATCGTCTCTGCCGCGGCTGGCCGGAGCGATCGACGTGGCCACGAACGTGGTCGTGGGCGAGGCGAGCTACTACCACGAGACCCAGGGCTACTATCCCGCGCTCGCCGACGGCTACGGTGACGATGTGCGAGGCCACCTGCAATGGGGCCACGACCTGCGGGCGGTCGATTATCTCCGCGGCGTCGCGAAGAGACGCGAGATCGAAGAGGACTTTGCGGCCGCCTTCGAGCACGTGGATGTCATTCTCGCTCCCACTTCACCGATTCCCGCGCCGCCCATCGGCGCGAGCGAAGTCCGCGTGGCCGGGGAACGCGAAACGACCGTGCGGGCCGAGTTGCTTCGGTTGACTCGGCCCGCGAATCTCACCGGCCAGCCAGCGATCTCGATTCCGTGCGGGTTCACACGCGAAGGCTTGCCTGTTGGACTGCAACTCATCGCGCCCAAATGGGCCGAGGCGCGGCTGCTTTCAATCGCCCTTGCTTACGAAGAAGCGACCGGCTGGCACAATCGGCATCCGAATCTGGACTGACGCTCACTCTGCGATCTCCGGCAACGTTCCCTTCCGCTGCATGAGCCGGGTCCCCAGCGAGAAGCCGATCGCGCCGACCGCGAGCCCGGCGAGCACGTCCGCGACATAGTGGTACCGCCCGTACACCGTTGCCACGCACATGCACGCGAAAAACGGCAGGCAAATCCAGAAGAGTCGCCTCCGGTAGCGCCACGAAGCAAGGATTGCGACCATCGAGCCCGCAACGTGCGCCGAGGGGAACGCGGCGCCGTGCACGCGGCCGAAGCGTTCGACGAGGTCGATCAGCGCCGTGCAGTAGCTGCCGTCGAGAGTTTTGGTCTGGAGCGCGGCGAGCGAATGGTACGGACTCTCGATGGGGATGAGCACCGCAATCGCGTAGATCGAATAGTTCGCGATTGCAGTCGAGACCATGGTCGTCCAAAACGCAAACCGCTCGCGCTGCACGTAGAGAACCGCCGGGAGGATCACGAGGTAGAGAAAGTAGGTCATGTAGGCGAACTGCATGAAGTCGTTGAGACCGGGCGATGCGAAGCTGGCGAGCCACACGGAAGGATGAACGCCCGCGAGGTTGTAGTCGAAGGCAATGAGCCAGCGGTCGAACCATCCGGGGAAGATGGCGTGCACCAGCCCCTCCAGCTCCTCGAAAAAGAAGATGTAGAGCGGCAAAGGATACCAGTGGCGCAGGAACTGCAAGGCGGCGTTGCCCGAGCGCGCGGCAGATCGCGCCAGCCACACGATCCCGGCGGCCAGCGCGAAATGCGCCACAAAATAGAGTCCGGAGTGCGGAATGTTGCGATGAAAGAGGACCACGATCCCCTCGAGCCACGCGAAGTAGGCAAGCGTCACCCATTCGAACGCGCCACAGGCTTTTCGCGTCTCCTCGAGCCAGCGTGGCGCCGGGCGCGAGAGGCCGATGCCGGCAGCCTCCCAGGAAATCGCCCGCTCTCCGGGGAGTTCCGCGTCCGTCTGCGAGCCCGTAAATCTCATCGAGTTTCCTTCTGAGAGATCGGATAAAGATGTGGCCGCTCGGCGGCGGAAGGTTGCGAGGGAGATTCCTTCCACGCGCAAACTTGCCAGCCGAATCGTGGTGCTTCGCGGCGGTGCCGATCGGCGTCCGAGCACGCGATGCGTTCGAGGCCCACGCGCGGGTTCACCGCAACGGGGCGGCCCACGGATTCAAGCATCGGCAGATCCGCGAGGGTGTTGCCGTAAGCATAGCTTTCGCTGAGTACGAGACCGTGCCTCGCGGCGAGCGCGCGAACGGCCCGCGCCTTTGCCTCACCGCTCAGGTGTTCGCCAGCGAGCCGGCCGGTCCAAAAGCCTCCGGAGCTTTCAAGCTCGGTCGCGCGGACTTCAAGCTGCCCCGAAAGGCACCGCGCCACGGCGCGCGCGAGCGGCCCGAGCGTCCCGCTCACGAAAAAGACGCGATGGCCTCGCGCAAGATGCCAGCCGATGCGCTCGATTCCTCCGGCAAGGAGCGGCAGCGAGCCGGGCGCCGGCGAGTTTTCCCAGTCGGCGGCGAGAGATTCGCGCAGTCCCGCGAGATACATCTTGTTCGCAAGCGTCGCGCCGCGCGGGTTGCGCAGGATCGTCTTCGCAAAGCGCCCGAGCCACCGAGCGACGTCGCGGCCGCCGATTTCGTCGCGCGCGATCAGCCAGCCGATGAACCGCCATTCGAGCGAGGGCGGCGGAAGCAGCGTGCCGTCGAGATCGAAGAAGGCGGCAATTCTTTCGCCCGCGTTCATCGGATCACCGCCGCTGCCAGTTGTTTGTTCGGCGCCTTCCCCGCAGCGGGGAAGTATCGGCGGCCCTCCCAAACGACGGGAATCGCGCGCACGACGCAAAATACGACTGTCGCGCCGGTAATCGCCCAGCCCGCGATCAGGAGTGAGTGCTGGACCTCTCCAGCCGGCCATGTGGCAGAAAGGTGGCGCAGAGGCAGCAACAATCCGAGGTAGCAGAAGCAGAGGCACTTCAACGCGGCATACGCGCCGCGGCTCATCCGCGAAGCGACCAGGCTTCGTCCCCACCACGTCTCGACCATGGAGTTGCCGCCGAAGCCGCTGCGGCCCGCGCGCGCCGCCTGGCCACGGAAGAAATCCGTCATCGTCCCGCGCACGAAAAAGAGCACCGGCACCCAAAGCGAGATCAGGCCGCTGACCGCGAAGCAGGTGAAGAAGAGATTCTCGACGACGCGGTCGCCGAGAATATCGAGCTGCGCGCCGAGCGGCGTCGCGAGCCCGCGGCTCCGCGCCAGGTAACCATCGATGCCGTCCAGCGCGATCGCAACTACCGTCAGGAGCACGGCAGCGAGATCGACTGCCAGCGCGTCCGGCGCAACCGTGAAGAGCGCGACAGCCGCAAAAGCGGCCAAGACGCGCGCGGCGGTCACTTGATTCGGTGTCATCGCGCTCCTCCGCCACAGGAATTTTTCGAGCCCGCCACCGCGAGCGGCAAACCGTCTTGCCGTTCGCGGTTCCAGCGGGCGGGCCCGCGCCGTCGGAGAGGCATCCGGCTTGCCACATTCCCCGTTTTGACATCGCTCTGGCATTTCAATCGCTTAGGAAACCAGACCCGCGCAGGAGCGCCGCGCGCGATGGCGGCTTCCGATGTCACCTGACGGAAATCCACTACGCCGGCTTTTTCCAAAACCAAAAACTGCTGGTATGCGTCTAAGCGTTGTGGTCAAATCACGGTTTGGCCGGATCCGGGTGTGACAGCCGGGAAGACCTCGCTGAGGAAGCGAAAGGAGTCTGATGGACGTTTCCGTATTTGTGGCATTTGGGGCGGGATTGGTTTCCTTCCTCTCGCCATGTGTTTTGCCGCTCGTGCCGGGCTACATTTCGATGCTTTCGGGCATCGGCGTCGAGCAGCTGAAGGAAGGCGAGGCGCCGCTCGGGGGGCTACTCAGCTCCGCGCTGGCATTCGTTACTGGGTTTTCGATCGTCTTTATCGCGTTCGGCGCTTCGGCGAGCGCCGTCGGCTCGTTTCTGCTGCACAATAAGAGCCTGTTGTCGCCCATCGCGGGCGCGTTGATTGTGCTGTTTGGCCTGCACCTGGTGGGCTGGCTCGTGAAGATTACGGTCCGCGTGGGCCTCATCGTCGGAGCAGTGCTCGTCGCGATCGGGCTCGTGCTCAACCTGCGGGGCGGCTCGAGTTTGCCGGTCACGCCCGTGGAGTTTTACGCGATCTCGCTCATTTTTCTGCTTGGGCCCTCTCTGACGCGCTGGCTCAACCGTGACGTCCACTTGCGCAACGTCGGCGGCAAAAAGCCGGGGATGGTCAGCGGGTTCCTGCTCGGATTCGCTTTCGCTTTCGGCTGGACGCCTTGCATCGGGCCGATTCTGGCCACCGTGCTCACGATGGCCGCAACGAAGGAAACCGTGGGTCAGGGAATCATGTTGCTTGCGGTTTATTCGGCGGGGCTGGCGATTCCTTTCCTCGTGACGGCATTGGGCATAGGCGGGTTTTTGAAGTTCTACCAGCGCTTCCGCAAACACCTGCATACGGTGGAAGTTTTCAGCGGAGTGCTGCTGCTGTTTGTGGGCGCACTGATTTTCTTCAACCGCCTGACTTGGTTGTCGGGCAAGCTCACGTTTTTGAACCAATTCGCTAGGTGATGGCTATGGGAAAGAGCAAATCAATTGGTTTGCTGTTGTTTGCATTTTTGGCGTTTACGGCGGCGGGGGTTTCCGGATGTAAAGGCGGAGGAACGTCGGCGAGCAGTTCGGCCCCGCACGCTTTGGCTGATGAACCGAACGTCACGTTCAGGGACTTGCAGGGCAACAACGTCCCGCTGGCAAGCCTGAAGGGGAAGGTAGTCCTGGTGAATTTCTGGGCCACCTGGTGCGAACCCTGCCGGGGCGAAATCCCCATCTTGATCAACTTGCAGAAGGAATACAGTGGCAAGGGCTTCACGCTGTTGGGCGCTGCGATGGATGAAGAGGGCGCCAAAGTTGTCCAGCCCTACGTGCAGTCGACGCAATTCAACGTAGGCGGCCAGCCTCAGACGATGAACTACCCCATCGTGCTGGGCACCGACGCCATCACGGACAAGTTCGGCGGGTTGCTCGGGATGCCCACAAGCTTCCTGATTTCGCGCGACGGCAAGATCGTGAAGAAATACATGGGCGGGATAAACGAAACTCAGATCAAGAAGGACGTCGAGAGCCAGCTATGAACTCCGTGACGACATCCGGACGTCTTCTTGCGCTATGCGCGCTCGCGCTGATGGCAGCTCTCGGCGGAAACACGCAGGCCCAGGAAGCGACGCCGCTGGCGCCTGCACAGGTCGTGAAGACGCACGCCTACGCTTCGCTTGACCCGGTGCCGCGTGGCAAGGACTTTCAGGTGGCGGTCGTTGTCGATATCAACCAGGCGTATCACATGAACTCGCACAAGCCGTCGGACTCCTACCTGATCCCGACGACGATCACGCCTCAGCTTCCGCCAGGGTTCATTCTTGTCGACACGGCTTATCCCGCCGGCCATGACAAAAAGTTCCCGTTCTCACCAGATAAGCCGCTCAACGTTTACTCGGGCACCGTGACCCTGCGGCTGAAGTTGACTGCGCAATCGAGCGCGCCGCTCGGCACCGTGACAATTCCGATGACGCTGCGCTATCAGGCCTGCAACAACTCGGCCTGCCTGCCGCCGGTCAAAGTGCCCGTGAGCATCGAATTCAAGGTCGCCGCAGCCGGCACCGCGAGCCACCCCGCACATCCCGAGGTTTTCTCCGCAACAGGTTCCTCAGGAAATTAACCGCAAGCTTCGCTTCAGCGGGAAGAAAGAACCGGGAGGGCGCGGCGTAGGCGTCCGACCACGCGCTCCCTCCCGAGCACGACCATTGTTTCGAAAAGCGGCGGAGCCACGGCGCGGCCCACAATAGCGACGCGCGTCGCGTTGATTAGCAGGCCGGCCTTCACGCCCTCGGCCGTCGCGAGGCTACGCAACGCCGCATCGCACGCGTCGTGGTTCCAGTCGGGCAGCGCTTCAAGCGCCTCGGCGAGCTTGGCCAGCATCGCGGGCAGGCGCTCATCCTTCCAGAACTTCTCGCGCGCCTCTGCATCGTAGTCGAAATCATCGGTGAAAAATGCGCGAGCCCACACGGTGAAGTCGCCCAGCAGGCGCGTGCGCGGGCGGATGAGGTCGACGGCGTGCGCAAACCAGGCGCGATCCCGGCTCGCTTGCGAGCCGTCCCACAGCCGCTCGCGCCGGAGCTGCGCTTCGACGTAGGGCAAAAGGTCCTCGATCGGCAGTTTCTGTTGATACTCGGTGTTGAACCACTCAAGTTTGGGGCGATCGAAAATCGCGTTGGTGCGGCTTACTCCCGAAAGCGCGAACCGCTCGATGAGCTCGTTCGTGCGGATAAACTCCGAGTCGTCCCCCGGCGACCAGCCAAGCAGCGCCAGAAAATTGCGGAACGCCTCGGGAAGAAATCCTTCGTCGGCATAGGAGCCGACGCTCGTGGCGCCGTGCCGCTTCGAAAGCCGCGTCCGGTCCGGCCCCAGAATCAGCGGAACGTGCGCGAAGACCGGCGGAACGGCGCCCAGCGCCTGGTAGAGCAGCACCTGCTTCGGCGTGTTCGACAGATGATCGGCGCCGCGGATCACGTGCGTGATGCGCATGTCGATATCGTCCACGACCACGCTGAGCTGATAGGTCGGCAGGCCGTTCGAGCGCAGCAGGACGAAATCCTCGATCTCCGCGTTCTGCACCTCGCGCGGGCCGAACACACTATCCTGGAATCCCGTTAGGCCGTCCTGTGGCACACGGAATCGGATGGCGCGCGGAATCCCCTCGCGTTCTTTCTCGGCCCGCTCGGTGTCGCTGAGATCCCGGCAAGGGCAGGCGAGATTCTTTGAGGTCTTGGGGCCTTCGTCGTCGCCTTCGCCCTCCTGTTCCTCGGCATTGGCGCCGCCGGCCGCGTCGCCGCCGCCATACGCCGCCGGTCTACAGTAGCAACCGAAGGCCGCACCGCTCGCGAGCAAGCGCTCCGCCGCCGCCCGGTACATGTCGAGGCGCTGCGACTGAAACAACGGCCCTTCGTCCCACTCGATCCCCAGCCACTTCAGCCCATCGAGAATTCCTTCGACAAGCTCTGGGCGGTTGCGCTCAACATCGGTATCCTCGATTCGCAGCAGCAGCGTGCCTCCTTCGTGCCGCGCGAAAAGCCAATTGAAAAGCGCGGTTCGCGCGCCGCCCACATGAAGATAGCCCGTGGGCGAAGGAGCGAAGCGAACGCGCGGTTTTTGTGCGGGAGTCATTCGGGTGTCCTGTGTTTGTCTCGGAGTCATTCATCTTAGCGGAAGGACTGGCCAAAATCGAGCGAGGCAACGGCTCAAGACAGAAAACCGCGAGCATCGCATCAGGTTACGCTTGACCGAATGCCGCATCGCGCATAGTCTCTCCTTTCCCGAAAGAACACGGAGCGGCGGTTCCCACGGCCGTTTCTGCGGTACCCACGCACCTCGCGTCGGAGGTTGACCTCCACGAAACTCGGCTGGATACGGCCACAAGGCGTCTTTGGATTTTCTGATATTCTCGGCGGAGTGTCGTCGGGGAATGGCCTAGGAGTCCGTGAACAGGTATGCAGCTGAACCTCACTTTAGTCGTTCTTCTGGCGAGCACGTTGCTGCTCGGGATGTTGTTTCTGTTCATCTACCGCCAGAAAAGGCAGCCGTATGTCCTTGCCTGGTCAATCGCTTGGCTGCTGCTGTTTGCTCACTTTGCTGCGCGCGTCGTCGGCGCATACCTAGCCGGCGCGCTATGGCCGCATGAACTAAACCAAACGGTTTTCACGGTGTCCATCCTGGCCTTTTACTGCTCCGCGCGTCTCTACTGTGGTCTGCCTATTCCCTACAAGTCGGTAGCCGCTGCAGCGGTTGTGGGCCTGGCGTGGTCGGTGGCCAACGTGCATGGAATCATCAGCGTTCCAGCGGTTGAGGCCGCCGTGCTCATATTTTTTCTGATCGGGTACACATTCTGGGAAGAAGGACGCAAACAAGAATCACGGGTGGACGTGCTTCTCGCAGTCACGTTCGGTGGATGGGGCCTGCTATCCGTCCTCGCGATCTTTCAGTCTCGCCTCCCCTTCTTGCAGGGAAGCGACGTGCTTCCGATGGTCCTGTTGCCGGAGCTTTTCACGTGCGTGCTGATGGTGATGGCTGTTTATGAGGAAGAGCGGCGGCGCGTCGAGCGCAATATGCTCGCGCTCTCCAACCTGAACCTCGCCACGTCAAGTGTTGCCGGCGGGGAAATCCAGCAGATGCTGGCGCAGGCGCTCGATCGCGTCCTGAACGTCGTCCGGATTCCGGCCGGCGCGCTCTTCATGCACGATGCCGAGGCGGGCAGCGCGAGTTCCGTCGTCGTAACCGGGCTTGACGAAACTTTCTCGCGCTCCGTGAAAGACGCCAACCTCGATCAATACGTCGTCAACCTGGTGGCCCGGCTCGGCGGGCTCGTCGTTCTGCGTGACCTGTCGCGCGACTCGAACTGGGAGGCGCTCGAAAACGAGGAAGCGTTCCGTCAGGTGCGCCAACTGCTGCTCGGGCAGGGTCTGCGCACGGTCGTGGGCATCAGTCTTCAGGCGAAGGCGCACGTGCTCGGCGCGCTGCTGCTCGGGACTCCGGATAATCGCAGTTTCACTCCGGCGGAGTTGCGGCTGCTTCTCGCGCTCGGCCAGCAGATCGGCATGTCCATCGAGAACAGCTACTTGATGCAGCAGAGTTCGCGCCGCACCGAAGAGTTGCACATCTTGAATGAAATCGGCCGCGCGTTGAGTTCGACCCTCGAGCTGGATGCCCTGCTGGAGCGCGTCTATTCGGAAATGCGGCGCCTGCTCGACGTGACCAGCTTTTTCATCGCCTTCCACGATAAGAAGGCCGGCGAAATCCGTTTCGAGATCGAAGTTACGGAAGGCGAGCGCCGCCCGAAGCGCTCGCGCCCCTCGGGAAATCACCTCGTCGAGTATGTGGTGCGTTCGGCGCGGCCGCTCCTGATTCGCGAGCGCTTCCAGGAAGAAACAAAGCGGCTGGGTTTCGAATCCCTGCGGGACGTGGGTTCGATCTGTGCGGTTCCGCTGATTCTCTACGACCAACCCGTCGGCGTCCTGGCGGTGCACAGCCTCAAGGAACGAGTGTTCGACGAAAGCAACATCGAGCTGCTGGCTCTCCTTGCGAGCGAGGCCGGTATCGCCATTGAGAACGCCAGGCTCTTCGCGGAAGAGCAGAAAAAGTCGCGCCAACTGACGCTGATCAACAATGTTTCGAGCCACGCCATCACAACGCTCGATCCCGACGAGATGATGGCCAGAATCGCGGCGGAAGTGGAAAACCATCTTCCCTACGATCACATCGGAATCGCCATTCTGGACTACTCGGCGAAAGAGCTCGTCGTCCGAGCCGAGGCCGGATCGCGACGCGATGCCGTGGGGCGCCGGATTCCGTTGGGCGAGGGGCTGGTCGGGCAGGTGGCTCGCAGCAGCCAGATGGCGGTCGTCTCCGAAGCCAATGCCTCGACGCCTCGCACGGTTTTGCCGGGGTCGGCGGCGGCGGTTGCCCTCTCTATCACTTACGGCGAACAGTTTCTCGGCGTCCTTTACGTGGAGTCCGCCGAGCCTTGCCAGTTCCCCGAGCAGGACATTCTCGTGCTCCGCACGCTCGCCGATCTCTTCGCCGGAGCGCTCCACAATGCACTGACGTTCCAGCGGGCCCAGGAGCAGGCGATCACGGACGGCCTGACCGGCGTGAAGACGCACCGCTTCCTCATGGAGGCGCTCTCGTCCGAATGGAAGCGCTCGACGCGCGCGAACCGCCCCTTCGCGCTGGTGCTCATGGACCTCGATCGCTTCAAGTTCGTAAATGATTTTTACGGCCACCTCGAGGGCGATGTCGTTCTCCAGCGCGTCGGTCACATCCTCGAGCAGAATTGCCGCCGATCGGACGTCGTAGCGCGCTACGGCGGCGATGAGTTCGTCATCCTCATGCCGGAAACGGGAATCGAACAGGCCCGCCAGCTCGCCAACAAGCTCCGCGGCTGGATTGCTGCCGATCCCCTGCTGCGCGATAAAAACATCACCGCCAGCTTCGGCATCGCCGCATTTCCCATCCACGGCGCGACGCCCCAGGAACTCATCCAGGTCGCCGATTCCTCGATGTACCTTTCCAAGCATCAAGGCGGGAATTCGGTTTCAAGCGCCGAGCAGGGCGATCCGAACGACCGCAAGCGATGGAAGAAGGATGTGCTCGAAGCGTATCTCGGCGTAACCCTCAAGCGCTTGTTTTCGACCGGCCCCGAGGCCTTCGAGGAAATCTATCGCCGCCTCGAGCAGTTCACGCGTTCGCTTGAGGAGCAGAGCGGCGAAAGCGAAGGGCTGCCGCCGGCCGTGGTCGAGACGGTCACCTCACTCGCATTTGCGATCGACGCCAAAGACCACTACACGCAAGGCCATTCCAGGAAAGTTTCCGCCTACGCCGTGATGATCGCGCAGGCGCTCGGCATGAATCCGCCGGAAGTCGAGGAGATTCGTCTCGCGGCGCTGCTGCATGATATCGGCAAAGTCGGCATTCCCGAAGCCATCTTGAACAAATCGGGGCCGCTCGATGCTTCCGAGTGGGAAACGATGAAGACGCACACCGATCTCGGCGCGCGGATTCTCGAGCCGCTCAAGACCATGGTTCGCATCCGCCAGATGGTCCGCCACCATCACGAGTTCTACGACGGCACCGGCTACCCCGACCGCCTCGAAGGCGAACTGATTCCTCATGGTGCGCGCGTGATCGCCATCGCCGACGCCTACGACACGATTACGTCCGCCCGCACCTACAAAAAGGCCCGCACGCCGGAAGACGCGTTTGCCGAACTCGAGCGCTGCGCCGCCAACCAGTTCGATCCTGAATTGGTTCGCGTCTTCGTTGAAACCATGCGACGAACGCCGCGCCTCACGATCGAAACTGGCATCGCGGTGCCGAGCCCCACGACCACCCCGGCCGTCTAGCCGCCAAAGCGGCCGCGTTCTCTTTTCACTTCCGCGCAGGCAAAGAAAAAGGGCTGCGGCCTGATTGGCGGCAGCCCCGGATGTAGGCTTGATTGTGCGGTGGTTCTTCGAAAATGTTGCGTCAGGGCCGGGAAACGCGCCCGGCAATTTACGCTTTAGCTTTGGTCGCCTTGGCCGATTTCTTCGCGGCTTTTGCTTTCTTGGCCATGTTTTCTCTCCGTGTACGGGTTTGCCCGGGAGGGCATCGCTCACCTTATACGCAAAATAGACGCCCAAGTCCACGTCGAATGCTTCCGGGGCTTCCCTCTGCTCTCACGAGCTGCCGATCAAAACCCCGACCACGAAGACGGCCACGCCGCCCACGATCACCTGGAAAGCGGACGACAGAAGCGGCGTGTCCATGTACCGGTGCCGCACGTAGCTGATGACTCCGAGCTCCACGGCGACCACGAACACGGCCGCCGTGAAAGCGACGTGAAAACTGGAGATCAAGAAGGGCAGCGTGTGTCCGATGCCTCCGGCGGCGGTCATCAGTCCCGTTACGGCTCCGCGCACGTACGGCCGCCCGCGGCCCGTCAAAGAACCGTCGTCCGAGAGCGCCTCCGCGAAAGCCATCGAAATCCCGGCGCCCAACGACGCCGCAAGTCCCACCAGAAACGCGGCTTTGCTCTGGTGCGTTGCGAATGCCGCCGCGAAGATCGGCGCGAGCGTTGATACCGACCCGTCCATCAGTCCCGCCAGGCCCGGCTGGATGATTTGCAGCACAAAGAATCGTCGCTGCGATTTCTCCTCTTCGGCAAGCTCGCCGGACGCGGCCTGCTTCTCTTCGAGCGATTCCGCCAACTCCGAATGCTGGCGCTCGATCTCCGCGAGATCGCCCAGCAGTTTCCGCGTCGACGCGTCGGACACCTGCGCGATCGCGCGCTCGTAGAATCGCCGCGTCTCGAGCTCCATGATTTCCACCTGCTTGCGGACCGCGCTGATTCCCAGCGGACGCACGAGCCACACCGGCCGCCGTTCGAGAAATCCCTTCACGTCCTGCCGCCGGATCAGCGGGATGTGGTCGCCGAACCGCTGGCGGTGCATGTCGATCAGGCGCTGGCGGTGCCGGGATTCCTCCGCCTGCATTTCGTCGAAAATCTTCGCCGTCGCGGGATAGTTCTCGCGCAGCCCCTCGGCAAAGTCGGCGTACACGCGGCTGTCCTCTTCCTCGAGTTGGATGGCGAGGGCGAGGATTTCCCGCTCGCTCAGGTCTTTGAAACTCTTCTTGGCCATGTGATCGATGCTCCCGGTGGAATCGGTGTCACATCCCTCTGCGGCTAAGGTGAACCGGTGTGGTGGTGCGGCTTGTCGTTACCGCATGAACAGTGTCCCCGTTCAGTGCGTCATGGCATAGATGATGTAATTGACCCCGAGGCGGTACGCAACGGAGGCAGGGTGCTCGGGATACTCGGCGCTGTCGGCCCATTCCCACGCGTCCCCGACGTCCGAGTTGTGGCAGATCGCCACCAGGATGCGGCCCTTGTCGTCGCGAATAGCGCGCCACCGCGGTGTTGCGCTGTCCGCGTCGTAACGCCAGCGCCTTCCCCATATGTACCGCGTACCCGGCACTTGCACCCGGTCGTCCAGGTCGTACACGACGTGGAGTATCTCGTCGGCATTGGCCAAATCCTCAATCGGACGGCCGGGAAGGATCATGTGCAGGCCGGCCACGACATTCTCCCACTCCTCATTGCCGTGGGAGTCGTCGACCATCATGAAGCCGCCGCGCAGCAGATACTCGCGCAAGCGGGCGGCCTGCTTTTCGCTGAGTCGCCACGCCCCGGCGTCCTCGATATAAATCCACGGCCAGTTGAAGAGGTCATCGCTGTTCGCATCGACCACGTGCTCCGTCGACCGTGCCTCGATCAGCGTCAGCCGCTTCACGCCCCGGACAAACTGCCGGTCCGCTTTCGGCCAGTCCGCGGCCCATCGCTGGAAGCGGTAGTACCCAAACTCCTCCCCGAGATCGTAGTGGAAACGCGCGAAGGTCCACTCCGCCTTTTCGTCCGGATTCTCGGGAGGAAACCTTTGGCCGTCCATGTCGATGATTCCGTTGCTTTCATAGGCCTGTTGTCCCCCCGCCGAAAACAACATCCCCACCGCCAGCGCGCACAGCAGCATTCCCGCCACAACCGCGCCCCGCCGTACGCCCGAGTTGATTCGCCGAAAACTCATGACTCAGCCGCTCAATCGCCGACGATAGCACACTTGAGTGCCGAACCCCTTTTCGTCGTATATTCTTCGCCGCGCATAACCCAAATTGTCATTCCGAAGACCGAGCGGCCCGATTTCCGCGCCCCTCTTCTCGGCGTTGCGCGGAAATCGGGCTCAGTGGCGAGGGATGAGGAATCTCAGCGCCGGAACGGCGGACACCTCAGTTCAGGTCCCGAGGTCCGTTTCTTCTACGGCGCTCCTGATTTCTGATTTAGAATACGCGCCGTTCCTGCCCCCTCGCCGAATGGCGGAACGGAAGAGGCCGCTTATGCGCAGACGCGAATTCCTCGCCGTGCCCGTGGCGCTCGCCCCCGTAGCGCTCGGAAGCCTTGCCCCAATATCGGGCGCATCGAGCGCCCACGTGAGAAAATCGGCGCCGATGCCCGCCGCCTCAGAACCCATTCCTGCGAATCGCTTCGGCGTGAAGGCGCTCACCTTCGATGTCTTCGGCACGGTGGTCGATTGGCGCGGCTCCATCATTCGCGAAGGCACGCAGTGGGGCAAGGAAAAGGGCTTGCAAGTGGACTGGGGCAAGTTTGCCGACCGCTGGCGCGCCGGCTATGGTCCGTCAATGGACAAAGTGCGCAAAGGCGAGCTTCCCTGGACCAAGCTCGACACGCTGCACCGCGCCATCCTCGACGATCTGCTCGTCCAGTTCAACATCACCGGCTTGACCGAGGAGGAGAAAGATCACTGGACTCGCGTCTGGCACCGCCTCACTCCCTGGCCGGATTCGGTCGAAGGGCTCACGCGCCTCAAAAAGAATTTCGTCATCGCCACCCTCTCGAATGGCAACGTTTCATTGCTGGTCGAGATGGCTAAATTCGCGGGACTCCCCTGGGACACCGTGCTCTCGGCGGAACTGTTTCACCACTACAAGCCCGATCGCGAAGTCTATCTCGGCGCGGCCGACCTGCTCGGCTGCAAACCCGCCGAAGTGATGATGGTCGCCGCCCATCCGGATGATCTGAAGGCTGCGCAGGCGCTCGGCCTGCGAACGGCTCTCGTGCCGCGTCCCCTCGAGCGCGGCCCCGAACACCCGGCGGCTTCGCTGGCCAGTGGCGCCACTCCGCCGCCGACCGGTTCGTTCGACGTCGTTGCGACCGACTTCATCGACCTCGCCGCCAAACTCTCTTAGCGCGCGATTTCGAAGACGGGTGAGTTCACTGGCTCGGGCAGCCGTTCAACAGTTTGGTGTCAAGCTTCAGCGGTGCAGGAGGCGCGGCACACGGTCTCGGCGAACGGAGAGACGATCAGGAAGTCGGCTACGGCAAGCTCGTGAGCCTTCGCGGCTCGAAGATACACGTCGCCGTCCTCCACGGGTGGGTCGTGCTGGATCACTTTGTACTCTGTGGGGCTGGCGCAAATCTGAACTGCCGCAACCGCCTGAATCGCAACACGTGTAGCGATTCGAAATCCTTGTAAGCTGCACTTTCGCAAGGGCTTGCGAATGCCCAGTTGGCGGGCGAATTTGCATTGTGTGGTAGCGTGGATTACGGTCCGAAAAGGATCGGCATCCGGTTCGCCCCGAGCACCGAGGGAAGCGATCAACGGGAGTTGGAGGGATCTCGACGATGATGAGAGGTACGACCGAGCCACGAAGTGATCTTGGCGGCTCCGGCCTCCAGACCCGTGCATCGAGCATCCAGAATCGAATCGCTACACTTTCGAGTAGGAGCTGTCGCAACTCATTGAAAACATTCACCCGCGACCCGGCCGAATCGCTACACTTCCGGGGGTCTGCAATCGAGTACTTGCGAGGTGAGAAATGACGGAAACGCTTGGCTTCATCGGCTTGGGCAACATGGGCCAGCCCATCGCCGCGAATCTTCTGCAAGCGGGATACGGAGCGCGCGTCTATAACCGCACCGCTTCGAAGGCCGCGCCGCTCATCGCCCGGGGCGCGACCGCTGCGAAAACTCCGGCTGAGGTCGCGTCGCCCGGCGGAATCGTGCTCACGATGGTTGCGAACGATCACGCGCTCGAAGAAATCTGTCTTCCCGCTGGCTCCTTCGTCGAAAGGCTCGGAGCGGGCGGAATCCACATTTCGCTCAGCACGATTTCGCCCGCGACCGCGCGCCGCCTAGCCGAGCATCACGCGAAACACAAAGTGGAATACGTCGCCGCGCCCGTCTTCGGCCGCCCCGATGCAGCCGCCGCGAAGCGCTTGTGGGTCTGCACCTCCGGCCCGGCCGCGGCCAAGAAGCGCGTCCAGCCGGTTCTCGAAGCGATCGGCCAGGGCATTTTCGATTTTGGCGACGACGCGGGAAGCGCCAACGTCGTGAAGCTCTGCGGAAATTTCCTGATCGCCTCGGCGATCGAGGCGCTTGCAGAGTCCCTCACGCTCGCCGAGAAAAACGGCGTCAACAAGAGCGCCGTCGCCGAAATGCTCGGCAAGACGCTTTTCTCGTGCCCCGTCTATCAGGGATACGGAAAGCAGATCGCCGAGGAGCGATTCGAGCCGGCGGGTTTTCGGCTCGTCCTCGGATTGAAAGACATTTCGCTCGCGCTCGAGACCGCCGCCGCGAGCTCGATGCCGATGCCGCTTGCGAGCCTGCTCCGCGATCGCTGGATGACGGCGATCGCAAAGAAACGCGGAGATATGGACTGGACCGCTGTCGCTCTCGGCGTCGCCGAAGACGCCGGACTCAGCAAGGGTAAGACTGTCGCTCGGTGAGAACCCGATGAAAGCCTGCCTTCTGCACGCGCCCGCTCCGGTCGAGAGCAATCCGCTCGAATTCGCCGATGTGCCGGTACCGCGTCCGGGCAAAGGCGAAGTGCTCGTCCGCGTGAAAGTGTGCGGCGTCTGCCGCACCGATCTGCACGTGGTCGAAGGGGAACTGCCGCCGCGCAAGTCCCCGGTGATTCCGGGGCACCAGATCGTCGGCGTCGTCGAAACGCTCGGCGAGGGCGCCCGGCGGTTCGCCGTCGGCGCGCGCGTCGGCATCGCCTGGCTGCACAAAACTGATCAGACCTGCGAATACTGCCGCGCCGGGATGGAGAATCTCTGCGACCATCCCACCTTTACGGGCTACACGGTGGACGGCGGATACGCCGAATACGCGGTGGCGCCGGAAGACTTCGTCTATCCGATCCCGGAATCGTTTTCCGACGAACAGGCTGCGCCTCTGCTGTGCGCGGGGATTATCGGGTTTCGCTGCTTGCGTCTTTCCGGCATCAAGCGCGGCGGGCGTCTCGCGTTCTACGGCTTCGGAGCGGCGGCGCACGTGGCGATTCAGGTGGCGCGTTACTGGGGCGTGGAAGTCTACGCCTGCACGCGCGGAGCGAAGCACCAGCAGCTCGCGCTGCAACTCGGCGCGGTCTGGGCGGGAGAAGCTGCGGCGGAGCCTCCGGCGAAGCTCGACGCAGCGATCGTCTTCGCGCCCGCGGGAGAGCTCGTGCCGCCGGCGCTCAAGGCGCTCAAGAAAGGCGGCGTCCTCGTTCTCGGCGGCATCCACATGAGCCCGATTCCTTCTTTCGATTATGATTTGCTGTATCAGGAGCGCGTCATTCGCAGCGTCGCCAACAACACGCGGCAGGACGGCGAGGATTTCCTCCGCGTCGCCGCTGAAATTCCCGTTCGCTCGCAGGTGACGCTTTTCCCGCTGCGCGAAGCGAATCGCGCGCTGAACGATCTCAAGAGCGACCGCATCAACGGCGCCGCCGTCCTGGACTGCACGCGATGACAATCGTCTCGCTCAACGTCGGGGCGCCGCGCACGGTCCGCTACATGGACCGCGACGTCAACACGGGAATTTTCAAATCGCCCGTGCCGGGCCCCCTCCTTCTGCGCCGGCTCAATCTCGATGGCGACCATCAGGCCGATCTCGAAAACCATGGCGGGCGCAACAAGGCCGTGTACGCCTACCCGTCCGAGCATTACGAATTCTGGCGCCGTGAATTCCCGGATATGGAATTGCCGTGGAGCATGTTCGGCGAGAATCTGACGACCGAAGGGTTGAGCGAAGAGGACGCGTGCATCGGTGACCATTTTCGAATCGGCGAGGCTGTTGTGAAAGTCACGCAGCCGCGCATCCCCTGCTACAAGCTGGGAATCCGTTTCGGCCGCCCGGACATCGTGAAACGGTTCCTCGCCAGCCGGCGCTCGGGGATCTACTTCGCAGTCGTTGAAGAAGGTCTCGTAAACACGGGCGACGCCATCGAACGGGTCCGCAAGAGCGAACATCGCATCAGCGTCGCGGACATCAATTGCGCCTACGTCAACGCCCGGGACAATCTTCCCCTCGCGCGCCGCATCGTGAGCCTCGAGATTCTGCCCCGCGGCCTGCACGACGAATTCGTCGAGGAGCTCGCCGCGCTTGAGCGCTGAAACGGGCGGTTCCCCGAGGCTATTTCGTGTATGTCTTGCTGTAATTGTTTCGCGAATTCGTCACGGTGAAAGTGGCGTCGGGCAGGGCCGATACTTTGATGTAGTTGCCGGCGTCATCGGGAGCGTTGTCGTAATTCACTCCGACGTTGGCGATGAAAATATCGGCGGCGTTGTGTTGCTTGCCGCCTTCGACCGAGTAGTGCAGCTGCCACAAATCCTCGAGCCCCGGCGAGTCGTGCACGATCTGCCACGCCATCGGGTGGCCGCCTTTGATCGCACCGTTGTTCATCACGGCGGCGCGCGGATGCAGCGCGTCGACGATCGCGCGGGCGTTCGATGAATCGCCGCTGCCGGGATGCGCGGTCCCGTGGTGCGTGACCAGATACAGATCGACGGTTCCGATCAGATTGTTGGGGCAGACGAGGCCGAGCTCCTTCCGATTCGTCAGGTCGCCGAGATCGATGAACCGGAACTTGCCGTATGTGATCAGCACGCCGACCGAGCGCGCGTTTTCGCTCGGATCCGCGGGAAGCTCCGGTTCCGACGCGCACAGCGGGTTCGGCTGGCCTGCTCCCGGCAAAGGCGCGGTGATTTCGTCGCCCGCCGCCGTGAGAACCTGCATGCTCATTCCCTGGAAGGGAATCTGATCTCCCGGCTTCACCACGACACGCTTCGATTGCGCCGCGACTTTCTCGTAAGCGGCGTAGTTGGCGCGCGTCTCGCTCGTGTCCTCCGTGTTGGGACCGTGATCGAAAAACGCGCCGATCTTGATTCGGCTGGCAAGCTGGGGCACTCCTCCCGCATGGTCGGAATGATAGTGCGTGATCACGACGTCGTCGATGTGGTCGATGCCCGCTGCTTTCGCGGCTGCGAGGATGCGCCTTGCGTCCCGGCCGTTGAAGTCGTCCCAGCCGGTATCGATGAGCAGCGATTCCCCCTGCGGATCGACGATCAATGTGGACTGCCCGCCCTCGACATCAATGAAGTAGATTTCGAGCGTTTTCGCCGCAAGGGCGACCGGAACGATCAGCAGGCACAGACAAGCAAACCAGACAACAACGAACGACAGGCGGCGCATTCAGGATCTCCCGTGCTCAGGGCGAATCCAATCAATTGTACAAGAGCCGGGTTACAGGATTGTGACGGTTGCTGCGGATTGCGTTCGGCCACGATCACACGCACAATTGTACCGGGGAGGGGGGCCGGGCGCGGACGACACCGCGCAGAAGGGGTCCATTGTGACGGAGAAAAACAAGATCGGGATTCTGACCGGCGGCGGCGACGTGCCCGGATTGAACCCGGTGATCAAGTCCGTCGTGTACGGCGCAAGCGAAATCGGCCGGCAGGTGATCGGAATCCGCAAGGGGTGGGAAGGCACCGTTAACATGATCGGTCCCACCGATCTCACCTACGTTCGTGAACTCACGCGCGACAATACTCGAACGATCGACCGTTCGGGTGGCACCATCCTCCACACATCGCGCACGAACCCGCGGTGCATCCCCGAATCCAAAGTACCCAAACACCTTTCCAGCGGTCAATTGAAGAAACTCCCGTTCGATGGCAAGAGCTACGATTTCACGCCCATCGTCCTCGACAACCTCGGGCGGCTGGGGATCGGCTGTCTGGTCGCCATCGGCGGAGACGATACGCTCAGCTTCGCTTCGGCTCTTTCGTCCGGCGGATTTCCGGTGATTGCGATTCCGAAGACGATGGACAACGACGTTCAAGGCACCGAATATTGCATCGGATTCTCGACGGCCGTCACGCGCGCGAAGCAATCGATCGGCCGCCAGCGCACCACGGTTGGGTCCCACGAGCGCATCGGCATTTTCCGAATCTTCGGCCGCGACGCCGGTTTCACGGCGCTGTACACCGCATACGTCACCTCCGAGCGCTGCCTGATCCCCGAATACCCGTTCGATCTCGAGCGTCTCTGCAAACTCCTGATGGAGGACAAGGCGATCAATCCGAGCAACTATGCGCTGATCATCGTCTCCGAGGGAGCGATGTGGACGGGCGGCGAAATACGCGAGTACGGCGAAGCGGATGCCTACGGCCACCGCAAGAAAGCCGACATCGGCCACGCCCTCGCGGATGAAGTGCACCAGCGCACGGGACAGGAAACGATGGTCAGCGATCTCACCTACGACTTGCGCAGCGGCGAGCCGGACTCCATCGATCAGCTCGTGAGCATCACGTTTGCGAACATCGCCGTGGACCTGATTCGCGAAGGCGTCAGCGGGAAGATGATCGCGATTCAGAATGGTTGCTACGCGCACGTGCCGCTGCCCGATGTGTCTCTGGGCGCGCGGAAGGTGGATGTCGCGACGCTCTATAACAGCGAGCGCTACCGGCCCAATTACCGCTCGAAGCTCGGCGCCCCGCTCCTCTTCGGCTGATCGTGACTGATGCCGTTGCCTTGGATTAGTTTTCCCTACACGGAAAACGGCTTGCGCTTCTTTGCGCTCCGGCGCTAGAATTTTCTTCGTAGCCTCGGACTGTGCCCCGCGACGGCATGTTCGCTCTTACCTCTTCCACTACGCGCTTCCCTTTTCGCGCATGGAAACTTCGTCCCAAAGCCTGACCAAATAGCCGTCCGGATCGGCCAGCTCCGCCCCGTAACCCCAAAACAGTTTCTGCGGCGCATGAATGAACTTCACGCCCTTCTCGCTCAGCGCGCGATATACCTCATCGACATCCTTCACCTGCATCGTCAGCGCGCATCTTTCGCCCGCGATCGGCTTTCTGGTCTCCTGAAGGAATATGGTGAAGCCCGCGTCGTCCTGAATCGCAACGGTTCTGGCCTTGGCAATCTCGAATTCGACTTTGAATCCCAGATTCTTCACGTACCAGTCGCACGTAGCGTCGCAATCCGCAACCGGCAGCATCATGTGATCGAACTTCGCCATGTGGCAATCGATTGAGGCAGCATAAAAGACATGACCACTATCCTACTGCTTACACTTTCGAATATCTTTATGACCTTCGCCTGGTACGGGCATCTGAAGTACCGCCATGCGCCTCTCTTTAACGTCATCATCATCAGCTGGCTGATCGCCTTCGCCGAGTACTGTTTTCAGGTCCCGGCGAATCGCATCGGCTCGTACGAGTTCACAGTAGCCCAGCTCAAGACCATACAGGAAGTGATCACGCTGACCGTGTTCTCCGTCTTTTCGGTTCTGTATCTGAAGGAGCAGCTCAGATGGAACTATCTGGTGGGCTTCGCGATGATGGTCGCGGCCGTCTTCGTGATTTTCAAGAAGTGGTAAGCCACTCCGGCCCAAATAGGCGAAGAAACGGATTTCGGGTATAATGGACTTTCCCCGCTGGCTTAGCGACGCGAACGGCATGTTTCGGGCCGCCTCGCGCAGACCGGCCGGCAGACAGGAGCTTTACGTGAAGGAAGGAATTCATCCCGATTACCACGCCGTGACGGTCCACTGCGCCTGCGGCAGCACGTTCCAGACGCGCTCTACCATCAAGGGCAACATGATCCGCGTCGAAATCTGCTCGAGCTGCCACCCGTTCTTTACCGGCAAGCAGAAGCTGATCGATACGGCGGGCCGCGTCGAGCGATTCCAGAAGAAGTACGCGGATAAAGCCGCTTCCATGGCCAAGAAGTAGCAATCTCGCTGACCTAGATTCCGCGCGCGATGCCGGGCGAAGTGAATCCATCATCTGCCCGGTGTACAATGCCGTGAAGATGGCCACGCAATTGTCTCCCGCATCGGACTCGCCGGCTGGGAACCAGATCGAAACTGCGGCGCCGCGCGTCACGCTGCGAAATTCCTTCGCGCATCCTTTCGATTCGGCGATGGCGGCGGCGCGCACTTGCTATTCGCCGCATCTCGTCGGGCCCGAGGAGATCACCGAGAAGCAGCGCGTGATGATCGGGTCGGGGACCTACTTCGGCGGGCATCACACCGTCTATCAGCACGCGCACTTCGAATTCGGCCTCGAGAACGTCAGCCGGCAGTTCGTCTGGTCGTTTCTCCACGCGCACCCGTTTTACAACTCCGAACAGCAGAGCCAGCGCTACGTGCGCCTCGATCGCGCGCAGGCGTACGTCCCGGCGGAAAGCGCGCAGTTCGGTCCGGCCGAGCGGGTGATTTACGAAAAAGCGATTGCCCGCGCGTGGGAGCACTACCGCGAGCTGACGCGCGTGCTCGAGCCGGCGGCGCGCGCGATTCTGGGCGACATCTGGCACGTGAGCGCAGCGTCGCACGCAAAGCGCGTGCAGAAAGTCGAGCGGCAATCGGAGAAGCGCGCGATCGAAGTCGCGCGGTACGTCTTGCCGGTCGCGGCGTTCACGACGATGGTGCACACGCTTTCGGGCATCGTGCTCCACCGGCTGTGGCGCATGTGCGCGGCGAACGACACGCCGACCGAGGCGCGGCTCGTGATCGGCGAGATGGTTGCGCGCGTGCGCGAAGTCGATCCGCAATTCTTCGAGCGCTTCGACAACGAGCCGATGAACGATCCGCCCGAATGGCAGCAGCCGCCACACGAGGGCGAGGCGTTCGCGCGCGAATTCGACGCGCGGCTTGGCGGGCTGACCTCGCGGATTATCGATTCGTCGCCGCGCGCCATTGCCGCGATGGCGGAGGGCTACCGCGCAGTGATGGGGCTGACGGCCGCGGAATGTCCCGACGCCGAGGCGCTCGACCGGATGCTGAATCCGGCGCGCAATCCGTATCGCCGCGAGACGCTGAACGTCGGCGTGCACGCGCCGATGATGCGCCCGCTCGACCACGCGCATTTCACGTTTGCCAAGAAGATCAGCCATACGGCGGACAGCCAGGACCAGCGGCATCGCATGGTGCCCGGCTCGCGGCCGCTGCTGACGCTGGCCGATACGCGCTCGCCCGATTACGTTACGCCCATGCTGATCCGCGAGAATCCGCGTGCGGACGAAATCTACCGGCAGGCGATGGAAGAGGCCTGGGCGGCGAAGAATGAACTGCTCGATCGCGGCGTGCCGCGCGAGTTCGCGCTCTACTTGCTGCCGAACGCGAAGGCGATCCGGCTGGTCGAATCGGGCTCGCTGCTCCACCTGCTGCACAAATGGACGATGCGGACGTGCTTCAATGCGCAGGAGGAGATTTATCAGGCATCGATCGAGGAAGCGCGGCAGGTGCGCGATGCGTTCCCCGAACTCGGGCGCTACATCGGCCCGCCGTGCTATCTCCGCGCCGGCGTCTCAACGCCCATCTGCACCGAAGGCTCGCACTTCTGCGGGGTGAAAGTCTGGCTCGATTTCCCCAATATAGAGCGCCGCATCTGACGATCCGACGAGGATCGTCATCCCGCGCGACCAACGGGAGCGACTTCGCACAGACGGCCACCTAAACCTGCCATTCCGAGCCGAGTCCCGCGCGCCCCGGACGGGTCTGCGGGGAATATCTCTTCGTGTGAAAACTCTTACACCGGAATTTCAGGGACCGCGGCCAGCAGCGCTTGCGTGTACGGGTGCTCCGGCGACTTCAAGACCTGGTCCGCGGTGCCGGTTTCAACGAAGCGCCCACCCTGCATCACGGCGACGCGCGACGCAAGTTGCGCGACGACCGGAAGGCTGTGCGAGATCAAGATCAGCGTGAGCGAAAATTCCTGCCGCAGCCGCGCGAGCAATTCCAGGATCTGCGCGCCGACCGAAACATCGAGTGCCGAAACGGGCTCATCCGCGACCACAAGCTCCGGCCGCAGAATCAGCGCGCGCGCGATTCCGATGCGCTGGCGCTGCCCTCCGGAGAATTCGTGCGGATAGCGGCCGAGCGCGTCGCCGCCGAGCCCCACGGCCTCGAGGATCTGCGCGGTGCGCGCGCTGCGGTCGGACCGTGAAAGCTGCGGCTCGTGGATCGCGAGCGGCTCGCCGACGATCGTGCCGACGCGCATTCGCGGGTTGAGCGACGCAACCGGATCCTGAAACACCATCTGGATGCCGCGCCGCAGCGAGCGCAATTCCGCGCCGCGCGCGCCGAGCCAGTCCTGCCCGCGGAACCGGATTTCGCCTGAGTCCGGCTCGATCAACCGCAAGACCATCCGCGCGAGGGTCGTCTTGCCGCAGCCCGATTCGCCGACGATCCCGAGCGTCTCGCCGCGCTCGAGCGAGAAGCTGACTCCATCGACAGCCACGTGATCCGAAGATTGCGGCGTGCGGCGATCGAACGCGCCCGTCGCGGCAGGGAACGACTTTCGCAAGTCGCGTACATCGAGGATGTGTGCGTCGCTCATTGCGCAGCGCCATCAGCGAACAAGGATACACCGCGCGCGATGATTGTCCGCCGCGCCTCGCGGGTGAATGAGCTCGGGCAAAGCCGCGTCGCATTCGCCGATATGCCGCTCGCAGCGCGGGGCAAACGCGCAACCGGGCGGCAAAGCGTCGAGCGCCGGAACGGCGCCGGGGATCGGGACCAGCTTCTCGCGCGCGAGCCGCGGCGCGGCCCACAGCAGTCCTTCCGTGTACGGATGCGCCGGATGGCGCAGCACTTCGGATACCGAGCCTTCTTCCACGATGCGGCCGGCGTACATCACGGCGACTCGGTCGGCGACTTGCGCAACGACGCCGAGGTCGTGGGTGATGAAGAGCAGCGAAAGCTTCAGGTCGCGCCGCAGCGTGGCGAGCAGCTCGAGAATCTGCTTCTGCACGGTCACGTCGAGCGCCGTGGTGGGCTCGTCCGCGATCAGCACGCCCGGATCGGCGGCGAGCGCCATCGCAATCATCGCGCGTTGCCGCAAGCCGCCCGAAAGCTGGTGCGGATATTGCCGCGCGCGGCGCGACGGCTCTGGAACCGCGGCGCATTCGAGAGCATCGAGGGCACGGCGTTGAATTTCCTGCCGGCCGAGGGCTGGCTCGTGGACGCGGATCGCTTCTTCGATTTGCGCGCCCATGCGAATTACGGGATCGAGCGCCGTCATTGGCTCCTGAAAGATCATCGCGATCCGGCGGCCGCGCAGCCCGCGCATTTCGGCGGGCGCGGCATCGACAAGGTTCGCGCCGCTCGCTTCCGGCTTGCCTCCATTGCGCGATGGCGAATACAGCCACGCTTCGCCCTTGCGGCGCGCGCCGGGCGGCTCAAGCCCCATCAGCGCGAGCGCGAGCATTGTCTTGCCGGAGCCGGACTCGCCGACGATGCCAAGCGTCTCGCCCTCGCCGAGCGCGAACGACACGTCGTTCACCGGCCGCACCCAGCCGGCGCGCGTCGGCAGCTCGACCGTCAGCCCGCGAACATCGAGCCTTGTCGCCATGAAAACATCATAAGGCGCGCCCGTGCCCCGTTGCTAAAATTTGCGGTTGGCCTTTTCCGATTCCTGCATTATAGAGGCCGTGAAAAAGCCGAGAGAAGCGAAGCGTTCGAGCGATGAAGCCGTAAAGGCGAAGACCGGCAAGGTCTGGGCCGAGTGGTTCCGCATCCTCGACAAAGCCGGAGCGAAGAAATGGCCGCACAAGGAAATCGCGGCCTACCTCCATGACAAACAGAATGTGTCGGCCTGGTGAATTCAGCGCATCAGCAAGCCGCACGCTTGCTGTGCCGTTGGCGAAGGCCTACGCAGCCTGGATGGACGAGAAGTTGCGACAGCGGTGGCTGCCGGGAGCGAAGATGGAAATCACGACTGCGACGCCGGGTAAATCCATTCGCGCAAAGTGGAACGGCGGCACGCGCCTGAGCGTCGGCTTCTATAGCAAGGGCCCGGGGAGGGCGCAGGTCGCGGTCGATCACGGGAAGCTCGCGAACTCGCGCGAATCCGCTAAGATGAAATCGTATTGGCTTGCCGCCTTGAACCGGCTGCAGGAAACGCTCGAAGCGCGTCAGTAATCGTTGGCGGAGCCTTCGAGGAACGCCCTCAGCTTGCGCGAGCGCGACGGGTGGCGCAGCTTGCGCAGTGCCTTGGCCTCGATCTGGCGGATGCGCTCGCGCGTGACGGCGAACGACTGCCCGACTTCTTCGAGCGTGTGTTCGCTGCCGTCGTCGAGCCCGAAGCGCATCTTGATAACCTTCTCTTCGCGCGGCGTGAGCGTCTTCAGCACCGAGGACGTCTGTTCCTTGAGGCTCAGGTTGATCACTGCGTCCGAAGGCGACACCACGGCCTTGTCCTCGATGAAATCCCCGAGATGTGAATCTTCCTCTTCGCCGATCGGCGTCTCGAGCGAAATCGGCTCCTGCGCGATTTTCAAAATCTTGCGCACTTTCGCGACGGGAATGTCCATCCGCTTCGCGATTTCTTCGGAGGTGGGCTCGCGGCCGAGCTCCTGCACGAGCTGCCGCTGTGTGCGCACGAGCTTGTTGATCGTCTCGATCATGTGCACGGGGATGCGGATCGTGCGGGCCTGGTCGGCGATGGCGCGGGTGATGGCCTGGCGGATCCACCACGTGGCGTACGTCGAAAATTTGTAGCCGCGGCGCCACTCGAATTTGTCCACGGCCTTCATCAGACCGATGTTGCCTTCCTGAATCAGGTCGAGGAACTGCAATCCGCGGTTCGTGTATTTCTTCGCGATGGAGACGACGAGCCGGAGGTTCGCTTCGATCAGCTCTTTTTTCGCCTGTTCGGCTTCCGCTTCGCCCCGAAGAATCACCTGGAGCGCGCGCTTCAATTCGGTCGGGCTGACTTCGCTCGCGAGTTCGATCTCGCTCAGTTCCTGGCGACGCCCCCGCAGGTCCTTGCGCGCCTCGGCCTGCACGTCCGCCTTCGACGCGTCGACGCGCCGCTCGAGCTTCACCGTCTCGCGCTCGAGGAAGTGCACGCGCTCGACCGTCTGGTGGATCTTGTCGATCAGGCGCTTCTTTTCGAGCGGGTTGAAATCGAGGTCGCGGACGAGATTGGACATCTCGACGCGGGTCCGCGCGAGATCGTAACGCGCGTGCAGGTAAGGACGCTTCTTCGAGCGTGGCACTCGGTCGAGCTTCGCCGCCTGCTTCATCGCGAGCAGGTAGAGCTTCGCGATCTTGTCGATCTGCTTGAGGGTTTCCTTGGTTTTTGCCTCGATCTTCTCTTCGGTAAGCTCTTCGTCGTCGAACTGGACGATTTCCTTGATCGAGCGCGAGCCGTTGCGCAGATCCTCGCCGACTTGCAGCAGCTCTTTCAGGATCAGCGGCGCCCGCGAAATCGTCTTCAGCACGAGCAGTTGCCCGCGCTCGATGCGCTTCGCGATCGCCACTTCGCCTTCGCGCGTCAGCAGCGGGACCGTGCCCATTTCGCGCAGATACATGCGAACGGGGTCGTTGGTCTTTTCGAGCGTTCCGGGAGTGAGATCGAGGTCGCCGTCTTCCGAAGCCTGCTCTTCCTTGGCGGCGGCTTCCGCCGGCTCCGCGGCGTCGGCGGCCGCAAGCGCGGCCTTCGCGCTCGACAGGTCTTCATACACGTCGATCCCGTAGCGCTCGAAAGTCGAGAGCAGGTCGTCGATTTCCTCCGAGGAATGGACCTCGGGCGGCAGGATATCGTTCACCTCATCGTAGAGCAGGTAGCCCCGCTCCTTGCCCATGGCGATGAGCTGTCGTACCTGGTCGTATTTTTCCTCAAGAGCCAGACTCACGCTTCTTCCCCCTCAAAGCCAATCGGCGCAGTTGCGCGCAATTCCAAAGCAAAGCCGCCGGGACAGACACCCCGACACCCTCTCAGTTCAGTTATGTAAGGACGGATAAATGGGACGATTCCGTAAAACCGCTTCCGATTTCTGCCGCCAGCGCCCAACTCGCCCGCGCCTCGTAGGTACACGTACAACTATATGATGCTCCGCGCGCGCTGTTCGTTTCCTGTAAAACCTTTCAATCATACATTGCAGTACGCCCAAGCGTCAATCAAATGCCTTAAGGTGCAACCACTTGCCGAGCCACGCCGATGGGGGCCAGCTCACTCGCTCAGGGCAGGTGGCAGGATCGAATCCCCTGCTTTTCGAAGTACTGCTGGTGATAGTCCTCGGCGCGATAGAACTCGGATGCGGGAGCGATCTGTGTCACGATGGGCCCCTTGAAAATGCCCGCCTTGTCGAGAGCCTCCTTTGATTCGCGCGCGGCCGCTTCTTGTTCGGCGTCCTGGTAGAAGATCGCGGAGCGGTACTGCTTCCCGTAGTCCGGCCCCTGCCGGTTGAGTTGTGTGGGATCGTGGCTCTGGAAGAACACGGAGAGGAGCTCGCGATAGGAAACCTGAGCCGGATCGAATTCCACCTCGACGGCTTCCGCGTGACCCGTCGTGTCCGTGCAAACCTCTTTGTACGTCGGATTCTTCGTGTGGCCGCCTGTGTAGCCGACTGCGGTCGAAGTCACGCCCTTGACCTGCCGGAACGCGTCTTCGACGCCCCAGAAACACCCTGCCGCAAAAACCGCCTTGGCCATGACTGGAAACTCCTTTCGACCTGCCCGACCCGGACCGCTCAATGTTGCCACAGGGGAATCGCCGGGGTCGAGCTTATGAAGGGGTTGCTCTGTTTCACACATTGGACGGACTTGCGGCCATTTGGTCGCAACGTTAATCGATTCACTTTCAGCGTGTTAGAGGGAAGGTCAGGCGAGCTTGTCGGCCAGCAGCGTGCCACTATTCGCGGGCGCCTGGCTGCGCGACTCTTCGAGAATCTTTTCGAGCATGGCGGGGATTTCGAAAACGGCGCGATTATGGAGCGCCGCGGCATTGGCGCGGTAGCGAGCCAGCGTAGACGGCTCGATCAACTGAGCGACCGCCCGGTTGATATCGCGAAAGCTACGCAGCACGACGCCGACTTCCTTCTCGAGAATCCAATCGGCGTTGTAGCGCTCCTGCGGGAGCGTCCACGCGTTGCACGCCACAATCACGGGAAGCTGCAATGCCAGCGCTTCGCTTACGCTGCCGGGACCGGGCTTGCCGATGAAGAAATCGGCGAGCCGCATGTAGTCGTTCACGCGCATCGTGAATTCCTCGACGAAACAGCGAAGGCGCGCCTTTCGCGAGCGCAACGCGTTCGCGAGCTTTGCGTTTTTCCCGCAGATGAAAATCAACTGAAGCTTGAGCGGCGAACGATCCAGCCGCTCGGCGATTTCCAGCATTTCCTGCGAGCCATGTCCGCCGAAAAGGACGAGCCCGGTGGGGAGATCGGGCCTCAGTCCCAAACGCTTTAGCCCGGCGCCCCGGTCTTCCACGGGCTCCTCGTAAAACCGCGGATGCAGGATCATCCCGGAGGCGCGGAAAATCCTGTCGTCCGGATGCCCCATCGAGCGTGCCTGCGAAACGGCCCGGTCCGAGCCGCAAACAAAATACTGCGGTTGGCGCTCGATCCAGAAGTGGGGCGGGTAATCGGCGAGATCCGTAAGAACTGTGACGAACGGGCGTCCCAGGAACACGTGCGACAAGCTTTCGCCCAGCGCGCGATTGAAGTGCGGCACGAAGGAAACGACCATGTCCGGCTGAGTTTCCTTCCAGCGCGCCTCGAGCAGTTTCACGGCGCGTGCGTGGTGCATCTTCACCACGAGTTGCAGGACTTTCAGGAGCTGCGGACTGCCGAGCGTCCAACCGTTCCGCAGCATCGTGTTGTAGAGGTCCTGGATCCGAATCCCGGTGAGTTTCCTGAGGATGTCCAGGGGATCCAGGACTTCCTGGAGGTTTACCAGGCTGGTTTCCCACGGCCGCTGCTGCGTCCGGACGGCCATTTCGAGCGCCGTGGCGGCTGCCCGGTGCCCGCCGCCGGCATCGAAGAACGCGAACTCAATCCGCTCCACGCAGGGTCGCTCCCACGACTGGACAATGGCCGGGCGGCATTCTGGCACGGCCGGGGCCGCCCTTTGCTACAGCAGTGTTAAAAGCTAAAGCCTTGTGTCCTAAAGGTTAAGTAGTCTGTTTTCAAAAGTTTAGCGCAATGTCATCTGCCTGTAACCAGAGTTTTCCACAATTGACCTTGTGAAATGCGATATGCACGTCCACTCGTACTTCTCGGGACAGGCAACCACGCCATTTGTGAGCCAGTTCTGCCGCGAAAGTTATAGCGACCCCGGCGAGGTCTACTCCCGGCTGCGGCAGCGCGGGATGAACCTTTTCACGCTGACCGACCACGATTCGATCGAAGGGTCCGAGGTACTGAGGAAACATACCGACTTTTTCCTGAGCGAGGAGCTGACGTGCCGGATGCCCAGCGGTACGGAGGTCCACATTGGGGTCTACGATCTCCATGAGCGCCAGCACGTCCAGCTCCAACAGCGCCGCAACGATCTGATCGCCCTGCTGATGTATCTTACCGAGCGGCGGCTGTTCTTCAGCGTCAACCACATCTTCTCGAGCCTCACGGGCCGTCGCGAGCAGGAAGACTTCGCCTGGTTCGAAGCCTATTTCCCCGCAATCGAAGCGCGCAACAGCCACGTGCTCGAAAGCGCGAACGGCCATGCCGAGAATCTCGCCCGCCAGTGGAACAAGATCGCCATCGGCGGCAGCGACGCGCACGCCCTGCCGTCGGTGGGAACCGCCTACACCGAAGTTCCCGGCGCGCAGGACAAAGAAGAGTTCTTCGCCGGCCTGCGAAACGGGATGGGCCGCGTCGCGGGAGAATCCGGCAGTTTTACGAAGCTGACGCGGGATGTGTTCTTGATCGCGGGCGAAATGATGCGCGAAAAAATGTGGACCGCCGCTCTCTCGCCGCTCGCTCTGCTCGTTCCCGCGGCCACATTCTGGAATTACCGCGACGAATACTTCTTCAGCCGCCGTTGGGCGGCGCAGATTCTGGGTCAGCCCGAACCTCGGAAACGTCCCCGCTGGGTCACGATGCCGCAACCTGCGGCGTAGGAGCTCGTATGACCGTAGCGAAGGCAGTCTGGAACCAGATTCAATCGAACGACCACCGGCTGATGCGCCGGGTGAACCGCTGGCGCGCGCCGCGGTGGTTCCGCATCCTGATGATTTTTGCAACGCGCAGCGGCGACGGATGGCTTTGGTACGCGCTTGGCATCATTCTGTTGGTTTACGGCGGAGAGCACCGGTTTGCCGCCATCGGCGCGGGCGCTACCGCAGCGGTCGCGGGAATTTTCCTGTTCCGCGCGCTCAAGCGCACGAGCCGCCGCAAAAGGCCGTGCGAGATCGAACCGCACTGCTGGTCCGCGATTTTGCCGCCGGACAAGTACTCGTTTCCTTCGGGCCACTCGATCACGGCCTTTGCGGTCGCGATTTCGATCGGGCTCTTCTATCCCGAGTTGCAGATCTCCCTCCTCGTGGTCGCTCTGCTGATTGCCGCATCGCGCATCATCCTCGGCATGCATTTTCTGAGCGACGTGCTCGCGGGCTCGGCGATCGGAGTGGCGCTCGGCCTCACCAGCTTCCACTTCTTCACGATGCTTTGAAAAACCGGGGGGCGAGTTTCAGGCGCCGCCGGATGCAGGCTGCGAGCCCCGCAAGAATCGCCCTTTCGTAACGCTTCATCGGGTGTTTCTCCGCATGAGATTGTAATATGGCGCTGCGCATCTTGACCCGCGATCGAGTTCTGCGCCTTGACGCGCGAACCAAGCCCGGCAGAAAATCTTGCGCGCACTTTGTACCAAAGGTGGTCCCAGGTGAAGAAGCAAGAGAGCGGCACGGCACGAGAATCGGGCGCGCTCGGCCCGTCCGTGAAAGAACGGCTGGCCGCGGGAAAAGCCTTGCGCGAGAAAGTTCCGCGAACATCGCACGGCCAGTGGAAAGCCCCGCCGAACCGGCGCGACCCGATCGAATTGCTGAAGCATACGGACCAGGGAAAACTCGCGGATCTTCTCCCGATTCGGTACGGCCGGATGCGCCAATCGCCGTTCGCCTTTTTGCGCGGGGCAGCTGCTTTGATGGCCTCAGACCTCGCGGCGACGCCGGCGACGGGAATCCGCGTGCAAGCGTGCGGCGATTGCCACGTGGCCAATTTCGGCGGGTTCGGCAGTCCCGAACGCCGGCTTGTCTTCGATATCAACGACTTCGACGAAACGCTGCCGGCGCCGTGGGAATGGGACGTGAAGCGCCTGGCCGCGAGCAGCGTTGTGGCGGGCCGCGAGTTGGACTTGAGCGAACGGCATTGCGCGGACGCCGCGCGCACCGCGGTTCGGTCTTACCGCGAACACATGCGCGAGTACGCGGAGATGCGCGCGCTCGAAGCATGGTATTCGCATCTCAATGCGGAAATCCTCATCGACGAAGCAAAAACAGCCGCAGCGAAGAGACAGTGGAGGAGGGCCGAAAACGCCGCGAGGCAGCAAACTGCGGAGCACGTCTTTCCAGCGATTACGGACGTCGAAGACGGCCGGCGGCGAATCATCGACCAGCCGCCGCTGATCTACCACCCGGCCCAGATGGCGCGCATGGGGAAGTTCGTGCGCGGTATGTTCGAGCGCTACCGGCGAACCCTCCCTGAGGAACGGCGCGTGATTCTCGATCGCTACCATTTGGTGGACGTCGCGCGGAAGGTCGTCGGAGTTGGCAGCGTCGGAACGCGTTGCGCGGTCGCGCTACTGATGGCCGGCGCCCACGACCCGCTGTTTCTGCAATGCAAGGAGGCGCGCGTTTCGGTGCTCGCACCGTATGCGGGCAAAAGCCGCTACGACAATCAGGGAGAGCGCGTCGTCACCGGCCAGCGCATGCTGCAATCCGCGAGCGACCTCTTCCTCGGCTGGGCGCGCGACGACGAAGGCCGCGACTCTTACTTCCGCCAGCTCCGCGACATGCGAATGAAGATCGATCTGGACGCAATGTCGCGGCAGGACTGGTTCGAATACGTCGAAGTCTGCGGATGGGCGCTCGCCCGCGGGCACGCTCGAACTGGAGACGCGGCGCGGATCGCCGGCTACCTGGGCAAGAACGATACGTTTGACGCGGCGATCGAAAAATTTGCCGTGGCTTATGCCGATCAGACCGAGCGCGACTATGCCGCGCTCGTCAAGGCGGTCCGCGCCAAGCGGCTTCCGGCGCGCTCGGACGCCCTCACAAGCTGATCGATGCGCCCGGGTTCATAGGTCAAGGGGCAGCGGATTTTTCCCCGTGATCAGGCGCGCCGAGCGGTCGTACGTGAAGTAAAACCACGCCCACTGCACGAACACCAACAGGCGGTTCTGAAACTCCATGATGTAGAACAGGTGAATGAAAATCCATAGTAGCCACGCGGGCAAGCCCGAAAGCCGCAGCCCGTGCAGATCGGCGACGGCGGCGGCGCGGCCGATCGTCGCCAGATTGCCCTTGTCCACGTAATGAAACGGCGGAGTTTTTTCTCCGCGCAGGTGGCGCTCGATCGCTTTTGCTACATAGCGCCCGCCCTGGATGGCGGTTTGCGCGACGCCGGGGAGCGGTTTTCCTGTCTGATGGCTGAAATTCGCCAGATCGCCGATGACGAAAATCTCGGGATGGCCGGGCACTGTGAGATCCGGCTCGACAATCACGCGGCCTGCTTTGTCGAGCGCGGCGCCGGCTTCGGCGGAGAGCATGCGGCCAAGCGGCGACGCGAGAACTCCCGCGGCCCAGAGAATCGTGCGCGTGGGAATGGTTTCGGAGCGATCGCCTTCGCGGACGGTGACCGACTCCTTGCGAATGTCCGTCACGAGCGCGCCGGTGCGAACGGTGACGCCGAGGCGTTCGAGCATCTTGCGGGCCGCGGCCGAGAGTTTCGGCGGATACGCAGGAAGCGCGCGATCCGTGCCTTCGACCAGAATGATGTGCGCCTCCGACGGGTCGATGACGCGGAAGTCGCGGCGCAGCGTGTCGTTGGCGATCTCGCCGAGCGCGCCGGCCAGTTCGACGCCCGTCGGCCCGCCGCCGACGATCACGAACGTCATCCAGGCGCGCAGTTTTCCCGGGTCGCGCTCGCGTTCGGCGGCTTCGAATGCGAGCAGAATCCGGCGGCGCATGTCGGTGGCATCCTCAACCGTCTTCAGGCCGGGCGCGAACTCCTCCCACTCGTCGTGGCCGAAATACTGGTGGCTCGCGCCGGTGGCGACCACGAGCGTGTCGTAGTCAATCGCGCCGTCGCTCAGGATGAGGCGGCGATTCGCGGCGTCGAGGCCAACGGCTTCGCCGAGAAGCACCTGAGTGTTCCTCTGTTTCTGGAGGATGTTGCGCAGCGGCGAGGCAATGTTCGCGGGCGAAAGAGCGCCCGTGGCGACCTGGTAGAGCAGCGGTTGGAACAGATGGTAGTTGCAGCGATCGATCAGCGTCACATCAACCGGCGCGCGCTTCAGGCCGAGCGCGACGCTCAGCCCGCCGAAGCCGCCGCCGAGGATTACGACTCGATGCCTGCCGGTCATCGCTTCCACGCTAGCAATGCGCGGAGAGGCCGTCAAACGGTTGTTGGTGTAAAGAATCTCGACTAGTTCGGGGCCGGAATGCCGAGATCGCGACAAATCTTTCGCGCGAGAAAATCATTGATCTCGCGATGGCGGGGGACCGCGCAAGAGCTCGCAGCCATGCTGAATCAGGTGACGGATCAGGTCCCCTTGGAAGATTGCAGCGAGCTCAGTTGCCGGAGCCACCTCCCGCCGCGGAGCGCTTGGCCGTCCAGTCCGCGTTGTTGCCCATCACGGTGAGTGTGCCCTTCATTGCGTCTCCGCTGACCGTGCCCGTATAGTCGATCTTCATTTCGCCGTTCGGCGTGGTCCGCGTCACGGAAAAGCTGATATTGTTCCCGCTGATGGTGCCAGTCACGGGCGCTTCTCCGCGCTGGCCCTTCAACGTGCCGGTAAGTTTGGTGCCATCCTGTTGCAACGTCAGCGTCTGGGTCATGATGTTGCCGTCGCGACCCGGCGCGCTAAGATCCCACGAACCAGCGACCTTGGCATCCTGCGCCGAGGCCGCGTGTGCCAGCGAAAGAACCACAAAACAAACTGCCAAAACCAAAATACAGTTTCTTTTCATCGACCCTCTCCTTGAACTGAACAAGCGATTTTAGTGGCAGGTCTCCGGGCCGGAGGAGAAGCCACCTCCTCTGCCTAGCTGACAAGACGTTTGGCGCGCTCTCTGCGTTACAGTCTGTCTCCAAAAGACTCGGACGCGAAAGTTTGATGGGGTTACAAGTGGAACGGCACTAATCCTCAGCCTTTTCCGAAGTTTTTTCGGAGCGGGCGGAGCGGGGGCGTTCGTGAGGGCGCTCGAAGCGATAGCCGACCCAGGGTTCGGTGTGGATGTAGCGCGGATTGTGGGGATCCGGCTCGATTTTCTTCCGAAGCTGGTTGATGAACACGCGCAGATATTCGGTTTCTTCGCCGTAGTCGGGGCCCCACACGGCTTGCAGCAGGCGCCGGTGGCCGATAGCTTTGCCCTGATTGGCGACGAGCTGCCGGAGCAAGTCGAATTCTTTCGGCGTGAGGCGGACGGGCTCCCCTTTGACCGTCACGGAGCGCTTCTCGAAGTCGATCTTCAGATCGGCCGAGAGGAAAGGCGGCAGCGATTCCGCGGGCGCGGCGCGGCGCAAGGCGGCCCGGATGCGGGCCATCAGCTCCTCGGCGCCGAAGGGTTTTACGACGTAGTCGTCGGCGCCCGCGTCGAGCGCCTGCACTTTGTCGCGCTCGCTGTTGCGCACGGTGAGCATGATGATGGGGACATCGCCCGTGGCGCGAATTTCGCGGCAAGTTTCTAAGCCGGACCGCCCCGGCATGTTGACGTCGAGCAAAATCAGATCGGGACGCTCGTCGCGGATCTGCTCGAGCGCTTCATCGCCGCTCTTCGCTTCCGCGACGGTGTAACCCTGCGACGTCAGGGTTGTGCGCAGCACGCGCCGGATCTGGGGTTCGTCGTCAACGATGAGGATCTTCGCAGAGCTCATGTACGCGCAGCCCGAGGGCGATCGATCGGCAACGTGAATGAAAAAACAGAGCCTCGGCCGCGCTGGCTGGTGAGGCTCATTGTACCACCGTGCGCTTCGACGATCGCCTTGGCGATCGGCAAACCCATTCCCGTGCCCTCCACGCCGTAGCGCTGATCCCTGCCGCGATAGAACTTTTCAAAGATAAGAGTCTGCTCGGGATCGTCGATTCCGGCGCCCCGGTCGGCGACGCTCGTGACGACGAAATTGCCGCTGGCTTCGGCGGTGATCGTGATGGGCTGATCGTGAGGCGAGTACTGGTTGGCGTTCTCGATCAGCTGGACCAGAGCCTCCCGGGCTCGCGCGACGTCCACGCGGACCATGGGCAAGTTCTCGGCAACTTGCACTTGGACCACGCGATTGCCGAGCTTGTTCCGGCAGTGCTCGAGGGCGGCCGTGATGACGTGGTCGATGGGATGCGACGCGACCTGCAATTCCACTTCGCCGGCATCGAGTCTGGCCATTTCGCCCGCTTCGCCGACGAGACGGTTCAGGCGGTCGCTTTCCTCGTTGATGATCGTCAGAAGCTCCTGCCTTTGCGGTTCCTTCAGGCTGGGATTCGACAGCAGATTCGTGACCGACGCCTTGATAGACGTGAGGGGAGTGCGCAGGGCGTGCGTGACTGCGTCGAGAAGCGCGGTGCGAAGCTGCTCACCCTGGCGCGCGGCCTCGGTCTGCCCGAGTTGTTCGACGGCGCGCGCGTGCTCCATGCCGATGGCGAGGAGCGTTCCGATGGCCTCGAGCGTCCGCCGGGAGAGGATTGTGCCGGAAGTCCCCAGGCTGCCGATCGCGCGGACTCCCATGCGCACGGGCAGGAAGCAAAGGCTGTTGGCCTCGTCGATCATCGGCTCGTCGCGGACCATGATGCTTTTCAGCGTCTCCGCATCGAGTTGAGGGATGATGGGGCCGGAACGATAGATTTTCTGCTTTTCCGCGAGAAAGAGCGCGGCGGCGCCCACTTCGAAGATATCCACGATCTGGACGGGGATGCGGTTGAGCAGCTCCATCACGTTGCCGGATTCGAGCATGCTCTGGCTGAACTTGTAGAGCTTTTCGATATCGCGTTCGCGCGCGGAGGCATCGGCAGCCTGCTGGCGGGCGCTCGTCGAGAGGCGGCTGGCGAGAATGGCGACGGCGAGGAAGGCGATGAGCACGACCCAGTTCTGAGGGTCGGCGACCGTGAGCGTCCCGAACGGAGGAAGAAAAAAGTAGTTGAATGCCAGCATGGCGGCGACGGACATCGCCACGGAAACGGCCATGCCCCAGAGGGTCGAAACAGTTAGAATAGCTAGGATAAACGAAAGCGCCACCGTCGTGGCGTTGACGGGAAGCACCTTGCGGTAGAAAGCCGTGATTGCGATTACAATTGCAAAGGCTGCCGCGAAGTGCAGGATGCGGTTGAGAACGGGCGATCGCACGGGGCCATTCTACGCCATCCGTGATAGCTTTCCGAGAGCCCGCATAAGAGAACAGGCACGTGCCGAAGACACCTGAAGAGTGGCTGGCAGTAACGTCGCCCCCGCAGAAGACGAAGGGGTCGCTGAAGCTGTTTTTGGGCTATGCGCCCGGCGTGGGCAAGACGTACAGCATGTTGAGCGAAGCGATCCGGCGGCACAGCCGCGGCGAGGACGTGGCCATCGGCGTGGTCGAAACCCACGGCCGGAAGGGAATCGCCGAACTCATCCCGCAACTCGAAGTCATCCCCCGGCGCAAGATCGATTACAAGGGGACCGTCTTCGAGGAAATGGACGTCGACGCGATCCTGAAAAGACACCCGGCAGTGGTGCTCGTGGACGAACTGGCCCACACGAACATTCCCGGCAGCAAACACCGAAAGCGATATGAGGACGTACTCGAACTCCTGGAAGCGAAGATCGACGTGCTTTCCACCGTGAACATCCAGCACATCGAGAGCATCGCGCCGACCGTGAACGCCATCACGGGCGTGGTGGTGCGCGAAACCGTGCCGGACTGGGTGCTACAGCTGGCGGACGAAACCGTGATGGTCGATCTGACGCCCGAAGCGCTGCAAAACCGGATGAAGCGCGGCGACGTGTATCACACGGAAAAGGTGGACCAGGCGCTGGGAAACTTCTTCCGGCGCGGGAACCTGATCGCGTTGCGCGAGCTCGCGCTGCGGCAGGTGGCGGAACAGGTGGATCGCAGCCTTTCGACCTACATGGATGAAAAGGACATCCAGGGGACGTGGGCTGTGCGCGAGCGGATTGCGGTGTGCATCAGCGCAAATCCCCGGGCGCAATATCTGCTGGCGCGTTCTGCTCGCATGGCGCGGCGGATGGACGCGGAGCTGTACGCCGTGCACGTGGATCTCGGAAAGAACGGCAATGCGCGCGATGAAAAGGCTCTGGCGGCGAACCTGCAATTCGCCGAAAGCCTGGGTGCGAAGACCGTGCGCTTGAAGGGCGACAACGTCGCCGATGCGGCGGCGCAGTTCGTGCGCGAGAAGCACATCACGCAGATGATCTTTGGGAGGACGGCGGTCGAGGGATGGCGGAAGGTGCTCTACATGAACGCGATCAGCCACTTCCTGCGCGACGCCCCCGCCGTGGATGTCCACATCGTCACGCAAGAGCCGGATTAGCGGCCATCTCGCTCTGTTGATTGTCCTTCGCTGCGTGTTGCCAGATTGTCATTCCGAAGACTGAGTAGCCCGATTGCCGCGCCCTTCTCCCTCGCTTTGCGCGGCAATCGGGCGTTGTCGCGAGGGATGAGGAATCTCGGCGCCGGAACGGCGGAAACCTCGGTTCAGATTCAGAGCCGGATGGGGTTCTAGCCGCAAACAGCGGGCGCTACATCGATGGAATCTGCGAAACGTTCCACCCGCCGCCGAGCGCTTTGACCAGTAGGACGCTCGCGGTCATGCGGCGCGTGAGAATGTCCGCGGCAGCTCGCTCGTCCGCGAGAGCCGCGCTCTGCGCGGTGACCACTTCAAGATAGCTGGTGACACCGCCCCTGTAGCGGGTGTTCGAGAGATCGAGAGAATGCTCGGCCGCGGCGACGGCGGCATCCTGCGTTTTGGATTCGTCCTGCAAAACGCGGAGAGCCGCGAGATTGTCCTCGACCTCCTGAAACGCGGTGAGCGTCGTTTGGCGATAGTTGTCCACCGACTGATCGTAGGCGGCGCGCGCCTGCTCCGTGACGCCGCGGCGCTGGCCCCCATCGAAGAGCAACTCGGCGGCCGACCCCGCAAGCGACCAGAAACCGCTTGGGCCCTGAAGAAGGGTGCCGAGCCTTGAGCTGTCGAATCCTCCCTGACCGGTCAGCAAAAACTGCGGGAAGTATGCCGAACGAGCGACACCGATCTGCGCATTCGCTTCCTGGACGCGCCGTTCGGCCGCGGCGATATCCGGGCGGCGCTCGAGTAGATCGGAGGGCAAGCCCGCGGGAATCAGCGGCGGCGGATTGGTAAGCGGCGCAGGTTGCTGTCCGAATTCGGAGGGCGCCTTGCCGATCAGAATGGCGATGGCGTGCTCGAACGCGGCACGCTGGACATCGACGTCGACATCCTGCGCGCGAGTGGTTTCGAGCTGCGTTTGCGCCTGGGCCACATCCACGGCGGAAGCGATGCCACCCCGATAGCGGCTCTGCGTCAACTCAAGCGTTTTCTCATAGGCCACGACGGTCGAGTCGAGGAGCTGCTTCTGCGAATCGAGGCCGCGCAACTGGAAGTAGTCGAGCGCGAGTTCGGCGTGAAGGCTCAAATCCACGCTCGCCAGATCGGCGGCGCTCGCCTGAGCTTCGGAACGGGCGGCTTCCACCGTGCGCCGCACGCGGCCCCAAACGTCCGGTTCGTACGAGACGTCAACAGGCAGCTGAAAGTCGTTGTAATTGACAGGTGAGGTTGCACCGAAGAGCGGCCCATTCTGCGATTGACGCGTGCGTCCGGCGGAAACCGTGCCCGACACACTTGGGAAATAGGCCGCGCGAGCAACGCGCACCGCGGCGCGAGCCTCGAGGAACTGCGCTTGCGCCGCCTTCAGCGTCTGGTTCGAGACGCTGACTTGTTCTTCGAGCGAATTGAGCTGCGGATCGCCGTAGGCTTCCCACCATTTGCCCTTGGTAACGTCGTCGCTTGGCTGCGCAGGCTTGAAGCCGGGCGCTTCCTTGTATGCAGCGGGCGCATCGGCCGAGGGCCGAACGTATTTCGGCCCGACCGTGCAGCCCCCCAGCAGAAGCACAACCAGAAGCGCGATCGAAATCACGGCTTCCACGCCGCAGCCGCACACGGGCTTTGAGACCGATCGAGGACTGCCAGATGCGGCTCGGCTATTTCTTTGCGTAGGTGACTCGCCAGATTGAGTTCGAGCCGTCATCCGTCACCATCAAGGAGCCATCCGACGCCACAGCAACGCCCACCGGGCGCCCCCACACATTCCCATCGGGAAGAACGAAACCCGTAAGGAAGTCCTGGTATTCGCCGGTCGCGTGGCCATTCTTCATGGGAACGAGAATTACTTCGTAGCCCGTTCGCACGGAGCGGTTCCACGAGCCGTGTTCCGCCGCGAACATCTGATCGCGATACTGCTTGGGGAACTGCTTCCCTTCGTAGAACGTAATGTTCAGCGAAGCATTGTGCGGTTCGAGAAGCACGTCGGGCACGATCGCCTTATCCTTCAGCTCGGGATGTTTCCCCGGGAAGCGCGGGTCCGGATTGCCGCCCGTGTAATACCACGGCCAGCCGTAGAATCCGCCCGCCTGGACGTGCGTGATGTAATCGGGCGGAAGATTGTCGCCGAGTTCGTCGCGCTCGTTCACCGAGGTCCAGAGCTCGCCTGTCTGCGGATTGACGGTGACGCCGCAACCATTGCGGATTCCCGAGGCGTAGACGCTCAGGTTCGAGCCGTCCGGATTCGCCACGAGAATATCGGCGCGGTGAAACTCGCTCGTGTCCGTATCGATGTCGGTCACGTTGGTGTGCGAGCCCACAGCGATGAACATCCGCTTGCCGTCGAGCGAGAACACGACGCCACGTGCAAAATGGTTGGGCCCGGCCGGGAGATTGGGGACGATCACTTCCGAGGGTCCCGTCGCTTTCATATCGCCGTTCTTGTATGGGAAGCGCAGGACGGCATCCGTGTCGCCGATGTACACGTACTGGGGATTGGGGCCCGGCGGATAGAACGCAATGCCGAAGGGCAGCTTGAGGCCCGACGCGAATTCCTCCGTCTGTTCGGGCTTCCCGTCGCTCGTGATGCCGCGGAACACCAGAATCTTGCCCTGGTTGGTCGCTGCCACAAAAAGGTCGCCATTGGGCGCGGTTATGATCGTCCTCGGCGCGTCCTTTTGGGTATCGGCGTAGAGCGCGACCTTGAACCCGGCGGGTGCTTGCGGCCATACGTCTGCTGGTCTCGGCACGGGCCGCGAGAAGATCGCCGAGGACTTCGTCGCATAGGGCCCCGGCAGATCGGCCGCCGTAATGTGGTGCACGTTGCCCGGAGCTTCGCCCTTGAAATCGGTGAAGACGCCCGGGGTGCCGGGCTTGGCGTTTGGATCCACAGGATGGCCCTGCGGCATCGGCGGCGGGCCGCCTTGCCCTTGTGCGCCGGCGTATTCACCGCGGGTCACGGCGAAAAGCAGAAAGGCGAGGCCGATGGTCATCGCCGCGCCCAGGTAAAAACGTTTCATGGATACTCTCCTTCCTCAGTTCCTCGTTCTTCCAAACCTGTCGAACACGCGAGAGCGCTAGGGACTGCCGGATGCATCGCTCCCCGGTGCGTTCGGTTGGGCTGCGGTGATCCGGACGGTCTCACCCGAAACAATTGAATCCGGAGGATTCACGATAACAGAGTCGTCCGCCGTCAAGCCGGAAACCACCTCGACTTCATTTCCCATGTCGCGGCCGAGCGTGATGTTCACGAGCGCGGCGCGATTGCCATTCTGAACCGTCCCGACCTGCAAGCCGTCCGAGCGGAAAATCAGCGCGCTCACGGGCAGGATAAAAGCCGGCGAACCTGCAGGCACTTTCAGGTGAACCTCGGCGTAGGCGCCGGGCAGGAGTTCGCCGCCGCGATTGTCCACGTCCACTTCCACTAGGAGCGTGCGCGAAGCGACGTCAATTGAATCGGCCGTCCGGACCAGCGTGCCCTTGAAGCGGCGGCCGGGAAATTCCTGGAGAGTCAGATCGGCGACGAGGCCGGGCTTGGCCGACTGCGAATACTGCTGCGGGACGTTGATGTACACGCGCAGCTCTTGAGTTGCGGCCATATGAAATAGCTCGGTGACCGGGGCGCCCGCGCCGGAGTTGATCAGGTGTCCGATGTCGGTGTTACGCGCGGTGATGACGCCATCGAACGGTGCGTAGATTTTCTCGAAGGACTGCAATTCCTCGAGACGCTTCACGTTCGATTCGGCGGAGGCCACCATGGCCTTCTTGGCCGCGAAATCGCCCGTGGCGTTGTCCACGTCCTGCTTCGATACGGAGTCCGTCTTCAGCAGGTCCTGATACCGCTGCGCCGTGATTTCCGAGAGATGGTAATTCGCCTGCGCCGTGTTCAAATCGGCGCGCGCCTGATCGAGCTGCTGATCCACTTCGGGAGTTTCGATGTCCGCAAGCAACTGGCCCGCTTTCACGCGGGCGCCGATATCCACGTACCATTTCTTCAAATATCCGTTCGTGCGGGCGTAGATAGGCGAATCGTTGAAGGCCTGGATGTTTCCCGGGAGAACAACCTCGTTCTGGGGCGCGCCTAGCTTCGGGTGCATCACCACAACGGTCGGAATGGCCAGATCGTTCGTCTCCTTTTCCAGAGCGGCGCTGGCCCTCCGCCGGGGCACGACGCCGGCGATCACGATGGCGGCGACGATCAACAGCGCGATGACCAGCGCCAAAACGCCATGCTTCGAGCGCGGCTGCTCCGGGACGGCTTCCTGCCTATCGGCCATGACTTGTTCTTCTCGTCTGCATATCAGTAGATAGACGACCTCCGGCCTGCATTCGTTTCACTCGGAGACCGTCGATGATTCGTCCTCTTCGCGCCATCCATGCACGGTGCTGAAGACTACAGGAACAAAGAACAGGGTTGCCACCGTCGCGAACAGCAGGCCGCCGATCACGGCGCGGCCCAACGGCGCGTTTTGTTCGCCGCCTTCGCCGAGCCCGAGTGACATCGGCAGCATGCCGATGATCATCGCGAGCGCCGTCATCAGGACGGGCCGGAAGCGCGTGAATCCCGCATCGAGCGCCGCTTCCGCCGCGGTTCGCCCGGCTTGCAACTGCTCCTTGGAAAAGCTCACCACAAGGATGCTGTTGGCGGTCGCCACGCCCATGCACATGATCGCGCCGGTGAGCGCCGGGACGCTGATCGTCGTGTGCGTGATGAACAAGAACCAGATGATTCCCGCCAGCGCCGCCGGCAAGGCCATCAGGATAATAAACGGGTCGAGCCAGGACTGGAAATTCACGACAATCAACAGGTAGACCAGAACGATCGAGAATCCAAGGCCGGCCAGCAGGCCGATGAACGACGAGTTCATGGTATCGATCTGACCGCGGACGAGTATCTGCGATCCTGCAGGCAAGTCCTTTTCGCTATGGTCGATGATCGGCGTGATGTCGCGCGCGACTCCGCCAAGGTCCCGCCCGTCCACCGCGCCGTAGATATCGATCGCGGACTGAATGTCGTAGTGAGTTACCTCTCCCATCTCTGCTCCTCGCGTGAATGAAGCGAGGCCCGCCATAATCTGCGGCGGGGCATTGCTTCCGCTCGCGTTGGCGATGGGGATGTTTTCGAGGTCCTGAAGCGAATTCACGCGATACTGCGGCGTCTGCGTCGTGATCGTGTAGCTGACGCCGGTGCGGGGGTCAAGCCAGAACGCCGGGGCAGTCTGGAAGCTGCCGCTGAGTGAAATCAGGAGATTCTGCGCTACATCGCGCTGCGTAAACCCGACCTCAGCCGCTTTCGTGCGGTCCACGTCGATGTGCAGCTTCGGATAATTGAGCGGCTGCTGGATTCGCAGATCGACCATGCCGGGAACGAATTTGAGGCGGTTCATCAGGTTTTCCGCAAAATAGCGGTTGTCGGTCAGGTTGCGGCCGACGATCTTGATGTCAATCGGCGCCGGTAAGCCGAAGTTCAGGATTTGAGTAACGATGTCGACAGGCAATTCGTAGAAGATGACTCCCGGGAAATCGCGCCCGAGCTTTCGACGGAGATCGCGAATGTAGCCGACGGTCGGATGATGTTTGGGCGCAAGCTCCACCTGAATGTCCGCATCCCCCGGCCCGATCGGAGCCGAAGTGCTGTAGGAAAGGTTGAGGTTGCTGTAAGGAAGCCCGATGTTGTCGAGAATTGTCTTGAGTTCGTCGGGAGGGACCTCCTTGCGAATATCTTCCTCGACCCGGTCGCAAAGGGCGGCCGTGTCTTCGATGCGGGTTCCCGTCGGCGCGCGCATGTGGAACACGAACTCGCCGCTGTCGACGCTCGGGAAAAAATCCTGCCCGACGAGCGGCACAAGCGCAAACGAAAGCACGCACGCGGCAAAAAAGGCGATGACGAAAACTTTGCTGTGGCGGATCGCCGCACCGAGCAGCCGGTGGTACCCTTCGCGAAAACGTTCGAAACCCGTCTCGAATTTCGCCTGCATGCGCACGAACGGATTTCGCGACTTCTCGGTTCGCTCGCGGCGCTCTTCCTCGGTTTGCTCCAGCAGCAGATACCGGGCCATCGTCGGCACGAGCGTCCGCGACAGCAGATACGACGCCAGCATCGCGAACACCACCGCCTCGGCCAGCGGCACGAAAAGATAGTGGGGGACTCCCGAAAGAAAGAACATCGGAACGAACACGATGCAGATCGAAAGGGTGGAAACCAAGGCCGGCACCGCGATCTGTGACGCACCGTCCAGAATTGCCTGTATGATTTCCTTCCCCTGATCGAGGTTGCGGTTGATGTTTTCGACTTCCACCGTCGCATCGTCCACCAGGATTCCGACCGCGAGCGCCAGGCCTCCCAAAGTCATGATGTTGATCGTCTCGCCCAGCGCCCCCAGCACGACGAGCGAGGTGAGCACCGAAAGCGGAATCGACACGGCGATGATGACGGTGCTGCGCCAGCTTCCCAGGAACACAAGAATCATCAGGCCAGTAAGACAAGCGGCGATCGCACCCTCTCGCACGACGCCATTGATCGAGGCCTTCACAAAAACCGACTGGTCCGAGAGGGCCTTGATATCGACGTGCAGCGGCAGGGATGCCTCGACCGATGGGAGCATCTTGCGCACACCTGCAATGACGTCGAGCGTCGATGCGTCGCCGAGCTTCAGTATCGAGATCAGGGCCGCGCGCGATCCATTCACCCGGACGATGTTTGTTTGCGGGGTAAAGCCATCCCGGACGTACCCGACGTCGCGAATGTAGATCGTCGAGTCGCCGACGGTCTTGATCGGCAGATCGTTCAACTCGTTCACGGTCTGCGGCGAGCCATTCATATCCACCTGATACTCATATTCTCCGATCTTGGCCGTGCCGGCCGGAAGAATGAGGTTCTGGGCGTTGACCGTGTTGACGATGTCGAGAGGCGATAGCCCTTTCGCCTGAAGCGCCGACGTGTTGAGGTCCACCATCACCGTGCGCTGTTTCCCGCCGTACGGATAGGGAATTGAGATGCCGGGAACCGTGATGAGCCCGGTGCGGATGAAGTTTTGGCCCATGTCGGCCAGTTGCTGTTCGCTGATGCCCGGGGCGGAGAGGCCCAGCTGCAAAATCGGCACGGATGAGGCGTTATACGTGATGATGAACGGCGGCGTGATGCCCGGAGGCAGGTTACGAACGGTGCTCTGGCTGATCGCCGTCACTTGAGCGATGGCGCCGGCGAGATCCGTGTGCGGATGAAAGAAAACCTTGACGAGACCGACGCCATTCAGGGATTGCGATTCGATGTGCTCGATGTTGTTGACGGTCGTGGTCAACGACCGCTCGAAGTTGAATACCACCCGGCCGGACATCTCCTCGGGTGAAAGTCCCGTGTACTGCCAGACGATGGTGATGACCGGAATATCGATGTCCGGGAAAATATCAGTGGGAGTCCGGACGATGGAAACAACACCCAGGATCAGCATCAAAATGGATGCGACGATGAATGTGTAAGGCCGGCGTAAAGCGAGTCGAACAATCCACATCTGTTCAGGGCTCCTGAGTTCCTTCGGAGAAAAACCAAGGCCAACCCGTCGCGCAACGGCGTTGCAAGATCGCGCGTAAGACTATTATCGCACGCGCGGCCCGAATCACAGACAGGATGCAAATACATGCATCCAAAGCAGATTAGATGGGCTCAGTCGCGCGACGGATGCAGGACATCCCATCGAGGACTCGAATCATGTTTGACGACTGAGTCCGGGCGGCGGTTTCTGTCATCGAAGAAATTGATGCTCAACAAAGGCTTCTGAAAGGAACCCCTATGGAATACGCGCAAATCAGCGGAACGAAAATTAACGTCTCGCGAATCGCGCTGGGCGCTCGACCAGCCGGGCGTGACGTCCGCTCTGTGGGGCGCGCGCCATCCCGATCAATTGGCGCCTGTGGCCAACATCGACGGATGGACCCTGGACGCGGACGCGAGAGCGGAAATATCCAAGATCGTGGACGAAGCCGTCACCAATCCCGTCGGCCCCGAGTTCATGGCACCGCCCGCGCGTCCAACAACAGCAGCTTGAAGTAACAAGACACGAGTACCAGCGGCGAACAGGCTGTTTCAAAAAAGCACAGCCCGGAAAACCATCTTCTCAATTGCGGTACCGCGAGTCTTCCCATCGTAGGTGTCTCTTCGCGTATCTCACTGTAGCGCAAGGAAATCAGGCACACGATCGCTGGCAGGAAGATTGCACATTTATGCTGTGCGCGCAGACGTACTTGCGATCGCCGAAGAAATTATGGGCAGATTCCAGAAAACTCGGAGACGAAGGCGGAGGGGCAACCCTCTCAAGTGGCCGTACCGCGCCGCCCTGATATTCGCGCTGGCAGGGGCGCTTCTCGCTTCTCCGTTTGCCTGGCAGAGTCACCGGAAGACGCAAACGCCGGTTGCTTCATCGAGCGCACCGAATTCTAGTCAGCCTTGGTTCGAGGGACTTTCTGCTTCCCGCAACGCTTCCATGCTGGCAGCGCGCCCTCTTTTTCCTTATTCCGTGATTCCGGGCGGCGTGGAGGGCGCGCAAGAGCTAAAGAATGCCGTCGAACGTGATCCCGTAGTCGCCGGCCATTACGCGGGGTTCGACCTCGCGAAACTGCGGATCATCCGTCTCGGCCAGGATCGCATGGCCTACGTGTCGTACCGGCTCGGTGACCGCGTCTACTGGACCAACCGAAAACTGAAACTCCCCAAAGGCGAAACTCTGATCACCGACGGGTCGCATGAGGCGCGAACTCGCTGCGGGAACCGGTTGTCGTCGACCGCATCTGAACCAGTGTCGCCGCACGAACCTCCGGCGGAAGCGATGGAAGCTGCTCCGGAACTCGTGGCCATGAACGATGTTCCGCTCGATGTTTCGCCGGCGTACACACTCTCTTTCCCTGGCGCTCAAAACATGCTGCCCGGCGGTTCGCCGACGGGAGGCGTGATTCCGCCGGTGGTCTTCCCGTTCGTCGGCGGAGGCGGTTCGCTTGTTCCCAACAGCCCGCCGCCCGAACCTCCACCCACTGCAACGCCCGAACCCGACGCAGCGCTTTTGCTCTTGTTCGGCCTGTCGATTCTCTGGCTCGCCTCGATTCGCAAAAGACGCAAAGCCTGAAAACATTCCTTTGCTCCGTTTGGATCTGACTGTCATTCCGAAGACTGAGCAGCCCGATTTCCGCGCCCTTCTCCCTCACTTTGCGCGGAAATCGGGCGCAGTGGCGAAGGATGAGGAATCTCGGCGCCGGAACGGCGGGAATCTCGGCTCAGACTCAAAAGGAGATTGCTTCAGCCCGGCAAGGAAAAACTCTTACTTCTGCGAGATGTACTTCTGCGTGGAGGAAATTCCTTCTTGCGCGGCTTCCAGATTTCGGACCGTCGGAGAAAGATCGTGCCGCTCGAAACACCGGGCAACCACTTTTCCGATTTCATCGAACCTCTCGGTGGCGAGAGCAATCACGCTCGGGCCCGCGCCGCTCAGCGCCACGCCCAGCAGGCCTGGCATGCGCGGCAACGCGAGCACTTCGGCAAGCCCGGGGATTAACGCCTGGCGGGCGGTTTGGTGCAAACGGTCTTGCATGGCGTCCCACAGAAGTTCGTAGCGGCGGTCTTCGAGCGCCGCCACAAAAACGGCGGACCGCTGCAAATTGTGCACGGCGTCGGCGCGCGCGACGCTTTGCGGCAGAACGGCGCGCGATTTCTTCGTTTCGAGCGTCACGTTGGGCGTCACCACAATCACGCGAATCACCTTCGGCCAGCGCTTCCGGACGGCGGCGACGGTGCCGTCGCTGCGCGTGAGCGTCACCACCAGTCCGCCCAGCAGCGCGGCGGCCACATTGTCGGGATGGCCTTCCATCTCCGTCGCGTAGCGCAGCGCCGCATCCTTGGCGATCGGCCGCCCGGTAACCGCGAAGCCCAGCGCGATCCCGGCCACGGTTGCCGCCGCGCTGCTTCCCAGTCCGCCTGCCACGGGAATTTCGTTTTGCACCGCGATCCGCACGCGCGGCAGTTGAAAGCCTTCGCGCTCGGCCGTGAGCCGCATGGCGCGGAAAATCAAATTCTGGTCGGGGTCTTTCGGAAGTTGAGATGTGCCGCGGACGCCGCGGCTTCGCGCGAGCGTGCGCGAGCCCGGTTCAGCGAGCAGCGACGCGCGCACGCTGAGGTACATCTCGAGAGCGAGGCCCAGGCAGTCAAAGCCGGCGCCCAGGTTTGCGGTCGATGCGGGGACTCGCACTTCGAATGAACTTTGGCGCGCAGGGCTCATGATCGATGCAGCCTTACAGTTTGCGCAAGAATCGGCAGAGCTTTGTAGGGCGGGGCTTCAGCCCCGCCGTAAACGCAACAATCCGCGCGGGGCTTTAGCCCCTGAAGCTCCGGTTTTGGTCCTTTCCGCAAGCTATCTCTATCGCCGTCGTTCGAGACTCTCGATGATGGCGGCTTTTGTGGCCGCCACTCGCTCCGGAGCGTTTCGGAATGCGCCCAGAATGGGTTGCGGCGGCGCAGAGCCGTCCTTCGCGCCGGAGTCGAGCGAGAGCGTTCCGCGGTGATAGTTGATCATGTAGTCCGGGTCTTTCAGCGCGTGACCCGTCAGCACCGCGACCACGTCTTCCTTGTGCCGGATATGGCCCGCGGCTGCCAATTTCTTGATGCCCGCGACCGTGGTGGCCGAAGCCGGTTCGCAGCCGATGCTGTCGCGCCCGATCATCGCCTTCGCGTCGGCAATTTCCTGTTCGCTCACGGCGATGATTTTTCCGCCCGAGCGCAGGACGGCGCGCAGGGCCTTCTTCCACGAAACCGGTGCGCCGATCTTGATGGCCGTGGCGAGCGTCTGCGGATTCGCGACCGGCGCCAGTTTTTCCGGGATGCGCTCATCGTCGGCTGACTGGTTCGGATCGAGGCTCGCGAACAGGCGCGCGAGCGGCGCCGCGCCTTCCGCCTGAATCACGCTCAGCTTCGGCAGTCGCTTGATTAGACCGAGATCGAGCAGCTCCTGAAAGCCCTTGCCGAGCGCTGTGCTGTTGCCCATGTTTCCGCCGGGAACGACGACGTGGTCCGGCGCCTGCCACAGGCACTGCTCCATCATTTCGTAGGCGACCGTCTTTTGCCCCTCGATGCGGAACGGATTGATCGAGTTCGCCACGTAGATCGAGGGGTCGTCGCCGAGTTCCTGCACCAGACGCATGCAGTCGTCGAAGTTCCCGTCGATTTCGAGGACCAGCGCGCCGTAGTCCAGGCTCTGCGCGAGCTTCGCGGGCGAAACCTGTCCGCGCGGCAACAGGATTGCCGATTGCAATTCTGCGCGCGAAGCGTACGCCGCGAGGCTCGCCGCCGTGTTTCCCGTGCTTGCGCAAACGGCGGTGCGCGCGCCGGAGATCAGCGCTTGCGTCATCGCCGTGGCCATGCCGGTGTCCTTGAACGAGCCGGTCGGATTGTAGCCTTGGTGCTTCAGGCGCAGATCCATCAAGCCGCAGTACTTCGCCGAAAGCGGAGCGTGGAAGAGCGGCGTGTTCCCTTCAAACAGAGTCACGAACGGCGCGGTTTCGCCGAATGGGAGCACATCGTGATACCGCCAGACGCCGCTCGCGTCGCGCGGCAGCTTCGAAGTTGTCTTCGCCGCCCAGTACTTCCGCAGCGCCGAGGGATCGTGCGGCCGCACGAGCCGGCAATCGATTTCGAGCGTCTCGCCGCAGCGCGGACACACGTAGATTCGCTCGCGGAGGCCGAACCTGGCGCCGCACGCGCGGTTGACGCAGCGCTGAACGCCCTTTTCTGTCTCCGTCTTTGGCGCGTGAGCGACCTTCTCCACCATTTCAGGAACCCTTTGCCTTGGATTCGCGCGCTTTCGGTGCGGCCAGTCCAAATTCCCGGTGCGCCGCCATGACCGCCGCCTTCATGTCCTTGTCGGACACGACGAACGAGATGTTGCTCTCCGAAGACCCCTGGGCGATCGCGATGATGTTCACGCTTTCTTTTCCGACCGCCATGAACGTGCGCGCTGCCACGCCCGGCGTTCCGCGCATGTTTTCTCCGACCACCGCCACAATGGCGATGTTCGGATCGAGCGTGATGTGTTCCACCTTTTCGTGCGCCACGTCCTGCGCGAACTCCTTCCGCAGCGCCTCGACGGTCCGCTTGGCATCCGAAGCCGCCACGATAAAGCAGATGTCGTTCTGCGATGACGACTGGGAGATCAGCAGCACGTTGGCGTGCAGCTCCGCGGTCGTGGAGAACGTGCGGCCGAGGACGTCCGGCAGGCCGACGATCCCCGGCCCGCCGACCGTAATGAGCGCCACATCTCGAATGGCCGTGAGCGCCTTCACGCCGCCGCCGTTGCTGAGGCCTTTCGGCGTGATTTTCGTGCCGGTCAACTCCGGCGCGAAGCTGTTCCGGATCCAGACGGGAATGCCTGCCTGCTCCACCGCGCGAAGCGTTTTCGGATGCAGCACCTTCGCGCCGAAATAGGCCAGTTCGGTCGCTTCCCTGTAGGAAATCTCGGGAATCGTGCGCGCTTCCTTCACGAGCCGAGGGTCGGCCGTCAGCACGCCGTCCACATCGGTCCAGATGATGATTTCGTCCGCGTCCAGCGCCGCGCCCAGGATGGTCGCCGAGTAGTCCGAACCCCCGCGCCCAAGGGTTGTCAGGACGCCGTCCGCTGTCGCCCCGATGAAGCCGGTGGCCACCGGAATCACGCCCCGCTCGAGCAGCGGCCGCAGCCGCGCTTCGGAGCACTCGCGCGTGCGGTCCATGATCGGATCGGCGCCGCCGTGGTAGGAGTCCGTGACGATCAGTTCGGTCGCTTCGACGGACTCGCTCGGCGCTCCCAGCTCGGAAAGCGCGCCCGCGACCATGGGCGCGGAAAGCCGCTCGCCGAGGCTTGAGATCGCGTCGAGCGTGCGCGGAGTCAGCTCGTGGAGCAGCGCCGTTCCTTTGCAGAGTTGCTCGCCCTCATCGAAAACTTTCTTGAGACAACTCGCCAGCCGCTTCCGCTTTTCTTCGTCGTGGACCAGCGCGGAAAGCGCTAGGTCATGCTGTTTGCGCAGGGCTTCGAAAATCGCGGCGGCCTGGTCGAGATTTCCGGCCTCCGCTTGCGCGGCGGCTTCGATCAGCCGGTTGGTCACCCCGCTCATCGCGGAAACGACGGCCACGATCGGACCTTCGCGCGAAGCCTCCTTCACGATCTGCGCGACCCGCGCGATGCACGCGGCGTCGCCCACAGACGTGCCGCCGAATTTCATCACTCGTAATGGCTTTTTCATTGTCAGAAGGATCCGGCGCAAGGCGATTTGAAGTGGCCTGGAGCCAAAGCGACCGGGCGTTCAGGATGGCCGCGCCTCAAAAAACTATACACTATCGGGACGAATTTGCGCGACGCCGCTCGCGCGCCGCTGTTATATAGAACAAAAGGGCGAAACGACGGAGGCAGGACTGTGCATGCTGCTCGCGGAAGGGTTGTTGCTTTTTTCGCTCTGTAGGGGCGGGTTTCAAACCCGCCCGCGCTGCCTTTGCATTGCGGTTTGCCGCTAGCGCACTTGTCCAGTTACCGTTTGTCGGGCACTACCCGGTTGGCTGGTTGCCTGTTCGAGATAATTCCCGAGTAGCCGACAAGTGCCCCAGAACCTTATCCTTCGCTTCCCACAACCCCGTTTCTGGATAGTTTCCGTGTTGCCGACTATTCGCCCAGGATCGGCGGATCTGCTAACACCGATGAATCAACCTTAGCACCGTGGTGTTCGGTGATTTGACTTCCATAAGTCCATGTCAAGAAGGCAAAGGGACCAAGGCGTAAGAGGATGAGAGCTCGATCGCGTTGTGCAAGGTGCGATACAAGGGACAGCGCATTGCATAGCCTCCGTGCACGCGCTCCACAGTGTCGCGGGATTCTTCAGAAGCCACCAGTTGCATGGCGACGTGGATGCGGCGGATCACGAGAACGCCCTCCTCTAGTTCCACCTCGCCGGTCACTTCCGCGATGAGCTTGCCGTTGCTCGCGTCGATGCGACGCGCTTCCAGCGCGCCTCCAAAAGTGCCGAGCATTCAACCGGCGGTGGCTGCAATAACGTAATCAATCGTGGAAGCGTGGGATTCCGTGAGTTTGGCAGGATCGATCTTGTAGTGTTGCGCAATCGCACCGTGGACGCTGAATGCAACCGGCTGCGGTTCACCTGGGAGAAAAGCAATGCGCAGCGGGCCAATCTTTCGCTCGATCCGGACCTTGGAAACGTAAACTACCTCGGACATGGCTGCCTCCTCGCTGTGTGCCCCCGAAAGCGTTATCTTGTGAAGCGCTGTTTGCTTGAGGACGCCACAGGGTCAAATTTCGTTATCTGTGCCGAATATTCTCCGGCGCTCGCTGCCGATCGAGGGGCAGAACCCGTAGCTGCCACTGAACAGGAATCGAGGTCGGCAAGAAGCAAATCTTGCTATCGCACGCCTGATATTCGAGCTTTCCCGCAATCGTGATGGTCTTTCCATCCGGCCCAAGCGAGTTGCTGAACTCCGCCGAAGTGCCCACTTGCAGATCCTGGCTGATGCGGAACGTGCCCTCGAAAACAGGCACGCGCTCTTTGATCGCCGGCAAATAGAGAATCTTGGAGCGTGGGTAGACCGCCGGATTGAGTTGCGCTTCCGGGGTGGGATCGATCACCAGGTTGATCGGTTTGTAGCCTTTCGTCCCCGGCGCGTACACATGGACGTCCGGCGGGAGCCGTACTTCCGCAGCGAGCGTTATGCGGCTGCCGGGAACGGCAGTGCGGTCGGATTGCTCAACCACGAGCTGAAGCTGGGGAGCTTCGATGGAATCCGTGACTTCTTCGCCTAATTCCGGAAAGAGCTTGGCGATTAGGTTGTTCCCAGAGAGCCGTATCCGGTACTTCGCCTCGAAGAACTTTTCCCGAATGACGCCGTTCGTGTCGATGTAGAAGTATCCGGGTCGCGCCATCCCCTGGAACTGACCGACGGCTTCGTTGTTGAGAACCTGAAAGGCCCGAATCGTTTTGGACTCAGGGTCGGCGAGTAAAGGGAAATCAATCCTCCGGCGGTCCGCAAAGTCTTTCAGTATTTCTTCGCTGTCATAGCTGATAGCCGCGAGTTTGATCCCTTGCCTCTCAAATCGTGCTTTGGCGCTCTGCAGCTGAACCAGCTGCCCTTTGCAGTAGGGTCACCAATCCGCGGAACGGAAAAAGAGGAGAACGGTGCCGTGCGATCCTTTCAGACTTTCTAGGGTCTGTTTCTGGCCGAACTGGTCGCGAGCAGAAAATGCGGGCGCCTTCTGTCCGACTGCGAGTCCAATCGAAGTGAGAGCTTCGAGGGAGACAACGTGGATCGTATTGCCTTCGAGAGTGCCCCTGACCGTGACGCTGTCTCCCAGACGACCGGCAGCTTGCGCCTGAGGGTCGAGGTCGTAAATCTGGCGGATCGTATCGTCATATAAAACCAGCTTTGCTCCCGGCAGCTTGTCTGTGCACTTCGCTGCCTCAGCGAAGGCTTCGTCGACGGTGCAGCCGCTGTTGACGATTACGCCGGACCACGATCCGGAATTGGCCGTGCGACCTTGTTGAGCCATGGTGAGGTTGGAGTCGAAAGCCAATGCCAGGAGGAGTATCAAGTAGCGCTTCGCAGTGTTTCGGTCGCCATGAACCAAGCGAGCTCCCAGTCGGCATTTGATTCGACTCGTGTCTAAATTATACTCAAGCCAAGTCTTTGCGAACAATGCCGAAACTCAATTTTTCTCCGCTCAGTGGACGTGTAACGTGGAAGCACACAAGTGCAATCGCCCCGAACGCCCCAGAAGTCCGGTTGTGGGAAGTCGGGGGGCCCAATTGGAGCTTGCCACTAATTGCGGGCGAGTCACGGCACATCCGGAAGTAATCCGTTTGAATAGGGTGCCACCGGTCGAAGCCGCCGTGGCGGGTTTTGTCACGGACAAAAAGGAAGGCGCTCCGCGCTTCTACCGCTGCGCCACCAGCGCGTTGATCAAGGCGGCGGCCTGCGATGTGCCGAGGCCCGTCACATAGTCGTAACCGGCCGAGGCCGTGCAGATCGTGCCGCACGTGCCGTTCGTACCCTGGGTGACTGCGTGGAAGTCGGTGGCGGGAGCGGCTTTCGCAAGGGAATAGACCGTGGTGTCCGTGCTGCTCAGGTTGCTCTTGCGGGCCGCGGCTCGCAGCGAGTTCGCGATGGCGAACAGGGCGGCCCACTGCGGCGTGCCGGCACTGGTCCCGCCGACCTGAAACCATCCGGAGTATCCGTTGATTCCCACCGAATCGTAAATCGCGTAGCCCGTGCCGGGATTGGCGTTGTAGGAAACGTCGGGGCTGCCGCGATAGCCGCGCGGATCATCGGGGATCGCGAATTGCGACTGGAATGACGGCTCGCGCTCCATCGTGCTCAGGCCGCCGCCGCTGCCGCTCCACGCTGTTTCGCTCGAGTAGCTTCCGTTGGCGCTGAGCACAAGCGTCGTGCCGCCGACGCCGATCACGTCGGGCGAGGCGGCGGGATAGGCCACGCCGGTGCCGCTGTCGCCCGAAGCGGCAAGAAACGTCACGCCGTTCGAAGCGAAATGATTGTCGAGGCTGATCTCGCCGTTGAATTCTCCGACGGTCCAGCTCATGGACACAACCGAGGCTCCGTCGCGCACGGCCACGTCCACGGCGGCCACGAGATCGCTCAAGCTGTTCGAAGGAGCTTCCACGAGCAGGATCGTCGCCTTGGGGGCGACGGCGTGCGCCCATTCGACGTCGAGTGCGATCTCCACGGCCCAGTTGGCATTCGCCGCGGGCTTGCTGCCCTTGGAATAGATCTTGCGGAAGCAGCCGTTGCTGCTCGTGCACGCCGGCAAATTGAACTGCGCGTCGAACGCGCCGAGATCGGCCTCAGCGTTCGGATCGTCGTATGCATCCACGATCCCGATTGTCTGGCCTGCGCCTTGATTCGTGATTTGGTCGAAGCCGTATGCGTGGCGCACCTGCGCGGGGGCGAACGCGGAGGTCGGCGGTCCCGAGGTACTGCTCCCGGCCGCCGCGTGAATCAGGTAGTGCGGCCGCATGAAACTGATTGGATTGCCATCTCCCTCGTTCGAGTGCGGGAGCACGATGAACATGTGCTGCGCGAAAAGCGGTTGGCAGAAGATCAGAGCTGCTGCCAGTAACATGCTCTTGCGCGCCGGCTTGCGGATTCTCTCAGTTCCCATCGCCCGTCCCCCAGTCGAAGGCCCCGTTTGCCGGGGCCGAGTGGCTGCGTCTTGCAACGGAGAGAAGGGTACTGTCCGGGCCGGACTATCACCTATGGAGCCTGCGACCCAATTGGGTGGTACGAAAGTTCGGTGCGAAAAATGCCAGATTTTGCGCGGGTAAGGACCGCTCAAGCGCGGTTAATTGCCAATTTTGCGCAAAAACTAGCGCGCCAAAATTTGGTTAGTCATTTAGAATCAAAGACTTAATGATTTTAGGGGCGTTTTTGAATTTTCTGGATTCCGGTGGTTTCTGAGGCGAGTCGGCCTGTGTAGATCGCCATGCCGACGGCGGCGTGCATGCCGAGCTTTTCAAGAGCGCGAACCTCGCGCATGCTGCGAATCCCGCCGGCGGCGGTGATCGGAAACCGAGTCACGCGCCGCAACCGCCGGAAACCGGCGAGGTCCGTCCCTTTCATTGTACCTTCGTTGTCGACGAAGGTGGAAAAGAACTCGGAGCAGTAGGGCTCGAGTTCGGGAATCACGTCGCCGGGGCGAAGTTTGAGCTTTTCGCGCCAGCCGCGCACCACGATCCGGCCACCCTCGGTATCGAGCGCCACGATCACCCGCTTGCGTCCCACACGCGCGGCGAGTTCACGAAGAAAATGGCGCGCCACCTCTCCATTTTCGAAGGCCGCGCTGCCGACGATGATTTTCTCGGCGCCCCACGATAGGATTCTTTCGGCGCGCGCGGCCGTGCGGATGCCGCCGCCGACGCGGACTTTGCGATGCGCGCTGCGGCAGAGCCGCTTGATCCAGCGGGCGTTCGATCCTTTTCGCATCGCGGCGTCGAGGTCGATCACGTGGAGGATCGGATAGTCGCGGAAGCGGTCGAGCAGGCCGAGAACGTCGTCCACGGCGAGAGCGCGTTTGCGCCCGCGCACGAGTTGCACGGCTTTGCCACCCTGAAGATCGATGCAAGGAATGATCATGGTGCCAGTCGAATACAAGTCGCTCCCGAAGGCGGCGAGCTTAGAAGACTACATGTCGCGATAAAGTCAGCGCAAAGGTACGCGCTGCGCGCGACGATCTTATGTCGGACCTGAAGGTCCGACCCCCTAAAAACCTCTGCCTACTTCGACCCGCTCCGAGCCATTTCACGAGCCGATCTCCGTGATGCCGTGCGTCACCGGCTCGTGCGAACCGGCACGCCGCGTTCGGCCAGAAATTTTTTCATCGCGGAAATGGACTGCGTTTCCATGTGAAAGATGGAGGCGGCGAGGGCCGCATCCGCGCGGCCCTTCGTAAAAACATCGAAAAAATCGTCGAACGAATTCGCGCCGCCCGATGCGATCACCGGCACGGGGACGGTGGCCGCGATCTTCGCGGTCAATTCGCAATCGAAGCCGCTGCACGTGCCGTCGCGATCGATCGAGGTGAGCAGGATTTCGCCCGCTCCGCGCGAGACGGCTTCAGCGGCCCATTCGGCGGCATCCAGCCCGGTCGCGTCGCGCCCGCCGCGCGTATAGGCCTCCCACGAATTTCCTTTTCGTTTCACGTCGAGCGACAGCACGACCGCTTGCGCGCCGAATTGCTGCGACAGTTCCGAAATCAGCTCCGGGCGCTGAACTGCGGCGGTGTTCACCGTGACTTTGTCCGCGCCGGCGAGCAGGACGGCGCGGCCCTCCTCCATTTTTCGAATTCCTCCGCCGGCGGTGAGCGGAATGTTCAACTGCTCGGCGACGCGGCAGATCGTGTCGAGGAACGTGGAGCGTCCCTGGTGCGACGCGCTGATATCGAGGACGACCAGTTCGTCCGCGCCTTCGCGGTTGTAGCGCGCGGCGAGCTCGGCGGGATCGCCCATGTCGCGCAGGCCTTCGAACTCGATGCCCTTGACCACGCGGCCGGCATCGACGTCGAGGCAGGGAATGATGCGGCGGGCGAGCGTCATGTCACCGACTCCCCGCGCACCGACTCCACGAAATTGCGCAGTACGAGCGCGCCGGTCTCGCCGGATTTTTCCGGATGGAACTGCACGGCGCGAAGATTTTTTTGCTCGATCACCGCCGCGAAGGAGACGCCGTGGTCGCACGCGGCAACGGTGGGCGCGGCCGACGCCGGAGCGGCATAGGAGTGCGCGAAATAGAAGTAGGCATCCTCGGGAATGCCGCGCAGCAATGAACTTTCCTGCATGCGCCGCACCTGGTTCCAGCCGATGTGAGGCGATTTAACGTTGGTGGGCAGGGCGCGCACTTCGTCAGGAAAAAAGCCAAGGCCAGGCTCGCCGGGCGCTTCCTCGCTCGACGCGAACATCGCCTGAAGGCCGAGACAAATTCCGAGGATGGGCACGCCGGAATCGTGGGCCGCGCGAAGCGACGACGTGAGGTTCCGCTCGCGCAGGCCGGCGACGAACGCAGCAAAGTGGCCAACGCCGGGAAGGACGATTACCTTTGCCGAAGCGACCTGGCGCGGCTCGACGGCGCGCTCGGTTTCGGCGCCCAGTTTTCGCAGCGCGCGCTCGACCGAGGGCAGATTGCCCGCGCCGTAATCGATGATCGCGATTTTCACAGCATTCTCCTATAGCAGGCCCTTCGTGGACGGCAGGACGCGCCGAAGCTGGCGGTCGCGCGTGACGGCGAAACGCAGCGCTTTTGCGAACGCCTTGAAGATGGATTCGACTTGATGGTGCGACGACCGGCCGTACATCAATTTCAGATGCACGTTGGCGCTGGCCGCGTGCGCGAATGCGCGGAAAAAATCCTCCATCAGCTCGGTTTGGAAATCGCCCACGCGCGCCGCCGAAATCTTGAAGCTGCAAACGCAGTAGGCGCGGCCGGAAAAATCGAGCGCCGCGGCGGCCAGGCAGTCGTCCATGGGCATCAGGAAGTAGCCCGCGCGCAGAATTCCGCGCTTCGATCCGAGCGCCTGCTTGACCGCTTCGCCGAGCGCGATTCCCACGTCCTCGACGGTGTGGTGCTGGTCAACGTCGAGATCGCCGCGCGCGGTGAGATCGAGATCGAGGCCGCCGTGGCGCGCGATCTGTTCGAGCATGTGATCGAAGAAACGGACGCCCGTGCTGATGTGCGACTTTCCGCGGCCGTCGAGATTCAGCTTCAGCCGGATGTCGGTCTCTTTCGTCTTCCTGTGCAGGTTCGCTTTTCTCATAACGTTCCCGGCTCTCTTCACTTTCGACGACACCAAAATCTGCCGGGCTGAAGCCCGGCGCTACATACAAACCTTAAGATAAGCCCCCGCCAAGCTGAAGCCCGACGCTACATAAACTTAAGAACTTGGCTCCAATATTCGTTTCAGCTCGCGCAGGAGCGTGCGCATCTGCGCGACCGTACCGAATGTGATACGGACGTAGCCTTCACCGCCGAAGTCGCTCGAACGGTCGCGCACCAAGGTTCCCTTGCGGGCGAGCGCGGCGACAACTTTTTTCGCGCGGTCGCCGAAATAGACCAGGACGAAATTGCCCGCAGTAGGAAAATAGCGGACGCCGAGGCGCGCAAGCCCGCGCTCAAGTTCGCGGCGGCCCAGGCGGACTTTGCGCACCGTTTGCGCGAGGAAACCGCGGTCGTGCATCGCGGCTTCGGCAGCGGCGAGCGCGGCGGCGTTCACCGGATAGGGCGACTGCGCCTTCCTCATCGTAGCGGCCAGTTCGCGATGAACGAAGATGCAGCCGAGGCGCAAACCCGCAAGGCCCGCCGTCTTCGAAAACGTGCGCGTGACGATCAGGTTCTTGTGGCGGTGAATCCAGGGAATCACGGTGACGCCCGAGAATTCGAAATAGGCTTCGTCGATGACGACCATGGTGCGCTTCGCGGCGTTCAGAATGCGCCGCAGCTCGCGACGGGAAAGCAAATTGCCGGTCGGGCTATTCGGATTCGGAAGAAAAAAGACACGCGGCGCAGAGCGCAGAGCGGCCAAGATTTCCTTCCAGGGAAATTGCATCGCGGAGTCATAGCGCGGCGCAACGATTCGCGCGCCCGAAAGCTCCGAATAGAAGCGATACATCGCATAAGTCGGCTCGGCCAGCAGGACGGTGTCGCCCGATTCGACGAACGTGTTCACGACGAGGCTCAGGGCTTCGTCCGTGCCGTTCGTCAGGAGAAGCTCGTCCGGGCGGACGCCGAAGTGGCGCGCGGCTTGGCGGCGCACGGTCTCCTGCTCCGGATAGGCGGATATCGACGCGGCGGTGAGCTTTGCGAGCGCGCGGCGGACGGCGGGCGAGCAGCCGGTCGGGTTCTCGTTGAAATCGAGGCGGAGTTTTTCGGTGCGGCCTTCGAGCGGAGGATTGTAGGGACGCATCCGCCCGACGGCGCGCCGCACCGGCACAGGAGTTTTCACTTTCGCACCTCTACGGAGCGCGCATGCGCGTCCAGGCCTTCCGCGCGGGCGAACTCTTCCACCACGGGCGCGAGGCGGCGGACGCCCCCGCGCGATACTTCCTGCACGCTGATGCACTTCACAAAATCCGAGACGGACAGGCCGCCGCGCGTGCGCGCGACGCCGCCGGTCGGCAGGACGTGGTTCGTGCCGCTCGCGTAGTCGCCGAAGGATTGCGCGCTCCAGTCGCCCAAGAAAATGCTCCCGGCCGAGTCGATACGCTTCAGCAGGCCGTCCGCTCCACCCGGCAAGCTCAAGTGTTCAGGGGCGAAGCGATTTACGAAGCGGGCGGCTGCCGCAAGATTCGGCGCTACAAGCAGCGCGCCATTTTTTGCGAGTGAGCGCCGAGCGAGATTTGTCTTCGGTAGCGCCAGAAGCTGCCGGTCGATTTCGGCGGCGACATGCTTTGCCAGAGGAGCGGATGTGGTGACGAAGATCGAGATCGCATCGGGATCGTGCTCGGCCTGCGCGATCAGATCCGCGGCGATGAACCGCGGATTGCCGCGCATGGCGAAAACGACTGCTTCAGTGGGACCGGCGAGCATATCGATGGCGCAGTCGTTGCTGACAAGCTTTTTTGCGGCGGTGACGAAGCGATTGCCGGGGCCGAAGATCTTGTCCACGCGGGGAATCGAGCGTGTGCCGTACGCGAGCGCGGCGATAGCTTGCGCGCCGCCGATCCGAGCGACGCGCTCGACGCCAAGCCTTGCAGCGGCAGCCAGCAGCGCGGGACCCGGCTGCGGGCTTGCGACGATGATTTGGCGCACGCCGGCCTCCTGCGCGGGAATCACCGTCATGAGCAGAGTTGAAACCAGCGAAAAACGCCCGCCGGGAAGATAGCAGCCGACCGATTCAATCGCGCGCACGCGCTGCCCCGCGCGCACACCCGGCTCGACTTCGATGGTCCATTCCCGCGGCTTTTGGCGGCGAGCCACGGCGCGGATATTGCGCGCGGCATGGTCGATGGCGGCAAGGAAATCCTTCGAGATGCTCTTGCGGGCCTTCGCCAGTTCGGCGCGCGATACCCAAACGTTCCGTGGACTGAGCGCCACGCGGTCGAAGCGCTTCGTCCAGGAAAAGAGCGCCGCATCGCCGCGTCGCCGCACGTCGGCAACGATGCGCGAGGCGATGCGCTCGGCATCGCGGCCACTCGCGCGGCGCGACGCCAGCACGTTTTCCTCGGTTGTCTTCGTCAGCGGAAGAATTCGCATCAGTAGACGACCTTGTTGAGCGGATACTCGACGATTCCTTCCGCCCCGGCGGATTTCAGCTTCGGGATCAATTGCCGCACCGTTTTTTCCTCGATGATCGTATTGATGGCCACCCATCCGGGATCGCTCAACTGCGCGACGGTGGGATTGCGCAGGGCGGGCAGCGCGGCGAGGACTTTATCGAGATCGGAGCGCCGCACGTTGAGCATCAGTCCCACGCGGTTGTACGCCTTGATCGCGCCATCGAGCAAGAGGACGATGTTTTCGATCTTCTCCCGCTTCCAGGCGTCCTTCCAGGCGTCGCGATTCGCGATGAACCACGTGGCGGATTCCAGCAGGGTATCGACCACGCGCAGGTGGTTCGCGCGCAGCGAAGAGCCGGTTTCCGTCACTTCCACGATGGCGTCCGCGAGCTGCGGCACTTTTACTTCCGTCGCGCCCCAGGAGAATTCGACGCGGGCCTTCACGCCGTGCCGCGCGAGATATTTCTCCGTCATCTTCACGACCTCGGTGGCGATCACTTTGCCTTCGAGGTCACGCGCGGACTGGATCGTGGAATCCTCGGCGACGGCGAGGACCCAGCGCACGCGGCCGAGGCTCGTCTTCGAATAGATCAGCTCGGCGACCTCTTCGACGTCCGCGCCGGTTTCGAGAATCCAGTCCTTGCCGGTGAGGCCGGCGTCGAGCGCGCCGTGTTCGACGTAGCGCGCCATTTCCTGCGCGCGGACCATCATGCATTCGATTTCGGGATCGTCGATGCCAGGATAATAGCTGCGCGAGCTGACGGAAACGCGCCAGCCGGCCTTGGCGAACAGCTCGACGGTGGAGTCCTGCAAGCTCCCCTTGGGTATGCCGAGTTTCAGGCGGCTCATTGTTTGCTTCCTTTCATGGCTTGCTCCCTTTGCCGTAGAGTTCCTCGGGGGTGAAGACGCGCTCTTCGACCACTTTGACCTGGCCGTCGCGATCCATGCGGCGGAAGAAGCAACTGCGGTAGCCTTCGTGGCAGACCGCGCCGCCCGCGAGTTCGACGCGGACGAGAAGCGCGTCACGGTCGCAATCGAGGCGCAGTTCGCGGAGGATCAGCTTCTGGCCGCTGGTCTCGCCCTTGGTCCAGAGTTTCTTGCGCGAGCGGCTGTAGAAAGTGACGAAGCCGGTCTGCTGCGTCAGCGCGAGGGCCTCGGGATTCATGAAGCCGAGCATCAGGACCTCGCCGTTGACGTGGTCCTGGACGATGGCGGGGATGAGGCCGTCTTCTTTTTCGAAATCGAGTTCCATTGTGTCTCCCAATCGTTGGTGCGCCCAAAAACAAAAAGCCCGCCGGCGCTTGCCGCGCCAGCGGGCCGATGAGTGCAGCTACTGTCTTGCGAACTAGCCACACCGCCGCGGGCACGGTTTCACGTGATGGTGATGGCTATGATGCGCCCGCAGCAGTTTCATAACGTCTTCAAAATTATGATAGGAGGCAGGATTTGTCAAGCGCCCTTCTTCTTTGGAGAAGCCTTTTTGGTTGAAATCGATGGGATGGTTGGCTTTGATTTAGAAGCCTTGCCGAAGGCTTGGTAGGTGCGATCACAGCATGGAACGCAGTGAACTATTACTCCGCCCTATGGCATAAGCAGTTGCAATCCTTCCAGCGTTTCATACCACTCTCTTAGCGCAACAAATCCTCGAGCTGCACCTTCGCGTCGGTTTTGGCGTCGCGGTACTTGACGATGACGGGCGTGTAGAGCGAGAGGTTCCAGTCCTTGCCGCGGCCGCGGGAGACGGCGCGGGAGCCGGCGACGACGACGGCGTTCTCCGGAATGACGAGCGGGTCGTCGGCGGTGGCGGCGTGCACGGCGCCGGTGACCACATCGTAGACGGGCGTGGAGCGGTTGAGAATCGTGCCGGTGCCGAGCACAACGCGGCGCTTCACGACGGTGCCTTCGTAGACGCCGCAGTTGCCGCCGACGAGCACTTCGTCCTCGACGATGACCGGCAGCGCGCCGACCGGCTCGAGCACGCCGCCGATCTGCGAGGCGGCCGAGATGTGGCACTTCTTTCCGACCTGCGCGCAGCTTCCGACGAGCGCGTGCGAATCGATCATCGTGCCTTCGTCGACGTACGCGCCGGCGTTGACGTACATCGGCGGCATGCAGGTGACGCCCTTGGCGACGTAGCAGCCGTCGCGAATGCTCGATCCGCCGGGAACGATGCGCACTCCGGAAGCGGCGGTGAATTTTTTCACCGGGTAGGTGGACTTGTCGAAGAAGGGCTGGCGCGAGGCATCGACGGACATATCGACGATCGCGCCCATGCGGAATCCGAGCAGGATGCCCTTTTTCACCCAGGCGTTCACGCGCCAGCCGGTCGCGGTCCCGGCGTCGGGCTCGGCCGCGCGGATTTCGCCGGAATTCAGCGCGTCCTTGAATTGCTCGAAAAGGCTCAGGTGCGCGCCCGTGTATTGCGGCGGGGTTTCGTCGAAGAGCCGCTCGATTTCACGGCTGATCTCAGCGGGCAGCATAGACTTTCTGGACCAGGCCGACGGCTTCGAGCGCGCTGCGAATCTTCGCGAGATTTTCCGGCTTCGGCGCGACGAGCGGCAGGCGGAAAACCGGATCGAGCAGGCCCATCAAACCGAGAGCGGCCTTCACCGGCCCGGGATTCGTCTCGATGAAATTCGCTTCCATCAGACGGAAATAGCGCCGGTGGATTTCGCGCGCGACGGCGAAATCGTTTTCGAGGCAGAGCTGCGTGAGGCGCGTCATTTCCGCCGGGATTTCATTTGAGGTCACCGAAATCAGGCCCTTGCCCCCGAGCGACATCAGCGGAATCGTGATTGCGTCGTCGCCCGAGAGAACGAGGAAGCTGTCCGGGACGCTATCGAGGACGACCGCCATCTGCGAAATGCTGCCCGAGGCTTCCTTGACGCCGACGATGTTGTCGATTTCGGCGAGGCGCTTCACGGTAGCCGGCTCGATGTTGACGCCCGTGCGGCCGGGAATGTTGTAGAGGATGATCGGCAGCGAAATGGCCTCGGCGATCGCCTTGTAATGCTGATAGAGGCCTTCCTGCGTCGGCTTGTTGTAATACGGGCTGACGGAGAGGATTCCGTCCGCGCCCATCGCTTCGTAGTCGCGCGCGCGCTCGATCACCTCCTTGGTGTTGTAGCCGCCGGCTCCGGCAACGACGCGCACCTTGCCGCGCGCCTCCTCGAGAGTGATCTCGACGACGCGGCGAAGCTCGTGGTGCGTGAGCGTGGGGCTTTCGCCCGTGGTGCCGCAGGGCACGAGGAAATTGATCCCGGCGTCGATCTGGCGCTTCACGAGACGGCGCAGCGCCTTCTCATCGAGCGACAAATCCTTGCAAAACGGAGTGACCAGCGCCGTGCCGCATCCGGTAAACATGTGCGTGCCTCCTTCGTACGTCTCTCGGCCGCGCTGAAGGCCGCGGCGCCACACCTAAACCTTTATTCCAGGTCGTTCGCGATGTCGCGAAAATCGAAAAAACCTTTCTTGCCGACCACCCACCGTGCCGCGCGCAAGGCCCCGCGCGCGAAACCTTCGCGGCTGCGCGCCGTGTGGCGGATCGTGATCGTGTCCGCCGCGGAGTCGAAGCCGATCTCGTGCGTGCCGGGGACCGAGCCGGCGCGGCTGCTGCTGGCATCGATTCGCCTGTCGTAGCCGCTCTGCTTCATTCGCTCGACGAGCGCGAGCAGCGTGCCCGAGGGCGCGTCCTTCTTCGCCGCGTGATGAATCTCCCACGCCCACGCGCCGTACTCGGGCTGGCGCGCCATCAGACGCGCCGCTTCGGCAACGATCTGCGAGAAAATGTGCACTCCGACCGAGAAATTCGCGCTCCAGACGAGGCCGGCACCGCCGCGCTCGACCGCCGCACGCGCGCGGTCGAGTTCGCCGAACCATCCCGTAGTCCCAATCACTGAATTTACTCCGAGTCGCGCCAGGCGCTCGATATTTTCGATGGCCGTCGCCGGAGTGGAAAACTCGACCGCGGCGTCGATGCCGCGAAAATTGTCTTTCGTCATGCCTTCATAGTTCGCATTGTTGTCGATGTCGAGGCGCAGCTTCACGGCGAAGCCGTACTCGGGCGCGAGCTGTTCGATCAGCCGGCCCATCTTGCCGTAGCCTACAATCGCGAGGTTCACGCCTGTAGCCTCCGCACCACGTCCGCATACATCGTGACCGCTTCCGTAAGCTCACGCTTCGCGATTCGCTCGTCCGAGGTATGCGCCACGTGAATGCTTCCCGGTCCGAGCAGCAGCGGCTCGCCCCACGTCTTGCCGAACATGGGGATATCCGTCGTAAACGAGACCACGGTTGTCGCCATGCCGTCCACGTTCTGAAAACGCATTGGCGGAATGCACAGGATTTCGTTCAACCGCGCGCGATTCCCGACGGCGCGGGCAAACGCCTCCCGGACCGGCGCGGGATCGCCCACCAGCCGCACCATGATTTCCGCTTTGGCCGCGTCCGGAATCACATTCGGCGCGCGGCCTCCCGAAATCGTTCCGATGTTCATCGTGCACTTCCCGAGCAGCGCGTCCTGCGGGAGCGGAACGCGGCGAATCGCTTCGAGCGCGTCGAGCAGGGCGTCGATTGCCGAATCGCCCAGCTCGGGATAGGCCGAGTGCGCCATTTTCCCCCGCGCCACGACCTCAAAGCGCAGAGCGCCCTTCGATGCAAGCGCCAGTTTATTCTCGGTCGGCTCGCCGTTCACGAGATATCGCGAACCGCGAGGCGATTGTGCCGCCATGGCCGCGCCGGCGCTGTTGCGCTCCTCGCCTACCACGAACAAAAGACCGAAATTCCGGACGCCGGAGCCAAGCAGCTTTTCCGCCGCGCCGACCATCGACGCGATGATGCCCTTCGCGTCACACGCGCCGCGCCCGCGGATGAATTCCGCGTCTTCGCTCGACGCGAAGAACGGCGGCACCGTGTCCATATGCGTCGAGAGCGTGACGACCGGCTCGCCCCAGGCCGCGAAGACGTTGAACCGGCCCGGCTCGACCTGCATCCGCTCGACGTGGCCGACCGTGCGGTCCGCGAGCTCCGCGAGATGGCCGTGGAGGAAAGCGCCGACCTCGCCCTCGTTTTCCGTGATCGACTCGATGTCCACCAGGGCCCGAGTCAGCTCAAAAACATTCATCGGCATTGACCGGTCTTGCAGCGAAATTTTCGTGAACGATGGAACGAAAGGAGAAGGAAGGATACGCGAGAGGCTCGTGTCTTCACTTCTCGATAGCGCTCCACCCGTCTCACAACGGATGACAGTGGATCGGCCTTTCAGCCTATCCCCCAACCATCCCGATCGCAGTCACCGGGATGATTTCGGCGGAGTGAAAGCCCCTTTCGCACGGGCCTCCGAAGCTGCTCGGAACCTCGGCCCGGCTACTGATGGCCTCCGCGCCTCTACCAAGAACATTTTCAGTTTATAGGCGGCTTTGGGGCAAGTCAAGGAAAGGGGGGATGGGAGGCAGCGCGGTCTGAAACTGCCCTCGTGGCCACTGCGTGCCGCGCGGAAAGGTATAATGTGCATCGTGTTTTACCACGCGAGAGTGATATTGAAACCGGACCGACATCGCTGAAGGAGAGAGACTACGGTGAGGACGGCAGACAAGAGCTTTAAGAGGGCCTCGCAGCTCGCACTGGCAGCTGCGCTCGCTAGCGTTTTCCTCTGCGGGGCCGGCAAGCAAACTCAGACCGCGCCGAATGCGGAAGAGCAGTTTACGCCGTTGATGCGCTCTGTCGAAGGACCAGACTTGTTCCGGGCCTATTGTGCCTCCTGCCATGGCGTGGACGCCAACGGAACGGGTCCGGCGGCACCCGCGTTGAAGGCCAAGGTGCCCGATCTGACTCTCCTGGCCAGGAATAATCGAGGGCAGTTTCCCGCAGCGTACGTGCGCGAAATGATTATGGGCGACAAAGTCGTGGCGGCACACGGTTCCCGGGAAATGCCAATTTGGGGCCCCATCTTTCATCAGATCGAATCGGATGTGGACCGGGGAAATGTGAGGTTGGAGAATCTGGTGAAGTACCTGGAATCAATACAAACGATCACGCCTTCGAAACCCCCGTCCGGTGCTGAACTGTATAGCCAACATTGCGCCGTCTGCCACGGAAATGATTTGAAGGGGGGTGGCTCTGCGCCGTACCCATTCAGAGCACCGCCCGACTTGACTACGCTAGCCCGGCGTCACGGCGGTAGATTCCCTGACGCCTATGTTTCGAATGTGCTGCGGAATGGCGTCGTAATGCCAGCGCACGGGCCAGCTGAGATGCCCGCCTGGGGAGCCGATTTTACGGTCGACCGATCGAATGGGACTCAAGTGACATTGCGGATTACAAACCTGACGAACTACATCAAGTCACTCCAGGCAAAATAGGACGTTAACGGCGTTCTCGACCCTACCGACCTCGCGTTGCCCGATCAGCGCGTTACACGGCCAAGTTGAGCGCGCCCGCCGTTCCGATCGCGAGTCCGGCTCCTCTCTTCACTCCAATTCGCTACTCTCCAGCGAGGCCTTTGGCGGGAGTCTGAGCGAGCCACTTACGGCGAGATCTGAGACGCGAAGCCGCGTCACGGTAAGCTCCCCGATCTCAAGAGACTTGAGTCTGGCGCGTCCGATCAGGAGTCTGCGGATCGCCAATCGGCTATGTCGTGGCTGAAGAGAGATGGCAGCGTGCGGCGTGGGCGGCAAAGCGCCAAGGTCGTGCGCCGGGCATCCGCCGCGGCGGACTGTGCCTACGAAGAAAAATTCGAATCTGCCGCGCGGCCGCATTGTGGCTTTTCCCCGCAGAATTTGTATGATGGTGCGCCATGATTTTCCGACGACATTCCAGCGACGACGTGAGCGGGCGGCGATGAAATCGGCGCCAAATAGCTCGCGCCGGGCCAAGAGCGCGCGCAGCGTGGATCCCGCGCAGTACACACCGCACTTCGCCTATCGGGCTTTGAGGCGCACCCCGGGCGGCGCGGCCGGCAAAGGCGGGCGGCGGGAGCAGATGCTCCACTGCGAGGGGGTCGCGCTCTCGCGGATTGCGGAGGCGGTTGGCACGCCCGCTTACGTCTACAGCCGCGCCAGCATCGAAGCGGCCTACCGGCAACTCGACCACGCGTTCGGCCCGTTGCCGCACGCGCTGTGCTACGCAGTGAAGGCGAATTCGAACCTGTCTGTGCTGCGCGTGCTGGCGCGGCTCGGCAGCAGCTTCGACGTGGTTTCCGGCGGCGAGCTTGACCGCCTGCGCCGCATCGGCGTCCCCGGCAGCCGGATCGTCTTCTCGGGCGTCGGCAAGACGCGCGACGAGATCCGCGACGCTCTGCGGTATCCCGGCACGCGCGCGCCGCGGCGGGCAGGCGCGGGGCGCGGCGGAATCATGCTCTTCAACGTCGAATCCGGAGCGGAACTGGACGTGCTGCTCGGCGAGGCGGCGCGCCATGTGGCAGCGGGCAGCACGCGGCCTTCAGTGGCGATCCGCGTGAATCCCGACGTGCTGGCGGGCGGCCACCCGCACATCGCGACGGGACACCATCATCACAAATTCGGCGTCGATTGGCAGGAGGCGCGACGGCTGTATCTCGCGCACAAGAATTCGCGGTGGATTGCGTGGCGCGGAATCACGGCGCACATCGGCTCTCAGATTCTGAGCGCCGCTCCCTATCGGCAGGCGCTCGCGCGGCTTGCATCGTACGTGCGCGAGCTCGCGAGGAACGGAATTCGTCTCGATCTGATCGACATCGGCGGCGGGCTCGGCATCCGCTACACGGACGAATCCGCGCTCGTGCCGGCGGCATTTGCGCGGGCGCTCGCGGAGATTGTCCGGCCGCTGGGCTGCCGGCTGCTGGTTGAGCCGGGGCGGGCGATCGCCGGGCCCGCGGGCGTGCTGCTGACGCGCGTTCTCTACGTAAAGGAGACGCGCGGGAAGACCTTCGTGATCGTCGATGCGGCGATGAACGATCTGATTCGCCCCGTTCTCTACGATGCCACGCATCCGATCACGCCCGCCGTGCGCGGCTCAGCGGCCGCCGCAAAAGTGTGCGTGGACGTCGTGGGGCCGGTCTGCGAGTCGGGCGATTTTCTCGCGCGCGACTGGCCGCTCGCTCCCGTGAAGGCGGGCGATCTTCTGGTGGTGTGGGCCGCGGGCGCCTACGGCTTCGTACAGTCCTCGAACTACAACGCGCGCCGACGGGCCGCGGAGGTTCTGGTCGAGGGCCGGCGCTTTCGCATCGCGCGGCGCCGCGAGACGTACGACGATCTCGTCCGCGGCGAAATGGTGTAGCGAAAATGATTCTGTTCCCGGCTTTTCTGAAGCTCGAGGGACGCCGCTGCCTGGTCGTGGGCGCGGGCCCGGTGGCGGAGGAAAAGATCGAAGGCTTGCTGCGCGCCGGAGCGGATGTGCGCGTGGTGGCGCCGAATGCGACTGCTCGTATTGGCGCATGGGCGCGCGCAAAGAAAATCCGTTGGGAGCGGCGGGAATTTCGCGCGTCCGGTCCACCTTCTGATCGGGCGCCCTACCGGGCGACTGATCTGGCGAACGTGTTCCTCGTCATCGCCGCAACGTCCTCGCCCGCGCTGCACGCGCGGATTTATCGCCAGGCAAAGCGGCGCGGGGTTCTCTGCAACGTGGTCGACGATCCCGAGCATTGCGATTTTTACTACGGCTCGGTCGTCCGGCGCGGCGCGCTGCAAATCGCGATTTCGACGGCCGGACACAGCCCCGCGCTCGCGCAGCGGTTGAGAAAACGGATCGAACAGGAATTCGGCGAAGAGTACGAGATGTGGCTGGAAGAGCTCGGGAAAGCCCGCAAGAAGCTTTTCGGCAGGGCAATTTCGCCGCAACGGCGCCGCGCGCTGCTCCATCGGCTCGCCAGCCAAGCTTCTTTTGAAGATTTTTTGCGCCGCCGGAAGCGCGTTCGCCGCAGCTAAGGCTACTTTTCGCTTGAAGTTAGCCCGAAATCGGGAACGCGGATGGGTTCCATCGATAATTCGACGAAGGCGATTTCGGAGAAGCCTGCTAGAGTCTGCCCATTCGCCGAGGCGGTCGGGCAGCGGCATCCCCCCCCACCCAAACCTTCCGTCGCCCGACCGCTCGCCGAAACTTCCGGTGAATCAACCGGAAGGCTTCCGGCGCTTCTCTTCAAGCAGCTTTCTTCCCCGCAGCCCTGCTTCGTTCAGTAGGAAACCCATCTTGGGATGCACCGGCTCGAAGTCGGGCGAAATGCCGTGCTCGCGCAGCTCCTCGGACGTCACCGGGCCGATCGAGCCGACCACGATGCGCGCCAGGCCGCGGCGAACGTCGTCCTCAAGCTTCATCTCCTGCGCGATTTGCAACAGGTGAACGATCTGAATCGACGTGGTGAACACCACTACGTCGGCTTCGCCGCGCGCAATTGTCTGGACGGCGGCGCGCAGGGGTCCCGTGTCCTCCGGCAGCGCCCATTGATAGACCGGCACGCGCGTGACGTGCGCTCCGCGCTCGGTTAGCCCGGCGAGGAGCTCCGGATTCGACGTGCCGTATTCCTGAACGGCGACGCGGCGACCGGCGAGCGGGAGTGCATCGACCTTTTCATCGAGCGCGCGCAGCAGATCCCGCCAGGTGTTCGGCTCGGGGACGGCCAGAGTCACCGGCACTCCCAATTCCTTGAGCGCGGCCACGGGCTTCGGCCCGCGCGCCACCACGGCGATGCGGCGAAGCGCCTCCGCGAACTGCTCGAGGGGATAAATGGTTTCGACCACCCGCGCGAGAGCGCGAGTGCCCACGCCGGTGAGGAAGATGACCATGTCGAAGCCGTTTGAGGCGAGCGTGCGCGCGAACGAAATCGCTTCGGTGTTGGATTCGAGAGGAACTTCGCACATCGACGGCGCGACGATCGGCGTCCCGCCGTAGGCCGAGATCAGCTTCGCCATCTCTCCGGCGCGGCGGCTTTCGAGCGAGAGCACGCGCAGCCCGGTCAATCCGCTCGTGTTGGCTTGTTCTGGCATTTCGTCAGCTAGTGCCGGAAATGGCGCACGCCGGTGAAAACCATCGCCATGCCGAGTTTGTTGGCCACGGCGATCACGTCCTGGTCGCGGACCGAGCCGCCGGGCTGGATTACGGCCGTGGCGCCGGCTTTTCCGGCCTCTTCCACACCGTCAGGAAAGGGAAAGAAGGCATCGGACGCGACGACGCTGCCCGCGAGGGAAAGTCCCGCCGTCGCTGCCTTGATCACCGCGATTTTCACCGAATCGACGCGGCTCATCTGCCCCGCGCCGACGCCGACCGTCTGCCCTTCGCGCACGAACACGATCGCGTTCGACTTCACATGCTTCGCCACCGTCCAGCCGAAGAGCATGGCGCGCCGCTCGGCTTCGGTCGGAGCGCGCTCGGTGACGACTTTCAGAACCGCTTCGCCGAGCTGGTGGCGATCAGGCTCCTGCACCAGCGCGCCACCCAAGATGAATTTGAATTCGAGCGCTTCGGCCGCGGCCTTGGGCGGCATTTCGAGCAGCCGCAGATTCTTTTTCGACGCGAACGCGTTCAAAGCCGCCGGATCGTAACCCGGCGCGACGATGCATTCGACGAACAGCTTCGCGACCTCCTCGGCCGTCGCGGCGTCAACCGTGCGATTGAACGCCAGGACGCCGCCGTAGGCGGACACGGGATCGCACGCGAGCGCCTTGACGTACGCGTCGTGCAGCGATTCCTGCTCGGCCGCCCCGCACGGGTTGTTGTGCTTGATGATCGCGACCGCGGGCCGGTGAAATTCAACCGCCAGCGCCCACGCCGCGTCGAGGTCCACTAGATTGTTGTACGAAAGCTCCTTGCCCTGAAGCTGCTTCGCGCCCGCAAGGCCTGCGACGGGGCGTCCCGCTGGAATGTAGAGCGCAGCGGCCTGGTGGGGGTTCTCGCCGTAGCGCATCGCCTGGCGCCGTTCGAGGGCGACGTGAATCCGCTCCGGCAATTGTTCGAGCGGGCCGATGGTCACACCGCCGTCGGTCACCGTGAGACGTTCAAGTTCCGTCGCGATTTCGCCATCGTACCGCGCCGTGCGTGCATAGGCTTTGCGGGCCAGCGCGAGCCGCGTTGCAAGGCTCAGCTCGCGCTTTTCGCGTAGTTCAGCCGCGATCGCGCCGTAGTCGCCCGGATCGGTGAGGACGCCTACGCTCTGGAAATTCTTCGCAGCCGACCGCACCATGGCCGGCCCGCCGATGTCGATGTTTTCGACCAGCTCTTCCGCAGTCACGCCGGGCTTCGCCGCCGTTACGGAAAAGGGATACAGATTCACGACCACAAGATCGATCGGCACGATGCCGTGCTCGCCAACCTGCTTGCGGTCTTCCGCCTTCCCACGCTGGAAAAGAATTCCGCCGTGAACTTTCGGATGCAGCGTCTTGACGCGCCCGCCGAGCATCTCAGGCCAACCCGTCAGGCCGGACACGTCGAGCACGGGAATTCCCGCGTCGCGCAGCAGCCGCGCGGTGCCTCCCGTCGAAACGATTTCGATCCCCAGCGCCGCCAGCTCGCGCGCGAATTCGACGATCCCGGTTTTGTCGTAGACGCTGATCAGCGCCCGCTCGATGGCCACAGCCCTGCTCCTGATGGCGAGAATCGCTCCGAAAGGAACGAGCGGGTCAGTTTATGCGTTTGCGGAGGATTTCGGAAGAGGGCTTGTGCGAAACCGCAGAGCGGCGGGCGTCAACTTGAAATGCGGGCTTTCAATTTGACCCGGCCGCCTTCGATGCCGACGCTGTATTCGACTTGGCGGCCGCCTTTGGCCTGGAGTTCCTTCGTCTTCTGCCGGACGAAGCGCTCGAAATCTTTCAGGCTCGGCGCTCCGGCTCTTTCGCCCGTTTCCGTGCGCGCTTCGATCAGCTTTTCGTACAGCGTGTAGATCTTCTCTTTTTCATGCTCCGGACTGGAGAGCGCAAGAGCAAACGCAGTGGGCTCGTGCCGCACGAAGGCGCGCGCGGCGACAGGGTTTATCGGCGGCGGCGCCGTGCTTGCTGCGGGAGCCGACCTCTGCGCGCGCTCGGTTTCGATAGCCTTCGCGGCCGCGCCAAAGTGGCGCTGCTGCGCGGCGCTCTCCTTCTGTATGACCTTTTTCCGCCACATGTCCTGATACTTCGCATAGGTCTGGGTCAAATTGTTGAGGCGGAAGCGCTGCCCGAAATTCAGCTCGCCTATGTGCTCGTTGATACGGCGCACGGTCGAATCGAGGCGCCATTGCGTATCCGAGGGAGGCCGCTTGCGCCCGCCACCGAAGAACTGCTCGTACTCGATCTTGAGCGCGCGGATGTCTCGCTCGATTTGATTCAGGTCTTCGTCGATCGTGGCGGCCATAGTGGTTTGGTTACGGGCGAGATTTCAGCGTAAGGGCGGCCACGGATCGAGTCAACCGGGGCGTGCGCGGGTTTGTCGCAAAGGGAAAGCCCGGAGGTTGCCCTGTCGATGGCCGCGTGTTCAAATAGGCGGGCGATGCGCCAACCCGCTCAATCCGCCGCGAAAATAGACAAGAGCAAGGAGAGAGACGCTGCCGCCCGGCTCCGTGAAATCCCCTCCGTCGACGAACTGCTCGGCCGGGCGCGCCTGGTGGCGCTCAGCGAGAAGGCGGGACGCCCCATCGTGACGCAGGCCGTGCGGGCCGCCCTCGCGGACCTTCGCGCGCGGCTGAAAGCCGCAAGAAACGCTGCGCCTGGCGGCGTCGCTTCGAGTGCGGAAGCAATCGAGGCGCACGTCGCCGCCGAAGTCGAGGCGCTGCTCGCGCCGTCACTCCGCCACGTGATCAACGCTACCGGCGTGATCCTTCACACGAATCTGGGCCGTGCGCCGCTCGCATCCGCTGCCGTCGCGCAGATGGCGGAAACGGCAACGCGCTATTCGAACCTCGAATACGATATCGCCACGGGCGCACGCGGCAAGCGCGACGTCCACACGGCGCGGCTGCTCGCAGGGCTTGCGGGAGCCGAAGCGGCCATCGTCGTGAACAACAACGCCGCCGCGGTCTTCCTCATCCTGAACACGCTCGCAAAGGGCGCCGAAGTGATCGTCTCGCGCGGCGAGCTGATCGAAATCGGCGACGGATTCCGCATTCCGGACATCATGTCCGAAAGCGGCGCGGTGCTGCGTGAAGTGGGAACCACAAACCGCACGCGCATCCGCGACTACGAGCGCGCCATCAGCGAGCGGACGCGGCTGCTGTTGCGCGTGCACCCGTCGAATTTCCGCATCGCCGGATTCACCGAGCGCCCTTCGCTCGAGGAACTGGTCGCGCTCGGGCGTCGAAAACGCGTTCCGGTGTTCGAAGACCTCGGCTCCGGCTGCGCCGCGGATCTTGCCGCCGCCGGAATCGACGAGCCGGTGGTCCGCGCGAGCTGCCGCGCGGGGGCCGCAATTGTTTCGTTCAGCGGCGACAAATTGCTCGGCGGGCCGCAGGCGGGAATCATCGCCGGAAAGAAGCAGCTCGTGGCGCGCATCCGCCGCAACCCGCTCTTCCGCGCGCTTCGCGTCGACAAGCTCACCATCGCGGCGCTCGAAGTGACGCTCAAGGCCTATCATCGCGGCGCGCTCGACGAGATCCCCACGGTGCGCATGATCCGCCTCAGCGCGGACGAGATTGGGCAGCGCGCCGTGGCGTTCGCGGACGTGCTGCGCGAAGGGCTGCCGGCGGATGCGGAGATTCAGGTCCGAGCGGGATTTTCCGTGATCGGCGGAGGCTCGACGCCGGACCAGCAGTTGCCGACACATCTGATCGTCCTCGCGAGCCGCATACATTCCGCCGCGCAACTCGAAGAGCGACTCCGCAAGCCACCACGCGGAGGCACGCCGGTGATTGCGCGCGTCGCGGGCGGGCGGATGATCCTCGATCTCCGCACGGTATTTCCGGACGAAGAAGCGGCGCTCGCTGCATCCCTCGCGCAGGCATTCGTGCTAGAGTGAGCCGAAGGTAGGCGCGCGCAAGAGACCAGCCCCGCGAGCGCCTCGCATCCAAACTCTCCAGGAGGTTCCATCATGTGGCTGATCTGGACGATCCTGATCGGTATCATCGCGGGCTGGCTTGCTGGTCAGCTCGTAAAAGGGCGCGGCATGGGGGTGTTGGTTGACTTGATCGTCGGCATCGTAGGCTCGATCCTGGGTGGCTTTGTCTTCGGGCTCCTGGGGCTTGCCGCTTACGGACTCATCGGACGGCTCGTGATGGCGACGGTCGGCGCGGTTGTGCTGCTTCTGCTGGTCCGCGCGCTTAAGCGCGCCTAGGCCTGCACTGGGATCGCCAAAAGACCGCGGCCCGGCCCGCGGCAGTCTAGTTTTCAGGCTTCCCTTCGGCATCCACCACGGTCACGCCGCCGTATTTCGCGAGCACGTCCTGAATCTGCCTGCGGTCGCCCACGCAGATCCACTGCATGCGATCGAGGTTGACGTATTTTTTCGCGGCGGCCTGCACGGCGGCGGCGTCCACGGCCACGATGTGGTCCGGGTACTTGTCCCAGTAGTCCGCCGGAAGACCGAAATACTGCGTAGTGAGCCAATCCTCAAGCATTTGGCTGGGTTGCTCGAGCGACAGCGCGAAACCCGCCACGAGCGCGCGGCGCGCGTCGTCCAACTCGGCTTGCGGGACGGGCTCGTTGTTGATGCGCTTGAACTCATAGACAAACTGCGTCATCGACCCCTCGGTGACCGGAGTGCGCACCGAGGCCGTCGCACGCCAATCGCCGGGATAAAGCTCCGCGTTGATGGCGCTATACGAGCCGTAGGTGTAGCCGTGCTCCTCGCGCAGATCGAGGAACAGCCGCGACTGCGCTCCGCCGCCGAGAATCTGGTTCATCACCACGAGCGCGTAGTAGTCCGGGTCGGTCCGCCGAATGGCCCGGTCGCCTCCGACGATGTACGTCTGCACGGAGGTAGGGCGGTCGACCAGCGTGATCTTCGCGGGCGGCGGCGCCGGGGTCTTCGGCAGCGCCATGGGCGGCTCGGCCGCTCCCGTCCAGTCGCCGAAATACTTTTCGATCAGCGCGCGCATTTCGGCGGTCTTGAAATCGCCCGCCGCGCCGAGCAGCGTGTTGCCGGGACGGTAGTGCTGATCGTGAAAGTTTTTCAGGTCCGCGGCGGCCACCTTCTCGATTGATTCCTTGGTCGGCGATGTAACCGAAAGCGGCGGCTCGCCATAGAGCACCCGATGCAGGGCCTGCTGGGCGAGGAATCCCGGATTCGCCAGGTTCTGCTGGAGGTTCGCTGCGGCGCGCTGCTTGTACTGCGCGAGCTCGGCTGCCGGAAACGCTGGATGAAGCACGATGTCACTCATCAAGTCGAGGATCTGCGGCGCGTTGTCGATCAGCCCCGAGGCAGTGACCGACGTGTAGCTCGCGCCAAAATTCGAATTCGCCGCGAGAGATGCGCCGAGCGAATCCACTTCGCCCGCAATCTGTGCGCTCGTCCGGTGCTCGGTGCCCTCGCGGAGCATGCTCGCCGTGAACGAAGCAAGCCCGGGAAGGTCGTTCGGGTCGGCCAGTTGTCCGGGCCGAATCCTCATCATGAAAGAGACGGTCGGCAATTTGTGATCCTCGAGAAGCACGAGCGTCAGCCCGTTTTTCAGCTTCGCGACAGTGGGCCGGGGAAGCTGCACGCGCAGGATTTCCTTGTTTACCGGCGCCCGGTTCAGCCGCTCGACCTTGCTCGCGGGCATGGACTTGTCCTGCGCGCGCGCGACGGATGCGCCAGCCGCCGCCAGTGCAGCCAGCAGCACGGCCCAGAGCGCCTGTCGAGCCAGCCTCGAAATCACGCCGGGTGTGTTCATCGCAAGCGCTCCCCTCGACGCCCTCTGTGCATTCCTCGCGTATCTCATTGCGCCGCCCCCTGCGAGCCGGCCGCTTCGTCCGCCGCCGGCAGCGTGACGACGACGGCGCGCTGGTCGCGAACGAAGTACTTCCTGGCGGCCGCATTCGCCTGGTCGAGCGTCACCGCGCTTTCTTTGTCGACGATCATATTGATCAGATTCGGGTCGCCGAAGTAGACTGCGTACCGGCCGATCAGATTTGCGGTGCTGAGAGACGATCGTCGCTGCTCGATGAATCTGCGCAGAAGCTGCGTCTTGGCCTTCGCAAGTTCCTCTGCTGCCACACCGTTTTTCGCCACGGTCGCGATCTCATCATCGACTCCCTTTTCGAGATCCTCGACCTTCACGCCGGGCCTCGGGACCGCGGTGATGTAAAACAGGCTCGGCCCGATCCGCGAGTCGGCCTGCGTTTCGACCTGCGCGGCGAGCTGCTTGTCCTTCACCAGGTGCTGGTAGAGGCGCGAACTCTGGCCTTCGCCGAGAATGATCGAGAGTTCCTGCGCCGCGTAATTCTCCGGCGTATTCCCCCGGGGAAATCGATACGCGAAAAAGATGAGCGGGAGGCGTGCCAGCGGATCGTAGATGGTCTCGCGGCGCTCGCCATAGTGCGTTTCCTCCGCGAGGTCCACCTTCGGCGGCGCGGGCTGCGCGGGGATGGCGCCGAAATACTTCTTCACTTTCGCAAGCGCTTCGTCGGGATCGAAATCGCCGACGAGCGTCAGCACCGCATTGCTCGGCGCGTAGTAGACGCGAAAGAAATCGGCCACGTCCTGCACGGAAGCCGCGTTGAGGTCGGACATCGACCCGATCGTCGAATGTTTGTAGGCGAAATTGTCGAACGAGAGATTGTCGATGTCGAGCTCGGCCCGGCCGTACGGCTGGTTGTCGAGGCCCTGGCGGCGCTCTTCCTGCACCGCGTTGCGCTGGTTATCGAGGTTCGCCTGCGTGATCGCGAGCGATCGCATGCGGTCCGATTCAAGGAACAGCCCCAGATCGAGCTGGTTCTTTGGCAGCTCTTCGAAGTACATCGTCCGGTCCTCGTTCGTGGTGCCGTTCATGCCTCCGCCGTTGTTCAGCACCAGGATGAAATGCTCGCCCTTCCCGACGTTCTCCGATCCCTGAAACATCATGTGCTCGAAGAGGTGCGCGAACCCGGTGCGTCCCGGCCGTTCGTTGCGGCTGCCGACGTTGTAGGTCACGTTGATTGCATACACCGGCGCGCTGTGGTCCGGCGCCAGAATCACGCGCAGGCCGTTGTCGAGTTTGGTGTCGCGCAGCTCCAGATTGGGGAGTTTCACGTCCGCCCCAGCCAGCCGCGAAGCAAGGCCCAGCGCCAACACAGTCCCCAGCGCAAGCAAGGCCGCTCCGGCCAGTCTCCGGTCGCTATTCATGGATCACCCCTTCCGTGCTTTGACGCGATGCTCCCGCTTTCGTTTGCATCATACAACGCTGCCGCGCCTTGACTTTGCCGAAACCGCCTGCCTAGACTCGAAGTTTCGACTGACCCCAATGGCGACACCCGAGGGCCGCATCATCACGGTCGGAGTGACGGGCGCGAGCGGTGCGGCCTATGCCCAGGCGGTGCTGCGCCTGCTCGACGCCGACCGGCGAGTCGAACGCGTCTTTTTGGTGGCGAGCGATGCCGGCCTGCGCCTGATTTCGACCGAACTCGGCGTCGTCGCCTCGGACGGGAAAAAACTGCCTTCGCTTCTGACGGGCACAGCCGCGAAGAAATTCGAATATCTCCCGAACAAGGACATCGGCGCGAGCATCGCTTCCGGCAGCGCCTCGGTGGATTCCATGGTCATCGTGCCGTGCTCGGGGGGTGCCCTGGGATCGATCGCGGCAGGCACGGCGGGCGATTTGCTGACGCGCGCCGCGGATGTTTGCCTGAAAGAGCGCCGCCCGCTCGTCCTCTGCCTGCGCGAAACGCCGCTCAACCGCATCCATCTCGAAAACATGCTGCGCGTGCACGATGCCGGCGCGACGGTGATGCCCGCGATGCCTGCCTTTTATTACGAGCCGAAATCCATCGCGGACGTCGTCGAGCAGTTCGCCTATCGCGTCCTCGCGCAGCTCGGCCTGCCGCAGGAGAAGCAGTACCGTTGGAAGGGAAGCGGGGCGAGGGGCGAGGGATGAGGGGCGAGCGAACAGGGCTCAGGTGTCAGGTGGCGGGTTTTAGAGTGAAACGCATTTCCTTTCTCTGTGTCTCCGTGCCTCCGTGGCTGATCCGAAAATGACCAAGAGCCGCATTCGCGTGGTCCTCGAGATGATCAAGTTCGAGCACTCCGTCTTCGCGCTGCCTTTCGCGCTCGTGGGAGCGCTGCTCGCCGCGCGCGCCAACGGCGGCTTGCCAACGTGGCGGCAGATTCTCTGGATCGTCGTCGCGATGGTCGGCGCGCGCTCCGCGGCAATGACGATGAACCGCATCGCCGATCGCGAATACGACCGCCGCAACCCGCGCACCGCAAATCGCGCGCTTCCGGCGGGCGAGCTTTCGGTCGGCTTTGCCTGGGCGTTCACGATCCTTGCCTCGGCGGTGCTGGTCGTCGCGGCTTGGCAATTGAACCGGCTCGCGCTCGAACTTTCGCCCGTTGCGCTCCTGATTCTGTTTTTCTACTCCTACACGAAGCGCTTCACCTCTTGGTCGCACTTCGTGCTCGGATTCTGCCTCGGGATTTCACCCGCGGCGGCCTGGATCGCGATTCGCGGCTCGCTCGACGCGCGGATGCTGATCCTCTGCGCCGCCGTCACTCTTTGGGTCGGCGGTTTCGACGTGCTCTACGCCTGCCAGGACGTCGAATTCGACCGCGCCGCCGGGCTGCACTCGATTCCGAAAAAGCTTGGCATCGCGAAAGCGCTGCTTTTCGCGCGCGCCATGCACGTCGTGATGGTCGCGCTGCTCGCGTGGCTCGCGTGGAGCTTCCATCTCGCCTGGCCGGCGTGGGCGGGAATCGCGGTGGTTGCGGCGCTGCTGGCCTACGAGCATTCGCTCGTGAAGCCGAATGATCTGAGCAAAATGAATGCTGCGTTTTTCGCCGTGAATGGCTATATTAGTTTGTTGTTCTTGCTGTTTTGGGGCGCTGCCGTCGTCGTGGCGCGGCAACCTTAGTCGACCGAAAAATGAGCGGGAACCTGCAAATCACCGACGCGCGGCTCGAACCGATCGCGCAAAAAGTTCTCGCCGGCGAGCGCCTGACGGCCGACGACGGCCTCGCGCTTTTTCAGTCGAACGATCTGCTCGCAGTCGGCTGGCTTGCGAACCACGTGCGCGAGCAGCGCCACGGCAATATCTGCTACTTCAACGTCAACCGGCACATCAATCCGACGAACGTCTGCGTCGCGCACTGCAAGCTCTGCGCGTTCGGCCGCTCGCCCGACGTGCCGGGCGCGTACACGATGGCGCTCGACGAGGTGTTCGCGCGCGGCGCGCAGGGCGTGGCCGAAGGCGCTACCGAATTTCACATCGTTGGTGGACTGCATCCCGATCTTCCGTTCGACTATTACCTCGATCTGATCCGCGGCCTCAAGCAGCGCTTCCCGCACGTGCACCTGAAGGCGTTCACAATGGTTGAGGTGCACTACTACGCACGCATCTCGAAGCTTTCGATTCGCGACACGCTGCTGAAGATGAAGGAGGCGGGCGTCGATTCGCTGCCCGGCGGCGGCGCGGAGATTTTTCATCCGCGCGTGCGGCGTATCATCTGCGACCATAAAGTTTCGGGCACCATGTGGCTTTCGATCGCGCGCACCGCGCACGAAATCGGCCTGCGCTCGAACGCGACGATGCTCTTCGGCCACGTCGAAACGCTCGAAGAGCGGGTCGACCACCTGGTGCGCCTGCGCGAAACGCAGGACAAAACGCACGGCTTCGTCGCGTTCATCCCGCTCGAATTCCACCCGGCGAACACCGGCCTCGCGCACGTGCCCAAGCCGACCGGCTTCGACGCGCTCAAGACCATCGCCGTCTCGCGCCTGATGCTCGACAATTTCGATCACATCAAGGCCTATTGGATCATGCTCACGCCGCGCATCGCGCAGATCGCGTTGCGGTTCGGCGCGAACGATCTCGACGGCACTGTGGTCGAGGAGAAGATCTACCACGATGCAGGCGCCACCACGCCCGAGCATCTCACGCGCGCCGAGCTCGAGCGCCTGATCACGGCCGCCGGGCGCGTTCCCGTCGAGCGCGATACGCTCTACAATCGCGTCGATCGCGCGTCGATGCCGCCCGTCGCTCCGCCGCCCGCACGCCGCTCCGACGGCTTCATCCCTGCAAGCTCGCTCACCGCGTAGATGCTTCCCTGAAAAGCCGCTGACCCGGAAGAGAGATTCCTCGGCCAACAGCGGGCCTCGGAATGACAGCGCAGTGTGTGGGGACTCAGAAGTTGAACCGGTAGCCCAAAATCATCTTCGCGATCAAATGGTCGGTCGCGCCGGTGAGTCCCACGCCGAGCCCGAAGTTGATCTCCCACTGCGGCGCGATGTTCAAGTCGATGGCGGGAAAAATCTGGTGCTGTTGCTGCGAAATCGGATAGAAGCCGGTTACGGGGCCAACCGAGCCATAATACTCGAGTCCGCCCGCAATCTTCGGAGTGAAATCGTAGCTGAACTTGAAATTCGGCGAAAAGACCACGCCCTGGTTCACGCTTTCGCCGTGAAACGACCGGTCGAGCGTCGGGTTGATCGACCAGTACCATCGCCCGATCTTCTGGTCCACGATCGGGCGGATTTCCCACGTCCACGTATCCACGGAAAATTGCCGCCGCTGGTAGCCGATCTCGTTCGAAAGGCTGACGCCCACCGGCCAGTGCCATTTTTCGGGAATGCGAAAGCGCGGACGGATGTGGTCGCCCACCCATTGCCAGCCCTGCCCCGAGCGCGCGGAAGTGAAAATGTAGAAGCCGGTCTCGAACCAGTCGGTGAAGCCGTGCGTGATTTCGATCGTCTCGTGTTCGGCATGGTTGGTCGGATAAAGGCCGTCCACCATCTGCTTCGAACCGTCAATGGTGAAGTTGCTGTGCAGCTCGACCATCGTGTGGCCCGGATCGACCGTCTCGGCGCCGTACACCTGGATTTCGTAGTTAGCTTGGCACCAGACAGGTGGCGCGCACAAAAGCCCAGCCACTCCGGTGATCAAATAGGTGATTGCCCTTCCGGCAATCATCAGTAGACTCCGCTTCCCCATTTTCGATTCTAGTTAAACCTCACAACAATAGGAAGATACGCCGCAAGAAGGACAGGCACAGAGATTTCTTGCGAAATTCTGATTTTCTGATAGGTGAAATACGAAAGGGGTCGATCCCATGGCTCGCAAACTCGTTTACATTCGTTCCCGTAATCAGATTACTCTCCCGGCGGAGGTTGTCTCCCACCTTGATGTTGGGAAGGGTGACTACCTCCAGGTTGAAATCGCCCCGGGGGGTAGGGCGCAGCTCGCGCCCGCCCGCCTCGCAACACTCGGCACTCCTGAAGCGGACGAACAGAACCGCCGGGCCGATGAAGACATCAAGGCTGGCCGTTTCCGGATATTCAAGGATGCCGAATCCTTTTCGCGTTTCTCAAGGATCAGCAGTCGGACGAGCCGCCCGTTCGCCCGTACCGCCCCGTCGAAGAGATTGAGAGAGAGCTGATCGCGGCTGTCTTGCTCGATGCGGATGGGAACAAGAAGCTCGCCGCGGAAAGGCTGGGCTGGGCGCCCTCCCGGCTTTCGGGAAAAATCAAGAAGCTCAAACTCACACCCGAGCCGGTAAAGTAGATCCCGGGAGCGGCCCGGATTTGTTTCGCGAGGTGCGCGGAATGTCTGACGCTCCGGTGGATGTCTTGATTGTTGAGACCGAGGTGTTCCGTGACTCGATTAAAACACTGAGAAAAGAATTAAGGGCGGATTCCTTAGCAGCTGCTGTCACCAAGCTCACGGCCGATCCCGGCGCCCTTTCGCGAAAGTTTGAGCCCTCTAACCCTGAAAGGACATTCGTTCATCGCTTCCATGTCCGTTTCGCCTTTACCTACCAGATTGCTCTGGACAAGGAAAATACAGGTGACATTACTGGCATGCGGATAATCCTCAAAGTGGCGTTTCGGTACCGGGGGATGAGCCCTATTTGAAGAAGTGGCTCACAATCTCGCATCCGAACCCTACAACCATCAGGGCAAACCCTATCCAGGCTCGTTTCAGAGAGCGCTGGGAAAGCCAGATATCCACGGCATCCTCCGTATCTAGCAGAGTTCCCTTCGTCCACCACCTTTTTTTCACCCCCGGCCTTTTTCATCGCTGCGAGAAAGGCCTGCGCGGCACCCCTATCCTCGATGTTGCTCCTTACCCGTAGCGCGTCGACCAACAGCACGATTCCTCCCGCAAAATTGGCCACGGAGCCGGAGATTTCCAGGCATTCCTTCATTGCGTTGTCCTCCCTCCTTTATGCGTGGGGATGGGCCTTGTCGTAGACTTCCATCAACTGCTGGATGCTCGCCTGGGTGTAACGCTGCGTGGTTGAAAGCGAGGCGTGGCCCAGAAGCTCCTGGATCGCGCGAAGGTCCGCGCCGTCGGCGAGCAGATGCGTGGCAAAGGCGTGCCGTAGCGAATGCGGGTGCAGATCCCAATTGACGTTCGCGAGCCGGACGTATTTCTTCACGATCGAGTGCACCGACCGGGCCGTCAGCCGCCCGCCTAGGTGGTTCAGGAACACGGCCTGCGCATCCGGCTTCGTTCGCGGATGCGCCAAGATTTCGTCGCGCACCGGCCAGTACGCTTCCAGCGCCGCCTGCGCCTTCGCCCCATAAGGCACCACGCGTTCCTTGCGGCCCTTGCCGAGAACGCGAAGCATCTGCCCGCGGCGGTCGACGTCGCCGAGGTCGAGGCCCGCAAGCTCGCTCACGCGCAGGCCGGAGGCGTAGAGCAGCTCGAGGATGGCGCGGTCACGCTTCAAAATGAGTTTCGATTCTTCCTCGGATCGAGGCGTGGCGCGTCGGCCGCGCCCGCGGGATTTTTTCAGGGCGCCGCTGCCAAGGTTATCGAGGAAGTTGTTCAACTCTTCCGCCGTCAGCACGCGCGGCACGCGCCGGGGCAGCTTCGGCGTGCTCACGAGCCGCGCCGGATTCGTCCGGGCGAGGTTTTCGCGGATGCAGAACTTGAAGAATGACCGCAGCGAGGCAAGCTGAAGCGCCACCGAAGCCTTTTCGAGCCGCCGGTCGTAGAGCGAGCTGATGTATTCGCGGACGATGCGGTGATCGACTTCGCCGAGCGGCAGCGTCTTCTCGCCCGGTGGCGTCAGGAACGCCTCGAACTGCTGGAGGTTTCGGCGGTACTCCCGGATCGTGCCCGGCGAGGCGTTGCGCTCGTAGCGCAGGTACTGCATGAATCTCTCGATCGCCTGTTTCATCGCCGCCCGCGATGCCATCTGTCGAGGGGTCTGGCAACGACAAGAAGGAAGAGTGCGTATGCAATCATAGCTGCGAAAGGAATCAGCACGGTCATTGAGATCTACTCCACTCTAGATAGGACGCCGACTCCGAGAACAAGGGCCCTGCTCGCGCAGCCCACATCCCGGCCAGCGTAGCAGGATGGGGAAAGGTTGCAAAGAGTCGTTGTTGCGGCTTGTCGATCAAGTCCACAGAACTTCATCCTTGAAATGCCTCGTCCCTCATGCATCATCATAATGAGGTATTTTGGAGGCGTGATGAGTCTTGGCGGTTGGAGCGAGCGCTTGACGGGTGCGGGGCGGTCATGCGCGTCGGGCGATCGCATGCTCACGAGCGCCGTGCCGCCAATTTCTAATCGACACACAGGGCGATTAGAATCCGCTCTAACCTATTGGAAACAAAGGGCCGCGTCCAAGTCTAATCGACACAAATCTCGAGGGTCTCGCGCCGGCATTTTGCGACCGATTTCCGTTGCCGTGCTCGCGGCGACGATTGGCGCGGCGGCGGCGCAGGCGCAGCCGGGCGGCGCGAAGACGCTCACGGTCGAGCGCATCTACAGCGCGCCGAGCCTGAGCGGCTACCTCACGTCCGGAATCGAGTGGAGCCCCGACAGCAAGCGCGTCTCGTATTTCGGGCGAGGCCGCTCCGGTGTCGAGATGTGGACGACGGACGCGGCGACGGGCGAGCGCAAAGTTCTCGTGAAGGCGGACGTGCTCGCGGCAGCGATGCCGCCGGAAAAGACGAGCGCGATTGAATCGACCGGCCTGGGCCGCGTGCAGGCGGAAAACTATCGCTGGTCGCCCACGGGCGATGCGCTGCTTTTCATCGGCGGCCGCAGTCTGGTTCTGCTCGATCTGAAGGCGATGGCGGCGAAGCCGCTCGTCGTTGACACGGAAAGGGGCGCGGACGATATCGAAGATCCGAAATTCTCGCCGGACGGAAAGTGGGTGAGCTTCGTGCGCGACGCGAACCTGTACGTCGTGAACGTGGCGACCGCCGAGACGCGGGCGCTCACCACCGGCGGGAGCGAGGAAATCCTCAAAGGTCAGCTCGACTGGCTCTATCCCGAGGAGCTCGACGCGCCGACGGCCTATTGGTGGTCGCCCGATTCCTCGAAGATCGCGTACTACGAAATGGACGAACGTCCGGTGACGCGCTATCCGATCATGGACATGAGCTCGCCCGCCGGCGCGATGGAGTACACGCGCTACCCGCAAGCGGGCGAGGCGAATCCGATCGTGCGCGTGGGCGTGGTTTCGGTTGACGGCAGCGAAACCAAGTGGATGGACGCGGGCGCGGACACGGACGTCTACCTCGCGCGCGTCGTTTGGCTGCGCGACAGCCGGCGCGTCGCCATCGAACGCCTGAACCGCGCGCAGAATCATCTCGATCTGCTTTTCTGCAACGCCGCCACGGGCGCTTCCGCGACGATCCTCACCGAAACGGACCCGTACTGGATCAACATCTCGGACGATCTGTATTTTTTCTCGGACAACAAGCGCTTCCTCTGGTCGAGCGAGCGCACGGGCTTTCGCCACTACTATCTCTACGATCTCTCCGGGCAGCAGCTCGCTCAATTGACGAGCGGAGATTGGCAGATCAGCGGCAACGGCGGCTTCGGCCCCGGCGCGACCAGCCATCCGTCCGTGGATGAAGCGCGCGGCTTCATCTACTTCCTCTCGAACAAAGACGACGTGCGCGAAGCGCAGCTTTACCGGGTCTCGCTTCAGGATCGGAGCGTCACACGGGTGACGCGCGAGCCGGGAGCCCACGACGTGCTCGTCGCGCCCGATGCCTCCGCGTTCGTGGACACGTACTCGACCGCGATGACGCCGCCGCGCCAGGACCTCGACCGGATGGACGGTTCGCGCGTCGCCCCGATCGACGAGAACAAGGTGCCCGAGCTCGCCGATTACCATCTCTCGCCCGTCGAATTCCTGACGGTTTCGGCGAACGACGGCACGAAACTCTACGCCAAGATGATCAGGCCGCCGGATTTCGACGCCTCGCGAAAATATCCCGTGCTGGTTTTTGTCTACGGAGGCCCGCAGGACCAGGAAGTGCGAAACGAATGGGGCGGCGCCGATTTTCTATGGCACGAGATGATGGCCGAGAAAGGCTACATCATTTTCACGCTCGATAACCGCGGTTCCTACGCGCGCGGCCATGCCTTCGAGACGCCGCTCTATCACCAGTTCGGCAAGGTAGAGCTCGAGGACCAACTCGCCGGCGTGAAGTACCTGAAATCGCTTCCTTACGTTGACGGCTCGCGCATGGGCATCTGGGGCTGGAGCTACGGCGGCACGATGACTCTCGAGGCCATGTGCAACGCCCCGGGCGTCTTCAAAGCGGGCGTTGCGGTCGCGCCCGTGAGCGATTGGCGCCTCTACGACACGACCTACACCGAGCGCTACATGGGCCGCCCGCAGGACAATCCCGAGGGTTATAAGAATTCGTCGCCGGTGAATCAGGCCGCGCGGCTGAAGGGCGAGCTGATGCTCGCGCACGGGACCGGGGACGACAACGTCCATTTCGCGAATACCTCTGAAATGATCAACGAACTTATTCTCGCGGGCAGCTATCCCGCCGACTTGATGATCCTTCCGGGCCGGGGCCATTCGATGAGCGATTGGCAGGGGCGAATCCAGCTCTATCAGCGCATCGCCGATTTCCTGATGAGGAATCTATAAGATACAGACATACAACCCAGCGAATGCGGAAACCTTCCAATATGGGGTAGAGTAGGGATAGACTGTTTGCCCCCGATTGGCGATCGGTCGAGGCGTCGGAAGGTTTAAGTGGGAAAAGAACGGATTGGTATCGCGTCGTGTATGGCAGCCGCCTGCGCGCTGGCCGCGCTCCTTTGCTCCGCCGCCCGGGCGGAGGGTCAGGGAAGCGGCGTAGTCGATCCACCTCGCGTCGAGGCCGACCCGGCCCCGGGCATGCTCGACGCCGGTTTTCATGAGCTCTACGAACTGAATTTTCAGGGCGCGCGCGCCCAGTTTCTTTCGTACCAGAAAATACGGCAGGACGATCCGCTCGGCAAAGCCGCCGAAGCCGCAAGCTACCTCTACGAACAGTTCAACGCCAAAGGCGTCTTCACCTCGGCGTTTTTCCTGAATGATGCGAAGTTCCTTGGCGGCGCGGATGGGAGCCCGGCGCAGAATCGCAACGAGGCGTTCCTGAACGCCAACGGGCGCGCCCGCGATATGGCCAGGGAACAATTGAAATCGAATCCGGGCGACCCGCATGCCCTGCTCGTCCTTACGATGACGGATGGGATGGAGGCCGATTACGACGCGCTCATCGTAAAGAAGCAGATGGCGGGCCTGGGCCTGACGCGCCAGGCGGAAAGCGAGGCCACGAAGCTGCTGGCCATCGATCCGTCGGCGGAGGACGCGTATCTGGCGCTCGGGGCGGGCAATTACATCATCGGCTCCCTGCCAGGATTCAAGCGCGCGTTCCTTTGGTTCGGCGGAATTCACGGCGATCGCGAGCGCGGAATGGAGCAGATGAAGCGGACAGCCGACCACGGCCACTACCTGCAACCGTTCGCGAAAATCCTGCTGGCGCTGGCATACGAGCGCGAGCATCAGATGGATCGCGCCCGCGTGCTGCTGGCCGAGCTCGCGAGCGAATTCCCCGCCAATCCGCTGTACGCTCGCGAGCTGGCGCTGATCGACCATAGTCCTGCTCCATGAAGGGCGACCCCGCCGTGCTGAGAATCGGCGGCTACCACTTCACGCGCACGCGATAGTCGAGCGTCGAGGCGCCGTCCTTGTCGACCGGAATCTCGAATCCGATGGTCGTCGCATCGAGCTTCGTCCACTTGTAATTGGAGTCGACCACTTCCCAGTCACCGCCGACCGGCTCGCGCACCTCGACCGTCACCGGGCCGTCTTTGTGGTTGCGCAGCGTGATCTGATACTCCATTTCATAGAGGTTGCTCGCGAGCTTCTTGTAGTCCATCTGCTTGCGCTCGCAAACCACGTCGAAGGCGTTGCCGACGTAGATTCGCAGCGTCTCGTCCTTCGGAGTGTGACTGATCGTGTCCTCGCCCGCGAACTGCACGCCGCCCTTTGAATCCGCCTGATAGACGCGCACGGTTCCGGCGGGCAGCGGCATCCCAAGGCCGGATTTCTCGTCATTCTTGAAGCGGTAGAAAACCTTCACCGGTTGCGGGACGGCGTTCCCGATTCCCTGCGGGTTGCGGTAGTAGTATTGCTGGCCTTCCACGGCAAGATACTTTTCCACCGGGATATTCGTGCCGTTGAGAAGGCTGATCTGCTTCGATTCGTTGTTTTGAATCGAAGTGCCCCGCTGGAGCGTGTAGAGGTGATACTCCGAGAATCCTTCCTGCTGGAATTGAGGCGCAGCTGCAGGAGCGGCCATCGATTTCACAAGCGCTTCGCGTTCGGCCACGAATTGTTGTTGAGTGCGGTGGACTTCACCGGCGACGAGTTGAAGCTTTGCGTTGTCGTAGGCGGCGCCGCTGTTGTTCACGAGCGTCACCCAGCCGTCGAGATCGGCGGTCTTTTCGTCGCGGCCCACGTTCAGCACGTAGTCTGCGCTCCAGTTCATGTTATTCGTGAGATAAGACGCCTCGACTTTCTGCGCGTCTGCACCGCGATTGTCAAGCGTCCAGACGAGCGTCGGCCGGCTGTAGAGATTTCCCGGCAGATCCGGGAAGCTGTAGACCTGCGCATTTGTGACGATCTTATCGCCGATCTTCCACACGGTCCCGCCGTTGTTATCCGCGAGCAGCAGCGCTTTCTCTGCGACCCACTTCGTCGAGTCCCCGCCGACTTCGGTGTGCATGACCGTTAATTCGCGGCCCACGTACTTCTGCAACAGCTTCTGCGGATCGAGCAGATCGTACTCGTAATTCTGTTCGACGACGTTGAGCTTCGCCGGATCGGTGAGCGAGCGGAAATGCACCGTTGCCGGCATGATCGACGCGGCCACGTCTTCGAACCACAGTGGAAACACGCCCCGTTGCAGGTGGATCTGGCGCACATCGCGGACCAGCGCGACATTTGAGTTGTAAACCGTGACGGAAAGATCGGTTTGGTCCTTCTCGGTGGTCGTCGCGGCATCCAGCTTCGTGGTTTGTTCGCCGGCGCGCCCCGCCGCGTGGGCCTCCTTCAGTTTCCCCGCGAGCGGCAGAAGCACAAAGATCGCGGCCAGGGCGGCTGTGATGACAATTCTTGGTCTGCGTGAGGACATGGGCTGTCTCCTTTGCACGAAAATCGCTCCGAGCTTAGAACGGTGAGAGCCGGATTTCTTGCAGCCGGTTCGCCGCGCACGGGCGGGGGCTACGGCGCAGGGGTCCAGGTCTTGCCGCGGTTCGTAGTCGCGAACTTGCGGCCATCGGCGGCGGTCACGGTGGCGGAGGAAACATCCTGCGCGGTGACGGCTGTGAAATCGGCGCGCAGCGGCGGCCGGATGGTCTGCCAGCGCTTGGCGTCTTGCGTCAGAAGGATGATTCCGCCATCACCCACGAACCAGCAGACCTTCGGGCCGGGGGCTGAACCTGCAACGAGGTGAGCGTTCGGATTTGGAAGCTGTCCCTGCCAGGTCGTGCCGCCGTCCTCGGACCGCTCGACAAAGCCGCCGGTCGCGATCCGCCAGAGGATTTTTGCGTCAGGTGTCTGAATCACCGCGGACCGTTCGTTATCGGCGACAACGGCGAGCGCACGAGATTGATACATTGCCTGTACCTGACTCTGCTGCACCAGGCTGCGCGTGCCTTCCTTCTGTTTTTTCCTCGCATTAGCGCTTTCGGGCAGAGGCAGGGCCTGCGCGGACGCACCGCCAGCCGCGCCGCCCGCCACAGCAACGGGCGCTCCCTTGGTTTCAGGCGTCTGCGACGCAAGGGACGCAGGGCCGGGAGAGGGCACAATCACAGGCGCTGCGGATTCAACAGTCACGCTTTCGGTGGTGCTGGGCACCGTCTCTTTCTCGACTTGATTCGTTGAGTCGCGCTGCGGGGCGGCCGCTGTTTTCGAAGGCGCTTGGAGCTCGGTGTAGTTGCGTCCCGCGAGCGGGAGGCTTTCAATAGATCCCGAGTTGCCGCTGGGAGCTTCGAGTTTTGCGGAGGGCGCGCTCTCCGCGCTCGCGGGGTTCATGCGAGCCGCTGAATTCGCCGGGGGTGTAGCTTGCCGGGTTGCCGGGATCGCGCTCGGCGCGGGAGCAGCCAACTGCGGCGAAGCCTCCTGCTTGGCCTGTTGCGTCAATTGTTGCGGCGGCTGAGACATTGCAACGAGAGGCGGCTCCGGCGTTCGCGTGGATACAGGCCGCCGGGCAAACCAGATCGCCGCAAACACCAGCACAGCGGCGGCCGGCGCGAGCCAGCGCCAATCCCACAGCCACGATGCGCCGGTTGTCTGCTTCGATGTTTCGCGGGCCGTTGCGGCGACTTCGTTCGCGCGAGCCAGACCGGCGAGCTGCTCGCGGCAGTGCGCGCATTGCGAGAAGTGCAGCTCGAAGCGCGCGGTTTCGTCGGCGTCGAGCGAGTGCTCGAAATAGGCGGCGAGAATGTCCGGGCCGGGACAATCGTTTCCCGCGCCCGCGTCGCCTGCGAGATTGCGCCGGAGCAGGCCAGCCATCGCGTCGTCTCGGTCTCGCGAAGCCACGAAGTTATTTTCCTCCATCCTCTAGAACGCGCCAAATTTCAAATCTTGCGCCGATGCGATCAGTCATCGGAAGAAACCACGCCCGGACGCCTCGCTTGCGCCGGATTCACTGATGCCGGGCGCAAACGGAGGGTCAAGTCGAAAGGCCATTCCTCACGCGCATACTCGAAACAAAGCTGGATTTGCGCCTCGCTCAGTTTCTTGCCATCGCGCAACGCCGCCTCGATGCGATGGCGAAGATCGCGGCGCGCGCGGTCGAGCTTCCGCGAGACGGTGGCCTCGTGCTCGCCGAACAATCGCCCGATTTCGGCAAGCGTCAGCTCATCGGCGTAGTAGTAGGCGAGGCGCAAGCGATCGCGCGGCTCGAGCGAGTCGAGTGCTGACGCGAGAGCTGCTTGCACGAGCGAGAGGTATTTCGCGCGGTTGGGATCGGCCGGATCGGCCGCTGCGTGAGATGCTGGCGATGCGGATGCCACCACTTCGGGATGCTCGCGGCCAGCCTCGTCTTCGAGCGGCTCCAACTTCCGCGCGCGGCGAATTGCGTCCACGTGCCGCTGGGCGAGAACCGCGCGAAGCCACGTTCCGAGTTTGCTGCGCCCGTGAAAATAGTCGAAGAGCGATTTTCTGCGCCCCTCGGATTCGCGCAGGCCGTAGAGATCGGCGTAGAGGGAATCGGCGAGTTCGCACGCGCTCGAATCGCCCGCAATCGCTCGCGCGGCGCGATAGAGGTCCTGCCGGAACTGCGCCACAAACCCGTCCCACGCGGCTTCGCTGCCCGCGCTGCACGCGCAGGCGAACGCGAGATCCCCCGCATGCAGGCTTTCGAGATAGCTTTCGATGGCTTTCGGTTCCGGCGAAGCCGACGCGCTCGAAAAACGGTGCACGACACTGCGTCCAAGTGCGGCTTCAAATTGCTTGCGGGTGAGATTCCATTCGGCGGGCGCGGCCGCCTTCTGCCAGCAGCGCTCGACCGCGCCGGCGAGCGAACGAGGAAACCGAAAATCGGCGGCGGGCGCAGGCGGCGCTGTCGCGACAGGCCGGGGAGTCATGCTTGGATGATAGCCGAATGGCGCCTGCGGGTTGTATGCGGCCCAGCGACCTTGGCGCGGGTACGCTAACCCCAGACCTTGCGGGCGGTGTTCGCGACCAGCTCGAGCTTGCGCCACTGGTCGTTGATCGAGAGAAGGTTGCCGCTCGCCACCGACGCGAAGCCGCATTGCGGACTGAGCGCAAGATTTTCGAGCGGGACGTAGCGAGCCGCCTGGTCGATGCGCCGCCGCAGGTCGTCCTGCGATTCAAGCTTGGGCACCTTCGTGGTGACCAGCCCCAGCACGACGGTCTTGCCGCGCGGCACAAGGCGCAAAGGCTCGAAGCCGCCCGAGCGCTCGGTGTCGTACTCGAGCAGAAACTCGTCCACGTCGAGAACGCCGAAGAGTTTCTCGGCGATGGCGTCGTAACCGCCCTCGGTGTACCAGCGGCTGCGACTGTTGCCGCGGCAAACATGGATCGCGAGGGTGACGCGGTCGCGCGAGATGCCTTTCAGGCACATGTTGTCGCCGAGGATGGAGTTGTAGAACTCCTTGTCCGGATCGAAGCCTAGCTGCTTCAGGCGGTCGCGCTGCTGGGGATCGAGGTAGTGAGAGTAGTAGGGCGCATCGAGCTGAATGTAAGGCGCTCCTTCGGAAACCATCCAGTCGATTTCATCGCGAACGATTTTCACGAGATCCTCGAGGAGATCGGGGTGTGTGGGATAGAACTTGTCCGTGATCCCGGTTTTGTAACTGGCGATGACGAAGTTCGAAGGCGCGGGCACCGTGACCTTGAACGGTCCCGGTGCGTTCTTCTTCAAGAACGGGAGTTCGTGAGCCGTCAGCTTCCGCATCTTGCGCAGCTTCGCGCCGACGGCGTGGGCGGTGCTTCCCTCGGCACCGCCGCCGGGACCCTTCCATTCGACCGTCACGCGGTCCGGGACAAAACCTTCGACCGCATCGGCCATGTCGGCGAGCCATGAGCCGCGTCGCATCTCGCCGTCTGTGACGATGTCCAATCCCACCTGCCGCTGCTTTTCAATCGCTTCGAGGATCGCGCGATCTTCGATGGAGCGAAGCTCGTCCGGACTGAGACGGCCCTGGGCACAGGCAGCTCGAGCCTGCAAAAGCTCGGGTGGACGCAACAGACTGCCAACATGTTCAGCTCGATAGCGTGCGGGCATAAGCCTTGGCGAAGCGAGCGACACCGTATCGAATCGGCTGCGCAGCGTCAAGAGAGGAAACGAAGACAACAGACCGGCGTGCGGTTCACCCGGCAGAAAACCTTGGTGCTATACTACCGGGCAGCCGTCCATTGCACACTAGCTTTGCCGCGGAGAGGTGGCCGAGAGGCTGAAGGCGGCGGTTTGCTAAACCGTTGTACGGGTAAAACCGTACCGGGGGTTCGAATCCCCCCCTCTCCGCCATTTTGCAAAAGAAGACCCAAACGATTCAGGCAGATTTGCGACAGAGGAGTGAAGCGAGGGCGCGGGTGAGCGCAGCCGGCGAAGCGTCGTCAGCGGTTTTCGCGCGCCAGGCGACGAAGCCGTCCGGCCGGACGAGCACGGCACCTGACGGCGCCACCCCGTAGGCGCTCGAAAAACTTCCACTCGGATCGGTCAAACCACCGGCGCCGACCTGATGGACATCCAGCTCGATTCCCAACTGCTTTGCCGCGGCGCGACCGCTCTCACACCAGGCGTTTCCCTCCGGACCCGCGAGTAAAACAAAATTGCCGCCGAAGAGATCGAGAGTGGAGATTTTCCGGCCGTCGCGATCGAGGGCGAGATGCGGGGCGCGAGTACCGGGGCGCGCTTTGGTCTCGCGAGGATTATCGTGCGGCAAACCTTTCTCTTCGTCGTCTGGAATCACCGCCGCCGAGTGGTAGCAATAGCCGAGCTCGATATTCAGATCGTTCTGGATGGCCTGCATGTTTTCGGAGCGAAGATACGGAGCCGAGCGGGTGACGTAGCGCGAATAGGCCTGCTCGACGGTGAATGCCGCCGCCGGGCGGCGTTCGGGATCGTAGGTCGCGAGCAGTGCGGGTCCGGCAGCGCCTTTCAGGACGAGCGCGAGTTTCCAGGCGAGGTTGTGTGCGTCCTGAACGCCGGTGTTGCCGCCGAAGCCGCCGCTCGGCGGCATGACATGCGCCGCGTCGCCGACGAGAAAGATGCGGCCCTGCTGGAAGCGCTCGGCCGCGTCGGCGGTCGCGTCCCATTGCATGACGTTTTCGATCGTGAGCGGGATGTCGCTCGTGCCGAGCCCAGCGTGGAGCAGCTCGAGGCAGCGCTCGTTCGTCAGATCCCGCGAAACATCCGTCACGGGGTTCTTCGGATCGCCCAGCCAATGGACGGCGAGGAATCCCGACGTGAACGGCTTCTCGATGCGAAAGAATCCGCTGAGCATGGGATTCAGAACATAGATCACGCTGAGATTCCGACCGCGCAGGAGCGAAGCCACGTCGCCGCGGAAATAGATGGTGATGCTCTTCGAGAAGACGCCGTGGCCGAGCATGCGGATTCCGAGGCGCTCGCGAATCCGGCTGTGGCTGCCATCGGCCGCGACCATGTACCGCGCACGCACGGTAAAAGTCTTGCCGCTGTCGCGCTCGCGAATCTGCGCCGTGATGCCGTCCTTGTCCTCTTCGAACGAGATCATCTCCGTGCTGAAGCGGAGCTGCGCTCCCAATTCCTCGGCGCGCGACTTGAGCAGGGGCTCGAGCAGGCTTTGCGTGATGAAGATGCGGCTGCTGGGGCTGACGTCGCGCACGCCCTCGTTGAGGTTCGCGATGAACCAGGCGAGCTCCTTGCCGGCCAGCGTCTCGACCGCCATGATGGCGCCGTCCTGCACGAACTGCTCGTCCGATTTTCGCAGCACGATCTGCTCGACGCCGACGGTTCGAAAAATCTCCATCGTGCGCTGCGTGATCATCGCGGCGCGGGGATGGATGGCCGTCCCGCGATGATGCTCGACGACCAGCGCGGGAATGCCATGATGGCCGAGCAGCAGCGCCGTCGACATCCCGACGAGGCTACCTCCCACGATCAGAACCGGAACTTCGATGTCAGGCATACTCGATCCCCCGTTAGGAGTGGATGCGCGAGCGAGCCTCTTGGTCGATTTCTTGCGCGAGTTTGCATCGGACCACCGCTCGCCGGCGGCGATCCCGTCGTGCGGAAGCTATCACAACTGATGTTCGTCTTGCCAAGCAGCCTTGCCGGCGGAAGCCGACATCGACCGAATGCGCCCGAATACTAGTACGGCCCAGAACCTATGTTGACAGTCGCAACACGACATCAGTAAGATTTCCGCGCGGGCAGCATCCAGGTCGCGTATTCTTGCGGGAAATTCGAGCGGGAGATCAAAAATGAAGAAGATTCTGTGGGCCATTCTCGTTGTGGTGACTTTTGGAGCGACGGGAGCATCCCGCGTAAACGCCCAGGCGCAAACGCCACCTCCGCCTGGTACGCCGACCACGGCGCCTGCCGCACCGGGAGCCACGCCGGGGAGTCCGGGGACTGTTCCACAGGGCCGCAAGAAGCGCGTCGCCATCTTCGATTTCGATTACGCGACGGTGCAGACGGCCTCGGCCGCCGCGTTCGGCACGAACATTGACGTCGGTAAGGGCATCACGGACCTTCTCGTCAAGTATCTCGTACAGGACGGCACGTATTCGGTGATCGAGCGCCAAGTGCTGGACAAGATCATCGCCGAACAGAATTTCTCGAATAGCGACCGCGCCAATCCAAATTCAGCCGCGAAAATCGGCAAACTGCTGGGCGTGGATGCCATTATCGTGGGCGCCGTGACGCAATTCGGAAACGACACGAAGAATACAAATGTCGGCGGCGGGGGCGGCGGGTTTGGCGGTTTTGGCATCGGCGGCTTCTCGCACAAGAATACGAAGGCGATCGTGAACATCGACGCCCGGATCGTGGACATTGATACTGCGGAGATCCTCGGCGTCGCCGAGGGGCACGGCGAATCTTCGCGCTCGAGCACCGGGCTGCTGGGCGGCGGCGGAAACTGGCACGGATTTGGCGGAGGCAACGTTGACTTCGGGAGCAGTGACTTCCAGCAGACCATTCTCGGCGAGGCTGTCAAGGCGTCCGTGGAGCAATTGAGCACAGGACTGATCGCGGACAATACGAAGCTGTCGGTGCGTACGATTGTCGTTTCTGGCTTAGTTGCAGCCGTGGATAGCGGGCAGATCGTTTTGAACGTGGGCGCGAAGGCCGGTCTGAAGGTAGGCGATCAGCTTTCCGTCGAGCGCGTGACGCGCGAAATCAAGGATCCGGCAACGGGCCAGGTGATCCGCCGCATGACGAATCCCGTTGGCGTGGTTCGCGTGACGGATGTGGACGATATTTCGGCAGTGTGCGCGCCGGTTACCGGCTCGGGATTCAAAGTAGGCGACGCGGTGAAGACGGTGACGCAGTAGGGCACCCGACGAGGCTCATTCCATCGGCAGGCCGACGTAGTTTTCGGCGAGTGTTTGCGATCCCGCGCGAGAACTCGTGACGTAATCGAGTTCGGCGAGCTGGCGGCGCCGGTCGAACGCATTATCGGTGTCGAACAGGTGCAGCATCGAGGTCATCCACCAAGAGAACCGCTGCGCCTTCCAGATGCGGCGCAGGCAGGTGGCCGAGTAGTTCTCGATCAAGTCCTTCCTTCCTGAACCATAGAAGTCCTTCAGCGCGCGCGAGAGCACGAGCACGTCCGAAGCGGCCAAATTGAGCCCCTTCGCGCCCGTGGGCGGCACGATATGGGCCGCGTCGCCCGCGAGAAAAAGGTTTCCGTGCTGCATCGGCTCGACAACGAAGCTGCGCATTCCCGTGACGCCCTTCTGAAGGACGGGCCCTTCCGTGAGCTTCCATTTGCCGTCGGCGGTTGCGAGGCGCAGGTGAAGCTCCTGCCAGATGCGATCATCCGGCCACTGATTGATGTCCTCGTCGGGCGCGCACTGGATGTAGAGACGGCTGATCGTCGGCGAGCGCATGCTGTGCAGGGCGAAGCCGCGTTCGTGGTAGGCGTAGATAAGCTCGTCGGATGAGGGAGGCGCCTCGGCCAGGATACCCAGCCACCCGAACGGATAGATCCGCTCGAAGACCGTCAGCGCTCCGGCAGGAATCGAAGGCCTGCATACGCCGTGGAAGCCATCGCACCCGGCGATGAAGTCGCAGACCACTTCCTGCGCCTCGCCGCCCGCGCGGAAGAGAATCTTCGGATGGGTTTTGGGGTCAGTGCCGGCGAAGTCGTGCACGCTCACGTCCTCTGCCTCGAAGAAGATGCGGCCGCCCGCAGCCAGGCGCGCGTCGAAGAGGTCCGCGACAACTTTGTTCTGCGGGTAGACCACGATTGCACGGCCGCCCGCGAGCTCCTTGAAATCGATGCGGTGGCCGCGCCCGCCGAAGCGCAATTCGACGCCGTAGTGATACAGCCCCTCGCGCTTCAGCCGCTCGCCCACGCCTGCTTCGATCATCAGATCGGCGGTACCCTGCTCGAGCACGCCCGCCCGTACGCGTTCTTCGACGTACTGGCGGCTGCGCGTCTCAACGACAACGGACTCGATGCCTTCCAGATGAAGGAGGTGCGATAGCAGCAACCCCGCTGGTCCCGCACCCACGATTCCAACTTGTGTGCGCATCAGGTCCCCATTCGATCGTGGCGCGACTTTTCTGCGTTGAGCCGCCGCCGCACGCTTCGGCGCATACTCGGACAACCCGGGGCCATTCTACATTCAACTTGCAAAGCCGGGAGATCAATCTAGAATGCTGGCACGTTTGCCGGGGTGTCCGCCGATTTGGGCGACGGGACCAGGAACACAAAGGCGCCGCTTGCAGGCCGGCTTTAAGCAAGCGCGCGACACCCGTTCGTTGAGGAGAATCCAAGTGCCGAAGGAACGAGGATTCTACGGCTGGAAGCTGGTGGGCGCGCTTTCCGCGATGGATTTCCTGAACCTCGGATTTCCGTTTTACATCGGCGCGGTCATCAATCCCTACATGCTGCAGCACATCGCGATGAGCCGCGGCACGTACGGCTTTGGATTTACGCTGCTGAACCTGTTCGTCGGTTTGCCCTCCACCCTCGTGGCCATCTCGATCGTGCGCCGCGGCATTCGCGCGACCTACGTGATCGGCTCGGCGCTCGTGTGCATCGGCTCGCTGTTTCTGGCGTTTGCGACCACGAAGCCATGGGAATACTTGCTCGGCTTCGGGGTCATCAACGGCGTCGGCGTGTGTTTCGGTGACATCATTCCCGGCAGCACCGCGGCGGCGCGCTGGTTCGAACGCTACCGCGGCCGGGCGGTCGGTCTCGTTTTGAGCGGCTCCGGTGTCTGCGGATTCGTGATGGCGCCGCTGATCGATAAGCTCCTGCGTGCAAATGGCGGCAATTGGCATCTCGGCTGGGAAATTGTCGCAGGCGGTGCCGTTCTCGCCGGAATCATCGCGCTGCTCTTCGTCAAAGAGCGCCCCGAGGATCTCGGCCAGCTTCCCGATGGCGATGCAAAAGCGGCCGTCGGCGCTCCGCCGCAACACGCACCTTCAGCGCTGGTCACAAAGTACGAATGGACGCCCGGCGAAGCCTATCGCACCAGCGGCTACTGGCTGGTCGTCATCGGGGGCTTAGCCGCGCAATTTCCGTTCTTCCTTTTCACCGCGCACTGGCTGTTGCATTTGCAGGGCGCCGGCATCCCATCGGGTGACGCCGCATTTTCGATGGGGCTCTTCACCGTCTCCTGCATCGCCGGGCGCTTGATCGGCGGCTGGCTGATGGACACGATGACCGCGCGCTACGCCTTCGTGATCGGTCTATGCTGCTACCTGATCGGCTCGCTCGCCGCCATGCGCGTCGGCCCCGGCGCGCTGCTGATCGCCAACTCTGCCGCCGTCCTTTACGGCCTCGGCATCGGCTGGACGTTCACTTGCATGACCACGTGCATCGCGCACTTCTACGGCCCCACCTCTTTTCCGAAACTTGCTGGCACGCTGCTGCTGTTGACCTCCGGCGGCGCATCGCCTGCAGGCTGGGTCGGCGGGAAGATTTTCGACATGTACGGCAGCTACGCACACGCGTGGCAACTGAATATCGCCGTCACCGTGATCGGCATCGTCGCCATCCTCTTCGCCGCCATGCCGCATCACCGTACGGAAAGCAGCGCGGTTGCCCGAGCCGCATGAAGATTAAAATGCCCTCGGAAATCGCATAGGAGACCCAAGTGCCCGATAAACCAAAATTTTACGGCTGGAAGCTGGTCGCCGTGCTCTTCACCCTCGATTTTATCAACATGGGATTCCCCTATTACGGCGGCACCATCATCAATAGCTACATGATTCACGATATCGTCATGAAGCGCAGCACCCTCGGCCTGGGCTTCACGATCCTGAATCTTTTCGTTGGCCTCGCCGCCCTCGTCGTGGCCATGTCCATCGTCAAATGGGGAATCCGCAAGACCTTCATGCTCGGCTCTCTCATCATCGGCATCAACGCGCTTTTCCTCGGCTTCGTGGCATCGAAGCCCTGGCACTACCTCGTCGCCTTCGGCGTCGTCAACGGGACGGGCATGAGTTTTGCCACCCTCGTTCCCTGCGCCACGGGAGTCACGCGCTGGTTCCGTCGCTACCGCGGCGCCATGATGGGCTTGACGCTCTCCGCCTCGGGAATCTCCGGATTCTTCCTTCCCCCGCTGCTCGACAAGATGCTGCGCGAAGGCGGCGGAAACTGGCACGTCGGCTGGAGAATCGTCGCCTGCGCCATGGTCGTCTCCGGGCTTATCGCATTTTTCTTCGTAAGAGAAAGTCCCGAGTCCATGGGACAGACCGTCGATGGTCTTCCCGAGGAACAACAGGCGCAGCCCTCCCGCACCGACGCGCTGGCCACAAAGCATGAATGGACCGCCGGCCAGGCCTACGCCACGCCGGCCTACTGGCTGGTGGCCATCGCCGGAATCGCCGCCACATTTCCGTATTTCCTGTTCATCGCGCACTGGGTCGAACATCTCACTGGCGTCGGGATCACTCCGCAAAGAGCCTCGTTGGGAATCAGCCTGCTCACGCTCGGCACGCTCGGTGGGCGCTGGCTTGGCGGATTGCTGATGGACTATCTGAATGCCCGCCTGGTTTTTGCGCTCGGCGCGAGCCTGTACTTCGTCAGTTCGTATCTGGCCTTCACCTCCCGCGCCGATGCGTTGGCCCTCGCCTACGTCGCGTCGGCGCTCCAGGGCATTGCCTATGGCTGGACCTACAGCTGCACCAATACGATGATCGGCCATTATTACGGGCCCAAGGCTTACCCCAAGCTCAGCGGGATGTATATTTTCCTCACTTCGGGTTTCGCTTCGCCTGCCGGGTTTGTTGGCGGCATGATTTTCGATCGGTACGGAAGCTACGTGAAGTCATTCGAACTGAATGCACTGCTTGCGGTGATCGGGATTGTCGCCGTGATTTTCGCTGTCATGCCTACGCCGCGCGAGAAAGTTCCTGTGATGGTCGCCGAGCCTGAGGTCGCCTGATGATCCGACGCCGTGAATTCGTGAAATCCTCGCTTGTCGCCGCCGCGCTCGGCTCGCCGCTCGCGCGCGCTCTGTTCGCGCAAATAGGCCCGCCCGAAGGACCGATGGTCGAAACCAAATCCGGAATAGTTCGCGGCGTTTCAGCGGACGGCGTCCAGATTTTCAAAGGCATTCACTACGGTGCTTCGACGGAAGGCGCGATGCGCTTCATGCCGCCTGTGCCGCCGAAGCATTGGACCGGCGTTGCTGACGCGCTTCAATACGGCACGATGGCCCCGCAAAATCTTTCCGCCGCCACCGGCTCGGACATCCGCGTCGCCATGGGCGATATTTTCGGTCCCGGCGGTGTCGGCGAAGACTGCCTCGTGCTCAATGTCTGGACAGCAGGCTTGCGTGGCAAGCGGCCTGTGATGGTTTGGCTGCATGGCGGCGGTTACACCGGCGGATCCGACGGCGCGCCCACATACGATGGCACGAACCTCGCGCGAAAACAGGACGTGGTCGTCGTTGGCATCAATCATCGGCTGAACGTATTTGGCTATCTCTATCTCGGTGGGATGGGTGGCGAGAAATACGCCGACTCGGGCAACGTCGGCATGCTCGATTGCGTGCTTGCGCTCGAATGGGTGCGCGACAATATCGCGCACTTCGGCGGCGACCCGAATAACGTCACCATCTTCGGCGAATCCGGCGGCGGCGGAAAAGTCAGCGTGCTGATGGCCATGCCGCCCGCGAAGGGCCTGTTCCACAAGGCGATTGTCGAGAGCGGTTCGACGCTGCGCGTCAGCACGGCCGACGAAGCCGACGCCGCCGCGCGAAAAGTTCTAGCGCAGCTGAAAATCACGCCTGATCGCGTCGACGATCTCGCGAAAGTGCCGATGAACGACATGCTCGCCGCCACGCGCGCCATGACCGGCCCCAACTCCATTCGCCTCGGCCCCGTCGTCGACCGCCGCTCGCTGCCGCGGCAACCGTTCGATCCCGACGCGCCCGCGCAATCCGCGAATATCCCCATGCTGATCGGCACCAATGGCACCGAAACCACGGCGCTGCTCGGCATCGCCGACGCGTCGCTATTCTCGCTGAATGAAGCGGACATGCGGACCAAGTTGAAGACGTATCTCCATCTCACGGACGATTCCCAACTCGAAAGCCTAATCGCCATCTACAAGAAAGACCGGCCTGACGCGACGCCGAGCGACATCTACTTCGCCGTCACCACCGACCGCATGATGCGGATGAACGCCGTCACGCAGGCCGAGCGCAAAGCAGCGCAGCACGCCGCGCCCGCCTACATGTACATCTTCGCGTGGCAGAGTCCAGTGCTCGGCGGCAAGTTGCGCTCGCCGCACGGCATCGAGCTCGCATTCGTCTTCGACAATACGGACAAAACCACGGGAATGAACGGCACCGGCGCCGACTTGCAGCCGCTTGCGGACAAAGTGAGCGGTGCTTGGGCCGCGTTTGCGCACACGGGCAATCCGAATCATCCCGGCTTGCCGCACTGGCCTGCCTACACCGCGAGTGACCGCGCCACCATGATCCTCAACGACGAATGCAAAGTAGCAAACGACCCCGGCCGCGAAGAGCGCCTCGCCATCAGTGCGCTGCCAGCCGCGTAGGGCCTCCCCAAGGTTCGGGTGCTGTTCTCGTATTACAGCTGAATCTTTGAAAAGAAGTAACTCCCGACTGCGAGCAGAATCGCCGTCAGAATGGTGAGCACGACGAAGTCCGTTGTCATCCCGAGCGCGAATGAATTGCTGAACGCCCCGCGAAGTCCGTCCACGCCGTAGGTCAGCGGATTCAGTCGCAGCGCGAACTGCAGCGCTTTCGGCAGGCCCGTCGCAGGAAAGAGTGCACCCGAGAAAAAGAATAGAGGCATCACCAGGAAATTCATGATCAGCGGAAAGCCCTGCATATCTTGCAGCACTGAACCGATGGCCGTCCCGATCGACGTGAAAAGCAGCGCGATCAGAAACATGAACACGATCGCCACCGGCAGAAGGATCAAGCTTTCCAGCCGGAAGCCGAAGATCAGGCATATAACGAACACGACCGCTCCCTGAGCCATCGCCACAATCGCGCCGCCGAGTGTTCGCCCGAAGACGATTTCCAGTCGCGAGACGGGAGCCACTAACGTTTCCTTCAGGAAGCCGAATTGCCGGTCCCAGATGATTTCGATTCCCGAGAAGACGGCGTTGAAGAGAATCGCCATGGAGATGATTCCCGGGGCGAGAAAGTTGAGGTAATTCCCGCCGCCCGCCCTCGCGAACATCGAGCGGAACCCGAAACCGAGCGCGACGAGGAAAAGAATCGGCTGCCCGAGCGAGCCGACGATCCGCGCGGGCGAGCGAACGTAACGCTTGAGCTGCCTCAGGCAAAGAATGTAGATGGCTTTCATCGGCGCCCTGTTCCTCTCCAGACTCTCCCCATCATGCGCATGCGATCGGCGGAGGTCGCCTCTTCCTCGCGAATGGCGTGACCGGTGAGCGCGATGAACGCGTCTTCGAGCGTCTCGCTCTTCGTCTTCTCTTTCAGCTCGGCCGGCGTGGCTTGCGCCACAATCTTTCCATGGTCGATCACGGCCACGTCATTCGCCACCCGGTCGGCTTCATCCATGTAATGCGTGGTGAAGAAGACCGTGACGCCCTCTTCCTTGCTCAATTGCTGGATGTAGCTCCAGATGTGGTTGCGCGTCTGCGGGTCGAGGCCGATGGTCGGCTCGTCCAGAAAAAGGATTCGGGGCTTGTGCAGCAGCGCGCGCGCCACCTCAAGCCGGCGCTTCATCCCGCCGGAATAGGTCTTCACGAAATCCTTCATGCGGTCGCCGAGGCCGACGAAATCGACCAGCATGTTGATGCGCTTCACGCGCTCACCGTGCGGCACTCCGTAGAGGATGCCGTGCAGGTCCATGTTCTCGTATGCCGTCAATTCGTCGTCGAGGCTCGGGTCCTGAAAGACGATCCCAAACGAGCGCCGCACTTGTTTCTGCTCGTGCGTCGGGTCGTGCCCGTTCACGAGAATCTTGCCGCTCGTGGGATCCAGGACGGTCGTGAGCATCTTGATCGTGGTCGTCTTGCCCGCGCCGTTCGGTCCGAGGAAGCCGAAAATCTTTCCCTCGGCGACCGTGAACGAGATATGGTTCACCGCGCAAAACTCCCCGTAGTTCTTGACGAGGTCCTGCACCGTAATCATTTCGCTCATCGTGACCCTTTTCTTGCCGGATGAAACCCCCCAGCGCCGGAAGGGTGACACAGAATACGATGTATCCGCAGGCTCGGGCAATTAGATATAACGGCTGAAAGAACGTGGATATTTCATCGGCCGGATATATATTCGCACGAGCGACCCAGGAGGCCCGCGGCCGTGACCACAGTCCGAGAGGCGACCTACGAAGTGCTGCGCGATCTGGGAATGGCGAAGATTTTCGGCAATCCCGGTTCGAGCGAGTTGCCATTCCTCAAGGACATGCCTTCCGATTTCCAATACGTCCTCGGCTTGCACGAACGCGTCGCCGCGTGCATGGCTCTGGGCTACGCCATGGGCCGCAACGAAGCCGCCTTCGTGAATCTGCACTCTATCGCCAGTGTCGGCAACGGCCTTTCCGCCATCATCGACGCATACCAGTGCCAGGCCCCGCTCGTGATCACCACGGGACAGCAGGATCGCCGGCAGATTCTCGCCGAGCCGTTTCTGGTGAGCCGCGCGGTCGAGGTCGTGAAGCCTTACGTGAAATGGGCGTACGAGCCGCTACGCCCCGAGGATGTTCCCGCGGCAATCGCGCGCGGTTATCACCTGGCGATGCAGCCGCCGCGCGGGCCTGTGTTCATTTCGATCCCGATGGATGACTGGAACAAGCCGTGCCAGCCGGTGGTGGCGCGCAGGGTCACTCAGTCGGTTTCGCCCGAACCCGCGGCGCTCGATGAAGTGGCTCGCGCAATCGACGCGAGCCGCAAGCTCGCGCTCATCACCGGCGCACAGATCGAACAGGATGGCGCATGGAACGGCGTGATCGCTCTGGCCGAGCGGCTGAACGCCGACGTGTACGCCGAGCCGATCGCCTCGCGCTGGGCGTTTCCGCGAAGCCATCGCCTGTTTCGCGGCGGCCTGCTGCCCGCGCAGAAGCCGCTCGCGGATCAGCTCGCCGGCTACGACACGGTGGTCGTTCTGGGCGCGCCGGTGTTCCTCTACTACGCGTTTGTCCCCGGAGATCCGATTCGGCCCGGCACGAAACTTTTCCAGATCACGAATTCGCCGCGCGACGCAGCCGCGGCACTTGCCGGGACAAGCATCGTCGGAAACATCGCGGTAGCGGCCCGGTACCTCGCGGAGCGCGTGAAGCCCGTCGAGCGCAGCGCGACGCCGTGCCCTCCGGCGCCCGACCCGAAACCCGAATACCCGATGACGACAGCGTATCTTTTCAGCGTGCTGAACAAGCTGCTGCCGCGCGACGCGATTATTTCCGAGGAGTGCCCTTCGTCGAAGGGCGATCTCGACCGCTACGTGAAGCTCGACGAGCCCGGCTCGTTCTACTCGGTTCGCACCGGCATTCTCGGCTTCGGCCTGCCGCTCGCGGTCGGGTTGCAACTGGCTCATCCGAATCGGCGCGTTGTCTGCCCCGTCGGCGACGGCTCGGCGCAGTATTCGATTCAAGGGTTGTGGTCGGCCGTGCAATGCGGCGCGCCCGTAACCTTTGTGATCGTGCGCAACGGGAACTATTCGGCTCTCAAAGGATTTCGCGACTTCACGCAGGTGGGCAAGAACGTTCCCGGAATCGATATTCCCGGAATCGACGCGGTGAAGATCGCGCAGGGCTACGGCATGGCGGCGCGCGAAGTGGATCGGCCCGAGGATCTCGAGCCGGCGCTTAAAGAAGCGCTCGCAGCCAAAGAACCTCGTCTGGTCAGCGTGAACGTGCAGCAGGGCGGGCAGAAAACGATGGGGATGGATCAGTCGGTGAACCCGCCCAACTACGGATGACGCCTATGTAGCTCAGGTTTTTAGCCCTGAGGCTTTCTGCTTCTCAATTTCCTCGATCGCGATGTGAAACCCGGTGTTCGCCACGGGCACTCCCGCATAGATCGCCGACTGGAGCAGCATCTCTTTCAGGTCGCACGGCTCGAATCCGTGTTCGAGCGCGGCGCGCACGTGCATGCGGAACTCCTCCCAGCGCCCGAGCGCGGCCATCATCGCAATCACCAGCAGCCGCCGCGTGCGCCGGTCGAGTCCAGGCCGCGTCCAGATCGTGCCCCACGCGTAGCGCGCGATCAGCTCCTGAAATTCGCGGTTGAAATCGGCCGTTGCCGCAATCGAACGGTCCACGTGCGCATCTCCCAGCACCGAGCGCCGCACGGCGAAGCCTTCGTCGATTGGATCGGTGTAGGTGCCTGGCGCCGCCTCGGGCCGCAGCAGATCGTAGATCGCCGCCGTGAAAGATCGCGGCTGCTCGACATTCGACAGATGCGCGGTCGGCAGGTGCACGACCTTCGCTCCGGGAATATCGCGCGCCAGGATTTCGCCATGGCCTGCCCACGGAGTGGAAATGTCGCGGTCGCCCACGATCACGAGCGTCGGCACGCGGATTTTTCCGAGCGAGCCGATGTGGTCCATGTCGCGAATCGCCGAGCAGCATCCCGCGTAGCCGGCAGGATCGGTCCCTAGAATGACCGCGCGAATCGAGCTCGCATATGGATTGTTTTGCGCCAGCGTCTCGGGCGAAAAGAAGCGCTGCATCACCGTGTCGACGATCGCTGCCATCCCGCCTTCGAGCACCATGCGGCGGCGATCGTCCCAATTCGACCTGGGCGCAACGCGCGGCGACGTGTTGGCGAGAACCAGCCCCGTGAGCCGGTCGGGCGCGTTGATGCCGAGCCACTGACCGATCATACTGCCGAGCGAGAGCCCGCAAAACGCGAACTTCGAAATGCCGAGCAAATCGACGAGGCCGAGCACATCGCGCCCGAGCTGCTCGATCGAGTATTCGGTTTTCGGTGCGTCGGACGCGCCGTGCCCGCGCGTGTCGTAGCGCAACACCTGAAAATCCTGTAGCAGGTCGGGCACTTGCTGAGCCCAAAGGCTGTGGTCGCACCCGATCGAGTGCGAAAGCACGAGCACCGGCTGGCCTGCGTTTCCCTCGAGCCTGTAGAAAATCCGCGTCTTGTCAACGGTGGCGAACGGCATCGTCGCTAACTCTTCTTTTTCGAATCGCCCGCACCGGAAACCAGGCGCTTGCGCAGCTTGTCGGCCACGCCGAGATATGCTTCGGGCGATCCGAGATCGCGCAACGCTTTGCCATCGAGCACGCGCGTAACCTCCGGCATCTCGGCGAGCACCTCCGCGAGCCTGCGGCCTTCGACAGCGCTTCGGCGCACGGCTTCTTCGACCAGCTTGTGCGCGGCGTCGCGACCAAGGCTCGCGCCGAGCAGCATCGCCGCGCGCTCCGCAAAGATGGCGCCACGAGTCGCGCCGATATTTTCGCGCATCCGCTCTTTGTCGACGTCGAGCCCTTCGGCGGCCTCTGCCATCGATGCCACTGCCAGTCCCGTTGACTGAATCACGGCTGCGACCGTAGGCCACTCCGCTTGCAAGCCGCCCACGCCCCGCTCGTGCTCCTGCACCATGCTGGAAAGAAACGCCGCGACCAGTCCCGGCACGCGATTTGCCGCGGCGAGCGTGACCGCGGACGCGATCGGATTGCGCTTTTGCGGCATCGTCGACGAACCGCCGCGGCCTTCATCGCCCGGCTCGGCTGCCTCAGCGACTTCGCCTTGCATCAGCAGGCTGATGTCGCGCGCCATTTTCCCCAAGGCGCCGGTCAAAACGCCGCATGCCGCGACGAGCGCGGCCAGTCGATCGCGATGCGCGTGCCAGGGTGCGTCCGGGAATCCGAGGCCAAGTTCTTCCGCCATTGCGCGACCGACGGCCAGGCCCTTGTCGCCAAGCGCGGCGAGCGTGCCGCTCGCGCCGCCGAACTGCAGAACAAGCGCCTCCGCAAACGCCGCTTCGAGCCTCGCGCGGCTGCGGCGAATGGCTGCAAGCCAACCCGCTGCCTTCAGCCCGAATGTGACGGGCGGCGCGGCTTGCAGCAGCGTCCGGCCGAGCATCACGGTGCGCTGGTGCTCGTCCGCGAGGCGGTGAAGCACCGCTTCCAGGCGCCCGAGATCGGCTGCAAGAATCGGCTGCGCGCGCTTCAGCAGCAGGATTAAACCGGTGTCGGCTACGTCCTGGCTTGTCGCACCCCAGTGCACGAACCGCGCGGCATCCGGATTGGAGGCGCGTACTTTGGCCGCGAGCGCTTTTGAGAGGGGAACCCCCGGAGTGCCGGCGCGCAGGGTTTCTCGAGCGAGGGCTGCGGCGTCGAAGTCTGCCGCCTTGGCTGCGGCTCGAATCGCGTCCGCTGCCGCCCGAGGTACCACGCCCGCGCGTGCCTCCGCGTGCGCGAGTGCCACTTCGAAATCCAGCATCGCCTGCAGAAGGGAATCGTCGGAGAACAGATCGGCCAGCGGGCCCGTCGTCGCCAGACTATCGATCAGCCGCGGGGGCACGCACTTCCCCTTTCCCGGCGCGAGGTTCGTGCGCGCCGCGACGAGCCGCGGGCGTGTGGAGCGTTGTCACCAGGTTCAGACGTCGAAGAAGACGGTTTCGTACTCTCCACTGACATGCACGGTGAACTGCCATGTGCCAGCCTGACCTGCGACCGGCTGCGCCATCAGCGTTGTGCGCCGTTCCTTGGGCACGAGCGCCAGAATCGGATCCTGATCGTTCGCCGGATCACCCGAAAAATAAATTCGCGTCGGCAGGCGCCGCAGGATGCCGCGCGCGAAAACCGAGACGGCCAGATGCGGCGCCTGTAGCGCACCATTCGGGTCGGGCACGCGGCCCGGCTTGATCGTTTCGAAAGTGCAGAGGCCGTTTTCATCGGTGCCCTGGCGTCCGTAGCCCAAGAATGCCGGATCGACGGGTTTGGTCTGTTTGTCGTCGGGATGGTTGTACTTCCCATCCGCATTCGCCTGCCATATCTCGATCAGGGCATCAGGGACCGGGCCTTCTTCATCGAGCACGGTGACAATCAGCTCCACGCGCTCGCCTTTCGCGTTCGGGCCGGCGATCTGCTGGATCGCCAGAGGGCCGATCAGGCTGATCGTGAAATACGGCCCGACCGTCTGCGAGGGAATCGGCGTGAGGTCCATATTATTTCCCTTCGAATACGGTCGCTTCGCGACCTCGCAGAATAATATCGAACCGGTATGTCAAAGCCCAATCAGGTTGCGTCAAGTCCATATCGAATTTCGCGATCAGGCGCTGCCGTGCTTTTTCATCCGGAATTGAGTTGAGGATCGGATCGAAGGGGAAAAGCGGATCACCCGCGAAATACATCTGCGTCACCAGGCGCGTCGCAAACGCCGTCCCAAAAAGCGAAAAGTGAATGTGCGCGGGGCGCCACGCATTCGGATGGTTGCCCCAGGGATACGCCCCCGGCTTGATCGTGACGAAGTGGTAGTTGCCCATCGCATCTGTCAGCGTGCGGCCGGCTCCGCTGAAATTCGGGTCGAGCGGCGCGTCATGCTGATCGACCTTGTGGCGATAGCGTCCGGCGGCGTTGCATTGCCAAATTTCGATCAGCGTGTTCGGGACCGGGCGTCCGCCGTCGTCGAGCACGCGTCCCGAAACGATGATGCGCTCGCCGATTGGCTCGCCCGCGTGCTGCCGAGTCAGATCGTTGTCCGTTTCTTTGATGTCGCCGTGCCCGAATACTGGCCCGGTTACCTCCGAAAGTGTATGCGGCAGCAGGATGAGCGGCTGGCGAGGCGCACGAGATACGGTGGCCCCATATGGCGGATACAGAAGCGGCGGCTGCGTGTTCTCCGGATGCCGCCGGTACGGCGTGACGAGGAAAAACTCCCCCGGTTGTGTTGTCGTGCGGGGTGAATTAGGCGTCATGGATTGAGGGCCTTGCGAAGCCTTTCGAACGTGGTCGAAAGTTCTTCCGGCTCGACGCGCGTTTCCCCGGTGACGGTCATGAAGTTTGCGTCGCCGGCCCACCGCGCAAGGACGTGCAGGTGCAGGTGGCCGGTGACGCCGGCGCCGGCGGCCCGCCCGAGATTCATCCCCAGATTGAAGCCTTCGGGATGGTACGTGCGATCGAGAGCCGTCTTGACGCGCTGCGCCAGCCGCATCATTTCCGCGAGCGTGTCGGGTTCGGCGGCGGCGAGGTCTGCGACGTGCGCGTAGGGGACCACCATCACGTGCCCGGAAGTGTACGGATAGCGGTTCAGGATGACGAAGTTTTTTGCGCCGCGCAGAACGATCAGCGTGCGGGCGTCGTCATTGGCAGCCAGGACGTCGCAGAAGATGCAGCCTTCATCCTTCGACGCGTCGGCGACATAGCGATACCGCCACGGCGTCCACAGATAATCCATCCCGCTCAGCCCTGCGTGCCGCGGTCGGACGATCCCGCAGAGGCACCCGCCGCATGCGGGTTGTTGACGTGATCCTTCAGCTCCTTGCTGGGCTTGAAATAGGGGATCTTCTTCGGCGGGACTTCGACCTTCGCCCCGGTTTTCGGGTTCCGGCCCGTGCGTCCGCGGCGCTGGCGCGTGCGGAAGCTTCCGAACCCCCGGATTTCGATTTTGTCGTCGGCTTGCAGCGCCGTGATGATGCTCTCGAAAATCGTCTCGACGACCGCTTCCGATTCCTTCCGCGGCAGTTCCGTCGCCCGCGTGACCTCTTCGACGAGGTCCGCTTTCGTCATCGTATGGTTATTCCCACGCTCTCCCACAACCTCAGCCATCTCTTGCACAGCCTCCTCTCAACCTTCAGCTTCCATGGGCCGTTTGCGCGCCAGGGTGGGTCGCCGCGCAATCTTGCATATCATCAAATTACCGTAACGTAAATGGCTTTTGCCGCCCGGAATGTTCCTGAGAGCTCTTGCGAGCCCCGCCCCGTGAACCCACAAAAACGTTACGACGATTGCCGCTTGGCCAGAATTGCATCGCCAATCGTAGCATTCGGCGACGACTTCGACGACCGAAACGATTCCATCTCCTGCCGCTCGACCTGCTTCTGCGCGGCGCGGTAGCTCAGGCTGATCTTCCGCAGTTCCGGTTCGAGCCGCAGGATCTTGAAGTCGTATTCCTGGCCGGGCGAGAGTACGGAAGTCACGCGCTCGCCGCGCGAAACCTTTGCCTTGTCGCGCTCGCCCTTCGGCCGCCGCTCTTCGATTTCGGAGACGTGGCAGAGCCCTTCGATGCCTTCCGCCAGCTCGACGAACGCCCCGAAATCCGTCGTTCGCGCGACTTTTCCCTTGAGGACGTCGCCGATCTTGTGTTCCGCGAACCAGTTCGCCCAGATGTCGTTCACTTGCTTGATGCCCAGCGACAACCGGCGGTTCTGCGAATCCACTTTCAGCACGCGGGCTTCGACCGCATCACCCTTCTTGAATTTCTCGCTGGGGTGCTTGATGCGTTCGGTCCAGCTCATGTCGCTGATGTGGATCAACCCTTCCATGCCCTCTTCGATTTCCACAAACGCGCCGAAGTCCGCGAGGTTTCGAATGCGGCCGTTGACGAGTGTGCCGACCGGATACTTCTCCGCTGCCGCTCCCCAGGGATCGGGCAGCGTCTGCTTCAGGCCGAGCGAAATGCGCCGCTGGTTCGTCTTGACTTCGAGGACGGCGACTTCCACTTCGTCGCCGACCTTCACGATTTTCGAGGGGTGCTTCACGTGCTTCGACCAGCTCATTTCACTGACGTGCACGAGACCTTCGACGCCCGGCTCGATCTGCACGAAGGCGCCGTAGTCCGTCACGCCGACCACTTTTCCGCGCACGCGGGCGCCCGTCGGGAAGCGGTCCGGCACCGTCGCCCACGGATCGGGCAGGAGCTGCTTCCGCCCGAGAGAAATGCGCTGTTTTTCCTTGTCGAACTTCAGGATCTGAACCTGGATTTCGTCGCCCGCCTTCGCCACCGACGACGGGTGCTGCACGCGGCCCCATACGAGATCGCTGACGTGCAAAAGTCCGTCCATTCCGCCCAGGTCGACGAACACGCCGTAGTCTGTAACGTTCTTCACGTGCCCGGTCACCACGGCGCCTTCCGCAAGCGTTTGCGCGAGCGCGTCCCGCTTCGTTTTCTGCTCTTCCTCGAGAATCGCTCGCCGGCTGACGACCACGTTGCCGCGCTTGCGGTTCAGCTTCAGGACGCGCACTTCGATCTCGCGGTCCTTCCACGCTTCCAGATCGTGCACGGGCCGCAGCTCGATCTGCGAAGCTGGCAAGAACGCGCGCACGCCGACGTCCACCACCAAGCCGCCCTTGATCCGTTCGAGGATCTTTCCCGTCAGGTTCGTGTGTTCGCGATAGGATTTCTCGATTCGCTCCCAGACGCGCCGCCGGTGCGCGCGTACGTGCGACAGCAGAACGTAGCCGTCCTTCTGCTCGTGCAGCCGCTCGACCTCGATCGTTTGCCCTTCGCCGAATTCAATCGCGCTGCCCGAATCCAGGAATTCCTGCGCGGGCACCAGGCCTTCGAATTTTCCGCCCACATCCACGACCACGCCCGCGTCCGTGACCGCGAGCACCCGCCCGTCGAAGATATCCCCCTCCGCCGCCACTGGTTCGGGCGCGGAAAACTGATCGAGGAGCTGGTCCATCGTTTCAAGGGCTTCGGAGGATTCGGGCCTCTGAGTCTCTACAGCTTCTGCTGTTGCCGGAGTGGCCTTGGTGGTCTGGGGGGCTGCTTCCGTTGAGTTGGCCTCCGCTGGAGGCTCGGTGACTCTCGGATGCTCCCGCGCGGGCGCGGCCGCAGCAGCGCCGTGCCCGTCGGGCGAGCCTATGGTTACGGCGGGAGCTGCCGCCGGGTTCTCTGCTGCGGACTCGCTTGTGGCAGTTTCAATGGCAGAAGGTTGTGGGTTCTGGTCGTTGTCGGGTGACATGCGGAGCGGCCTCCGTACGGGTTCCTGCCCTGCTCGCCGAGAGTTCGACCTCGGTCACTCCACCCTGCTGGGGGCTAGAGCAATGAAGGGGGGATAGAGCGCCCACGCTCAGCGCCGTATCGCAAGAAATGATACCCGCCCGGTTTGCGCGTTGTCAACAAAACCAATCTCGGAGCCCCGGGCCGGCAGGGTGGTGAGCTCGAAACCTCCCCACTCATCCACCGTCATCCCTATTGCAGGCTGGCGGGAAAGGCGTGCTATACTTTTTCGCCTGTCGCCTCTGCGCATTTTCTGTAGACTGGGGAGACAGGAATCGGGCGGCGAACACAAATTTCGCCGGCCCGGGAGGTGGGTTTATCGCAGAGCGGGGTTCGGGCGGTCTCCGGGTGAACGAGCGCATTCGCGCTCGCGAAGTCCGTGTGGTTGATGACGCGGGGAATCAACTGGGCGTGATGTCCCTGTTCGACGCGATGAAGGCGGCGCGGGACGCGGGGCTGGATGTTGTGGAAATCTCGCCGAACGCGGTGCCGCCGGTCTGCAAGCTCGTCGACTACGGAAAATTCCTCTACGAGCAGAGCAAGAAAGCCCACGAAGCCAAGAAGCATCAGAAGAGCTCGCACATCAAAGAAGTGAAGTTTCGGCCTGCGACTGCCGAGCACGATTACCAGGTTCGGAAGAACCAGATCATTCGGTTCCTCGGCGAAGGCCATAAAGTGAAAGCCATGATTTTTCATCGCGGGCGTGAGATGGCGCACCAGGACGTAGGCCGCGCCAAGATGGACCGGCTGCTCAAGGACATCATGGATTATGCTTTGGTCGAATTCGGGCCGCGGATGGAAGCGAACATCCTGCTCGCGCTGCTTGCGCCAAAGAAGGGCGCAACTGCCGCGCCGCCGGCGCGTCCCGCGCAGCCGACCGCCTGAAGATTTTTTGCGGAAGAGGGATTTGTGAAAAAGAACAAGAAAATGAAGCTGAAGACGCATCGCGGCGCCGCCAAGCGCTTCAAGATCACGTCGACGGGAAAAGTGATGCGCTGGCATTCGGGCAAGCGCCACCTGCTTGGCACGAAGAAGCCGCGGCGCATGCGCAAGCTGCTCAACAAGGTTGAAGTAAGTCCCGCGGACGTGCACAACGTGCGTCTCGCGCTTCCCTACGGCATCGAGTAACAGCTTGTCGTATTTTCCGTGCCAGGCAGAGCGTAACCCGCCGCGGCGGGCCTGCCGGCCGACAAGCCGGAATCTCCGGCTTGCTTTGCTTCCGCCTCCGAGTAACATCGGGAGCGCCGGGAGCCTTAATCAACACGCCGCGGAGATAAGCGCTGTTTGCGTGATCCGGTCCCGTTTCAGGGGCCGGCCTGCGCGGCTGCGCACCCTCTCCGCGTAACCGAGTTTTTCGAAATCAAAACAGGAGAACCAGGAACATGGCTCGAGTGAAACGCGGGACGAAGCGCCGCGCCCGGCGCAAGAAGCTGTTGAAGCACGCGAAAGGGTTTTTCCTTACCAAAGGAAAACTCTTCCGGTCGGCGAAAGAGGCGGTAAACCGCTCGCTGCGGTACACGTATCGCGACCGCCGCACGCGCAAGCGTGACTACCGCACGCTGTGGATTCAGCGCATCGGCGCCGCCGCGCGCGCGAACGGCACCACCTACAGCCAGTTGATCCATGGGCTGAAGGCGGGCGGGATTGATCTCGACCGGAAGATTCTGGCGGACATGGCCGTGCGCGACGCAGAGGGCTTTACGGCGTTGGTCGACTCGGCAAAGCAGCATATGAAGTCCGCGCCGGCAGCGCCGCCGCAGCCCGCGGCGTAGGACGTCATTCGCAGCAGCAACGGTTATGTAGTGGCGGCCGGAACTTGTCCCGACGCGGTCGGGAGGCCGGCATTTCCCCTTGTAGGGGCGGGTCTTAGACCCGCGCTACTGAACATCACGATCACGTCGACATGACGACTGACTCAACAAAAAAGACTCTCGCGCAGCTCGGCGTCGACTCTATCGAAAAAGTCGCGATCCTCTTCGATGGCCTGCGCACTGCCTTTGATCAGGATGCAGCTCAGGACATCGACTCGATCGATCTCGGCATCACGCGAGTGAGGTGGTTAGGTCGCAAGTCGGGAGTGCTTTCCGAAATCGGCGAAAATTGGCTGAAGCCCGCAACCAAGGACATCAAACCGGCCGTTGGGCAGAGCCTGAATGCTCTAAAGGCTCACATCGAGGAAAGAATTCAGGCCCTTACGGTAGCGAAAGAAGCGGCGGTCGAGCACGCGGGTGCGGCGCGCGATCAAATCGATCTTTCGCTGCCGGGCGTCGAGCGTGCGATCGGAACGCGGCACCTGATCCGGCAGACGTTCGACGAACTTCTCCGCATCTTCCTCTCGATCGGATTCAGCGTGGTCGAAGGGCCGGAGATCGAGACGCCCTACTACAATTTCGAAGCGCTCAACATCCCCGAGCACCATCCTGCGCGCGACAACATGGACACGTTCTACATCGAGGGCGCGCGCGGCGGGCATCTGCTGCGCACGCACACCTCGCCGATGCAAATTCGCACGATGGAGAAGCAGCCGCCTCCGGTGCGCATCGTCGTGCCCGGAAAAGTCTACCGGCGTGACAATCCCGACGCGACACACGGCTACATGTTCCACCAGATCGAGGGCCTAGCCGTCGATACGGACATCACGTTCTGCGATTTCAAGGGCTCCGTCGAATACTTTGTCCGCGAGTTCTTCGGCCCGAAGACCAAGACGCGCCTCCGCCCGAGCTATTTCCCGTTCACCGAGCCTTCGGCGGAAGTGGATGCGAGCTGCCACGTCTGCGGCGGCTCTGGCTGCCGCGTCTGCAAATTTTCGGGCTGGATCGAGCTCTTCGGCGCGGGAATGGTGGACCCAGCGGTCTACGGCTTCGTGAACTACGACCCCGGAAAGCTTTCGGGCTTCGCGTTCGGCATGGGCGTCGACCGACTCGCGATGATGAAGTACGGCATCACGGAACTGCCGCTGCTATTTCAGAACGACGTGCGCTTCTTGCGCCAGTTCCCATAGCCATGGCGGACTTCATGGTCGCGACCGATCCGAAGCAGCGCTTCTCGAATCGCGTGGACGATTACGTCCGCTACCGGCCGGGATATCCGTCCGCGATTCTGGACGCGCTTCGCAACGAGTGCGGCCTCGCGCCAGAATCCGTCGTCGTGGACGTTGGCTCAGGCACGGGCCTCCTGGCGCAGATGTTTCTCGACAACGGCAACCTGGTGTACGGCGTTGAGCCGAATGCGGCGATGCGCGACGCGGGCGAGCAGTTCCTCGAGAAGTATCCACATTTCTGTAGCGTCGCGGGATCGGCCGAAACCACCACGCTGCCGGATGCCACCGCGGACTTCATCGTGGCGGGGCAGGCGTTTCATTGGTTCGAGCAGAAAGCCGCGCGGACGGAGTTCCAGCGCGTACTCAAGCCAAAAGGCTGGGTCGCCGTGATCTGGAACGAGCGAATGAAGGACGCGACGCCATTCCAGCGCGAATACGAAGAATTGCTGCGTGCGTTCGGCACGGACTACGAAAAAGTGTCGGCGACCTATCCGCAGAACGAGCGGATGGTCGGCTTCTTCGGTTCAGGCGCGTTCGGGACAAAATCGTTCGCGAACGAACAAGTGTTCGACTTCGAGGGTCTGCGCGGGCGGCTGCTGAGTTCGTCCTACGCGCCGACAAAGGGCCATCCGAAACACGAGCCGATGCTGGCTGCATTGAAGCAGCTTTTCGAGGCGCACCAAGAGGGCGGCCGCATCCGGTTCGACTACGTGACGCACATCTATTACGGGCAGTTGGAATCGCGATGAAGGTCATCTACAACTGGCTGAAGGAATTCGTCGACGTGACGGCGCCGCCCGCCGATCTGCGCGCGCGGCTCTCGCTTGCGGGGATCGCGATCGATTCGGTCGAGGAATCGGCGGCGGGGCCAGTGCTCGACGCGGAAATCACGGCGAACCGTCCCGACTGCCTGGGCCACTACGGCCTCGCGCGCGAAGTGGCGGCGATCTACCGGTTGCCTGTGAAGCTGCTTCAACCGAAGCTCAAGGAATCGAGCGAAAAAGCGGCGGACGCGACTCGCGTCGAAATCGAATCTCCCGAGCTTTGCGGGCGCTACACGGCGCGAATCCTCCGCGGCGTGAAAGTGCAGCCATCGCCGGAATGGCTGCGCCTACGCCTCGAAGCGATCGGCCAGAACTCGATCAACAACGTGGTGGACCTCACGAACTACGTGATGTTCGAGCTGGGCCAGCCGCTGCACGCGTTCGATCTCGACAAGCTCGCGGAGCGCCGCATCGTCGTGCGCCGCGCGCGCCCGGGCGAAAAAATCCGCACGCTCGACGGCGCGGAGCGCACGCTTACGAAGGAGATGTGCGTGATCGCGGACGCGTCGCGCGCCGTTGCGATTGCGGGAGTGATGGGCGGCGCCGATAGCGAAATCGGATTCAGCAGCCGCAATATCCTGCTCGAGTCCGCGTGGTTCGATCCGATCTCGGTCCGGCGCACGTCGAAGGCGCTGGGCCTGCGCACGGAGGCGTCGTACCGCTTCGAGCGCGGCGCCGATCCGGAGATGGCGGAGAAGGCCTCGCGCCGCGCCGCCGAGCTGATTCAGCAGCTTGCCGGCGGCGAGATTCTCTCCGGCGTCGTGGATGTCTACGCGCGGCGCGAAGAGCCGCTCGCGATCGAACTATCGCGAAAAGAGCTTCTGCGTGTGATGGGGGCGGACGTTCCCGACCGCGATATCGAAGGAATCCTGGGCGCTCTCGGTTTTCACCCGGTGCGCAAGGACGCCCAGCGCGGCAGCGAAGGCTCGCTCCTCGCGATGTGGGAGTGCCGCCAGCCGCCGTGGCGGCGCGATGTGGCGCGCGGGATCGACCTGATCGAAGAAGTCGCGCGGCACTACGGCTACCACAAATTCCCGCCACGGCTGCCTCCGGCGAAGCAGCCGGCGCACCGCCTGCCGCACGCTCAGGCGCTCGATCGCGTGCGCGAACGCGTGATCGCGCTAGGCTATCAAGAAATCGTGGCAATTCCGCTCGTCGATGCGCGCCGGGACGAGCTGTTCCGCCCGGAAGGCATCGCGCCCGCTGTGATCGGCAACCCGCTCGCGGAAGACGCGTCTGTGATGCGCTCGACGGGAATCGTCGGCATGATCGGCGCGCTCGAATGGAATCTGAATCACCACCAGCGCAATCTGCGGCTATTTGAAATCGGCAAGACCTATGAGTTGCGCGACGGCGAGCCGGCCGAGACGCCGGTGCTCACGCTCGGCGCCACCGGCCTCGCGCGCGAGATGACGATTCATGAAGACGCGCGCGAATTCAGCTTCGGAGATTTGAAGGGTGACCTGGACCGCATCGGCGAACTTGTCGGCGGATTCGCATGGCGCTCGGGCGGGCCCAAATGGCTTGCGGGCGGGCACGCGACCCAGCTTTCGATTGGGCAAGCAGGCGAAGGGCGCGCGCTCGGGGTGGCCGGCCAGCTCGCTCGGCGCATCGCCGACCAACTCAAGATACGCCAGGAAGTTTTCGTCGCGGAGCTGCGGCTCGATTCGCTGCTCGAGGGCATCGAAACGGCGCGCGCCGATCAGAAATTCATTCCGATTCCACGCTTCCCGGCGGTCGAAAGGGATTTCTCTCTGGTGCTGGCGGACGGCGTGACGTTCGCACAAATCGCCGAAGCGATTCGCGCGCTCGACATCGCCGAACTGCAAAATATCGAGGCGCTCGATCTGTTTCGCGGCGGGCAAGTTCCGGCCGGGAAATTTTCGCTGATGATCCGCGTGACGTTCCAGAGCGCGGACGCGACCCTCACCGACGCGCAGATCGCCGATTTTTCCTCCCGCATCGTGGCCGCGCTAGAAACAAAGTTGGGAGCGACTCTGCGGACCGGCTGAGGCCGAGGCAACGCGAGATTCCTCGGCCAGGTTCGGGCCTCGGAATGACGGTGTTTCCTCTGTGTCTCGGTGCCTCTGTGGCAAAGGCAGGCCATTGCGCTGCAAGGCGGGTTGGCCGACAATGGCGGCAGTTCAGCCAATCAAGAGGCGGGAGCGCGAAAGTGAAAATTGAAATCTACGACCAGATCTACAACGTCAACGCGGAAGGGCAGAACGAAGAGCACCTCAAGGAGCTCGCCGCGTACGTGGACGGCAAGATGCGGGAGGTCGCGCAGGCGACGCGCATCGTCGACTCAGTGAAGGTTGCTGTGCTCGCGGCGCTCAATATCGCCGACGAAATCTTTGAGCTGCGCCAACGCCAGCAGGAAATCGACGGCCCTCTGCGCAAACGCGTCGAGAAGTGCGTCGCGCTGGTCGAAAAGGCGCTCGAAGCATCCAACTAACCTGCCGGGCGGGATGGTGCCGTCCTGCAACCCCGTGCTTTAGCCGCCACCCACAGACGCAACCCACCCGAAGTGCGGCCATATCTTTGTCATGCGGTGCTGCGCGGCAACAATCTTGCCGAGTTCAGGATGAATGTCATTTCCGAAGAAACATGGATGAAAGCAGCCAGCAGAGGGTTGAGGAATCCGAAGGCAGCCAATCCAACGCCAACACTGTCAACGACAAGCGTGCCCACGAAATTCTGAAGGATGATGCCGCGGCACCGCCGGGCGATTTGCAGCGTCTCGACGAATTTGGACAGGTCGTTCCCGATCAGAACGATATTAGCGCTCTCGCGCGCCACGTCCGTACCGGAGCCCATGGCCACGCCCACGCTTGCCTGCGCGAGTGCGGGGGCGTCGTTAATTCCGTCCCCGACCATCACAACACTGTGGCCCTGCTCGACTAGGCTCTTGACGCGATCGAGTTTTTGAGACGGCAGTAATTCAGCGGCGACCTCGTCCACTCCGAGTTGCTCTCCGACCGGTATCGCCACGGCGGTGGCATCACCGGTGAGCAGAATCGTTCTCAGGCCCATGGCTTTGAGCTTTGTGATTGCACCGCGCGCTTCCGGCCGCAGCACGTCCCCGACACGTAATGTCCCTAGAAAACGTCCGTTCTGTGACACGCCGACTTCGCCGGTCGATCCATCTGACCTCCAGGCCGAAAGGTCCACTCCCTGTTCCTCGAGAAGCAGCCGGTTTCCGACCACAATCGTTGCTCCGTCCGATTCGGCCATCACACCTTTGCCGGGGATGTAGTCGAACTGATCGGGCTCTCGACGGGCGAGTCCAAGTTCCTTTGCCCTCTTGAAGATTGCCCTCGCAACGGGATGTTCCGACCGCGCCTCGGCGATCGCAGCGGCTTCCAACAGGCGTTCGGAAGAAACGCCGGACGCTGGATAAACGTCCAGAAGTTCGGGCGTGCCGTAGCTCAGCGTACCGGTCTTATCGAGCAACACTGTGTCGACTCGAGCGAGAGTTTCCAGGTGCAGGCCTCCCTTTATGATTGCTCCTTGCCGGGCCGCCCGGCCGATGGCGCCGAGGATTGCGAGCGGCGTGCCGGCCGCGATTCCGCACGCTCCCGCAACGATGACAACGGAAATCGTGGAACGCATATTGTGCGTCAGCAGAAAAGTTAAAGCCGCCGCGCCCAGCGCGAAATACACAAGATATCCGGCGAGCCGGTCCGCCGTCTTCTGTATTGGCGCCCGCGACCGTTCCGCACGCTCCACTTCGTCGATGATCTTGCCGAATGTCGTATCGCGTCCGACCCGGTCGACTCGAATCTCGAGCGCTCCCGCTTGATTGATCGTTCCGGCGTAGACATCTGCGCCGGGCGACTTTTCAACGGCCATGGATTCGCCTGTAATGGCGGCCTGATCGACGAATGAATGGCCGCCGGCCACGGTTCCATCCACTGGGATTCGAGCGCCCGGACGAACGAGAACGATCTCGCTTGTGTGAACTTCCTCGATTCCCACCTCGGTCCAGCCGTCGGCGCGCCGCACCGTTGCGGTATTCGGCAGTAATTCGAGCAGGCGCTGAATGGCCCGCCGCCCCCGGCCCACCGTAAGGCCCTCGAGGATCTCCGCCCCCAGCACAAACAACGTGATGATGAGCGCGGTGAATATCTCTCGAATCGCGAGAGCCGCCACAATGGCGATGGTCATCGAGAGTTCCATCGTCATGCGGTGCTGCCTGATGTTCTCGTATGCTTCGTGGAGAATCGGAAAACCACCAATGAGGGTGCAAATCACGCCGACAGCAGCGACATAGGGATTCCGTGCGCCTCCGAGAATCCAGACGGCCCCGGCCGCTGCAGCGACAAACAAGACTCGATTGATGTCCCACCAATTCAGCGCGTTTCCTTGGTCGTGATCGTCTTCGTGGTGGGCGTGGCTTGGTGCGGGGCTTTCTTGCTGTGCTCCAACAAGCTTGACTTCTGGTTCCTTCACATTAACTCGGTTCATCGGACTTCGTCCTTGTCGCGGCAGCCTCAATAACTTTCACCATCACTTCAAATATGCTCGAACTATGTCGATCAATTCCTCAGCGGCTTGTGCTTGCGGAGAAGTCTTGCCCTTGTCGGGGGAGAGGACATGAAATCGGACGTGCCCTTCCATCACCTCGGCCATCAGACCATTCAGCGCCCCTCGGCAAGCAGCCATAAGTTGCAGGACCCCGGCACAGCCCTCCTCGGAGTCAAGCGCGCGTTCGATCGCGTCCAACTGCCCCCTGATCCGGCGGACTCGAACCAGAAGCTTTTCCTTGTCCTTGGTGGTGTGAGCCATGACAACCTCGCCGAAGCACTATACTATACCCCGGTATATTATAGAGAAAGATCTTGCGGGCGGCCACGCTGGTCCAAGCGGTGTTGTGCCATCCGTACAAAACGTACAGAACCATTGTTGCTCCGAGAGCATCAGAGTTAGTTACAATGGACACCGAGGTCCGATCGAGTTCGTGATGCGGAAGCGAATCGCACTGCGCCTGCTGGCCGTCGCGCTCATCCTTACGGTGAGTGCGCTGGGCACTCATGCGGTCGCACACGCACATGCGGACGCTTACGACGAGCAGCATTGCCAGGTTTGCCACGTCGGCCACGCCGCGATCCCGCAGCCCGCGGTGCAAGCAACGGTTCAAGCGCCCGCCCCGATCGCAAGATTCGCGCTTGCCGAACAGTCTACCCCTGACCTCGAGCCAGTTCGCACCCTCAGCATTCCCCGCGCACCTCCCGCGTAATCCCCAAGAATGGTTTCTCCCAGCACCCGCCGCCCAAAAGGCGCGCCGTGCCGATTTCCACATCATTTCGCCACCGCGATGGAATCAGCCGTGGCCGCATTCCATATTGGGAGAGATTTCATGAGACTTGCGAGAGTACTTCTTGGGATTCTGCTTTTGTTCGCCGCTCTATGGAGCATGGCGCCTGAGTCACAAGCCCAAATGGGCGGAAACTCCGTCGCCGTCGGGGGGACAGTCACGGACCCCACCGGCGCCGTGATTCCAAACGCCACCATTACGTTCCATAACCCAGTCAGCGGTTTTGAAGCCACCGCGACGACCGATACGTCAGGGAGCTTCACGATTCCGAACGTGCCGTTCAATCCGTATCACATGATCGTAAAGGCGAAGGGCTTCGCCGACTACGTAGAGGATGTCGATGTACGTTCGGCAGTTCCTCTGGCATTGAAAATCGGCCTGCAAGTCGCCGGGACGACCGCCACAGTGACCGTGGAAGGTGGAAGCGATCTGATCGAGAACGACTCGACAGCCCACACGGATATCGATCGCAAGTTATTCGAGGAGCTACCCCTCGAAAGCGCATCGTCGTCGGTGAGTTCGCTGGTGACGCTGGCGTCGCCGGGTATTGCCGCGGATTCCAACGGCCTCTTCCACGGGCTGGGCGACCACGCGGAGAATTCGTTCTCCGTCGATGGCCAGCCAATCACGGACCAGCAGAGCAAGGTTTTTTCGAACCAGATTCCTGTGGATTCGATCCAGTCGCTCGAGGTGATCGACGGCGCGCCACCCGCCGAGTATGGCGACAAAACCAGCGTCGTGATCGACGTGACGACGCGCTCGGGCCAGGGAATGACGACGCCCCACGGCGCCGTGACCGCTGACTATGGCACTTTTGGCAGCGTCAATGGCGGTTTCAACTTCGGTTACGGAGGGGAGAAGTGGGGAAATTTCATCTCTGCCAACGGACTGAATACCAGCCGATTCCTCGATCCGCCCGAGTTCATCGTCATGCACGACAAGGGAAACGAAGAGAATGCCTTCGATCGCCTGGACTACCAACTTACGCAGGCGGATTCGGTTCACATCAACCTGGGTTTCTCACGCTCGTGGTTCCAAACGCCTAACTCATTTGACGCCGAGGATGCCACTCCCTGGTCTGGGGTCGTGGTCAATGATGCGGGGCTTGGCCCCAACGGCCTGGCCGTGGGCCCCGCGGACCAGCGCTCGCAGATCCGCACGTTCAACGTTGCGCCGACGTGGACTCGCCTGATCAGCGCCACCACCGTGCTCACCGTCGGCGCTTTCGTGCGGCACGACCAGTACAACTACTACCCGAGCGATAATCCATTTGCGGATCTCGGTCCACCAAGTCTTCAAAGAGAAACCGTCTCCCAACTGCGGTTTCTCACGAATGCCGGCGCCCGCGCCAGCCTTTCTTATGTGAAGGGGATTCACAACGTCAAGGCGGGTGTCACGTACGAACAGACCGTCCTCACCGAGAACGATAAGCTCGGAATCGTCGATCCAACTCTCAATGCACCTTGCATAACACTCAATACCGCTCCCAACGAGTACACCATTTCCGACGCGTACATCCCTGTTCAGGGTTTCACCGATCCCTCCCAGTGCACGGCTGCCGGCGATGTGCCGAATGTGGCATCGACTCTGAACGCCCCGGGCAATTCGGCTTTGACCGCGGCTCAATTCCCATTATTTAACCCGGTCTTGCTGCCATTTGACCTGACGCGAGGAGGAGGGTTGTTCAGCACTCACCAACTTTTTCCGCTGCATACAGACGTGAAAGAACTCTCTCTCTACGTCCAGGATACGATCACCAAGGGGAGCTGGAACTTCAATCTCGGGATTCGTGGAGACTTGTATAACGGCCTTAGCACCGGTCGGCAAGCAGAACCTCGGCTGGGCATCGCTTACAACATCAAGCCGAGCAACACAGTCCTTCGCGTCTCCTATGCGCGGACTCTCGAAACACCGTTCAATGAAAACCTCGTGCTTTCCAGCATCGGATGCGCATCCCCTGTCCTAAGTCCGCTTCTCCTCTGTTCTTCCAGTTCACTGACTCCCGTGGCTCCGGGCTTTCGCAATGAATTCCATGCCGGACTCCAACAAGCGTTCGGGAAGTATGTCGTGTTCGATGGCGAATACATCTGGAAATACACGCACAACGGTTACGATTTCAGCGTGCTCGGTAATACCCCGATCACCTTCCCGATCGAGTGGCACAACGCCAAAATCCCCGGATTCACGGCGCGGGCGAATCTCACGAATCTCCATGGCCTTACGGCCTACGTCGTGATGTCCAGCGTGGCCGCGCGTTTCTTCCTGCCGCAAGTCGCCGGAGCCGGTGCAACCCCCTCCGCACCCAGCGGCGTCTTCCGTATCGACCACGATGAAAAATACAACGAGACGACGCACATGCAGTATCAGCCGTGGAAAATCGGGCCGTGGCTCAGCTTCAATTGGCGCTACGACAGTGGGCTCGTGGCCGGCGCAACACCGTGCTACGGGATCAATGCCAGCAACGATTGCCCGGGATCAGTCACGATCAGCGGTGTGCCAAACGTGAGCATGATCGCCGCCAACGTAGGCTTTGTGCCCCTTTCTGCCGATCAGGAGTTCGAGGCTGGTTTCACCTGCAATGGGGTGCATGCAACGCCCACAACGCCTCTACCTTTCAACTGCCCGGCATCGGAATTTAGCTCGACGCTGATAAAGGTGCCGGCACCGGGAACAGAGAATGATGACCACAATCCGCCCCGCACCTCCCAGCGGAACCTGTTCGATCTCGCATTGGGAGAAGACAATCTCTTCCACGGTGACCGTTACAAGTGGAGCGCCCGCGTCACGGTCATCAACCTCGCGAATCGATACACGCTCTACAATTTCCTCTCGACGTTTAGCGGCACGCACTACGTCACACCGCGCACGGTCACCGGTGAGATCGGTTTCCACTTCTAGCTTTCGACCGAATCTTTGCTCCGGGCTCGTTGTTTCAGTCGCGGGCCCGGAGCAAGAGATCCAGAGTTCTCCGCGCCAATTCTAGTTGCAACTCATTTTCAATTTTCTTCTTGACACCCGGTATCAGCTACAGTAGTCTCGCGGCTTTAGTTGATAGACATTTGCAACTAGAAAGGTCCACTCTCCGTGCTTCGCAAGATGAGCTTGCTTCTTGGCCTGGCCGCAGCGGCGCTGTGCTACTCGCCTCGTGCGGCGGCGCAGGAAACTCCGTACTTCGTCGCCTATTCGCACCACCTGGAGGAGCCCGGCAACCTAGAAGTCGAGGTCTATTCGATCTACGGCACCCAAAAAGCCGGCGGCGACTTCATCGCGCCCTGGATGGAACTGGAATACGGCGTGACGGCTTGGTGGACCACCGAGTTCTACATCGACTCGCAAACGACATTCGGCGACAGCACGGTCTTCACCGGCACTCGCTGGGAGAACCGCTTCCGCCCGCTGATGCATGAGCACTGGATCAACCCCGTTCTCTACGTCGAATTCGAAAACACCACGGACGCGGACAAAACGCTGAAAGAAGTGGTGGGTTTCGACAACCAGTTTGACGCCGCCGAGCCGAACTCCGAAGCGAATCGGTCGCACACGCACGAAATCGAAACCAAACTGATCCTCTCGAGCGACTACAAGGGTTGGAACTTCTCGGAGAACTTCATCGGTGAAAAGAACCTGGGCCACGAGCCGTGGGAATTCGGCTATGCCCTGGGCGTGGACCGGCCGCTGCGTCTTGCGGCGACGCCGCGACCCTGCAACTTCTGCCGCGAGAATTTCATCCTCGGCGCCGAAATGTACGGCGGGTTAGGAACCGTGAAGGCGTTCTCGTTGTCGGGCACGTCGCACTACGTTGCCCCGATCGCTGCCTGGCAGCTTCCGAACGGAGTCACGCTGTCCGTCTCGCCGGGCTTCGGCCTCAATGACAACAGCCACCGCTTTTTGCTGCGTTGGGGAATGTCCTACGAAATCGGCGGTTTCGGCCGCAAGGTAAGGAGCCTGTTCTGATGGGACGCCTGCTGATTCCCACGCTGCTTCTTCTTGCTCTCGTTGCCGCCACCGCCGGCGCTGCCCGCGAGTGGAAAATTGACGACCGCGGCGTGCTGATGGTCATTGCTAAGGCACCAGTCAAAACGCGCACCCGGAAAAACCCGTACGAAGGCCAACCCGATGCCGTTGCCGCCGGCGAGAAACTGTTCCGCCAGCATTGTGCTGAATGCCACGGTGACGACGCGCGTGGACTTGGCCGCGCTGCCAACTTGCGTTCGTCATTCGTGCAGAACGCGACGCCCGGCGAACTCGCCTGGTTCCTCCGCAACGGCAATCTGCCTGCGGGCATGCCGCCCTGGGCGGGAATCCCTGAGCAGCGCCGATGGCAGATCATCGCCTACATCAAATCCCTCGGCACACCAGCACAATAAATTTCGCGCGAACCTTGGGTCCCGGTTAAACGAGGTTCCACGTTACAATGGAGGCGCGGAGTCGGCCTGCGACGCAGGTGACGCTGCGAAAGCCTTTTGAACCAACACTGGATCCCAGGGTGCTCGCGTCGTCCTGCCCTTGTGCATGCCTCGGACGGCTTGCTGTCTCGGGGAAGCCTGAAAGCAGGCGCAGGGCTCCCACTTATTTGTGGGGTTCAGGGCCTAGCAACGCACGGCGAAGTGGACCACTCCGTTCTAAAACAAATTGAGAATACTTTTCATCGGCGATATCGTCGGCTCGCCCGGCCGCAAGATCGTTCACGACCGGCTCGCGGACATCCTCGCGCAGCGGCAAATCGATCTCTGTATCGCCAACGGCGAAAATGCCGCGTCCGGCTTCGGCATCACGCCACGCATCGCGCAGGACCTGCTTTCCTACGGGATCGAGGTCATCAGCGGCGGCAACCACATCTGGGACCGCAAGGAGATCGTCGAATACTTCCCGCACGAGCCGCGCCTGCTGCGGCCGGCGAATTTTCCCAATGGTTCGCCGGGCAAGGGACTTTTCGTCGGCCAAGCGAAGAACGGCGCGGGCTACGCCGTCCTCAATCTACAGGGCCGCACGTTTATGGCGCCGCTCGAGGACCCGTTCCGCACGGCCGACCGCGAGCTCGCAAAAATTTCGCCGGACGTGAAGGTGATTGTCGTCGACATGCACGCCGAGGCCACCTCGGAAAAGCAGGCGATGGGCTGGTATCTCGACGGCAAGGTCTCCGCCGTGATCGGGACGCACACGCATGTCGCCACCGCCGATTCCCGCGTCCTTCCCGGTGGGACCGCCTACATCACCGACGTGGGCATGACCGGCCCGCACGATTCCGTCATCGGCATGGAGAAGCAGGGCGTCTTGCAGCGCTTCCTCGACGCGATGCCTGCGCGGTTCGTCGTCGCCGAAGGCGACATCCAGATGAACACTGTCCTTATCGACGCCGACGAAGCCACCGGCCGCGCCCGCTCGATCGAACGCCTCAATTTCCGCCTGGACTAGGGCCGATCCCAAGCAACAGCACCGCACCGCGAAGCATCTCGTGAATTGCAAAGCATAACCTCCAGCCCATGCTTCGCCGCACACAACTCGGCGCTTCGCTCGCGATCCTCGCGGCCATCACTGTTCGGACGCTCTCGCCCGCCGAACCTCAGGAGCAGGGTCACGTCGAGCCGGTCTCTGCCCGGGCGCGCATGTTCCCCGAAATTGGTCCTGGAGTGGCTGCGCTGAAGCGCGATTCCGCGGGGCGCTACTACGTCCTCGCCGCCCCGGCGAATGCCATCGCGATCTATGGATCGGACGGCAAGCGCATCGGCCAGATTCCCAACGCGAATTCCCGCGGCGCCAGAATCGCGTACGCACAAGACGTCGATCTCGACCCCTCCGGCCGAATCTTCGTTGCCGACCGCGGCGCGAATGCCGTGAAGATTTTCGATCCCGATGGGTCGCTCGCTGCCACGGTCAGAGTTGTGGGGCCGATGTCGCTCGCGGCGCTTTCGGACGATGAATTCGCCGTCGCCAGCCTTCAGTCCGATCGCCTCGTGCGCATCTTCAACCTGGACGGCAAGCTGGTTCGCAGCTTCGGCGAGCTCTCGGATGCGCCCCAAAGCGCAGGCGGTGGCCGGTCGCTCAACCGCGGCCGGATCTATGGTGGCTCCGCAGGACACATCTACTTCGCGTTCGCCGCCGCGCCCGATATCCGGAAATATGATCGCTACGGCTTTGCGCTCTCCGAAACCTCGGTCCCGTCCTCCTGGTTCACGGCCTCCGAGGAAGGCGGCCCTTTGAATACCATCACGATTGAAAAGAACGGCCCGCCGCCATCGTCGAAACCTGTCATCGGCGCGCTCGGCGTCGATCCGGAAACGCAGCGAGTCTGGGCGGCGATCGGCGACGAGCTGATCGAATTCGACAAGGACGGCAACCGCCGAGCCGCCTACCGCACTGCGACGGCGGACGGCGTACGCATCGAACCGGACGCGATTCTCATCGAGCACAACCGCATTCTTGTCGCCGCCGACCCGCTCGGCGTTTTCGATTTCGCTCGCCCGGACAAATAGAGTCACTTTCCCACAACTCCTCGTCCGGTGCCGCGCTGTGGAAATCCGAATTCCGATAGATGGCGCGCGGATGCGGCGAGACCTCAAGAATTGAGGGCTCGCGCATGAGTTCGCACCGAAATCAACAGTAAAATGGTGCTGTGGAAAAACTGTGGATCGTTGTGGAGCGCTGCGGATAAGTTCGCTCAGTTTTCTCTTGCTCAGCGCGTTGCGTTTAGGCAGAATCCCCGCTCGCGCATCTAACCGGTCGCAACGGAGCGCGAGCACTCATTGACGTGCCACAGGTGATGGGGCGCGGTCTTGTGGCATCGAGCCTGACAAAACAAACCATGAATGTGCCTCCTTGCGCGGGAGGTTGGGTTTCCACAGCATTTCCACATCAGTGGAAATTGCCTGAGGGGCTGCGTTTTCGATGAACCTTTGGGACAAGGTCCTCCAGCACACAGAGAGACGCGTTAATCCTCATAGTTTTGCCACCTGGTTTCGTCCCACGCGGCAGGAACGGATCGAGGAAGACCGTCTGATCGTGCGCGTCCCCACGCGCCTCTTCAGCAAGCGGCTGAAGCAGACCTATGGCGAGCTTCTCCAGGCCGTTTTGACGGAAATTGGCCGGCCGGAGTTGAGGCTCGAGTTCGTTTGCGTCGAAGCGGAACCTGCCCAGGTGAATCCGGTGCTGACCGCGCAGGCGCGGCTCGATTTCGATTCCTCGAATTATCAGTTGAACCCGCGCTACACCTTCGACACATTCATTGTGGGCGCCTCGAACCAGTTTGCGCACGCGGCGGCTTTGGCCGTTGCCGAGCAGCCGTCGAAATCCTATAACCCGCTCTTCCTCTATGGCGGTGTGGGACTGGGCAAGACGCATCTCATGCAGGCCATCGGCCATGAACTGAAGCGGCGAAATCCCGGCGTGCGCCTCACGTACATCAGCGCGGAGAAATTCACCAACGAGGTGATCGCCTCAATCCGCTTCGAGCGCATGCCAGCTTTCCGCGACCGCTTCCGCAATATGGACGTCCTCATGGTGGACGACATCCAGTTCATCGCCCGTGCTGAGCGGACGCAGGAGGAGTTCTTTCACACCTTCAACGCGCTCTACGACCAGCAGAAACAGATTGTGATCTCCTCGGACTGCCCTCCCAAGGATATTTCGTCGATTGAGGAGCGGCTGCGCTCGCGCTTTGAGTGGGGGCTTATCGCCGACATCCAGCTGCCGGACCTCGAGACGAAGATCGCCATTCTTCAGAAGAAGGCGGATAGCGAGCGTGTCCAGTTGCCGGACGATGTCGCCCAGTTCATCGCGCGCTCGATCAAATCGAACATCCGCGAGCTGGAGGGCGCGCTGATTCGCCTGATGGCCTACGCCTCTCTCACGGGCATTGAGATCAACCTTTCGACCGCCCAGCAAGTCCTCAAGAACGTCATCGAGACGGCGGAGAAGAAAGTGACGATTGAGCAGATTCAGAAGCGCGTCGGCGAGCACTTCGGGCTTCGCGCGCAGGATCTGAAAGTGCGCAGCAACTCGAAGGTCATCGCGTTTCCGCGGCAGGTTGCCATGTTTCTCGTGAAGCAGCTTACGTCCGCCTCTCTTCCGGAGATCGGCAAGCAGTTCGGCGGAAAGCACCACACCACAGTGTTGCACTCCATCAACAAGATTGAAGGCCTGCGTCAGGTTGATAAAGAATTGAACAAGACGATCAACAAGCTACTCGATTCGTTCGGTTAGGGTTAGGGGTCAGAAGCCTGGCCGGGCTCCCGTTCACTTGTGGATGGTCTGTGGAAGACCTCCAGGATGGCTGCCCGGCCAGGAGTTTTTCGCCAGGCCGCGCGAGGTTTCCACAAGATGTGCGGCGACACAAATATACTGGATGGTACGGCTTGAAAAGGTTTTCCGCAGTTCCACAGATGCGGCGGCGACTACGGTTCTCTTATATTTCTAAATTTGATAAAAAAGAAGTACAGTAGCCGCAGCAAGTTGGGACACGACACGAGGACTGCACGAGATGGAATTCAGCGTAAAGAAGTTTGACTTGCTTGAGGAGTTGGAGCTCACGCAGGGCGTGGTCGAGCGCAAGACGACGATTCCTATCCTGTCGAATCTATTGTGTGAGGTAAAGGGGAACCGGCTGGCGATTACCGCGACCGATCTGGAACTGAGCATCCGCACTTCCTGCGAAGCCAAGGTGAAAAAAGAAGGCGCCGGCACGATCCCCGCCAAGAAACTTCTCGATCTTGTGCGGCTCCTGCCGGATGAAGAGATTCGATTCAAGCTGCTCGAAAACCATTGGGTCCAGATTACGTGTGACCGGCGAAGCTACAAACTTGTGGGAATGTCCAAGGACAATTTCCCGGCGCTCCCAAACTTTCCTCACGCGCTCGTCAAAATCCCCGCGACGCTGCTCGCAGGCATTATTGCGAAGACCACATTCGCCATCTCGCTCGAAGAGTCTCGCTACACGCTGAACGGCGCTCTCCTTGTCCTGAAGCCTGGGTCGGTGACCATGGTCGCCACCGACGGCCACCGCCTCGCCATGGTCGAGATGGACCACAAACTCGAGGGTCTTACATCCGAGACGCGCGTGCTCGTCCCGAAGAAAGCCATGAGCGAGGTGCAGCGCCTCGCCGCCGAGTCCGGCGATGATGCTCTTGTCGAATTCGCGCAGGACGAAAGCCATCTCTTCTTCCAGTTCGGCCGCCGCCTGCTGACCTGCCGGAAACTCACCGGCCAATTCCCAAACTACGAGGCCGTGCTGCCGCGCGACGCGAACAAGACCGTCGTCCTTGAGCGCGGCGAATTGCAAGATGCTCTGCGCCGCGTCTCGCAGCTCGCCGACCAGCGCTCGCACGCCGTGAAGTTCATGCTCGCCAAGGAAGGCGTCGAGATATCCGCGTCCAGCCCGGAATATGGCGAAGCGAAAGAAGCCATCGAAAAGGAATTCAAAGGCGACCCGATCGCCATCGGATTCAACGCGCAGTACCTGCTCGATTTTCTCGGAGCCGCGGCGGAAGGCCCCATCAGTTTCGAGCTGAAAGACGACCAGTCCGCCGGCCAGCTTCGCCCGCTCGGCGACGAATCCAGCCGCTACCGCTACGTCGTCATGCCCATGCGCATTTGACGAAGAGGCTCGCGCAAAATTGCAAAACGCAGCGCTTTCTCGCCTCTCACCTTGGACGAAATTCTAGAGGGCCAGGCTCCCCATCGGTGCCCCTAAGTTATTGCATAGTAGTCACTTATACTTCGCTCTTGCCGCAGAATCGCCTTGTGGATTAGCCTCAGTTTCTAGTAAAATTAATGCGTTGTTGATTCCTCCTTGAACGGCACTTCGTTCGGGCCGAATTTGCGCCGAAATGCTTGCTTGAGCCAGACGAGCGAGCCTGAAATAGCCCGGCGCAAGCAGCGACCCGAGCGCCCCTTCGCAGGGGAGAAACAAGGCTTCGCCGCGTCCTCCCGAAAATTTCGGAACAGGACGGGATGGGGCTGAAAAACCCTTCGAGTCCCAGCTCGAACACGCAAGTGAGAGTGGGACCAATGGGCAAGGCAAGCCCGCCTCAGTGCGGCGGGCAAGTGTCGCGCACATCCGCACGACCGCCTTCCCGAGCACGACGCGGCTGCACCTGTCTTCTGAGGAGACGCACGACTCATGGGTAACAAGGAAACTCCGGCCGCCAAAGGCCCCGGGCACAAGTACGACGCCACCTCGATCAAAGTCCTCGGCGGAATCGAAGCCGTCCGCAAACGCCCGGCGATGTACATCGGCTCGACCGGCGAGCTCGGCCTCCATCATCTCGTCTGGGAGGTCGTCGACAATTCAGTGGATGAAGCGATGGCCGGCTTCTGCGACGAAATCAACGTCGTCGTGCACGACGACAACAGCGTCACCGTCATCGACAACGGCCGCGGCATTCCCGTGGACATGCACGCCACTGAAAAGAAGCCCGCCGCCGAAGTCGTCATGACCGTGCTCCACGCGGGCGGAAAATTCGATAGCGACACCTACAAAGTTTCGGGCGGCCTCCACGGCGTCGGCGTCTCGGTGGTCAACGCGCTCTCCGACTGGCTCGATCTCGAAATCTGGCGCGACGGCGAAGTCTGGGAGCAGTCCTACGAGAAGGGCATTCCCACTTCGAAGCTCAAGGCCTCCGGCAAAACGAAAAAGACCGGCACGAAAGTCACCTTCCACGCCGACCCGTCGATCTTCACGACCATCAACTACAGCTTCGACACGCTCTCGCAGCGCCTCCGCGAGCTCGCCTTCCTCAACAAGGGCCTCAAGATCACGCTCGAAGACGAGCGCTCGGGCAAGAAAACCGAGTTCCGCTTCACCGGAGGCATCTCCGAATTCGTGAAGCACCTGAACCGCGGCAAGGGCACGCTGCACGATTCGCCCATTTACATGGAGGGCAAGCGCGAGCAGGTCGACATCGAAATCGCGCTGCAATACAACGACAGCTACGCCGAAAACATTTTCGCCTTCGCCAACACGATCAACACCGTCGACGGCGGCACGCACCTTTCCGGCTTCCGCTCCGCGCTCACGCGCACGATCAACTACTACGCGAATTCGTTCGGCATGCTGAAGGAGCAGAAGGACGAGGTCTCGATCAATGGCGATGACGTGCGCGAAGGCCTCGTCGCCGTCGTTTCCGTCAAGCTGCCGCAGCCGCAGTTTGAAGGCCAGACGAAGGGCAAGCTCAATAGCGATATCAAAGGCCTCGTCGAATCGCTCGTAAACGAAAAGCTCGGCGAGTATTTCGACAAGCACTCCTCGATCGCGCGAAAAATCATCGGCAAGTGCATCGACGCCGCCCGCGCCCGCGAAGCCGCCCGCAAGGCTCGCGAGCTGACGCGCCGCAAATCGGCGCTCGATTCCTCCGGCCTGCCGGGCAAGCTCGCCGATTGCCAGGAACGCGACCCCGCCCGCTGCGAGCTTTTCATCGTCGAGGGCGAATCCGCCGGCGGCTCGGCCAAGGGCGGCCGCGACCGCCGCTACCAGGCCATCCTGCCGCTCAAGGGCAAGATCCTCAACGTCGAAAAGGCCCGCTACGACAAAATGCTCGGCCACGAGGAAATCCGCGCCATCATCACGGCGCTCGGCACCGGCATCGGCAAGGACGATTTCGACGCCTCCAAGCTCCGCTATCACAAGGTCATTCTCATGACCGACGCGGACGTTGACGGCAGCCACATCCGCACCCTGCTCCTCACCTTTTTCTTCCGCCACATGCGCGAGCTGATCGAAAAGGAGCACATCTACATCGCCCAGCCGCCGCTCTACCGCGTCAAGCGCGGCAAGATGGACCGCTACATCCGCGACGAGCGCGAATTCTCCCGCGAGCTGATGAAGCGCGCCACCGAAGAGCACGTCGTCAAGAGCAAGACCGGCAAATCGCTCGAAGGCGGCGATCTCACGCAGTTCCTGCTCAATATCCAGGAGTACGACCAGGTCGCTGCGAAGCTTGGCCGCCGCCTCCGCGATCCGAAGCTCGTCGAGCTGCTCGCCGAAAGTGATCTCGATAAGAAAGCCGACTTCGCGGACAAGAAGAAGCTTCAGGAACTCGTGAAGGCCATCGAAAAGGCGAAGCTCGAACTCGAAGCCAAGCTTGAATTCGACGAAGAGCACAGCCTCCACGAACTCGCCCTGAAAAACGGCGGAGAGCGCCGCGTCAACTGGGCCCTCGCCGCGTCGCCCGATTACAAGCGCCTCCGCACCCTGCGCCAGGCCATCGCGGAAAACGACAAGCCGCCCTTCACGATCACTCACAACGGCGACAAGGCGACCAAGGAAACCGCGCAGCAGCTTTTGAGCTACGTCCTTGAAGACGCGAAAAAGGAATTCACCATCACGCGCTTCAAGGGTCTCGGCGAAATGAACCCCGAGCAGCTCTGGGCCACCACGATGAACGCCGAGACGCGCACGCTCCTCAAGGTGCGCCTCGAGGATGCCGTCGCCGCCGAGGACATTTTCAGCACGCTGATGGGCGAAAACGTCGAAGAGCGCCGCAAATTCATCGAGGAAAACGCCCTCGACGTCGTCAACCTCGATATTTAGCTAGTGGAATCCATGCCGAACCAGCTCTCGCACTTCGCCATCCACGCCGACGACCTCGAACGCGCCCGCAAATTCTACGGCGGCGTCTTCGGCTGGACGTTTCAGGGTTTTGGCGGCGGCCCAATCACCGATTTCTGCCAGATCAGGGACGCCAAAGGCAAAGCCCTGGCTCCGCTCGGCGCTATGCAGTCGCGCAAGTTCAATCCCGCGCCGCAACCCGTGATCGGCTTCGAGTGCTCGATCACCGTCAGGGATGTGGACGCCGTCGCCCGCGCAGTCGAGGCGAACGGCGGGAAGATCGTCATGCCCAAGGCTGCGATCTCCGGCGTCGGCTGGGTCGTCAAGTTTCTCGATACCGAAGGGAATCTGGTCTGCGCCGTGCACTATGATCCGGCGGCGCGATAAAGCTGCGACCACAAATTACTGAGGGGTTCAAATGGCGGACGAGCAAAACCAATCGATACTCACTCCGGTCGATATCGAATCGGAAATGAAGAAGTCGTACCTCGATTACGCGATGAGCGTAATCATCGGTCGGGCGCTGCCGGACGTGCGCGACGGCCTGAAGCCCGTCCATCGCCGCATTCTCTTCGGCATGTACGAGCTGGGCCTCACTTCCACGAAGGCCTACCGCAAGTGCGCGAAGATCGTCGGCGAAGTCCTCGGCAAATTCCATCCGCACGGCGACTCGCCCGTCTACGACGCTCTCGTCCGCATGGCGCAGGATTTCAACATGCGCTACCCGCTCGTCGATGGCCAGGGCAACTTCGGCTCGGTCGATGGCGACCCGCCCGCGGCGATGCGCTACACGGAAGCGCGCCTCTCGAAAATCGCCGAGGAGATGCTCGCGGACATCGAAAAGGAAACCGTTGATTTCGTTCCCAACTTCGATGAGAGCGAGCAGGAGCCGGTCGTCCTCCCCACGCGCATTCCCAATCTTCTCGTCAACGGGTCGTCCGGCATCGCCGTCGGCATGGCGACGAACATCCCGCCGCACAACCTGAAGGAAACGATCGAAGCCGCGATTCTGTTGATCGAAGAGCCGGACGCCAATCTGAAAAAAGTGATGAAGCTCGTCCCCGGCCCGGATTTTCCGACCGGCGGCTATATCTACGGCCGCGAAGGAATCGAGCAGGCCTATACAAATGGCCGCGGATCGTTTCAGGTGCGCGCCAAGGCCGCCATCGAGCAGCGCGGCAAGGACCGCCAGGACATCGTCGTCACCGAGCTGCCCTACCAGGTCAACAAGGCGCGCCTGATCGAGCACATCGCCGAGCTGATCCAGAACAAGAAGATCGAAGGCATCGCCGACATCCGCGACGAATCCGACCGCGACGGCATGCGCATCGTCATCGAAGTGAAGCGCGACGAAGAGCCGGAAATCATCCTGAATAAGCTTTTCAAGATGACGCAGATGCAGGAATCGTTCGGCATGATCCTGCTTGCGATCGTCGGCGGGCAGCCGCGCGAGCTGGGTCTGCTTGCCCTGCTGCAACTGTTCATCGAGCACCGCATCGACGTGGTCCGCCGCCGCACGCAGTACGACTTGCGCAAGGCCCAGGAGCGCGAGCACATCCTGCTCGGCTATCGCATCGCGCTCGACTACATCGACGACGTGATCAAGATCATTCGGGGATCGTCCAGCCGCGCCAACGCCCGGGAGAATTTGCACGAGTTCTTCGAAAACAAATCCGTGCGCGTTCTGGTCGGTGGCAAGGAGACCACAGTTCGCGGCACGAAGCTCGACGCCAAGAAGTACGGCATCACGGTCGCCGGCTCGGGTGAAGGACTCGGCCTCAGCTACATTCAGATCGACGCTATCCTCGAACTGCAACTGCACCGCCTCACGCAGCTTTCCGTGGATGAAATCCTCAAGGAACTCGGCCAAGTCCGCGAGCGCATCGCCGAGCTGAGGGAAATCCTCGCGAGTGAGAAGAAGCTGAAAGCCGTGATCGTCGCGGAGCTGCGAGAAGTTGTGAAGTCCTATGGCGACGACCGCCGCACGCAGATCGTCGATCGCGTCGAGGAGATCAAGCTCGAGGATCTGATCAAGGACGAGGAGATGGCCATCACCGTCAGCCACGCGGGCTACGTGAAGCGCACGTCCGTCGAAACCTACCGCCACCAGTCGCGCGGCGGCAAGGGCCGCATCGGCGCGAAGACGCGCGAGGACGATTTCGTCGAGCACTTCTTCGTCGCCTCGGCGCACAGCTACATCCTGCTGTTCACGTCGAAGGGCCGCGTCTACTGGCTGAAGGTCTACGAAATTCCGGAGGCTGCGGCGGCCACGCGCGGGAAAGCGATCAACAACCTCGTGCGCTTCCAGGAAGGCGAAACTCTCAAGGCCATCGTCCCCGCCCGCAACCTCGAGGAGACCGGCCGCTACGTTTTCCTCGCCACGAAAAACGGCACGGTGAAAAAGACTGAACTGGCCGAGTTTTCAAACCCGCGCCCCTCGGGAATCATTGCCATCAATCTCGAATCCGGCGACGAGCTGATCGGCGCGAAACTCACGGACGGCAAGCAGATGATCTTCCTCGCAAGCCGCGACGGCCAGGCCATCCTCTTCCGCGAGACGGAAGTCCGCTCCATGGGCCGCGCCGCCGGCGGCGTCAACGGCATGGACCTCGCGAAGAGCGACTTCGTGGTTTCGATGGACGCCGCGCAGCCCGATTTCGGGATCATCGAGAAGGAATACAAGAAGACGACGCAGGATCTCGACGAGCTTGAAAGCGACGAAATCCGCGAATCGCTTACTTCGCTGATGCTTACCGTCGCCGAAAAGGGCTATGGCAAGCGCACGCCGCTCGCCGAATATCGCGTCACTTCGCGCGGCGGCAAGGGCGTCATCAACCTGAAATCCACGGACCGCAACGGCGCTGTCGTTGCCGCGCTCCAGGTGCGCGAGGATTCGGACGTCATGATCATCACCGGCCACGGCAAGGTGATCCGCGTCCACGCCGGCGAAATCCGCGAGGCGGGCCGCTCGACGCAGGGCGTCCGCCTGCTCCGCCTCGACGAAGGCGACCGCATCGCCGCTGCCGCCGCCATCCTCGAAGAGGAAGCCGCCGCCGAACCGGAGAAGAAATGAATGTAGCGCCGCGGTCTTCAGCGCGGCAGCGTTCCCCTGATACTGTTTGGGTTCGCCACTAGGCAAGGAATGACCCATCGAGCACAACTCGCGAACCTACTGCGGACCAAATCCCTCGTTCGTGGCGAGATTACGCTCTCTTCCGGCAAGAAGAGCAACTACTACCTCGACTGCAAGCTCACCACGCTCGATCCCGAGGGTGCGCTTCTCACCGGCTATTGCGTCCTCGAGCTGCTCGACGAAATGGGAGTGAAGCCGGATGCGATCGGCGGCCTCAGCATGGGCGCCGATCCGCTTGTCACCGCGGCCGGGGTCGTCAGCGCAATCGAGAAGAAGCCTCTGCCCGGCTTTCTGGTTCGCAAGGAAGCGAAAAAGCACGGCCGCCAGAAGCAGATCGAAGGGCTCGACGACCCGCGCGGCAAGAAAGTGGTCATCGTGGACGAGGTCTGTACCACCGGCGGTTCGACGCAGGAAGCCATCGACGCGGCCGAACGCGAAGGCTGCCAGGTCGTCGCCGTGATCAGCCTGGTGGACCGCGAAGAGGGCGGCTCCGAAAAGCTGCGGCAAAAGTACAACTACCGCTCGATCTTCACCGCCCGCGAACTGCTACAGGAAGAAACGCCGTCGTCTGAAAAGGCGCGCTCCTCGTCGGCTCCCCGCTGACCGTATCCCCTTCATAGTTTCTGATGCGTTTTCGGAGACATCGCGAGTTTGGCGCGAACTCCACGCGATGGGAACGTACTACAATGATTCTCTGTCTTGACTGAGGGGGAATGATGAAGCGTTTTGGTCACTTGCCGATGCCCAACCTGGCCTACCAGGATCCGCTCTTCATGGAGAGCCTGCCGGCGCGGCCGCTGCGAATCCTGGCGGAGTACATCGATCCGATCAACCGTCTGCGCCGGGCGCGCGTGGGCGATACGATCGTGATGTTCGGCTCGGCGCGCATTCAGCCGCGCGATCGCGCCCTCACCGCCCTGAAGAAGGTGCGGCACGCCGCGCGCGGCCGTCGTACCCACGAATGGCGCACCAAGATCACGGCCGCGAAATCCATCGTGGAAATGTCGCGCTATTACGAAGAGGCGCGCGAGCTCTCGCGCCGGATCACGGCCTGGGCGATGACGCTCGGTCCGCACCCGAAGCGCTTCGTGGTCTGCTCGGGCGGAGGGCCGGGCATCATGGAGGCGGCGAACCGCGGCGCAGCCGAAGCGGGCGGATCATCGATCGGGCTGAGCATTCAGCTGCCGCACGAGCAGCGCCCGAATCCCTACATCACGCCCGAGTTGAATTTCTGCTTCCACTACTTCTTCATGCGCAAGCTCTGGTTCGCGCAGATGGCCAAGGCGCTGATCGTCTTTCCGGGCGGCTTCGGGACGATGGACGAATTGTGGGAACTGCTCACGCTGCTGCAAACGGGAAAACTCTCCTCGCACCACCTGATCCTCATCTACGGGCGGGAATACTGGGACAAGGTTCTCAACTGGCGGCATATGGTCCGCAGCGGGACGGTCAGCGAAAAGGACTACAAGCTGTTGCAGTTTGCCGACAACGTGGATGAAGCCTTCGACCGTGTCCGGAGGGACATGGAAACCCACCACCTCTCCTTGGACGCAGACTAGCGGCCACTGCGAGGCCGCGAGACTTGGCCCGGCGGGCTTAGTTCTTCGAGACTTCGAGATCGGGCAAGAAGACCGCGTTGAAACGCCGCTGCTCGCCCTGGTCGTGCAGCAAGACGACCGGCGAAACCCGCAACGACTGCTTGCAATTGCGGCACGTCGTCATCTCGCCCTGAACGTCCTGCACGAACCCATCGGTGAAGTGATACGCGGACCGCGGCCGGCGAGCGGCCTTCGTCCCGCGCGCCCCGCAGTGCGGGCAAGTGTACTCCACCAGATCTTCGAGCGGATCGCGGTTCAGCGCGGCCCAGCCTGTGTAGCGAACGCCCACTGTTTCGAGAGAAGAACGGCTCATGATAGCCACCTCAATCACCCCAATCGGGGTCTATTTACGAAGATTTAGACGCGCGAATCGCGCAAATCGATGCATGTTCTGCGCCGAAACTGCAAGTAATTGCCGTGGAATGTCTTACGAGCCGCCGGCCGCGAATCCCCGGAAGCCGGGGAACCTGCCCGCGCGGGCGGTGTCTATGATTTGTAGAGGTCGCGACCTTCCGGAGTAAGGCTGGGCGGCACAGGCTGGCGCAAGACGCAGACCAGAGCCGCCTCGAACACAGTCCCATGCTGCTCATTCGAACGGAGGAGGTGTGTCTATGAGCGACCTCGGAAACCTGCGCAACTGCATCATGGACCATGACGCCGGTGCTACCAGAAATGCGCAGATTTTGCACCGGAAAGCTCTGCTGGGTTCGATATTTCTCGAGACCGCGCTGGTCGGGGCGATGCTCTTGTGGCCGCTCGTCACGCCGGGCGTGCTCCCGCGACAAATGTCGGTTACCCCGCTCCCCCCATATCGCGGGACGCCGAATTCCGAGGCGGTACGGTCATCGCAACCAATCGTAAATCGCATGCCCCAAATCGTCATCGCCAACGTCTCTCTCCATCCGGTTGCCGGCCATACGCGGGCCGTTACCGGCGAACCACCGATCCCCGGGGAGGGAGAGGCCGAGCTCGGCAGAAACGGCCCCGGGCCGTTGATTCCCGGAGGAGGCACTATCGGCGCACCCATCGAGATCGCGCCTCCGAGCGCGAACAGACAACCGCTACAGGTTAGCCAGGGCGTGATGGAAGCGCGGCTCGTTCACCGGGTGCAGCCTGAATATCCGATGGCAGCAAGGATCCTGCGCATCTCGGGCACGGTGGAACTCAAGGCGAGAATCGGAACCGAGGGCAGCGTGCGGGAGCTCGAAGTCGTGAGCGGGAACCCCATTCTTGCGCGCGCCGCACGCGATGCCGTGCAGCAGTGGCAGTATCAACCTACACGGCTGAGCGGCCAGCCAGTGGAAGTCGCGACGTACATCACCGTGACTTTTGTGATGCAGTGAAGAAACTGCCGGGGAGTGGCTCGCCTCTTTCCTGTCGCGTGCAGGCCACTCCCGGCAGTTGAAGAAACAGCGAAATGCTAGAACTTGAAGACGATTCCGGTCGAGAGGCGCGCGTTGTCCTGTCTGGAACCGAAGAAATGTGTCGGGAGGTAGTCGCCTTCGATCACGCGCCAGTAGACGCCGTGCGTGAGCCTCGAGTCGATGCCGCCCCCGACGGCCATCGCGAACGACGTGTCGGAGCCACCGCCGTCGCCGAGACTGACATGCGCTCCGCCGAGCAGGACGTGGGCAAACGGCGAAACGCGGCCCGGCCAGGAGACCTGTGGCCCGAAGAGGAAAGTGTGGACGGAGGTGCTAGTGCCGGAGGGTGAGCCATAGTGGCCGTCAAAATCAGCCACGGCGCCCACCCAGTCGGCGAACTTGTACTGCCCCGCGAGTTCCCAGCCGTTCAGATTGAAGGATGGGGAGTTGTCGACCCGCATGTAGGAATAGCCGCCAAAGAACTCGGCTTTGTCTTGCGCGTGCGCGGAAAGCGAAACCAGCAAAACCAATCCAGCCAACAAGGATAGTCTGCGTAACATGAATGATCTCCTCCTCGGGAGAAATGGGATTTGTGAAGCTTGCCCTCGCGCGGGCCCCTGCAACTGCTGTGGCGATGCTCGGCAACCTCGCTGGTAGGCGCCGGCACGCCACGTGGGCTGACTAGCGTTTTGATGCCGAAGGCTAGCCTCGCGTTACCTCGGAACTTTTCTCGCTTATCGGCCGTCGATTTCCCTATTTGCATATATGAAAAAACATAATTGGCTTCCACTACGGTTTTACGGAACAAGGCGAAGCTTAGCAATCTTAATGAATTCAAGCCACTTACGGCCTTGATCTTCGCTGGAACCCGTATTGCAGCAGACCCACCAGCTTCGGGGGTTGTGTCAACTGACGGTGCGTTCTCTTAGCTGGACAAAAATGGAGGGAAGCTATGCGCCGAGAAGTGATTTCCAAGCTTCTTATCAGCGTGCTGAGTCTGTGTGTTTGTTCGCTTTTGTCAGCGGGCGCCGCGAAAGCTCAGAACCTTTACGGCAGCATTCGAGGCACCGTTACGGACTCAACCGGGGCCACGGTTCCCGGCGCGACTGTGACCGTGACGAACATGGCGACGAACGCCCCGCAGCAGACGACGTCAAAAGACGACGGCAGCTACTCCTTCCTCCAGTTGGCGATCGGAGATTATGCGGTCAAGGCTGAGAAAACTGGCTTCCAGGTTTTTGCGGCAAACCGGATTCACGTCGATTTGGACGCGGTCTACACCCAGAACATCACATTGACACTCGGCACCGTAAGCCAGGAAGTCACCGTCCAGGCGAACCAAGTGCAAGTGGAAACCACGTCGCCTCAACTCGGCACCGTCATAGAGGCGGATCAGATCGTCAACATGCCTTTGATCGGCCGCAACTGGGTTCAACTGCAGCAGCTCCAGCCGGGTGTGGTCACCGGATCGGATCGCTTCGGCGGCTTCGGTGGCGGCGGGAACGGCACAGACTACGCCACGAATGGCGGCGAATCCCAGTTCAATAACTTCCTGGTTGACGGTACAGACACCAACGACATTCTTCTGAACACTACCACGGTCATCGTGAGCCCGGATGCGATCGCCGAGTTTCGCATGGCGACGAGCACCATGAACCCGGAGTATGCGAGGAGTTCGGGTGCCGTCGTGAACGCCATCATCAAGTCGGGATCGAACTCATTCCACGGAGATGGATTTGACTTTTACCGGGACACATTCTTGAATGCCGTAAGTTACGGTTCTACTTCGCGGACTCCGTATCACGAGAATATCTTCGGCGGCACGGTCGGCGGCCCCGTCATCAAGAATCACACGTTTTTCTTCTTTTCCTACCAGGGACGCCGCCTGAATGGGCCGCAGGTGAATAACGGCGTAGAGAACGGCATAGAAACCACAAACGTTTACACGCCGGCCGAGCTTGCAGGCACGTTCGGCCCGACAACGATCGGCAGCAATCCGTCTCCCTTCCCATTGTGGGGAGATCCTTGCCCGCCAAGCGGCCCCAAGTGCGCGGCCGGGACACCGTTCAGCACGCTATTCGCCAGCGGAAACATCCCGACGCAGGACTTCAGTTCACTCTCAACCGGACTCGTGACCAAGTATGTGCCGGCGGCGAATTTCGGCGCCGGGGGGGCGTGCACCGCGTCGCTCGCAAACCCAGCGTGCAACGAGTATAAGTACAATGCAACCGCTAACGCACCATACAATCAGTATCTTGTCCGCATCGATCAGAACTTCAATTCCCGCGATACCATCTGGGGCACATGGCTCCAATCGCACAACCCCGTCATTTCAACGGTTCCGTTTATAGGATCCACTCTGCCGGGGTTTAGTGAAACGGACGATCAGCACTTCAAGTTCCTCTCGCTGGCGTGGACCCACGTCATCAACGACCATATGGTCAACGAGCTGCGAGGCGGCTACAACCGCTTTAACTATGCCGCCGTCAACCCTACAACCCCGATGCTGCCTTCCTCCGCCGGTTTTGATATCAACCCGCAGCTCCCAAGTGGCGCAGGGCTGCCTTTCATGAACGTCAAAGGGTTCTTCAATCTGGGCTTTTCCGAGGACGGTCCCCAGCCGCGAAAAGACCAGGTGTACCAAGGAGTGGACAATTTGACGATCGTAAGCGGGCGGCACACCTTGAAGCTCGGATTTGATATGCATCGGTGGCAGGTTTGGAACCCGTTCTCATCCGAGAACAACGGCGCATTCACCTTCACAGCTGGAGGCGCCTTCAGCACGGGCAACGCGGGGTTGGATTTCCTACTCGGAATTCCCGCATTTTACGGTCAAGGGAGCGGGGCGCTGGAAATAGGGAGGACGAGACAGTACTATAGTTATGCGCAGGATCAATACAAACTGCGGCCCAATCTCACACTCACATTCGGCAGCGGCTGGACCATCGATACGCCCGTGCTCAACGAGGCTTACGATGGCCATGGGCAGGCGGCATTCAGACCGGGCCAGCAGTCGGTCGTCTTCCCGAACGCGCCTCTCGGCGTGGTATATCAGGGCGATCCGGGAGTTCAGGCCGCCGGCTCGACGAAACCGTTTAAGTACTTCGGACCGCGAGTCGGGTTTGCTTATAGCCCGAATTGGGGAGGACGGCTGACTGGCGGCCCGGGCAAGACGAGCATTCGCGGCGGATTCGGGATTTACTACGATCGGTCCGAGACCGAGCAGTCCGACCAAGTAGTTGGGATGCCGCCGTTCGCGATCACTTCTCTGGGAGCGCTGAGCGGACATCCCGCCTTCGCGAATCCCTTCAACGATATCACCGGCAATGCCGCCGGCAACGCGCCGAATCCATTTCCCTATGCCGGACCGTCATCGAGCGTTCAATTTACGGCTGCCGCGGGGTTCTTGCCGATTTTTGGCTCGTGCTGCTCCGTTCTGGACCCGAACGTACAGGATCCCATGGCCGAGAACTACAACCTCACGCTGGAGCGGCAGCTCTCGAGCAGTATGATCTTAACCGTTGGATACGTAGGGTCAGTGGCTCACCATTTGAGCGTGGGCTTGCCTTTGAACGTTGCGCGAACTCTCGATCCGACGACAGGAGCTCTGGTGTTCCCATACGACCCGGGAACGTATGGCTCGATCGACGAGATATTCAGCATCGGAAATTCCCGCTACAATGCCCTCGAGGTGAGCTTGAATAAGCACTTCGCGCACGGTCTGCAGTTCCTGGCGTCCTACACGTATTCCCACTCGATCGATGATACTTCAGGGTTTGAGAACAGCTCCTTCGGCGAGTGCGGAGCCTCGTGCGGGGGCTTCGCCACCGTGCGTACCGCGAATCCCTATTGCTTCCCACAATGCTCGGTCGCCAGTTCGATCTATGATGCAAGGCACCGATTGGTGATCAGCTATTTCTATGAGATCCCGGGCATGCGCAGCAACTGGTGGATCTCACGGCTCACCAAGGGCTGGACGATTGCCGGGATCACCACTTTCCAAACGGGGTTCCCGCTGGATGTGGCTGATGAAGACTTTCCCTCATACTTTTACGGCACATGGCTTGCTGCGGCTTCGGACTTCACGGACTGGGACGGTCCCGATCAAGTGGCACCCGTGAAATACGAGAACCCCCGCAAAACAGGGTTTTGGTTCAACCCGAGTTCCTTTGCGCCCGACGCCGAGGTCCAGGGCACGCTGCCTGCGGGGACGCCTCCTTCGAGTCCTCTGATATATGGAAATGCGCCCCGCAACCCGCTTCGCGGACCGGGGCTGAACAATTGGGATTTTCAGGTCTACAAGGACACGGCAATTACTGAGCGCACGAAGTTCGAGCTGAGAATCGACTTCTATAACTTCTTCAACCATACGCAGTTCGACCCCAACGGTGTCATTACGGACATCAGCAACCCCAATTTCGGTGAAGCAACTGCGGTGTTGCCGGCGCGTCGAATTCAGTTAGGCGGTAAGTTTTACTTCTGACCCGGGCGCTTCGGCGCACAGCAGCAATTCAAGGGCGTCCGCCGCGGCGGGCGCCCTTTTCTTTGCGATCGGCTCGCCAAGTCCCTCCTGATCCGTCCAATGATCCGTCCAAGGCCCCAACGCGCCCGCATCGGGGATGGCGGCAGGCATTTCTGTCCGCATGCAACTTCCGGTGTCTTCGGCGCGTATGAGTATAATGGGCTCAGCGGAGCCATACACTTATGGCTATGGCCGGAAAAACGTCGATGGCGCTGGGCGAGGCTGTAAACATCGCCACGGCGAGCCTTTGGGCGCACAAGATGCGCAGCGTGCTGACGCTGCTGGGCGTCGTGATCGGGGTGATGTCCGTGATCGCCGTGGTGAGCCTCGTCAACGGCCTAAACGACTACGTCGCGGGTGCGATCTCGTCCAATCTCAGCGCGGACGTCTTCATGATCAACCGGGCGCCCTCGGCCATTACCAGCATCGACCAATGGGAGGCGAGCCAGAAGCGCAGGAAATTCCATTACGACGACTACGTCGCTCTTCGCGACAGTTGCCGGAGTTGCGTGGCTGTCGCAGCCAGCCTGACCAGGATCGGCCAGGTGAAGTCCAGCACGGACTATCTCTCCGATACGGCCATCCTCGGATTCACGCATGAGATGCCGGAGGTCTACAGCCGCGAGCTTGCGGAAGGGCGCTACTACACGCGACTCGACGAGGCGCGCGGCTCGCCCGTCTGCGACGTGGGGTACGACATCGCGGACAAGCTGTTCCCGGGGATGGACCCGGTCGGCAAGCAACTCCGAGTGGATACCGGGCAGTGCGAGATCATCGGCGTGGCGAAGAAACGCGGCTCCACGATGGGACAGTCGCAGGACAACTGGGTGATCATGCCGCTCACCACCTACCAGGCGATGTACGGAAGCGACGACTCGGTCCGCTTGTGGGTGAAAGCCGCCGGCAAGGACGCGCTGGATTCCACGATGGACGAGGTCAGGCTGCTCCTGCGCGGGCGCCGGCATGTGGCCTACCGTGATCCAGACGATTTCGCGATGGAAACCAACGCTTCGTTCCTTCAGCTCTGGGGCAGCATCACCAGCACGTTTTTCGGCGTGACGATCGGGATCGCTTCGATTTCGCTGATTGTGGGCGGGATCGTGATCATGAACATCATGCTCGTGTCCGTAACGGAGCGGACGCGGGAGATCGGCTTGCGGAAATCACTGGGAGCGCGGCAGAGCGACATCCGGCTACAGTTCCTGATCGAGTCTGCCACGATCGCGGCCATCGGAGGAGGCTTCGGCGTGGTTCTGGGAATCCTGATCGCGAAGATCATAAGCTGGACGACCGCGCTGCCGAGTTCGGTTCAATTGTGGTCGGTCCTCATGGGTCTGGTCGTGGCGACGAGCGTCGGCCTTTTCTTCGGCGTGTATCCGGCGGCGAAGGCCGCGCGCCTCGATCCGGTAGTTGCGCTGCGGTTGGAGTAGGAGAAGGGACAGACTGTGGGCGAAAAACAGAGATCCGGTGAATTCAAGGAAGCGGTCGCGCTGGCCGTTGACGTTTTGCGGAGGAATCCGCTGCGGTCGTTTCTGACGGTTCTGGGCATCGTGATCGGCGTGACCACGATCATCGTGATCGGCGCGGTGATCAACGGGTTGAATTCGAACGTGCTCGGCAACATATCGCAGCTTGGCTCCAGCACAATCATCGTCTCCAAGTTCTCCTGGGCCACGCTCGGACGCCCATCCTTTGCATTGCTTCAGCGAAAGGATTTGAAGCCGGAATGGGTTGACGGCCTAAGACTATTGCCGCACGTGGTGGCGGCCTCCCCCGTGGAGGAGATTGCCAACTACGAAGTGGGCGCAGGATCGAGCGAAGTGCGCCGCGGGAATCTTCGCGCGAAGAGCGTCATCCTGGACGGGGATGGGCCAGCCGTCGCGCGCATCAGCGATTTCAATCTGGCCGAAGGCAGGTTTTTCAACGACACGGATGAGGAACACCATTCCCCGGTCACCGTTCTGGGCTATACCACCGCGAAAACGCTCTTCCCGAACGGCGAGGATCCGTTGGGGCAGGATGTATTGCTCGAAGGACATGTATTCACGGTCATCGGCGTTTTGGAGCAGCAAAAGCAGGCCCTGGGCACCGGGGACAATCCTGCGGACAATATTGCGGTCGTGCCGTTCTCGGTGATGCAGAAATTGCACCCGGAGTTCAAGAACGTCGTTTTCATGGCCAAGGCGGATACGACGGACAATCTCCCGCTGGTGGTGGACGAGGTGCGCGAGTATATGCGCAGGATGCGGAAGCTGGCTTCCGATAAGGATGATGATTTTGCGATCCTGACGACGGATACGTTCCGCGATCTCTGGAATCAGATTTCAAGCGGAATCTTCATCGTCATGCTGGCGGTGGGCTCGGTGGCGCTGCTGGTGGGCGGCATCGGGGTGATGAACATCATGCTCGTCAGCGTGACCGAGCGGACGCGCGAAATCGGCGTGCGTAAGGCGATCGGCGCGCGCCGGAACAACATTCTGATGCAGTTTCTGCTGGAAGCAGTTACCCTCGCGGCTGTCGGCGGCGCCATCGGAGTCCTGCTCGGATCGAGCATCGTTCTTGTTATCCGGCTGGCATTTCCTTCATTTCCCGCCGCCGTGTCGTTCACTCTGGTAGCCCTCGGCGTGTCCGTGGCGAGTCTGATCGGAGTTTTTTTCGGAGTGTATCCTGCTTGGAAGGCCGCGCGGCTGAATCCTGTCGAAGCGCTTCGCTACGAATAGGGACGAGGGGCGAGGCATGAGGGAAGAGGGTGTTAAGTCGTCACCGGATGCGCGGTTAGGTACTCTTATCTCTGAGTTTTTGAATTAGCCCGGAGATCATCCGGCCGAGTTCGTCCGTCGATTCCAGAATCAACTGAACGTCTCCTGCGTCGACATATTTCAGGCGCACCGCAATCAAAAGATGTGTCTCGAGCTCGAGCAAGGAACCTCGAGCCATCGAGAGGTGGTGCAGATAATCGCCTCTGTGCTTCCGGCCGTGTCCTTCCGCGATGTTCGCTGGGATCGAAACTGCCGCCCGTTGGAGCTGGGCCGTGAGACCGTATATTTCCTGGCGCGGAAATTTCTTCGCAAGGTCGTAGCTCGTAACAACGAGATCCATGGCCTTTCGCCAAACGAATAGATCGCGATAGGTTCTGATGCTGTTCGGCAATCCCTCACCCTCCCTCCCTCGCGCCCCATCCCTCACGACTGGAGTTCACCAATCTCGTAAGCGAGGTTTCGAATGGCGGGCGCGCGATGCCGCGCTCCGTGATGATGGCGGTGATAAACCGCGCGGGCGTGACGTCGAAGGCCGGATGGGCCGCGCGGACGTTGGGAGAGATGGGCACGCCAGCGAGATGCGTCACTTCTTCGGCCGAGCGCTCTTCGATCGGAATCTGTTCTCCGGACGAAATCGAAAGGTCGAGTGTCGATATCGGCGCTGCCACGTAAAATGGAACTTTGTTTTCGCGAGCAATCACGGCAATACCGTACGTCCCGATTTTGTTCGCCGTGTCGCCGTTGCGCGCGATCCGGTCGGCGCCGACCACCACCGCTCCCACGCCTCCGGTCTTCAGGAAATGCCCGACCATGTTGTCGGTGATAAGAGTCAATGGAATGTGATCCTGATGGAGCTCCCATGCCGTCAGCCGCGCCCCTTGCAAGTACGGACGCGTCTCGGGCACCAGCACTTCGATCCGGTATCCGCCTTCAATAGCCATCCGAATCACGCCCAGCGCCGTGCCGATCCCGCCGGTCGCGAGCGCACCGGCGTTGCACTGCGTCATCACGCGGCCGCTCTTCGGCATGAGCTCGGCGCCGAAGCGCCCGATGCGCTCGTCGGCCTCGCGGCGCTCCTGATGCACCTTCTGCGCTTCTTCGACGAGCGAAGCTTTGATGCCCGAGAGGCCCGCTGCGCCGTCCTTCTCTGCGGTTAGAGCGAGTTCCTGGAACCGCCGCTTGAATCGTTCGATGGCCCAGAACAGATCGACGGCGGTTGGACGCGTTCGCGCGAACGTTTCGCAGATTTCGGCGAATTCAGCGCGCAATTCTTCGAGTGTCTTCGCCTCCGAATGCTCGACGCCGAGCGCGACGCCCATGGCTGCTGCGACGCCGATGGCGGGCGCCCCGCGAATGACCATGTCTTTGATCGCCTTGGCCAATTCGCGGTAGTCGGTGTAGGTGTGGTAGACCACCTCGCCCGGCAATTTGCGCTGGTCGAGCAGAACCACGCCTTCGTTGCTCCACCGGATTGGTTCAACCGTGTGCATTGGACTCTTCTCGTCGCTCACGCGAGGTACGCGTGTTGACGCAACAGGCTGTCATTCTAACCGATTCCGTGCGTTGAGAAGACGCTAGTGAATATGGAGGATTTTGACCGATGAGAGCAGACCGGCGATGACGGGGAGAGCGTTGTAGCTCGCGTGCAGGATGTAGCTCGCGACCACCGTTCGCGAGACCGCTCGTACGAGCGTGAACAAGATGCCCACAACCACCAGCAGAGCAATCTGCCACCACCCGCCCCACAGCTGGCCGGCGTGCAGCAGGCCGAAGAGTGTCCCCGTGATCACAACTCCGGCGCTCACACCCACGCTTCGCGCCACTACGGGATACAAATAGCCACGGAAAACGGTCTCCTCGACCACCGGGGCAAGCAACACGGCGGTCAGCATGAAAAGGAGCGCCGCGTGCTGAGTCTGGAGCATCGTTTGGATGGGCAAAGGGTGTTTCGGCGGAAACATTGACTCCGCGAGCGACACCATTCGCGCCAGGAAGAATCCGCAGAAGATCAGGGCGACGTAAACCACGCCGCGCCGAACCCTGCCTGTTTCGAGGGGGCGCCAGCCGATCGTGCGCCAGAAAGGCGATTGGAAGCGCAAGCGCATTTGGGCCGCAAGATAGGCCAGCAGGCCCACGTTCAGCAGTATCTGCGCCGAGACGGCGATGATGCCCAACGCGTCCGGGGACTTGCGGAGATGTGCCGGCGACACGCCGAAAAACCCGAGCACTATCGCAACAACAACCCCCGACAGAAGCGCCCCGACAAATGCGATCACCGCAAGCAATGCGACATCGAGCCAGTCCCAGGGCACGCGCAGATCCTCGGGCAGCGGGCGTTCCATAGGTGCCGAGAATCGGCTGGCCGCAGGGGCGCCTTCGAGTGCTACCGGCTCGATGGATTGCGGCACTGGTTCCAAAGGTTCAGGGGGTTCGGGAGGAAGCGGATTGTTGTCGTCAGTCGTCATTGTCGTTGCGTGCGGTTTCCATTCGCGCCGGCCTTTGCTCCATCGAGTGCACGGGCGAGAATCTGGCCGGTATAGGATTTCTTGATCCGCGCCACCTGTTCGGGCGAGCCCTGTGCGACGACTCGCCCGCCGCCCTCTCCGCCCTCCGGGCCGAGGTCGATGATCCAGTCGGCTTGTTTGATCACGTCGAGGTGATGCTCGATCACAAGCACCGTATTGCCGAGAGAGACGAGCCGGTTCAGCACGTCGAGCAGCTTCTTCACGTCGTCGAAGTGCAGGCCAGTGGTCGGTTCGTCGAGGATATACAGCGTGCGGCCGGTCTGGCGGCGCGAAAGCTCGCGGGCGAGCTTCGTGCGCTGCGCCTCGCCGCCTGAAAGAGTGGTCGCCGATTGCCCGAGCTGGATGTAACCAAGCCCCACGTCGACCAAAGTCTGAAGCTTTTGCTGAATCGCAGGAATGTTTTCAAGCACCTTGAGCGCTTCTTCGATCGGCAGATCGAGCAGGTCGGAAATCGAAAGCCCTTTATAGCGCACGGCGAGCGTTTCGGCGTTGTAGCGCTTGCCGCGGCAGACCTCGCAGGTGACGTAGACGTCCGGCAGGAAATTCATTTCGATGCAGCGCTGGCCGCCACCCTGGCAGGCTTCGCAGCGCCCGCCTTTCACGTTGAAGCTGAATCGTCCCGGCTTGTAGCCGCGCTCGCGCGATTCCGGCAGCATCGCGAAGAGCTCGCGGATCGGCGCGAACACGCCGGTGTACGTGGCGGGGTTCGACCGCGGCGTGCGTCCGATGGGCGCCTGATCGATCTGGATTACCTTGTCGATGTGTTCCACACCAAGGATCGCGCGATGCGCGCCCGGCTTTTCCATCGAGCGGTAGAGCTTCGCTGCAAGCGCGCGATAGAGAATGTCGTTCACGAGCGTGGATTTTCCGGAACCGGAAACGCCGGTGACGACCGTCAGAAGGCCGAGCGGAATCGGCACGTCAATGTTCTTCAAGTTGTTGGCGCGCGCGCCAAGGATCGTGAGCAGCTTGCCGTTCGGGCTGCGGCGCGTGGTGGGAACGGGAATCCTCACCTGCCCGGAGAGATATTGCCCGGTGAGCGAAGCAGGATTCGCCGCGATTTCGTCCGGCGTACCGGAAGCCACCAGGTATCCGCCGGCATTGCCGGCGCCGGGGCCAAGGTCCACGACGTAATTGGCGCGGCGGATCGTCTCTTCGTCGTGCTCGACGACGAGGACCGTATTGCCGAGGTCGCGCAGCGTCTCGAGCGTGCTCAGCAGGCGGCCGTTGTCGCGGGCGTGCAGGCCGATCGATGGTTCGTCGAGGACGTAAAGCACCCCGCGCAGGCGCGAGCCGATCTGCGTCGCGAGCCGAATGCGCTGCGCCTCGCCGCCCGAAAGCGTCGCGGCGGAGCGGTCGAGCGTGAGATAGCCCAAACCGACCGCCAGCAGGAAATCGATCCGTTCGGCGATTTCGGCAAGCGGGCGCCCCGCGATTTTGCGCTGCCGCAGAGTGAGCCGTTCGCGAATCTTGTCCACCGCCGCGCGAGCCTCGGTCAGCGGCAGCCCGGTGAAATCTGCGATCGACAGCTCGGCGATTTTCACCGCGAGGCTTTCCGGGCGCAGGCGCCGCTCGCCGCAAGCCGCGCACGGCGCGGGCGACATGTACTGCGTGAGCCACTCGCGGTAGGTATCGGAACTCGATTCGTCGAGGTTGCTCTCCAGATGCCCCAGGACGCCCTGGAAATTCAGGCCTTTGCCCGAGCCGCCATTCGCCGGATTTCCGCGCAGAATCAGGTTCTGCACCTTGCGCGAGAGTTTATCGAACGGCGTTTCGAGATCGAATCCATAGGCCGCCGCCGCAATCTTCATCGTGCGCTGTAGCGCCGCCGAGCCGGACCCCGGGCCGAGGCCGCCCTCAAACAGCGGCTTCGTCCAGTCCACGATCACCTTCGCCGGATCGAAGTCGTATTTCGAGCCCAGTCCGTGGCATTCCGGGCAGGCGCCGTAGGGCGAATTGAAGCTGAACGACCGCGGCTCGAGCTGGGGAACCGAGATGCCGCAATCGGAGCACGCGAGCTTTTCGGAGTAGACATGCTCCTTGCCGCCCACCACGGCGATCGTGACAAGTCCGCCGGTCAGCTTCAGCGCGGTTTCGATCGACTGCTCGAGCCGCTGCGCGATGCCGTTTTTCAGCAGCAGCCGGTCCACGACGATTTCAATCGTGTGGTTCTTGCGGCGGTCGAGCGTATGCGGCTCGTCGAGATTCACCAGCTCGCCATCCACGCGCGCGCGGACGTAGCCTTCTTTCGCGTACTTTTCGAGTTCCTTCCTGTATTCGCCCTTGCGCCCCCGCACCACCGGCGCGAGGACCATGATGCGATCGTCCGGCTTGAGCGCCATCACCGACTGCACGATCTGTTCGGTCGACTGGCGCGTGATGGGCTTGCCGCATTTCGGGCAGTGCGGCGCGCCGATGGCGCTATAGACGACGCGCAGGTAGTCGTAGATTTCGGTGATCGTGCCGACCGTCGAGCGCGGCGAACGCGTCGTGGTCTTCTGCTCGATCGCGATCGACGGCGAAAGTCCTTCGACCGAGTCCACTTCGGGCCGTTCCATCTGATCGAGGAACTGCCGGGCGTAGGCGGAGAGCGATTCGACGTAGCGCCGCTGGCCCTCGGCGTAGAGCGTGTCGAACGCGAGCGAGGATTTGCCGGACCCCGAGAGACCTGTGATGACCGTCAGCGTGTTGCGCGGAATCTCCAGGCTGATGTTCTTGAGGTTATGCTGCCGGGCGCCTCGAATGATGATTTTCTTCAGACCCATGGGTGGAGTGGCCCCTTACAGAGCGGCCCCCTCTACACTGGGTAAAATGGTCCCAGCGTAATCTATCAACATAGCAAGAGCCCTCGGCGCGGTCAAGAAAGGCGCAGTGATGCGTACAGGGATTCACGTATGGCTTTGTGAGGCGCCCGGAATTTTTACTGGTGGCCGGGACTTTTTACTCTGGACCCGGAAATGAAGGCGTTTGATTTCAGCATCTTAGCTTTGGTTTCCGACGTGCGATAGATACGGGCGTCAGGGGGAGGAAAGCCGAGGATCCCTTCGGGGATTGAGGGCTGGGCCGGCTTCCTTCCCCCGGCCACCTTCCGCCGGGTTTTCAATTCTTACCTACCCCTCTCGAACGCACGGCGGGGGTGTATTCACCTTCTTTTCGCCGCAGCGCAGCCGCAGGCTCGGTAGAACCCGCGCACAAAGCTCTTCGATACGCCTTACGGTCTGCCCGAGATTCGTGTAAATTTAGTAGAATCGTTCGCTGCCAAAGTTGGGGCGTGGTCCAATTGGTAGGACACCTCACTGTTAATGAGGACGGTGTTGGTTCGAGTCCAACCGCCCCAGCCAACTCTCTGCCGCCAGGCGGAGTTTCGCGCAGGAAGCCTATTCCTTGCCCTTGATGACAGGGAAGCCGGCCTCGGTCCAGCCGCGCCAGCCGCCGTCCATGGAAATCACGTTGCGGTAGCCCATCTTCTGAAGGTTGTCCGCCGCGAGCGCGGAACGGTAGCCTCCGCCGCAGTAAAGGACGATGACCGCATCCCTGTCGGGAACCGTCTTTTCGATGTCGCGCTCGATGATGCCCCGCCCGAGATGAATGGCGCCGGGAATGTGGCCGCGGGCCCATTCCGAGTCCTCGCGCGTGTCGACGAGGATGAACTTCTCACCGGCGTCGAGCCTCTTCTTCGTCGCGCGGAAGTCTTCCTGCCGGATGCGCTTCTTCGCGTCGTCCACGAGCTTTACGTATGCTTCCGTGTGCTGCACCGCCATCGCTTCGCTCCTCCGTGTCGCCTGAGATGCAAAACACTAACTCATGTCGCGCCAGTTCGGGCCGGCTTTCGTATCCACGACGAGCGGGACGCGCAGCTCGTGCACGCCCTGCATGACTTCCTTCACGAGTTGCGTAAGGCGCGGAATCTCCCCTTCGGGGGCTTCGAACAGCAACTCATCGTGGACCTGAAGGATCATCTGCGACTCGAACTCGCGCGCCAGCCGACGGTCGAGCTCGATCATCGCGAGTTTGATGAGATCGGCCGCCGCGCCCTGCATCGGCGTATTCATCGCCGTGCGCTCGGCAAAACTGCGCAGGTTCGGCTGCGGCGAATTGATTTCGGGAATCGGCCGCGTGCGCCCGAAGAGCGTCCTCGTGAATCCGCTCCGGCGGACTTCGGCGATCTGCGCGTCGAGGTATTTCTTCACGCCGCTGTAGCGCTCGAAATATGCGGCGATGAACTTGGCCGCCTCGCGCTGTTCGATTCCGAGCTGCTGGGCAAGGCCGAACGCCGAAAGGCCGTAGATCACGCCGAAATTGATCACCTTCGCGACGCGGCGATGCTCGGGCGTCTGCGCGAAGGGCGCCACGCCGAACACTTCCTGCGCCGTGCGCGAATGAATGTCCTCCCCCCGGCGGAAGGCTTCGACGAGCACCGCGTCTTCCGAAAGATGAGCCAGGATGCGCAGCTCGATCTGTGAATAGTCAGCCGAGAGCAGCAAACGGCCGGGCGAAGCGATGAACGCCGCGCGGATTTCGCGGCCCAGCGCGGTTCGCACGGGAATATTCTGCAAGTTCGGATTCGACGAGCTCAGCCGGCCGGTCGCCGTGCCTGTCTGGCTGAAACGCGTGTGCAGGCGGCCCGTGGCGGAATGGATGAGTCGCGGCAAGGCATCCGCGTACGTGGACTTCAGCTTGGCCAGTTCGCGGTATTCGAGGACTCGTTTCGGCAGTTCGTGGATCAGCGCCAGCTCGTCGAGAACTTCGGCCGCAGTCGACCGCACCTTGGCCCGGCTCCTGCGAGGCGGCTGCAAATTCAGCTTGTCGAAGAGGACTTCGGCGAGCTGCTGCGGTGAGTTGATCTTGAACTCGAAGCCCGCGAGTTCGTAGATGCTCTTTTCGAGCGTGCTGATTTCCTCCTGCGCCTTCGCTGAAATCTTCTCGAGTTCCTTCGAATCCACGCGCACCCCGGCGGCTTCCATGCGCGCCAGCACCGGAGCCAGGGGTAGATCGATCTTTTCGTAGATCTCGGCGAGACTCTGGCTTTCGACTTCCGCGCGGAGCATCGGCGCAAGACGCAGCAGAAAATCGGCCCGCTCGCCCGGCGCGCCCGAGAGCGTTTGATTCAAATGGCGCAGCACGACCTCGCCGAAAGCGTGATTCGCCGTGGTGGGGCGGAGGAGATAGGAGTAGAGCATCGTCGCGTGGCGGACTCCGGCGAGAGCTTCTGCGCCGCCCGGAGAATCGGCAGCGGCCAGCAGGTGAAGCAGCTTCGGATCGTGCACAACTTTGGGCTGCTTCGGATCGGCCAGCCATTCACTCATCGCTGCCAGAGTTTTGTTCTCGGCATCGTTCGCGATCGTGCGGGCCATGCCCGGTTTCGTGGATACTTCGACAGCCAGCACCCGCGCCCCGAAGCCCTCTTCTTCCGGCTCCTCGGAATCGAGCGAAAGCCAGACGGCGGCTTCCTGGCCCGGCGGAACGGCTTTGAGGAACTTTCGCAGTGCGTCCGGCGACTCAAGCGAAGCATAATCGGTCGCGCGAGCATCGGCCTGTGTCCCAATTTCTTTTAGCAGCGACGTGAAGCCGAGCTCGCCGTAAAGCGCGCGAAGCGCGGCGACATCCGGCTCCCGCAAACGCAGCGCATCGAGGGAAAGCGGCACGGGTGCGTCGGTGGGAATCGTGGCGAGCTGCTTGCTCAGCCGCACGAACTCGCCGTATTTTTCGAGCGCCTCGCGGTAGTTCGCTCGCTTCACTTCGGCCGCGTGTTCGAGAGCTGCTTCGGCGCTGCCGAATTGCTGGATCAGTTGCCGTGCGCCCACTTCACCGATGCCGGCTTTGCGCCTCTCGCCCGGAGCGGGCTTCTCGTTCGGATTGCGCGCGCCGGGAATGTTGTCGATGGTGTCGCCCATCAGGGCCATCACGTCGGGCACCTTTCTCGGCGGCACACCCATGATCTCCTCGACCTTTTTCTCGTCGACGACGAGGTCGTTCTTTGCGGGATTCAACGCGCGGACGCGGCCGCCGACGAGCTGCATCAGATCTTTGTCGCTGGTGACGATAAATACATCAAGATCTTCCGCTGCCGCCTGGCGCGCGAGCGTCCCAATCACGTCATCGGCTTCGTAGCCGGGATATTCGAGGATGGGCAGCCGCATCGCCTCGCAGTACCGGCGCACGAACGGGAGCTGCACGGACAGGTCTTCCGGCATGGGCGGGCGCTGCGCCTTGTACGACGCGAAAAGCTTGTCGCGAAAGGTTGGCGCGGAGACGTCGAAAACGACGGCCACGTAATCCGGGCGCAAGTCCTTGCTATTGAGCAGCCGTCGCATCATGGTGGCGAAAAGATAGGGCACCTTGGTGGGGACGCCGGCCGAGGTCTGTAGGCGGTCCATCGGGGCGTAGAAGGCGCGGAAGATGTAGCCCATCGCGTCCACGAGGAAGAGGCGTTTTGGCGTTGTTTCCTTGGGGGCCATGCGATCAGCAGATAGGGCAGTATATCAGACCGCGCGGGAGCCTCGTGGGTTGGTGGCTGGCGGGCCGATTCGTCGAAGGCGACAACTCCGTCACTTTGTGATAGTTGTGAAATATTTCCGGGCGGCCCTGCGTATCAACCAATGGACAGGCACACGACGACCGGGGCGATGAGCGAAGCGGAATTGGCGCAGTTGCTGGCCAAGGTCCGGGCGGGCGATTCCGACGCCTGGGGCGAGCTGTATCGCCAGTACGCTGCGGCGATTTTCCGGTTTTGCCGGCGAGTGCTCCCGGCGCGCGAGGATGCGGAAGACGCGACCACGGAAATCTTCATGAAGGTACGCCAGAAGCTCGGCACGTACGATTCCTCGCGGCCGTTCACAGCGTGGCTCTATAAAGTCGCCAGCAATCACTGCTGGGACATGCTGCGCCGCCGACGCATCCGCCAGGACCTTGAGACTGGAGACGTGGAGACGCTTCCGCTCGAGCACCCCGATCCGAGCCAGCTCGAACGCCTGCAAGCCGAGCACACCGGCAAAGAGGTGCGCACGGGTCTGGCGAAGCTGCCGGACCGCGCGCGCATGGCGCTCGTCCTGCGGTATTACGCGGACATGAGTTACGACGAAATTGCGGACACGCTGGGCGTGCGGCGCGCATTTGTGGGCGTTCTGCTGCTCCGCGCCCGGCATCAGTTGCGCGACGCGCTGAGCGGGGGCGGTGTCGGCGGCCGAGCCACGGCAGGGGGAAAGTCATGAGCCACTTTGATGAAATGACGGGGTTGCTCTATCTTGAGGGCCAAATCGATGCCGACCGCGCGCGCGAGGTGTCCGCGCACCTCGCTTCGTGCGGCTCATGCCGCGAACTCCTACACGCGCTCGAAAAGGAAGGCGTGTGGCTGCGCGAGGCGCTTACCGCGGAAGAGGAATCGATCCCGGCTCGCGTCATTGCAGCGCCGAAGCGTGGCGGGCAGTGGGGTTGGATGGTGGCGTTTGGGCTGGGCATGGGCGGCGTTTACACACTCTGGGCCGGCTTCGTGCAGCCCTGGCTCACGCAGGCGGCGCAAGCGGGCTTCACACAGGGGAATATTCTGACGATGCTCTTTTTCACCGGTGCTTTCTGGAAAGGATGGGATGCGATGCGAAGCGCGATGGAATTCTCGGCGGTCGCGAGCCTGGCGGCGGTTGCGATCTGGCTCCTTAGGAAGCAATGGCAGCGCTTCACGACGATTGCGTTCGTGATGGGCGTCATGATCTGCGCCCTGGCATTGCCTCCCACGGCCACTGCCGGGGAAGTGAAGAGGGGCGACCCGAGTTACACGTTGCCTGCCGGGCAGGAAGTGAAGAACGACCTCATCGTGTGGGCCGTGCGCACGCGAATCGATGGAGACGTGGATGGCGATTTGATCGTGTGGTCCGAAAGCGTGACGGTCAACGGGCACGTGAAGGGCGATGTGATCGCCATGGCGCGAGAGCTTCGCGTGAACGGTACGGTGGACGGTAACTTACGGGTTTGGACCGAGAGTCTCTCCCTGGATGGCGTGGTGGCGAAGAACGTGTCCGCAGGGGTGGAGGAGCTGGAGATGGGCGAGAAGGGTACGGTGGGTGGCGCTATGATGCTCTGGTTCGGCACGGCGGACCTTGCCGGCCGGGTTGGCGGCGACCTGCTCGCTGCTCCCGGCGATCTCAATATCAGCGGGACGCTCGATCGAGACGCCACGATCCGGGCCCAGCGGCTCACGATCAGCCCCGATGCGGAAATCAAGGGTCATGTGAGGTACCAGGGATGGCGCCAGCCCGTTGTCTCGCCCGGCGCGAAACTTGCGAACCCGATTGAGATCAAGATCAAAGGCCCGGGTCCGGATTACGCCTCTCCGCGCTACTACTCACATCAGATGTTCTACTGGGGTTCGAGCTTTCTTCTTGGCCTCGTTCTGCTGCTGATCGCGCCCGGATTTTTCTTCGATGCGGCGCAAGCCTGCAAGCGTGTAGGGCCTGCGTTTGGATTTGGAGCGCTGTTCCTGCTCGCGACGCCGATCGCTGCCATTATCGTCTGCGCGACGATCGTCGGACTGGGCGTCGGAATCTCGACGATTCTTCTCTACGTGATTGCGATTTACTCCGCTCAGGTTTTTGTCGGCTCGTGGCTGGGAGAACAACTGCTCGGCGCCGGCGTGGGAGTTGGCTCCACCGTGGGCCGGCTAGCCCTGGGCCTGGCTATCATCCGTGCGCTGACGATGGTGCCGTTCGCAGGCCCGTTGATACATTCCCTCATCATCCCGATATGGGGCATGGGCGCGCTCGTCCTGGCGATCCATAAGAGGATGCGGCCGCAACTGGCGCCTGCTGCTGTGTGAACTCGCTGACCCTTGATGGAGATTGTGGCGTACCGGATCTTGCAAGGGGAACTTACTGACCCACAACCTGAAAGAGCAACTGCGTGCCGCTGTCCAGGTGAACGTTGCGGCTCGTAGAGTTCGCCAAATTGCTTCGTTAACCCACGCAAAAAAGCCAAAAAATGGGCGCGTATCGAGCGCGCTTCCGCTACAATCGCCGCCGGCCGCGGCGCGATTCGCCGCCCGCTTCCGAGAGAAAACTTTGAGTTCCGCACAGCGTCTCCGTGAAATCCGCTCCGGTTTCGAGCGCCCCTTCTGGGTAGCGAATTTCACCGAGATCTTCGAGCGCGTCGCCTACTACGCCACCACGGCGGTTCTCGCCATTTACCTCACCGAGCAGCTCCATTTTTCGAGCGAGCTCGCGGGGACGATCCTGGGGATCGCGGGCTTTGTGGTCTATGCGCTTGCGATTCTGGCCGGCACGCTGGCCGATCGATTTGGTTTTCGCCGCACGCTCATGGTCGCTTACCTGCTGTTGACGGCGGGATACTTCCTGCTCGGTTCCCTCGAAGCGTCATGGATGGCGCCGCTGCGCAGGGCCGTCGGCGACACGTGGCTTGTCTCCGCGGTCCTCCTGATTCCGTCGCTTGGCCCGGGATTGGTGAAGCCCTGCGTGGCGGGCACGACGGCGCGCGCATCCACTGAAAGCGTCCGCTCGCTCGGCTACTCGATTTACTACACGCTGGTGAACATCGGCGGCGCGCTTGGGCCGCTCATGGCTTGGCTGGTTCGCCAAAAGCTGGGATGGGGAATCGAGAATGTATTTCGCATGGCCTCGTTGAGCGTGTTTCTGATGTTTTGGGTAACGCTGCTCTTCTATCGCGAACCGGGACGGCCGGATGAAGCCCGGGTGGCAAGCATTTCGAGCGCGCTCAAGAACATGTTCATCGTCCTCGGCAATCTGCGCTTTGTTAGCTTTCTCCTCATCTCCTCCGGCTTCTACATTGTCTACTGGCAAATCTTCATCTCCGCGCCGATTTTCATGCGCAGGTTTGTGAATCCGAACGCGGCCGTTGACCGGATGCTGTCGATCGAGGCCATCACGGTCATCTGTTTTCAGATTCTTGTCGCGTACCTGACGCGGAAAATACCCTCCGTACAAACAATCGCCATTGGTTTCCTGCTCTCGGCATTCTCGTGGATTTTTCTGGCGGTGCATCCCGCGATGTTTACGTTCGGGGCGATGCTCGTCGTTCTGGCACTCGGCGAACTCGTGCAGGCCTCGCGCTACTACGAATACTGCTCTCGCCTTGCGCCACCCGACCAGCAAGGACTCTACATGGGCTATGCGTTCCTGCCGATTGCGATTGGCTACGCGGTCGCGGGGCCGCTCGGCGGGTATCTGCTGCGCGAGTTTGGCGACGTGCTGCACCGGCCCGCGCAGATGTGGTGGGTGATGGTTGCGATCGGCGTGGTTACGGCAGCGCTGATGTGGTTGTACGACAGGATTGTGAAGCCCGCGAATGCGGAAGCAAGCTTTTCCTAATTCATCATGTGACGCAGCTTTTCGACGGCCTGGCGAGCAAGCGTGTAGCGCGGCTCGATGCGCAGCGCATCCTGAAAACACTGGCGGGCCCGGTTGAACATGCCTTTGGCGAAGTAGACGCGGCCCAGATTGAAATGGGCAAAGTGCCGCGGATCGTATCGGGGCGCGTCAATCGCGCGCTCAAGCCACGGGACCGCTTCGTCGAGGCGGCCGAGCGAAATCAGGTACGCCCCGATGTCGTTGTAGGGATTGCCGAAGTCCGGGTCAACTTCGATGGCGCGTTTGCATTCGGCGATGGCGTCTTCGATCTTGCCCTGAAAGTGGTAGGTCCAGCCGAGAAACGTGTGGGCCTCCGCCGTAGGCAGAATCTCGAGCGAAGCCTTGTAAAGCTCGGCGGCGCGATCGAAATCGCCGCTCATCTGTGCGCGGTAGGCTTCCTGGAAGAGCTGTTCCGCCTGTTCGTGACGATCTGCTGACATTTGATCCAACCGATTGCTACCGAGCCGGAGATCTCACGGCAGCCCGCGCGGGCGCGCCAATCTTCGCGATTGCTTGATTTGTCGTGATCAGCCGTGCGCCTAGGGTTTGCAATTCATCGAGAGCGCGGCGGCTGTCCGCGGGGTTCAGGGTTTCAATCGCGTCCTCGACGATCGAGACCTTGCGGCCACGCTCGAGCAAGCCCTTCGCGGCGCATCGGACGCAGTATTCCGTGACGACACCGAAAAGCACATATTCCGCATCGCCGCCGAGCCGCTCGACGAGCTCGCTTGCATGCGGATTATCGAAGACGTCGAGCGTCTGTTTCTCGAGCACGGCCTGCGGATAGCCGAGAACATCTTCCGGCAGCTTCTGCGACAGATCATTCGGAATTGTGCGGGGATTCTTCGTCAGCCCTTCGGGAATGATTTTGGCTCCCGGCGTTCCGCGCAGGCAGTGCGGCGGGAATCTCTGGAATTCAGGGTCGTTTTCCGGATGGGCGTCGCTGCTGGCAACCAGAAACACGCCGGCTTCGGCGGCCGCATCTACGAGGCGATGAATGTTGGGAATGATTTTCTCGGCGCCCGGGACGTAGAGTTTGCCTCCGGGCAGCATGAAATCAGCCTGCGCGTCCACTTCCCAGAAGACGACTTTCTGCGCCGCCATGTACCCAGATCCTCCAGCGCTTTCAAAACTATTTTACCGCAAAACGGCGGACGCGCTGGCGAACCTCTTCCTGCAACGCAGTGAGACGCTTGCTATATCGGACGGGATACACAGCGCTCCGCTTAATTTGGCGATAGCGCTGAGGGAGCAGGGCGAGGCTCGCAATGCACCGGTCGCGAAGCAGGCTGACCGATTCGGCCGGCGCAGTGCGGCGGCCGGCGCGCATGACTTCAACCAGAAGCGGCTGTCCGCCATTCGGAGGTTCGTTTTCGAGCGCGATTGTGTCGCTTCCAAATTTCCCGGCAGGCGCCAGATGACGGAACACCTGTTTGCGGCCGGGATAGGTGGCTTTCGCGCGGCTGAATTTCGCCGCCTCGCGGACTTTGCCGCCTCGCTCGACTTCGACGAGCTTGTAGATCAGATTCAAGTGCGGCGCATCGCCCGGCGTCCCGAGGGCCGTTCCCACGCCGAACGCATCGATCGCAGCGCCCTTTCGAAGCATTTCCGCGATCTTGTACTCGTCGAGGTCCCCGGACGCGAATACCTTCACGTCCTTCCAACCGGCCCGATCGAGAGCGCGCCGCGCCCAACGGCTGTCCGCCGTGAGATCGCCGCTGTCCAGGCGGATGCTCGCAGGCTTTCGCCGCATGGCGATGATTTTCTTTACGGCATTGCGCACGTCGTAGGTGTCCACCAGCAGGACCGAGCCTTCGGGGAAAGCATCGAGGAAGTGACCGAACGCCTCGGCTTCATCTTCGTGCGCCATCACCCACGAATGAGCCTGCGTGCCATAGGTATCGATTCCGAATTCCTTGCCCGCAAGCGTGTTCGAAGTGCCCTGGCAGCCGCCGATTTCCGCCGCGCGCGCGGATAGAAGACCGGCGAAACCGCCATGCGCCCGCCGCGCGCCGAAGTCCACCACTTGCCGGCCCTGCGCGGCGGTGAAAATGCGCGCCGCCTTGCTCGCGATCATCGTCTGATAGCTGAGCGTCGCGAGCAGATACGTTTCCATGATCTGCGCCTCGATGACCGGCGCAGTCACGCGCATTACCGGCTCACCCGGAAACACGAGCGTCCCTTCGGGCATCGCCCAGACGTCGCCGGTAAAGCGGAATCCCGCGAGATAGTCGAAGAACCCCGGGAGAATGTGGCGGAACATCGGGTGCCGCCGCAGGTAGTCGATTTCGTCGCGCGAGAAGGAGACGTTTTCGAGGTATTCGAGCGCCTGCTCGAGCCCAGCGACCACAAGGTAATTGCGCCGCGGCGGCAGGTGCCTGACGAACAGCTCAAACGTGGCGCGGGCATCGAAACGGGTCTGCCAATAGCCCGCCGCCATCGTGAGTTCGTAGAGATCGGTGAGAAGGCCTGAATGTTCACGCATGCGGATGAAAAGACAAAACCCCCAAGCCTTCCGCCCGCCGTGCGGGCCAGGAGGCACCTGGGGGTTTCGCCGCGAAAGTTGCGCCGAACCGGCCTACTTCAACACGGCGTCTTTGAACGCCTTTGCCGCGCGCAGGCGCACAACGGTCTTGGCCTTAATCTTGATCGCTTCACCCGTGGCAGGGTTGCGGCCCATGCGGGCCTTGCGATGCGCCTTCACGGCGCGCCCAATGCCGGGGATCACGAACTTCCCTGCGCTCTTGGCTTCTTTCACCGCGAGCTTGAACAACTCGTCGAAGAAGGCGGCTACCTGCTTTTTCGATACCGGCTTCTCGGGAGTGCTGACCTTGTCAGCCATGTGGGCGATGATCTTGGACTTGCTCAACGGGGTGGCCATCGAATTCTCTTTCCTCCTCAGGTTGTAAATGCTGTGTGGCCCCGGCTTCCGGGATGCCGCGGTGCACTATAGCCGCCCTGCCAGGGGAACGCAAGCGAAACGTTTCAAAAAGCCCGAAAAAACGGGGTTTTTCCGACACGGACTCTTCCGACCGATCTACAGCGTCGCGAGCTCCTGGTAGAAGAGCGCGACGGACTTGATGCCGCCGAAATAATTCTCGAGCGCGATGTGCTCGTCCGGCGCGTGCGCGTTTTCGTCCGGCAGGCCGAAACCGAGCAGCACGCAGGGAACCTTGAAGGTGTCGTGCATCTGCGTGACGAACGGAATCGAGCCGCCTTCGCGGATGAACACGGCTTTCTTCCCGAAGCCCAACTCGAGCGCGTGAATCGCCTTCTGGAAGATTGGATGCGTGTACGGCGCTACCCACGGCTTGCCGGTACTCAACACCTCGAACTTGCACGTCACGGTCTTCGGCAACAGTTTGCGGATGTGCCGCTCCACCAGCTTCGCGATCTTCGCCGGATCCTGATTCGGCACGAGCCGCGTCGAAAGCTTTGCATGTGCCTTCGACGCGATCACGGTTTTTGCGCCTTCGCCCGTGTAGCCGCCCCAGATACCGTTCAGTTCGAGCGTCGGCCGAGTCCAAAGCTGCTCGACGATGGAAAAGCCTTTTTCGCCGCAAAGCGCGGGCGCGCCCACGGTCTTGCGAAACTCCTTTTCCTTCCACGGGAGGGCGTTGAGCGCTTTGCGCTCGGCGCGCGAGAGCGCGGCCACATCGTTGTAGAAGCCCGGAATCGTCATCCGGAAACTGGCGTCGTGGAGTTTCGCGATCATCTCCGCCAGGATCGTAATCGGGTTCGGGACGGCGCCGCCGAAGACCCCGGAGTGGAGATCCTGCGCCGGGCCGGTGATCTCGATCTGGTAGTAGTTCAAGCCGCGCAGCCCGTACGTAATCGAAGGCACTCCCTTCGCCAGCATGGACGTGTCGGAGACGATCAACGCGTCGGCCTTCAGCCGTTCGCGGTTCTTGCTGACGAAATCCCAAAGGCTCACGCTGCCCACTTCCTCTTCGCCTTCGATCATCACCTTCAGATTGATCGGCAGCTTTCCGGACGCGTTCCGCAGGGCCTCGAGCGCCTTCAGATGGATGTGCACCTGGCCTTTGTCATCGGCCGTGCCGCGGCCGAAGAGATTACCGTCGCGGACGGCCGGATCGAAAGCGGGGCTGGTCCATAGTTCGAGCGGCTCGGCCGGCTGCACGTCGTAATGGCCGTAGAAGAGGACAGTCGGCTTGCCGGGCGCCTGGAGCGATTCGCCGTACACAAGCGGGTGCATCTTTGTAGGGACGATTTCGACCTTTTCAAGCCCGGCGGCGCGGAGCTTCTCCGCCACCCAGTGCGCCGCTTTCTCGATGTCGGGCTTGTGCTCGCCCTGAGCGCTCACGCTCGGAATGCGCAGAAACTCCTTCAACTCGTTCAGGTTGTCTTCCCGCTTTGATTCGATGTAGTCGATCAGGTCCATGGCGAGCTCCTGCGCAGGCTTCCACGTGACATATTACGGAAGCCCGCGGGTTTGCAACAGCCTTTTCGCGAACTGCATCTTTGGGCACGCTCCGCTTACGCAAGATTGACTCGCCCCCGGCCGCATTGCACGATATGGATGAACATGCCAGAAGCGGCATACGTCAAAGAGCGCCGTAGTTCCCGGGTCTTCACGCGCCTGTCCGTGCGCGCGACCGGGAAAAACAAGGACGGCCGCAAGTTCCACGAAAACAGCCAGACGATCGTGATCAACGCGCACGGCGGCCTGCTCTACCTTCAACAGTCGCTCGAACTCGGCGCGGAGGTGGTGCTCGCCAACCCCGTAACCGAGGAAGAGCAGGAATGCCGCGTCGTCTACATCGGGGACACATCCGACAAGGGCACCCGCGTCGGCGTCGAGTTTCTCTCGCCCAGCCCGCACTTCTGGGGCATTGAGTTCGCCCAGCAGGACTGGGTGACAGATGCTCCAGCTCCCCCGAAGCCAGTGAACTAGAGGCTGCCGATCTGCGGTACCTTCGCGGCGGCCCTTCGGCAGTCTCCGCAACCAGCCGCACCCCACACAAAGCCCACGGAAGTTGCTTAGAGGCGCATATCGCCATACAATCGCCGATCATTAGCGGCGAGTGCGCGAAACATGCCAGCGACATCGCAGAAGGTCTACGTAGGGGTAAGTGAGCGAGTGCCGGAAGGCGGCAGGCTCGTTGTCGACGTGGCCGACAAGACCATCGGCATCTTCCGCGTCGATGGCAAGCTCTGCGCGTGGGAAAACATCTGCGCGCACCAGGGCGGGCCCGTCTGCCAGGGGAAAATTATCCCGGGCGTGACCGAGATCATCGACGCGGGCGGAGAAAGTCACGGCTTCGCCTTCGATGAGTCGAGCCTGCGCATCGTATGCCCGTGGCACGGCTTCGAATACGACATCAAGACGGGCGTGCATCCGGGACGGCCCGCGGCGCGATTGATTCGCGTGGCGGTGGAAGAAGGCGCCGACGGAATTTATGTCACCGTCTGAAGAAGCCGCGAAGTTGTCCGCACTGCTCGTCGAACTGCGAGGGCAGATGGAGCGCACCACGGAGGCGGGCGAGTTTGCCCGCGTGCCGCGAGAGGACGTGACGAACCTCGTCAGCGGCGCCGTGAAACTCTACGCGGCCGTGGTAGAAGAAGCGGAATCGGAAATTCCCGTGATCGACTCCACGGTTTCAACGACGGAGGCAATGGTGATGGCGTGCGCCCTGCTGCGCGCTCATCACCTGAACCCTTTCGATCTCGCGCTGTGGTTTTCGCGCACGGCGCCAAACCCGCGCTGAGACGGGCTGGATGAGGACAAGGCCATGGGCACAACGAAAATCGTGAATCACACAACCAGCGCAACCGAGCACAAGGTCCAGCAGATCACCACGCGCACCGATTCGCGCGAAATCCTCGCGAATGCGCGCCGCGATATCGCCCGCTATCATCTCGACGACTACTTCATCGTGGACGTGGACGCGCACCACGTCGAATTCGACTCCTGGAGCGAGATTCTGGACCACCTCGAAAATCCCGTCCTTCGCCATAACGCGAAAACGATGACGCAGAACTGGCCAAACGCAAAACAATTGGCCTTCAGCAATCACCCGGTCGGCCTGACGTTTCAGGATGTATTTGGGCGGATTCCGCATCAGTGCGAGCTGGGGGAGCATGTGGACAAGACGGACGAGCACCGCGATCTGACGCTCGTCCGGCGGGCCATGGATTCGATGGGGATCAAGATACAGGTCGTGTTCCCGCAGCCGATGCTCGAAATGGGTCTGCACCCGGACCCGGAGATCGTCACGGCGATGACGTTCGCTTACAACCGCTGGTTCACCGAGACGATCCTGCCGCGCGAGAAGCGCGTGAAGACCTTGCTCTGCCTGCCGTTCCACGATCCCGAAGCGTGCATGAGGATGATCAAGGAATTCGGCGAGACGCCCGGCGTCGTCGGCTTCATGATCACGAGCCAGCGCCACACGGGCGTCTACAAGAACATGTACATGCGCGTCTACAGGGAACTCGAAGAGCGCGGCCTGCCGCTGGCGTTTCACGCCGGCCCGAGCTGGGGCGACACGATGACGACCACGATGAACCGATTCCTCTCGGTGCACTCGATGTCTTTCGTCACCTGCAACATGACGCACATGACCAACTGGGTGGTGAACGGCCTGCCGGAGCGGTTTCCGAAGCTGAAGGTAATCTGGATCGAGAGTGGGCTCGCGTGGGTGCCGTTCATGATGCAGCGGCTGGATCACGAGTACCTCATGCGTCAGTCCGACGCGCCGTTGCTGAAGCGCCTGCCGAGCGAATACATCGCGGAGATGTACTTCACGTCGCAGCCGCTCGAAGTGACGATGCCGCATATGCTCGAAGCGACTCTCAAGGCCGTCCGCGCCGAGACGCAGTTGCTGTACTCCTCCGACTGGCCGCACTGGGACTTCGACGTTCCCGCGCGCATCGCGGGGCTGCCGTTCTTGAACGAGCAGGCCAAGCGCAACATCCTCGGCGAGACTGCGCGCAAGCTTTTCCGGCTCTAACCGTCCGCAGACGAATCGAACGTTGCCCCGCATACATGCGGTTTGTTATGCTCCGCCGCGTTCGGCCAGTTGTTGGCGTTGCAGGAGGCGCAATCATGAATCACTTCAAAAAGTCGGTCATTGTTGGAGCCGCAGTGTGTTCGTTCTTCGTGGCGGCGTCCGTTGCCCATGCGCAGGGCGGCGCAGCAAATGGGATCGCCCCAGTTCAGAAATGCGCGGACCTGCTGAATCTGAAGATTCCCGGCTCGACGATGGTCATCACGAAGGCGGAAGCGGTGCCGATGGCCCCGCCGAACACCGTGCAGTTGCCGATGACGTTCGAGAAGATTTCCGTCGCGATCCCTTCATACTGTCTTGCGGATGGCGTGATCGATCCGCGCACCGGTTTCGACGGCAAACACTATGCGATCGAGTTCGCGATCGCGCTGCCGGATCAATGGAATGGGCGCTTCCTGTTTCAGGGCGGCGGCGGGCTGAATGGTTCCGTGGGAGCGCCGTTTGGCACTCAGGCTGCCGGCAACGCGCCCGCGCTCACGCGCGGCTTTGCTGTCGTCTCCACGGACACAGGGCACGAAGGGGCCGTATTCGACTCGTCTTTCATGAAGGACCAGCTCGCCGCCCTCGACTTCGCTTATATCGCTGTCGGCCGTGTGGCTGTGCTGGTCAAGCAGGTCATTGCGAGCTACTACGGCCAGCCTGCCAAGCACTCCTACTTTGACGGCTGCTCGACTGGCGGGCGCGAGGCGATGTTGATGTCGCAGCGTTACCCGACGTATTTCGACGGAATTATTTCCGGCGATCCGGCCATGGAAACCGGCTATTCGAATATCGGGCTTTCCTGGGCGAGGCGAGCATTCGACGAGATTGCACCCAAGGGGCCGGACGGGAAGCCCGATCCGACCAAAGATTTCTCAAGCAGTGACAAGAAACTGATCGTGGACGCGATCCTGAAAGCATGCGACGACAAAGACGGCCTGAAGGACGGCATGATTTTCAACCGCGCGGCCTGCCAGTTCGATCCCGCGGTTCTCAAATGCAGCGGCGACAAAACCGACGGCTGCCTTTCGTCCGGCCAAGTGACGGCTTTGCAGGAGGCTTTTGGAGGACCCAAGGATTCGCGCGGCGAGCAAGTCTATCCGCGCTTTCCCTACGACGCGGACATGGTGGCCGAACCCAAAGGCCCCGGGTTCACCCTGGGGTTCCTGCCCATGCCGGGCCCCAACATTCTCGGGAATGTTCTGCCGCCCAAAGAGTCCGTCGATGAGCAAGTCGCTCGGGTTCGCGCGGACTACGAACAGATCCTCACGGACACGCATACCTGGACGAATCTCAGCACGTTTTCGGAGCGCGGCGGCAAGCTCATCTTCTATCACGGCACGAGCGATCCCTGGTTTTCGTTCATGGCTACCTTGGATTACTACGAGCGCCTCGGCCAGGACCCTTACAATGGCGGTGCCGACAAACTCCAGACGTGGAGCCGAATCTTCCTTGTCCCCGGCATGAGCCATTGCACCGGCGGCGCTGCGGCGCTCGATAAGTTCGACATGCTCGGTGCTGTGGTCGATTGGGTTGAGAACGGCAAAGCGCCAGACTCCGTCGTTGCCACGGGCAAGGCGTTCCCCGGTCGCAGCCGCCCTCTGTGCCCGTATCCGAAGTACGCGCGCTACAAGGGCCAGGGTGATCCCGAAGACGCCAGCAACTTTGAGTGCGTCGTGGAAGGTCCGGCAAAATGAAATCGAGCCGCTTTGTTGCTTCCGGTTCCACTCGGTACCAAGGAGACCTCTATGAACAGCAAACGCAGTAACTCGACGCAAGGTTCAGCAATTGGCCGCCGTTCGATGCTGAAGGGTTCCGTGGTGGGCGGAGGCTTGGCGCTTGCGGAGAGCCTCCTCGCAGGCGCGTTTCCCGGAGCAGTTTCGGCGGCGGCTGCTCCTTCCGGCGGGTCGCAAGAAACCAAGCCACCCACGGCGGGAACGGCGACGCCTTTGGGAGACATCGTGCCGATCAAACTCGAGTACGTGTTCCAGATCCGCATCGATTTCAAGGAGCGCGTCTCATTTCAGGGGCCGCATGGATCGCGCGCTTACGTTCCTGCGGTATCCGGTGTGATCGAAGGACCGCGGCTGCAAGGACGCGTGGTGCCGCACAGCGGCGCGGACTACGCCGGCAACGGCCGCCTGAACGCGCACTACATGCTCCAGGCCTCGGACGGGACGATGATCTACATCAACAACACCGGGTATCTGTATCCGGTCGACGGGAAGCCGATCGACCGAAACGATCCGAGCTGGGGCGGCGACCGCGAGTTCTATTTCCGTTGCACGCCGGTGTTCGACACGCCCATCGGCCCGCATGATTGGCTCACGCGCACGGTGATCGTCGGCACCGGAAAGCGCCACGCGAATCCCGATTACACGATCTTCACGTACTACGCCGTGCTGTAGAAGCCGTCGCACGTTATGTGGCGCGCGATTTGGCCGCCACTGTCGATTGGAGGCTGGGCCAAACCGGGGCATCCTGCATGGGTCGGCAACGGAGTAGCATTCCCTTGTATCTCGTTCTCATGCGCCGCGCGGCGATTGCCCTCGGAGTGTCAGCGCTCCTATGTCTCTGCGTGCCAAGCTCGAAGGCGCAGGAGACGAAGACCGCAGACCGCAGCATCATCGTTAAGTCGGCGAGGACCCTGACACTCATGCGCCACGCTGAGGTCCTTAAGACGTACAAAGTGGCTCTGGGCACGCAACCGATCGGTAAGAAGGAGCGGGAAGGCGACCATAAGACACCGGAGGGCGTTTACGTGATTGACTCGAAGATCGAGCACAGTCGATTCCATCTCGCCCTTCACATCTCGTATCCGAATGCTGCCGATCGCGAGAGGGCGCGTGAGCTGGGCGTGAATCCCGGGGGTGCCGTCGAAATTCATGGCCTCGAGAGCGTGTACGCCTGGCTGGGCCCACTGCATCGCCAGATCGATTGGACGGACGGGTGCATCGCCGTGACAAACGCGGAGATCGACGAAATCTGGCCGCTTGTCCCGGTCGGGACCCCGGTCGAAATACACCCCTGAGATACCTGGGCGGGTCAAGGCATCCCGATTGCCCGCCGGAGCCATCTTTAGTAGTCTCTACGATTGCGCTTAAGCCGTCCGTTCGGTCTGAGGGGCGGTCTGTGGGACCAGGGGTGAAAAGCTTGCGGGGCCAATCTCGTGTCGTTTTCTGGCTTTCGATCTGCTGCGCGGCGGTGTTGCTTACCTCCTGCCAGGAGCAGATCAATTATCCCGCGCCCACGCTCACATCGATCTTACCTGCGAGCATCGAGGCGGGTCAGCCGGCCTTCATCCTGAACGTCAACGGCGGAAACTTCACGCCTGCTTCCCAGGTTCTGTGGAATGGTTCGCAGCGGGTCACGCTTTTCACCAGCGCGGGCGCACTAACGGCGCAGATTCTCGCGAGTGATGTACAGAATGCGGGCGTCGCGTTGGTTACCGTGTCCACGCCTCAACCGGGAGGAGGGACAACTCAACCGCAGCAATTTACGATCAATCCGGCCCCGAGCCCCGCGCCGCAAATCACGTCGCTATCGCCTTCGGGCGTCTCCGCCGGCAGCGCCGGTTTCACACTCACCGTGACGGGAAAGAACTTCGTCTCGGAGTCGACCGTGACCGTGAATGGCAGCAATCGTACGACCAATTTCGTGGGCACGACTTCCCTGGAGGTGGCGATTTCCGCGGCCGACGTCGTTGCGGCCGGCACATTGCAGATTGTCGTCGTGAATCCGCCGCCGAGCGGCGGGGCCTCGGGCGCCTTCCCACTCAACGTCACGAATCCCGTGCCGAGCATCTCTTCGCTGAGTCCAACTTCCGCCACGGCGGGAGCCGCCAGCACGGCGCTTTCGCTTACGGGAACGGGCTACGTGCCGAATTCGGTGGTGACGATCAATGGCTCGCCGCGCTCGACTACCTTCGGGGGCTCGACGGCACTCCAGGCGACACTGACGACGGCTGATCTCGCGGAGGGGGGAATCAGTCAGGTACAGGTGGTGAATCCTTCGCCGGGTGGAGGCACGTCCAACACGCAGACGTTCGCCGTGAACCCAACCGATGCCGCGGGGCTCCCCGTGCTCGTCGATATCGCCCCCTCCGGTGCGCAGGCAAATAACGGGATCTGCGGAACGTGCTCGGGGGGAACTCCGACGCTCGCAACCGCGGGACCTTCGGTGAGCACAACCGGCGAGTTCGTCGTCTTTGCGTCCGATTCGACGAACTTGCTCTCGACCTTGACCCAACCCAACCTGACGAACGGCGAGAGCAATATCTTCCTCCGCAATACATGCCTCGGCGCGACCAGCAGTAGTTGCAGCGCGCCAACCACGAGCCTGGTCAGCACGGCAGCAAACGGGGGCGCCGCCGATGGGCCCAGTTCCGAGCCTTCCATTGACAGCGGGGGAACGGACGTCGCTTTCACTTCAACGGCCAGCAATCTCGTGAACTACGTGGCCGTTTCCGGAAGCACGCGCCAGGTCTATTGGCAGACGCCGTGCACCGGCACCGCATCCTGCACTGCAACGAATGCACCAGTGTTAGTTTCTCTCTCCGCCGACGGAACGAGCGCGGGCAACGGGGACAGCTACAATCCCATGATCAGCCCCGACGGACAATACGTCGCATTTGTTTCGCTCGCGACGAATCTTGTCTCGGGTCTCACGGTTGATGGAGTGACTCCGCAGGTCTATATCCGCACCATCTGCGCCGGCGTAACACCGTTGACGCAGAGCCCCGCGTGCGTACCCACGACGTTCCTGGTCTCTTCACCCGACGGTGTGACCCCCGCCAACGGTGCCAGTTCGCACCCGGCAATTGCGAACACCGGGCTCTTCGTTTCCTTCGTGTCCACGGCGACGAATCTCGGCGCGACCGCTCCCAACCCCAGCGCCGCGCAGGAGGTTTTCGAAACGTCCACGTGCGTCACCGGGGTTTCCGGTTGCACCGAGGTGACAACGCTTATTTCCAGTCCTGATGGCGTCACGGCGGCCAACGGCGCGAGCGTCGAGCCCGCCATATCAGCGGACGGCCGCTTTATCGCTTTTGCCTCCACCGCCACGAACCTGGTGATCGGTGTCGGCCCCACGCAACAGATATACGTCCGCGACACGTGCAACGAGGTATCGACCCTCATCACCAGCTGCACGCCTTCGACCAACCTGGTTTCCTCCCCGGACACGATAACGACCCCCGCAACACCGGCAAACTCCCTGAGCGAGAATCCCAGTCTCAGTGAGTGCGGTACGAGTACGTCAACGTCGACGTGCCAAGTGGGTCTGTTGATCGCTTTCGCCACGAAGGCGACGAACCTATCATCGAGTGTCCAGAATGGCGTCGAGAACATCTTTGTGCGCAGCACTTGCCAGGATCTCGCGACCACTACGACCGCCTGCACCCCTCGAACTGTCCTCGCGAGCCAGCCCGCGGGCACTTCGGCTACGGCCTCGAACGGAGACAGCATCGTCCCCGCGATCAGCGGCGACGGCCACACGGTCGCCTTCATTTCCTCCGCGACCAACCTGGTCACGAACGATACCAATGGCTTCGCGGATGTCTTTCTGGGTGTTACTTCCTTCTAGGATTCCGAAACTACTTTGCAGCTTGCGTTGCGATGCGCTGAAGGACTGCCGCGCGCGTGGTGGCCAGCGTGAAGGTGAGCGATTCGCGCGGAACGCTGTTCACATACGGCCCGATCAGCCAGCCGAGGCCCACGGGAATCTCGCGGGTGAGTGAGATGGACTGGCATTCCACGTATGTTCCGCCGTCCTTTTCCTCGAAACGCCAGTAGGTGTTCATTCTCCAGAGAAGGCCGCGGTCATGGCCTTCGGGTTCGAAGCGCTCACCGGGCTCGCCGGCATTGTCCACTTCCTGAATCCGCGTAGTTCGCGAGCGGCTCCAGGCATGGGTCGCGTCCACCGGCGCGTAGTGCACCTCGTGCTCCGTATCGAGAATCGTCGTGATCACTTTTTTCTTGTACAGGCGCAAGTCGATCGCGTAGTCGTTTCCCTCGTGGCGCAGAATCTTCGAGCGCATCACGTCCGGGCGGAAATACTCCTGGTGATGATCGTAGTCTTTTTCCAGTGCGAGCGTCTCCGCGAGTGTCGCGCCCGGAATGAACACGGTGCCGATCCAGTGGTGGATCATTCCGCCGGGAACGATGATCGGTTTAGAGGGATCGCCGTTCCGGCCGCGGCCGCCGCCGTTCCCTGAATCAGGGTCGGGCGTTTCGAGGCGCTCGATCACGACCTCTCCCGCGCGCAACCGCGCCTCGGCCGCGGCGCGGCGGTCGTCCGGCAGACCCTCGACCCAAAGGTAAGGCTCGCGGCGCGCAAGTTCGGAGTCGATCTGCGCCTCCGTGAGCCGGACGTAGCGGTTGAAGGCCTCCACCGTCTTTGGCTCGAGGTCTGAGGCTTTCGCCGGGCTGGCGAAGCCGCACAGCCCTACTAGGATAATTGCGATCAGCCGTCGCACCAGCCTGTCCGCTTTTCCCATCACCTGTCGCAATGCCGCGCCTTTCGCAAGGCAGGGCTGCGCCTTGCATGAAAGATTCTGAAGGGATTGTCAGAGACCAAAGGACAACCCCGCCTATTTGAGACGCAAAGTATCTGCCAAACGATGGTCGTCACGAGCGGGGTAAAGGCAGGCCAAGTGAGCAAGCCCATCCTGCAAACGGGGGTCAGAAGGGTTACGTCGGCAGGAGGGCTTGGGCGGGTCGGGCAGCGTGCTACGACTCCTCTCGGAGCCGTCGTCCCCGCAACGCAGCTCCCAACCCGCAGATTCATGTTACGGACCGGCCCGGAGCGAACCAATGGTTCGCGAGGCATATTTTCCAGGTACTCGGGTATTAGTACCCTATACCCCGGGTACCGCAGATCGCGGTCCACATGCTCTTGGAAATTATGGCTTTACGACAACTGACTCACTTGGCGCAGGCGGCAAGCGCAGCGTGATGCTGGTCGTCTTGTTCGAATGGACCGAGATACGCTTGGCCCATTCGGAGAAATTGCCGTTCGATTGGGCGTGAAGGTCATATTGCCCTGTCTCGAAGCGTTTGAACTCGAATCGGCCCTTGGAATCAGTGCGCGTGGCGTGAGGCTGCCGGCCGTCGGACGTCTGGATCGTTACGACCGCGTCGGCCACGGGCTTGCCCTGCGCGTCCAGGACCGTGCCCGCTAGCGTTCCGGTGGCGACTTTGGCGCTCGTCCCGGCAGTTACTCCGAGCGTCGCGAGGATCAGGACGAACAAGGTTTGCCGTATGTGCTTCATGGTTCCACCTCCACTGCGGTCCACACGATTCTAGCGGCCGGGGCGTTGTCCGGCGCCGGTTTCCGGCTGTGGTTTTCTGTTCCGTCACCTGTCCGGTGGTTCAGGCTCGGCCGACCACACGGTGAATTGCTTTTTCTTCGCAAGGGATGTATTCCCTGTGTCTGCCTTGCCGGCAATCATTCAAAGGGAACAGGAGACCCGATGGCTCGCTATATCTCGCAACATACCCTGGCCTGCCTGACGCGCCAGGGCGCCGAGGAGCTTTCGAAGCGGATGCAGGGAGGGTCGCAGGTAACCGCGCGGCGCGTCCTCGTCAACATGCAGGAGGGGAAGATGCTGGTTGAATTCGACGCTCCGGCGCGCGAAGAGCTGGAACAATGGCTCGCCTTGCAGAAGTTTCATTTCGACTGGCTGTTGCGGATCGAATTCGAGTCCATCGGCGCTGGTCCGCTCCAGCCTGTTTAGCGAGCTGCGGGAGGGGTGAAGGCTGAATCCGGGGGCGCCATTGCCGATCCGGGGGATTTGGGTGTACGCTTCTTTCCATGAAAATCTGCCACCAGGGGCCGGCCCGGAGCTGTTGTTGTACGTGTCGCAAGTTCGTTCCCTCTGGCACGGGCAGGCTGAGCACTTAGAAGGTCGGTTCTAGCTCAGGATTTCTTGACCCACCGCCAGACACGACCTGGCAGGTGGGCTTTTTGTTGGCTTTTTGTTTTATGGGACTCACGTAAGACCAACAAATCGATATCCGAAGAGGAGGAAGTCACATGTCTGAGTATGCGCATCCGGAAGTGCTTGTTACGACGCAGTGGGTCGCGGACCATGCGAGCGATCCCAAGATTCGCCTGGTGGAAGTGGACGTGGATACGACCGCGTACGATCAGGGTCACGTCGCGGGAGCCGTGGGATGGAACTGGCAGACCCAGCTCCAGGATAACGTCCGCCGCGACCTGATCGAAAAGGCTGCCCTCGAGAGGCTGCTCGGCCAGTCCGGCATCTCGAACGACACGACCGTCATCCTCTATGGCGACAATAACAATTGGTTCGCGGCGTACGCCCTCTGGCAGCTGAAGTACTGCGGTCACAAAGACGTCCGCCTGATGAACGGCGGCCGCAAGAAGTGGCTTGAGGAAAAGCGCCCGCTGACAACTGATCCCGCCAAGGTCATGCCCACGACCTACCGCGCGACCGGACCCGACGAGTCGATCCGCGCGTACAGGGACGGGGTTCTCGGTATCGTGCAGAAAAAGGTCACCGGGAACCTCGTGGACGTGCGCTCCGTCGACGAATTCACTGGAAAGATCATTGCGCCCCCGGGCATGTCCGAAACCGCGCAGCGCGCCGGTCATATCCCGGGCGCGGCGAATATTCCCTGGGCCCAAGCGGCCAACGAGGACGGCACGTTCAAATCAGCCGATCAACTGAAGCAGCTCTATCAGGGAAAGGGCGTCACGGGCGCTGGGGAAACGATCGCCTATTGCCGCATCGGCGAACGCAGCTCGCACACGTGGTTTGTCCTGAAGTATCTGCTGGGCTACGACAACGTGAAGAACTACGACGGCTCGTGGACCGAGTGGGGCAACCTGATCGGCGCCCCCATCGAGAAACAAGCCGCTGCCGCTGCGCGGTAAACGGGTACGCTAAGGCAGCGCGTTCGGAGGGACGCCGTTGTGGCGCGCTTCGTCTTCGAGGGCGCTAATGTGCGCCTCGATGTCGCCGCGCTTCTTCTGGAGCTGGTCCAATTCCACCGGCCACTGGTCCGCCTTTACGCCATACGGTCGCGTCGACTCCTTTGAATTCCCGGTAGGTTTCCCTTCTATTGCCGCCTGGAGCTGCGCGATCTGGGTATCGAGGGGCCGGATTTGGGCTTGGAGCTTGGTTATCTGATCCTGGTACCACTTCGCGTCACGCCCTTTGGACGCCGGTTTCGCACCGGTCTTGGCAGGCTTGGCGTTCGGTTCCGTGAACGTGGAAATTGCGGAACCATCGCGCAAACCGCTCACGTCGTCATTCGTCCAGACTTTTTTCGAAGTCGGCTGCGCCGGAGCGGTCGAGGATGCCTGGGAAGAGGGCTCAGCAGCCGGCTCGGAAGTCTCCGAAGATCCCGCTGAGCTGCTTTGCGCGCGAGATGGGACTGCAACGGTCGCGCACAGAATCAGGGCCGAGAGAAAGGCAAGAGTCCGGTGCTTCATGAGACCTCCTCGGGAGAAAGTCCAGGACTCTTCTATTTAACACTCAGCGGGGCGGAAAGTTACGGATCTCTGAAGGTGGTTTTCCCATTCGTCAACTCACTCTGGACGACCGTCAGGGCTTCTGCGGGCGGCCCGATGCGCCGGTAATGGCTTGCCTCGATGGTCTGGTGCTGTTCGAAAGGAAACAGGAATTTTCGGCCGCTGAAATCGTACTGTGTGCGCGTCGCCAGCCAGATGCCCGGAGCAACCTCCGCCTGGTCCATCGAAACAACGCCGCCGCGATAGAGTTTTCCGAGGATTCCGCCGCCGAACGATATGTCGCTCAAGACGTGCGCCTCTCCCCGGACGATCTGATCGGCTTCGTGATCGACCCACACCTTGGCGGCCACGTGCGCGAGCGCGCTCTGAAACATCGACCGCGGATGAAAATTCGGGTTGGGATCGAGCTCCACGACGTCGCAGTCGCGGCCGTTATAAGTTTCGCGCCCGACCCACTTCGTCAGATAGGCCTCACTCGCCGCATCCACGAATTCCGCGCGTTCGCGCTTGCGCCTTTCGTATTTCTCGAGAGCCGCCTTTCCCCTGGAATTGTTTGGCTGAGACATCATCTCGAGTATGTTTTCCAACAGCTGCAACTGCTGGCGATACGCAGCAGGATCGATGGGCTTGTCCCCGTCTTTCAGCAGAAGCTTCATCGTTCCGCCGCCCGTGGGCACAACGCGGTACGTATCGTCTTCAACGGTGCGCGGGTTCGATCCGCCCGTGCGGTCCAGGTGACGCTCGATGCGCTCGTACTGTTCGAGCGCCTCGTCATTCTTGTGCTGGTTCTCGGTCACTCTCTTCGTGCGAGCGCGGATTTCGGCGTCCGTCGGAGGCGGTGCGTCAGGATTAACGTGAGCGCTTCCCTGCGGCGCTGCTTGCGAACCGGCTTGCGGTAGCGCCGCAGGCTGAGCGAACAGGATCACCGCCAGGCTGGCCAAGGCCGTCGCCGAAACCAGCATCGAAATGGCAACGCGCTCGAGCATGTTTCAGTGTCCCTAGGTGGGATTCTCTCCGCTGGATACCGGTTGCTAGCCTCTATTGTAACTGCCTTTCAGTCCGGCATGGTGACACGGCGTATCTTCGTCTATTCAATGCATCACCGCTATTTCGACGGTCCGAATGGGCTTTTTGGCTCCGGCGTGATCACAACTGGGCTTTCCGGATCGAGATGAGATTTTCCATCGTGACCCAGGACGTAGGGATATCCTGCCGGATCGACCGGAATACCTGGAAGAAATCCTGCGTCGCGCAATTCGTTCATCGACGCCGGATAGCGTCCGAACCGTTTCTGATAGGCTTCGGCGAGTTCGTCGAGATGCTGCTCGTCCTCCTGAGCTTTCAAGCCCTGCAACTCCTCGAGCGCCCGCTTCCGGATGCGCGGGTCCTTGGTCGATTCGAAAATCTCGGACCAGATCATGCGGGACGTTTCAAACGACCCGCCCTTTTCCGCCACTCGCGCCGCCATCAATCGCATCCAGGGAGGCGCTTTTGGGTTCCTGCTTCCTTCGAGATAGGCGGCCGCGGCGTCCGGGTAGTCCTTCATTCGGAAGTAATACAGAAACCCGAGGTCGGCATCGAGACGCCATTCGTCGGGATTTGCTGCGATTCCGCGCTTCACCAGTTCGACGGCCAGATCGGTGCGCCCGGCGCCCGTGACTCCCGGCTCGGAGAGAAAGATGGCGCCGAAACGATAGGCGACGATCAGCTTCGGATCGAGCGATGTCGTGATATCGAGGAGCGGCCAGAGCAGGTCGAAAGTCGCATGTGGCGTCCCCACGCGCGAACCGTAGTACTGCACGGCGCGCGTCCAATAGATGTCGGCGAGCAGCGAGTCGTAGCCGAGGCTCAGTTTCCGCACCGCCGTCGGCGAGCTCAGCACCAACTCTTCCTTTTCCTGCGCGGCGGTCCGCGTCTGCGCGTCGATCCGCATCTGCACCACGGCAATCGCCGCGTAGAGCAGCGGCACACCCGCTAGGGCGGCCCACAGCGCGCGCGTTTGGCTCGGAGGGTTCACTTCAGGTTGCGCCTTGAAAACACGGCGGAAGCGGCCAGCAGGACCAGCATCACGTAGAGCAGGGCGTAGAGCGTGTTCTGCCAGATCAGCGAAAATGGAATCGGCTCTCCGTGCGCCGCCGCCGCGATCGCGTTGAAGTTGTGGAAGTTCGGGCTCAGATAATAGAGGACACTGGTCACGCTCTTGAGCATGGGATTGCGCGTGAGTTCACCGAAGTCGCGGATGTCCTTCGCGAACACTCCCGTCACGTAGATACCCAGCGTGAAGAGCGTCGAGAGCATCGGGCTCGAAAAGCAGGAGAAGAACAGGGCGAAAGCCGTCACCAGCGCGAGCTCGAGCAATATGAAATAGACGGCCACCAGGATCGACGCGTCCGACCGAACGAATGGCCTGCCCACGTAGAAGAGCGCTGCCGCCAAACCGAGCGTCATGAAGCCGGTATTCACAGCGAGCGTCAGCAGCAGCCCGGCGTATTTCCCCACGAGGAATTCCGACCGCCGAATCGGTTTCGCCAGCAGGCTGTAGAGCGTGCGCTTCTCCATCTCCTTGTAGACAAGGCCCACTCCGATGAAGATCGCCATGACCAGGCCGAAGATCGAAATCGCCGAAAGGCCCAGATTGATGATCACCAGCCGCTCGATACCGATCGAAATCTGGCCGACCATGATTGCCGCGCCGATCATCATCAGGGCGAAAAAGATCAGATTGTAAAGGACGCGGTCGCGCACCGCTTCGCGGAACGTGTTGATCGCCACGACGCCCGCCATCACGCTCATCGCTTCATCCCCTCGACCGCGTGAGCCACGGTTTGTTCGCGCCCCACGAGCCGGATAAAGTAGTCCTCGAGCGTCGGGCGCACGGGCGAGATGGATAGGATCCGCGCGTCGCAGCCCCGCAATTGCTCGAGAGTGCCGTAGAGCTCCCCTTCCGGGACCTCCATGCGGTTCCGCCCTCCGATGCGCGTGGCCCGCGCGGCGAGGCCCGGCGGCAGCGCGCGCCCGTCGCGTACCTCGAACAAAATCTCCATCGCCTGTACTTCGATCGAAACGATCTCGCTCGGTGCGCCCACGCCTTGCAGCTTTCCCCCAACGAGTACGGCGACCCGGTCGCAGAGCATCTCGGCGTCCGACAGAATGTGCGTCGAGAAGAAAACCGTCCGGCCCTGCTTCTTCAACTCCTGGATGATGTCGCGCACCTCGCGCCGGCCGATCGGATCGAGCCCCGACATCGGCTCATCGAGGAATACGACCGGAGGATCGTGCAGGATCGCCTGCGCGATGCCTGCGCGCTGGAGCATGCCCTTGGAGAATTTTCGCAGTTGGACGTTGCCTGCCGACGCGAGCCCCACTCGCCCGAGGAATCGCTCGACGCGCTCGCGCCGCTCTGCCGCGCTGTAATCCGAAAATCGCGCGTAGTAATCGAGCAGCTCGCGCGCGGTCAAATAGTCGTAGAAGTAGGGCTGTTCGGGCAGGTAGCCGATCTCGCGGTGCATCTGCACGTCATCGATCGACCGCCCGCGCACGCGCGCGGTGCCGGACGTCGGGAAAATGAGCCCGGTCAGGAGCTTGAGCGTGGTCGTCTTTCCGGCGCCGTTCGGCCCAAGGAATCCGAAGACTTCGCCTTCCTCGACCTGCAAAGTGAGGTTGTCGAGCGACCGCCGCGAGCGCTGGTGCCAGAACCCGACCGGATACTCCTTTGTCAGCGCGAGGATTTCGATTGCAGGCGTACTCATCGCAGTTCATTATCGATTTTTCTTGAGCGCGGCGGTCGTGTCAATTCTTGGCTGTTGCTTCGGAAAGCACATCCGGAGTCCCGTCGCGGCGGTAGTGGCGGGATGGGACAGAACCACTACTGGTAGACAGTTTCGACACCGACGCCCAAACATTTTGTGGTTCGTGTGCGATTTTTCCTTGACAAGTTTTCCACAACCCACGATACTTCGCACCCAGACTCGGGGGAAACGTGAGTCGGTCGTTTTTGCCCAGCGCCAACGGCCGCCGCGTCGTAGCCGGACCGAGTTCAACCGAATAACCAGAGGGATGCGCCCTGTTTTCGGACCGCGCAGGTTGCGCGGCTTAGCTGCGCTTTTCTCTCTTTTTTGGTTCTGGGCGGTCGTTTTCGGGGTCGGAACGAACCACTCTCCGGTTGAGCCCCCTTCATCATTTCGTGTATCCCTTCGGTACACGTAACAACATTCCGGGTTCCGGTTGGGAGTAGAATGGAGACAGCCCCTCCCGCTCGGCACCCCGGCCAACTTTCGGCGGCACGACTGCCGGCGCGGAGGCAGAGATGGCGGAAACACGGATGGCCTTGAATTCCAATTCGCAAGTAGAGCAGACCACGCGGCGCATGACCGGCTTGGACTTCCATCGCCGGTTCACGGATGGGAAGGTGTCTCCCTTCGATGCGGTCGAATGGGAGAGACGCACAGCACTCATAGGCAATGACAAAGGACAGGTGATCTTCCGTCAGGAGAATGTCGAAGTCCCCAAGTCCTGGTCGATGACGGCGACGAACATCGTCGCTTCGAAGTACTTTCACGGGAAGCTGAATACGCCCGAGCGCGAGACCTCGGTACGGCAATTGATCGGCCGTGTGGCGGACACCATTGTCCGCTGGGGCGACGAGGGCGGCTACTTCGCTACCGCCGAAGCGAAGGGCGCGTTCCGCGACGAGCTGACCCACCTGCTCGTCGAGCAGAAGATGGCTTTCAATTCGCCGGTGTGGTTCAACGTCGGCGTGCAGGCCAAGCCGCAGTGCTCGGCCTGCTTCATCAACTCCGTCCAGGACAACATGGACTCCATCATGAACCTGGCGAAGACGGAGGGAATGCTCTTCAAGTGGGGCTCCGGCACGGGCACGAATTTCTCGACCCTGCGCGGCAGCCACGAAACGCTCTCGGGCGGCGGCATCGCCTCGGGACCGGTCAGCTTCATGAAGGGCTTCGACGCCTTCGCGGGCGTGATCAAGAGCGGCGGGAAGACACGCCGGGCCGCGAAGATGGTGATTTTGAACGTCGATCACCCGGACATCATGGAGTTCATCGAGAGCAAGATGAAGGAGGAGCGCAAGGCGCACGTTCTGATCGAGCAGGGATACAACTCCGCGATCGACGGCGAGGCTTATGGCTCCGTCTTCTTCCAGAACGCGAACCACTCGGTCCGCGTCACCGACGAATTCATGCGCGCCGTCGAGGAGGACCGCGACTGGTGGACCCGCCAGATTACCGACGGAAAGCCCGTCGAGCAGTTCCGCGCCCGCGATCTGATGCGGAAGATGGCCGAATCCGCCTGGCAGTGCGGCGATCCCGGCATGCAGTACGATACGACGATCAACCGCTGGCACACCTGCAAGAGCACCGACCGCATCTACGCGTCGAACCCCTGCTCGGAGTACATGTTCCTTGACGACACGGCCTGCAATCTCGCGTCGCTCAACCTCCTGAAGTTCCTCGGGCCGAATGGCCAGTTCGATAACGATGGCTTCCGGCACGCCGTGGACATTACCATCACGGCGCAGGAGATCCTGGTCGACAACGCGAGCTATCCGACTGAAAAGATCGCGCGCAATTCGCACGACTACCGCCCGCTCGGCATCGGCTACGCCAATCTCGGCGCGCTGCTGATGTCGCTCGCGCTTCCGTACGACTCGGACGGCGGCCGCGACTTCTGCGGCGCGATCACGGCTCTGATGACCGGCGAATCCTACGCGCAGTCGGCGCGCATCGCCGAGCGCATGGGGCCGTTCGGCGGCTACCCCCGCAATCGCGAGCCCATGCTCGACGTGATCCGCATGCACCGCGATTCGCTCCGCCCGATCAAGGAGGAACACGTCCAGCCCTCATTGCTCCACGCCGCGCAGGAATCGTGGGACGCGGCGCTCGAGCTCGGCGAGAAATTCGGCTACAAGAATTCGCAGGTCTCCGTCCTCGCGCCCACCGGCACGATCGGCTTCATGATGGATTGCGACACCACGGGCATCGAGCCCGATCTCGCTCTCGTGAAGCAGAAGCGACTGGTCGGCGGCGGCGTGATCAAAATCGTCAACAACACCGTCCCGCAGGCGCTGATGAAGCTGGGCTATCCGCCGGAGCAGGTGGCGCAGATCGTGGATTACATCGACGCGGAGGGCAAGATTGAGGGCGCTCCCGGCCTCAAACCCGAGCACCTCCCCGTGTTCGATTGTTCGCTCGCACCCGCGGGCGGCGGCCGCTCGATCTCCTGGCGCGGTCACCTGCGCATGATGGCGGCGGCTCAGCCGTTCCTTTCCGGCGCGATCAGCAAGACGATCAACATGCCGGAGGAATCGACGGTCGAAGACATCATGGAGGCCTACACGGAGTCCTGGAAATTCGGGCTCAAGGCCGTGGCCATCTATCGCGACAATTCAAAGCGCTCGCAGCCGCTTTCCGCTGCCGGCAAGAAGGAAGACGAGAAGGCCGCCGCGGCTCCCGCAAAGGCGGCTCCCGCACAGACGCCTGCGCAACCCGCTGCGCCCGGACCGGAGCAGCAGGAGCTCTTCGTGCGCGCCCGGCGTGAAAAGCTGCCCTCGGAGCGGAAATCGATCACGCACAAGTTCTCCGTGGGCGGCCACGAGGGCTACATCACCGTCGGCATGTACGACGACGGCAAGCCCGGCGAAATCTTCATCAAGATGGCGAAGGAAGGCTCCACGCTTTCCGGCATCATGGACGCCTTCGCGCTTTCCGTTTCGATTTCGCTCCAGTACGGCGTGCCACTCCGCGCCCTCGTCGATAAGTTCGTGAACTCGCGCTTCGAGCCGTCCGGGTACACGGGCAATCCGAAGATCCGCTACGCAAAGTCGGTTGTTGATTATCTCGGGCGGTGGCTGGGCGGCAAGTTCATCTCGCCGGATTATCTGGATAACGACGCTGCGGCCGCCGAGGAACAAACGGTTGCCGAAGCGGCGACCCCGGCGCCTGCCGCCGTTGCGGCTCCGAAAGTCGCGGACCCTGAAACGATCACCCGCCCGCGCGCCGCAATCGAGGACGCGCCCTACTGCTCCGAGTGCGGCATGCTCATGACGCCCAACGGCAGTTGCTACAAATGCTCGAACTGCGGCTCGACCTCCGGCTGCAGCTGAGGCAAAACTGATCGGTAAGAATCGAAAGGGCGCCCGCAATATGGGCGCCCTTCGTGCTTCTAGAGTGGAAACAATACTCGTCCCAAGGCGAGCGTTGCGCGGGCAAAAAATAGGGGGCCCACCCGGGCCCCCGTTCTTGCTCTACCCCCCAAGATTCCGGTTTCGGCGCGACGAAACCGGCCCACCCCGGGATTAGAGACAGCCGAGCGGTTATTTTGCACGCACCATGCCACGCCCTCGCGTTTTTCGGGGTTCCGCTATGACACTGTGGTGAATAGACTTACATAATTACGTGGCAAACCGGTATGCCTTGTCTGCATTGCAAATCCAGTTTATGAAAGAAGCGGGGGCCCGATTCTACGTTCTTTGGAAGAATCGATCTGAGCTATCACTTCGATAAGTTGGACAAATCGTTAGTTTCAGGCGCCGATGGCGGTGCGGAGGGCAGAGGTGAGCGCTTCGGTCCAGCGCTGCACATCTTCCGCGCGTTCAGCTTCGACCATGACGCGCGCGAGCGGCTCGGTGCCCGAATAGCGCAGCACGACGCGTCCGGAATTTCCCAGCGCGCTTTCGGCTTCCTTGAGCGCGCGGGCGACCTCCGGCAACGATTCGAGAGGCGGCTTCGACCGCACCTGCACGTTGACGATCTTCTGAGGGAATACCTCCATGTCCGCGACCAGCGTATCGAGCGGCCCCGCGATCGAAACGAGCGACGCGATCTTGACCGCCGTCAGCATGCCGTCGCCCGTGGTCGCGTCGTCGAGGAACAGGACGTGGCCGGACTGCTCGCCTCCCAGGTTCGCCCCGATGCGCTGCATCTCTTCGAGCACGTACCGGTCGCCCACGGCCGTGCGCACCAGCTTCAATCCGGACTTCTCGAGGGCCCGTTCGAGGCCGAGATTCGCCATCGTCGTACCCACGATGACGCTGCCCTTCAGCTTTCCCGTTGATTTCAGGTAGCGGCTTGCGGCGAGCAGCACGCCGTCTCCATCCACGAGCTTTCCGGACGCGCTCGAAAAAATCGCGCGGTCGGCATCGCCGTCAAACGCCACGCCGAGCGCCGCGCCTGTCTCGACCACGCGTTTTTGCATGCCCTCCGGGTGCAGCGAGCCGCAGCCCGCGTTGATGTTTCGCCCGTCGGGCGCATCGTTCATGGCGGTCACGTTCGCGCCGAGCGACCGAAAGAGCTGGGGCGCCAACTTGCTCGCCGCGCCGTTGGCGCAGTCCAGCACGATCTTCATTCCCGCAAGCTTGGCGCCCGGGAAGACGGCCTCGCGCAGCCCCGCCAGATAGTCTTCATGCAGTTTTCCATTGCCATTGGCGCTGGCCGCGCGCATCTTGCTCCCCGCCTCTTTGTGTCCTTTGGCGCGTGTCGCGCCGTTTGCGGAAAGAATGAGATTCTCGAGATCGGCTTCCACTGCGTCCGCAAACTTCATCCCCGAAGAGGAGATCAGCTTCACCCCGTTGTCGTGGTACGGGTTGTGAGAAGCGGAAATCACCACGCCGGCGGCGAATCTCTCCCGGCTGACGAGCCACGCCACGCCCGGCGTGGTCAGCACTCCAGCCGAGACTGCCTCCGCGCCGGACGACTTCAGCCCGTCGGCAATCCGCTCGGCAATGTGGGGACCGGATTCGCGCGTGTCGCGGCCGATCAGGACGCGCGGGCGTGCCCCCTGTGCTCGCCCCTGCGACACGAGATGCTCTCCGAGTGCAAGACCCACGCGCTCGAGCGTCGCGTCATCGAGCGGGTACTCGCCGGGAATCCCGCGAATGCCGTCCGTGCCGAAAAGTTGTTTCGCCATTTGGATGGAGTTTCCCCTGCGCCCGCGGCGCGAATCTGCAATTCTAGCATCGCCGCCGTTTCACTCGTGGGTGCGACCGTGCGGGAATTCACCGAAACCGTTACCATCGCGTCCCAACACCTGACCTGGTGAGCCGCCATTGACGCACACGTACGAGGAGGCCTGCTGCGGCGAAGGTGTGCTATCGTTACGCAAATGCCCACAGAAGAGACTAGGACCATCACTGCGACCTCCGCCAGCGCGCGCATCATCGCCGCGGGAATCGTGATCGCGTTCTGTTACTGGGCATCCACCGTGCTTGTCACGCTGTTGGTCGCGGTATTGACGGCGTACTTTCTCGACCCCATCGTTTCGAGTCTCGAAAGGATTCGCATTCCGCGCGCGCTCGGTTCGCTGCTGGTCGTTTTGGTGACTCTCGCGCTGCTCGCTACGCTCGGCTGGACACTTGTCGAACGCTTCGACCAGTTCGGCAGTAACTGGCCGAAGTACCGCGCGCCGCTCCACGCCGTGGCCGAGGCGGTCGATACCAGGCTCGCGAATATCGAAGCGCACGTTTCTGAGATCGCGCCGCAGCCGCACGTCGGCGAGCGTGTCGTGACGTTCGCCGAATCGCATCCGGTGCGCGACGCTCTGCTCGGCAGGCTGGGCTCCTTGTACGAGTTCATCCTCGCGGCGACGTTTGTGCCCTTTCTCATCTTCTTCATGCTCGCGGCCAAGAGCCAGGTCGTGCACACCACGATGCAGCTCTTCCCCTCGAGCGATCGCACCGCGGTTAAAGAGGCGCTTGCGGACGTCACGCGCGTGCTACGAAGCTACCTGATGGGCACGGCGCTCGTCGGTCTGATCGTCATTTTCGCGAGCTGGCTTTTCTTCTGGGCGTTGGGACTCGACTTTCCATTCCTGACGGCGCTGGTTTCCGGCGTCTGCAACCTGGTTCCTTACATCGGAGCTGTGATCTCGTGGGTCCCGCCCCTGCTCATCGGAGCCGCGCAGTTCCACACGATCGGCCCTTATATCGGCATCGTCGCCATGCTCACTTTCTTCCATATCGTCGCCGCGAACCTACTCGTTCCCGCGCTGGTTGGCTGGCGCGTGCGGCTGAATGCGCTGGCGCTCACCGTGTCGCTGCTATTTTGGGGATGGTTGTGGGGAGCGATGGGGCTCATCCTCGCGATTCCCGTCACGGCGGTCATCAAAGTGATCTGCGATCATGTGGAGAGCTTGCAGCCGGTCGGCCGCTGGCTCAGCGCGTAGGCGCGCTACACCCGGGTGTGAAGGCGCGTGATCGCCTTTCCTAGCGCGACCGCGTCGCGCGGTTCCTGAAACAATCGAATCGCCGCAATCCCCGCGGCTCCTGCGCGAACGCACTCGGGCCCGTTTGCTTCGTTCACGCCGCCGATCGCAATCACGGGAATCCGCACGGCTCGGCAGACCTCGGCGAGCCTCGCGATTCCCTGTGGCGGCCCAAACCGTTCCTTCGACGGCGTCTCGAAAGTCGGCCCGAAGAAGGCGTAGCTCGCTCCAGCGCTTTCCGCCTCTCGCACTTCCTCGAGACTGTGGCACGAGACTCCGACTAGAAAATCCGCCGGAGCGTTTCCGCCCCGGCACCAGCGAATCACGTCTCGCGCCGGCAGCGATTCGCCGCCCAAGTGCACGCCGGCGGCTCCCGCCGCGAGCGCCACATCCAGCCGGTCGTTCACGACCACGCCCGCCTTGCCGGCGTGCGCATTCTCATGTGTGATACCGAGCGCCGCGCGCACGAGCGCGAGAAGCTCTCGCCCGGCCAAGTCTTTTTCCCGGATCTGCACCAAATCGACGCCCGCTGCAACGGCCGCGCGAATCCTTCCCAGCACGCTCCCAATGGGATCGCCGGAGCCGGGCCCCTTTCGGTCGGTGACGTAGCACACGACCGGTTCGTGAGGCGGTTTTCCGGACGGCTTTTCAGGTGCGGCTGGCAATGGCGGGAGTCCGGCGGCGAAACGCTTCGAGCGACAACAGCACGTTCATGAATCCGAGCCCGGAAATCGCGCCGCGAAGAAAGGGATTTTTCAGGAAGAGTCCCAGCGACGGATACTGGTAGAAAAAGTAGTTCGTTTCCCAGAGGTCCGACCACGGCACGAGGATCAGCGCCAGTCCAAGCACCAGCCAAACCAGCAGGATCGGGGCGCGCGAAAGGGAACTCATCGTGGAGGTAGGATTATGGGAGATTCTTGCCGGAGCCGCAACTGGGATCAGGTCTTTTGCAACATGGCGATGCGGTCGGCCACATCGCGGTAGTCGATATTCATCGCATAGACTTGCCGGAAGCTGTCGAGCGCGGCCGAGGCTTCGCCCGCCAAATCGAGGGACACGCCGAGGTCGTAACGCAGCGCCAGAACCGCTTCGTGATCGAGCCCGGGGGTTTCAAGCGCCCGCTGATACCAGAGGGACGCGATCTTCGGTTCGCCCTTGTCCAGAAACGAAAGCGCGAGCAGCGTCGAGCAATTCATGGCGTAGGGGAAGGGCTTTCCCTTTTGCACCGCCTGCGCCACCTTCTGGAATTCTCCGATTGCTTCGTCGAGCAACCCCATTTCCCGGTAGGCGATGCCGAGATTGTAGTGTGTTTCGAGGTCTTCATCTTCGCCACCGAGTTCGCCGAGCTCCGTGCGGAATTCCTGGAACACTTCGGCCAGTTCGTTCAGCGTTTCGGCAGTACCTTGGGGCGCAGGCCCGGACGAAGCGCCGGTAACGTTCCCCACAGCAACAGGTCCCTCAGGTGCGGCTGTCGCTGGCGCCGGCTCGGGCGTTCGGGCCGCTTCGGGCTTGCCTTCACGGGATGAAGCTGCAGGCGCCTCTAGGCCCTCCACTTCGGCGGCCAGCTCGCTCAGAAAATCGTCGGTCGTCACAGCGCCGGTCTTGCCCTGGATTCCGGAGAGCTCCGCCGCCAATTCGAGTTCAAATTCCCCGCTCGTAGCGGCTGCGGGCGCTTCCTCGGCAGCCTCCTCGACAATCTCCAGCACCGGCTCGGAGGCCGGCTCGGCAGCCGCCTCCCGGATCTCCACCGGTTCGGGCTCGGCCGGAACTTCGATCTCGATTCTCTCTTCTTCTTCCCCGAGAACAGGTTCGGCAGCCGGTGGTGCCGCCTGCGCGACCGTTGTGGATTCAGGCTCGGCGACCTCTTGCACCATGGCCTCCCATTCGTCTGAGAGGTCTACCTCGTTGTTAGCCGCCACAGGCTCTGGCTCGGCCGGTACGGATCGCGCCTCTGCTGGTGCGACCGCCTCCGGCGGTTCCTCCACAGTGGGCGCTTCCGGTTCGACCGCCATGAGCGGGATTTCGAATTCCGCAGCCGCGGCAGGAGCAGGTGCCGCATTCACGGGGACGGCCCCCGCAGACTCGGCCTCGACTGGCGCCGGAGGAGCGCTTGTGGCTGGCCGCGTTGCTGCCGGCGCGGCGGCCAATTTCTCTTGGGTCAGATCTGCCGCGTTGGCGAATCTCCGCCGGAGTTCGGCGAACCGCTCGGCATTGACCGTATCCTCACGTTCGCGGTGGATCTGCTCGAGTTCGGCTGCCAGCTCGGCCGTACGGCGTTCGTCGCCCGCGCCGAGATAGACATCGAGCAAGCGCTCGAGGGTCGGCGTGTGGCGCGGAGCGCGCTGCAAGACGTTCTCTAGGAGATGGGTGGCCTTTTGCGTCAGCCCATAGCTCGAAAAGAGATCCACGTCGGTCAACGCCTGCGCGATGTAGCGTTGGGTCTCTTCGTCGAGCGGCTCCTCCACAACTGGCGGGGCCGCGGCAGGCGTAGCATCAGTCGATGCCGGCTCCGCCGTGGAGCTTTCCGTCACACGCGGTTCCTCTGATGTCGCTTCCGCCGTCGCTGCGGGTTCTGGTGTTTCCGTCGGCGTTGGGGATCCCTGTCCGCGTTTGCGAAGCTGGTCCAGCCGCGCGACGAGGCGCTCGTCGCCCTTGTTCCGTTCGATCAATTCCTGCAGCAGTTCTTCGGCGCGCGAGTAGTTCCCATCTGCGGCATGGATGTCGACGAGCTTGGTTAGGGCCGAATTCAAGTGGAAGGGATCGCTCGTGTGCCGCGAGAAATCCGCCAGCATCTCGAGCGGCTCGACCTCGCCGGGGAGCTTCTCCGCCACGTTCGAGAGCGCCTTCAGGAATTTGTCCTGCTCTCCCGCCTCGATCATCGGGCCGCGCAACTCGCGCAGTAGTGGGAGAGCTTCGTGGGCCTTCCCGGCTTCCATCAGCGAGTCCGCCACTCTCTCGAGCAGCTCGAAGTGAGCGCTCCCGCGGACCAGTTGGTTGCGGGCGCGGTCCGCGGCCTTGTCCGTGTGTCCGGACTTGAGCTCCAGGTCCACGAGCAGGTTCGTCACTTCCGCACCCGCGTCGGCCTCCGGATGCTTTTCGAGGATCGCGATGGCCTCGTCGCTCTTGCCCGCCGCCGCGAGAGTCTTGGCTTTCAACAGCCGCGCCGCCGCATTGCCCGGTTCGACTTCGAGCGCGCGCTCGATGAGTTTCGGGGCTTCCTCTGTGTCGCCCCGTTCGAACAGGCGTTGCGCGTACGCGAAATAGGTCTGGGCCGCTTCTTTTTTCTGGCCCATTATGTTGTAGAGCTCCGCCAGGCGCATCTGCACGCGCGCGTTTTCCGGCTCAACTTCGAGCAGCCGGTTCAGCACTTCCACGGCCTTCGGCGCGCGGTTCGCCTTCAGGTGCGCTTCGGCGATTTGCAGAAACAGCGGCCGGGCCTCGCTGAGAACGCCCTGTTGGACGTAGAGATCGGCGAGCCTCTCGAGTGGCGCCAGCTCGTTCGGCGCTAGCTTGGCAATCTTTTTGTAGATGGCGATCGCTTTACTGTTGAAGCCGTCGTTCAGGTACACCTGCGCGAGCCGCTCGAAATACTCGATGGCTTGCGGCATGTCGCCCTGCCGGGCGAAAAGATCGCCGACCGTCATCAGGGTGGCTTGATCCTTCGCGTCGTGGCGGAGAATCTGCTGGTACTCCCCGATGGCCTGGGCGATCTTGCCCTGGTTGAGGTATTTCAGCGCGCTCTCGAGCGCTTTGCTTTTATTGAACGCCATGAATGGGTTCCGCGTACCCGGCCGCGTCTGTCCTGCGAGGCGGCGTCAGGTCAGAGGTGCGGACAGTCTTGAAGGTTAGCACGCGCGAAAAACCAGGGTCTATGCGGCGGCGCGGGGATGGTGACGAAGGGGATAACAGGGCGAAAACCACCGTCGGCTCTAAGCCCGCCGCCGCGAGCTCAGGGCTGGCTTTCGTTTACACGAACGACCCGGCGGTTTCGCTACATCTTCACCTCGCTGAACTGAATGACGGGCTCGACGTTCGTGTAGTTGGTGACGTCAGCTTGGATCTCCGGGGCATGCGGCACAAATGCCGCCATGAATGATTCGATCGAATCGAACGTCAGGTGACCTACCGCAAGGTATGGCGGAGGCGTGCCAGGCTGCGCGCCGGCGATCCCCTGCTCGACGGCCACGGCTTTCAGCGCCGGACCGATCTTTTGCTTTGCCATGGGAATGTGCTTCCGCAGGTAGTAGTCCATGTCAAACTTGGCGCCTTCGCCGTTTGGATAAAACACGCCGACCTTGATCATCTGCATTTCCTCCGATGTGTGCGTCGTTTGGCCTGAATGGCAAACTCAGGGAGTCGGAGTTCTGCGGTCTTCTCTTTGCCCGTTCAGAACGTCCGGCGGAACCTCCAGCGGCAGCGGAGCCTGCTCCGCTGCCGTGGCCCAGCAGCGCGCCTCTCGTACCGGAGCGTAGGAGTACCGGTGGAGCGGCGACGGCCCGTGGCGCCGCAGCGCTTCGAGATGCTCCGGCGTGCAGTAGCCCTTATGCTGCGCGAGCCCGTACTGCGGGTAGATCTGGTCGAACTCCTCCATTCGGCGGTCCCGCTCCACCTTCGCCAGGATCGACGCCGCCGCAATCGATATCGAGCGTGCGTCGCCGTGAATGAGAGCCTTTTGTTCGATCGGGAGATCGAGCTCCACGGCGTCGAGCAGGAGATAATCCGGAAAAGGATGGAGTTGCGAGATCGCCGCGACCATCGCCTGCCGGCTCGCCTGGTAGATGTTCCAGGCGTCGATGCGGCTCGCGTCGATTTCCGCCACGGCCCAGGCCAGCGCGTGCCGGCGGATGCGCTCGGCAAGCTCGCCGCGCCGCTCCGGCGCGAGCTTCTTCGAATCGTCGAGGCCGACGATTCGCCG
>JBEKAE010000004.1:0-213580 GCA_050018375.1 Candidatus Acidiferrales bacterium | reverse complement strand
TGGGAAACTTCCGGCGCTTGGTCGTCCGCTACGACCGCTCGCTCCGAATCTACCGGGCGTTCTTTCATATCGCCTGCTTCATGATCGTCTTACGGAGGGTTGTGCAATAGCTTCTAGGAACATCACACCGTTTTCGCTTGGATGCGAACAGTCTGCGCCTTGGCAGCTTTCGGCGTCGCCAGCGTTAACATGCCATTCTTCAATGTTGCGCTGGCCTGTCTCGTCCTTCAGAGACTTAGCGCTGGAAGACTGGCAGAATTCAGCGGATCGTACAGTGACGTAGATCACACTGCCCTTGGGACGCCGGGTTCGTGCTTGACGGGCGCCGATCATTCACTAAGCTCTTGGAGACCGCTCAGCTGCACGATTCTCTGATAAGCTCCGACTCGTGGAATCACAAATCAATAACCTAAGCGATGTTGCTCGCGAGGTCCTCAGAAAGAGGATCCTCCTTGTCGACAGCCAAGGGAATCCCCTAGAGACTCCTGAGGAAATGTTTTCGCGTGTCGCTTGGGAAATCGCCAAGGTCGAACGCAGGTATACCGGAACCGCTCAGGTCGAGCGGACGGCAGATTCTTTCTTGCGTATGATGCTCGCCCTCGATTTTCTTCCCAATTCGCCGACCCTTGTAAATGCAGGCCTTCCCGGAGGACAGCTTTCTGGATGTTTCGTTCTACCGATCGACGATTCCATGGATTCGGTTTTCGGCACGCTTCGGGACATGGCCTTGATTCAGAAGACGGGAGGTGGCACCGGCTTCTCCTTTTCCCACCTCCGGCCTCGCAACGACCCGATCGGTTCGACTCGCGGCTGCTCTAGTGGTCCCGTTTCCTTTATGAAGCTCTATGACTACGCCTGCACTATCACTCGTTCGGGAGGCGCACGGCGAGGCGCGAATATGGCGGTGATGCGGTTCGATCACCCTGACATCATGGAGTTTATTGCCTCAAAGAATGACGCCAACGCCCTGGCGACGTTCAATATCTCTGTGGCCGTCTCCGACGAATTCATGTCCCGGGTCGCGAGGAATGCGGAGTATCCCCTGATCAATCCTCGGACAGGAATGGAAACGGTTCGGAGGAACGCAAGACAAGTGTTCGAGACGATTGTAGAGTCGGCTTGGAAAACAGGTGATCCTGGCCTGGTGTTTCTCGATGCTCTAAACAAAGAGAACCCGACGCCCAGGGATGGCCCGATCGAAGCTACCAATCCTTGCGGGGAACAGCCCCTGCTACCGTATGAATCGTGCAACCTCGGATCAATCAACGTATCGCATTTTGTCTAGGACTCGAGGATTGACTTCGAACGCCTCCGCTCTGTTGTGCATCTCGCCGTCCGATTCCTGGATGATGTTATCGACAGCAACTACTATCCAATTCCACAGATCGAAGAAAGGACCTTGGCGAATCGCAAGATTGGCCTCGGAATCATGGGATTTGCAGATATGCTCCTCCTGCTACAAGTGCCTTATGATTCGGAGGAGGCATTGGAAGTAGCAGATGAGCTGATGAAGTTTATTTCGACGGAGGCTAAGGCTGAATCCTATCGGCTGGCTGATGTCCGTGGCGTATTTCCGAACTACGTGCGAAGTGTTTACCATCCTCTGGGAATCAAAAGACGCAACGCTACTGTCACAACGATCGCTCCGACAGGAACCATCGGTCTTATTGCGGGATGTTCCAGCGGAATCGAGCCGTTGTTTGCTCTTTGTTTTCAGCGAAATGTACTAGGCGAGCGCCGGGAATTCCGTATTCATCCACTCTTCGAAAAAATGGCTGCAGCGCACCTCAATGAGCGCACTCGGAACTCGATTTTACAAACGGGTAGCGCAAAGCAGGCAAGAGAAATCCCCGAGTCCATTCGCCGAATCTTCGTTACCGCGCATGACATTTCGCCGGAGTGGCACGTCCGGATGCAGGCCGTCTTTCAACGACACGTTGAAAGTGCCGTAAGTAAGACCGCGAATCTCCGCCGTACGGCGACACGCCAAGACATTGAAAATGTGTTCGTGCTGGCTCACCAGCTGGGATGCAAAGGCATAACCGTCTATCGCGATGGTTGCAAGGGGGAGCAGGTCTTGATGTCAGGGGTTCCGGAACACACCGGGCCAGTTGGTGTCCAAACCTGTCCAGAATGCGGCGGCACAATGGTGGATACTTCCGCCTGCGTCAGTTGTCCGTCGTGTGGTTATGCCTTCTGTGCTGTTTGAGAACCAGTTTGCTGGACAAGGGCCCCATTGTTTGGCGTCCTATCGTCTTAGAAGGTCTAATCGTAGGTGGCTGATCTACCCGAAGATTTCTGCGTCCGTCTTATGAAACAGGCCTACATGCGATTCTACGCGCAGTTAAATGACTTTCTGCCACCCGAAAGAAAGATGCGAACCACCACGTGTGACTTCGACGTCGCCGGGTCGGTCAAAGACATGATTGAGGCCATGGGCGTGCCACACACGGAAGTGGACTTAATCCTGGTAAACGGCGATCCAGTGGATTTCACTTACCGCCTTCAACATGGCGACAGGGTCAGCGTTTATCCCAGGTTCACGTCCATCGATGTTTCGTCACTTGTGCACCTGCGACCTCAATGGCTTCGCCACCTGCGCTTTGTTGCCGATACGCACTTGGGACGGTTAGCAGCCTATCTTCGGATGCTGGGGTTTGACACCTTATATCGCAACAACTACAGAGACCAAGAACTGGCCCAACTTTCCGCGACTGAAGACCGCATCTTGTTGACCAGGGACCGTGGGCTGCTTAAACGAAATATTGTGAGATGGGGCTACTATTTACGAGCCACAGAGCCAACTCAACAGCTAATAGAAGTGCTACAGCAATTTGAACTAGGCCCGGCAATCGCCCCCTTTCACCGGTGCATGCATTGCAACGCCCTACTGCGCCAAACTCAGAAGGAGTTGATTAGCCATCGCCTTTTGCCGGAAACAAAGAGGCACTTTGAGGACTTTTACATTTGCCCCGATTGTGACCGGATCTACTGGAAGGGCTCTCACTACCGCCGTATGCAGCGTCTCATCAACAGCGTGGTATGACCAACATTTTGCGATAGCCGACGTTTCACCCGAACAGGTGGGCATGAGAACGACATTGGTGTATTTTTAATGTCGGAGCGTGACCGGCACTGGAGATGAGGAGTTTCTTCATGAATTCACGCAAACAGGATGCACTCGACTATCACCGCACCGGCCGCAAGGGCAAGATCGCGGTTGTCGCGACCGAGCCTTGTCGCACCCAGGCGGATTTGAGTCTGGTAGCAGAATCCAGGGTGTTAACGGTTCGAAAACATCTATCCATTTTCCGAGGCCACACCTAATCACTTCATCCAATTCTTCGCCACTTAGACCATCAATGGCTATCGCGTGGATAGTCCGGGATACTGCTTGCAGAGAAAATGGAAGTGGCTAAAGCTCCCCTCCCGGTAGGCATGAACCGAAGGCTCTCTGTTTTTTAGGTCCTCGGCAAGCGCTGCGTCTTCCATTATCGGTGTGCCCTGGTGACCCAAAAGCCCAGAGACCCTCTCGAAAGGGACACCCGCGAGAGTAAGTTGAACAGCAAATGTGTCTCGGAATCTGTGCGTGTGACCGCCTTCAGCTTCAGCCACGTCACTTCGAGTCGTGATCCAGGTCACTGACATGTATGGAGCCAGGCATAGAAAATTGACACTTAAGGCATAAGCTGCAGTTGGGTGCGGATAGAGGCATGGGAGCAATATAGACCACGGAAAGATGGGAATTCGGTCAGCTAGACCGTTCCGCAGGTTAATAACTTGGGAATCTGAACTCCCGGTTTGGTCGGATCATCCTGGCGAAAGCGCCCCTAGGAGAAGATAAGAGCAATGGCGACTCCAGCAAAATTCCGAGTCGATCTCAGCATCCACGATTTGTTGATGAATTCCAACTCGAGCCTGCCAGTTCCTCCACCGGCAAAGGGCCTGACGCTTCCTCAGCCGGTCTTTCCGCAGTATCCCGAACTCTTGAACGATCCGGGCCCTGAGGCTCCACTAGAGAAGCGTCGTTGGGGAGGGAGAGAGATCTACCGCAAGATGCGGGGGTGGTTGTTTCCCTATATCAGGTCGCGCGTTCTCCCCGGCGAGTTCCACCCGATCACTGCCTATCTATTTGTCGAGTACAAGTGCAACCTCGATTGCTGGTATTGCTGGGCTTATAACAACCAAGTTAAAGGAATGACCGAGGATGTTGCCCGCCGTTCCATCGATTGGCTCTATGAGCATGGGTGTCGTGTTCTGGCGCTGATGGGGGGCGAGCCTCTACTCAGGCCGCAGTTTGCCCACAAGGTTGTTTACTACGCTGCAAAAAAGGGGTTCTGGGTATACGTCGGCACCAACGGCCGATTGCTGCGCCCTGAGATTGCGGACCGCCTCGGTGATGCAGGCGTTGCGGTGATCAACTTTGCGCTGGATGCGTGGGATCTTGGGCCCAGCCTTCCAAAAGCACTGATCCCCGCGCAAAAAAACCTCGAGCACATTCTGCGCAAGCAGTATGTGTACGGCTATATGGTTTTTCTCAATATCAACATCTGCCGCAACAATGCTTCGGACGTGCGCCGGCTTACGGAATACGCGCACGAACACCACATTGCCACGGATTACCACATCAATGAGACACCGATGCTCGAACAGGACGACCACTTCAAGCATGCTTTCGACGATCCAACTTACATTCGCCCTGAAGATTGGCGTGAGGTGGACGCCCTGATTGATTGGCTGATCGAGAAAAACCGGTCGGCCTACCAGATGGTGAATTCTGTACAGCGTCTCCAAGAAATGAAGGCCTTCATGCGCATGTCCTCCGGCCTCGACTTGAGGAAGTCCGGCTGGTACGGTGATGGGGCCAATAGCAACGGGCATCAAGCCGAGATCCTTGCTTCGATGCCTGGAATTCTGCAGGACGCCAGCGGCGAATTACGGTTTGCCGAATGGGGCTGTCGCGCCGGCCAGAACAATGTAATTATCCGCACGGACGGCACCGTCGCACCATGCTTCCCCATGTACCCGTCCTCCTTTGATTGGGGCAACATCGATGAGCCGAAATTTGGCCAACAGCAACTGGCAGAGATGAAAAAGACCTGCCAGCGGCATTGCTTCTCAACGCTAAATCATAATCTTGCGTACTGCTACAACGATGCACGCGTAATCAAGTGGCTCTGGTCGCAGGCCGTCAAGAACAAATTCCAAGGTGGCGCGCGCAGTTTTGATGACTGAAACCGGGCAAAGGGCTACGAAGAGATGGTCCTGAATCGGCCTGCAAGGAAAGGAGTCGATTGCGCCATGTTAATCCGCAGTTTAGCGAAGAGACACATTCTGGCGGCCCTCATAGTTGTCGGGATCACGGCAGTGGGGGTTCGAGCGGCTGGACAATCCAGTCAGAATAGTGACCCACCCGGAGGGGTTACGGCGGTCCAACCATCGCGCCCGGATGCAAGCGGGGACGAAATATTCGCTGAGCTGGTGAAGCAGAACGAGCTTCGCAGTGCTCGGTTGCGGGAATATTCTGCGGTAAGAATCTATGCGGTGACGAATCCCGAAGGCAAAGTGTATGCCAGAGAAATTGTCCGGATGGAATATGTCGCCCCGGACAAGAAGACGTTCGTGAAGACTTCAGAGGAAGGATCCCCCTTGGTACGCCACATGGTGCTTAATGGCTTGATCGAGACGGAGACCTCCACTGCGGCCGGGAAAGAACATCACGACAGTTCGATCACGCCTGCGAACTACACATTTGCTGTCGTCGGCCAAGAAGAAGTTGGCGCCAATCACTGCTACGTCGTTGACGTGCTCCCTAAGCGAAAGGACAAGTATCTTTTCGAGGGGAAAGTATGGATCGATAGCCGCGAGTTCGCCATCGTCAGAATTGCCGGACATCCCGCGAAGAAGCTCTCCTTCTGGATCACGCGAGCTGAATTCGTGCGGCAGTACGAAAAGATCGGTGATTTTTGGCTTCCGGCCAAAGATGAGACATTCGTGGACGTGAAATTGTATGGCAAGAAGATTCTTACGATCGAGCATCGCATTGACACTATCAATGGGGTGAAAGGCGCGGCCTTGGTCGAACAAGATCCAAACGCCGTTTTGGCTTCCGACAATCCGAAATCCGAGTGATTGTGCACCATAGCGAGCGTCGCCGCTCTCCTGGACAGAAACGAGGTGTCCGGTGATCCTGCAAGCGGACGCCGAAATGTTCCGCGAAAGGCTCCAATGGAAAGTACAGAACTCGTGCAGACACAAAACGATCGGGAAATCAATGAACGGGTGGCTGACGAACGGCTGCGTCTCCTACGGTTGGCAGGGTTAAGCACTCCGACGCATTTCCAGCGGCCAGTGGAACGGCCGTTTACGGGCGAAGAACGCAGCGGCGTCACGATTCTCTTTGGCGGGCTCACCTGGAAACACGAAAAGCTTATCCAGGCCGTCTTTCAGGGAAGCGGTTATCGCTGCGAAGCCCTGCCGAATCCCAACCTGATGGCCTATCACCTGGGGAAACAATTCGGCAATGCCGGACAGTGCAATCCCGCCTATTTCACGGTGGGCAACCTCATCCGTTATCTGCGCGGTCTGGAAGAGCGTGGACTGCGAAAGCAGGAAATTCTCGATAACTACGTCTTTTTTACTTCCGGTTCCTGCGGACCATGCCGCTTCGGCATGTATGAGTCCGAGTACAGGATGGCGCTGGAGAACGCGGGTTTCAGCGGTTTTCGCGTGCTTTTGTTTTCACAAAATGACGGCATCAAGGCGAAATCCGGCGAACCTGGCTTGAAATTCACTGTCGATTTTGGAATGGGCATGCTGAACGCGCTCAACCTCGGGGACGTTAGCAATGAGGCAATCTACAACATCCGGCCCTACGAAGTTACACCGGGAGAAACGGAGCGCGTTTTCGCCGAGGTGATGGAGAGCTTGTCTACTTTCCTCCGTGAACGCGGCCGTTTTGAAATCCTGGAGCGAATTCCGCGGGGGCTGCGGCGGCGTCTTGAGCAGAACAAGAAGTTGAAGGATACCTTGAACACTCTGGGTAAAATCCGCGAACACCTCTACGGCAAAGACTATACAGAGGTGCTGCGCCGTTGCCGCGAACGCATCGGACAAATCGAGTTGGATCGCCTGCGGGTCAAGCCGGTCGTCAAAATCACGGGTGAGTTCTGGGCGCAGCTTACAGAAGGCGACGGCAACTTCAATATGTTTGCTTTCCTCGAGCGTGAAGGCGCGCACGTGCTGGTGGACCCCATCGGCAACTGGATCACCTATTTGATGCGCCAGGCCAAGGCCAACGCCCGCGAGCGAAAAGGCTTGAACGCACCGCACCCTCAGCCAGCGTGGTGGCAATTTGCCAAGCGGATACACAATGAATTGCCCTACCGCAAGAAGTGGCTATTGCTCACCTTGGGGGAGCGCATCTGGACGCGCCAGTATGCCCGTTTGGTGGAAGGCTTAGGCCGCGTGGCGCACCCCTTACCTCCGCAGAGTGAATTGGCGAACCTAGCCCATCCTTTCTACCACTCTCTGGCGCGCGGCGGCGAAGGCCACCTCGAGGTTGGTAAGAATGTCTACTACACCGTTCATCATCTGTGTCACATGGTGCTGGCGCTGAAGCCTTTCGGCTGCATGCCATCCTCGCAGTCGGACGGCGTCCAGTCAGCAGTTATCAGCCATTACCCGGACATGATTTTCTTGCCGATCGAAACCGCCGGCGAGGGCGAAGTGAATGCCCACAGCCGCGTGCAGATGGCCCTCGGCGACGCCAAGGCCAAGGCAAAGGCCGAATTCGAGTGCTGCCTCGAAGCCACCCGAGCGAAACTGGATGACATTCGCGGATACGTACTGGAGCATCCTCAGTTGCGCAGCCCGTTGTACCGCGTTCCGCGCCGGGAGGGTGTAGCCGGTGTCGCGGCCAATTTTGTCCTGCACGTGAATGATCTGATGACAGGCAAAGCACATTTGGCAACGATAGAACAACGATGATGGCGAACGAAGGCAACGCGTATTTGGTCGGCTTGGACGTCGGTTCCACTACAGTGAAAGGAATTGTAGTGGACTTGCGAACAGACCAGATCGTCTGGCGAGAATATCAGCGGCACGAAACCCGGCAGCCTGAAATGTTGCTGGAGTTTCTGGAACGCATGGAAAGCGAGATCGGCATTGCACCCGGCAACGCCCGCACTTTCATTACGGGATCGGGCGCTAACTCGCTCGCTTCACTGATCGGCGCCAAGTTCGTCCAGGAGGTGAACGCCGTCGCCCTCGCGGTCGAGAAGCTGCATCCCGAAGTGAACTCAGTCATCGAGCTGGGCGGCCAAGACGCCAAAATCATTGTTTTCAAGGAAGATGCGAACAGCGGGCGGAAGAAGAAGATTCCCAGCATGAACGACAAGTGTGCGGGCGGAACGGGCGCCGTTATTGACAAGATTGCCGCAAAGCTAAAGATTGCCTGCACCGAGCTGTGTAATCAAGGCTATCACGGTGTCAAGTTGCATAGGGTGGCCGGCAAGTGCGGGGTTTTCGCAGAGACCGATATTAATAGTCTGCAAAAGCAGGGCGTCCCCGCCGATCAATTGTTGGCTTCTCTTTTTGATGCCATTGTTCTGCAAAATCTCACGGTTCTAACGCGCGGCAACACCTTGCACCCGCATGTCTTATTGTTAGGAGGGCCGAATACTTTCATTCGTGGGATGCGGGAGGCATGGGAACACAACATCCCGCTGCTCTGGAAGGAGCGTGAGGTTCAACTGCCGGAAGGCGTGAACGCGGAACACCTCATCAAGGTGCCGGAGAATGCGCAGTATTTTGCGGCGATTGGCGCAGTCGAATTCGGTCGGCATGAAAGCGAAGAAGCCGGCCGTTATCAGGGGACTGAGCGCCTGAAGCACTATCTGCTTGAAGGGAGGCAGCAGGAAAAGTCCAGATCGGGAATGCGTGGATTGGTCGCCTCTGAAGACGAACTTAGGCAATTTGAGGGAAAGTACGCCCAAGCTCCTTTTAACCCGGCGAAATTTCATTTGGGAGAAACGGTTCGCGCGTTTATCGGCCTGGACGGAGGATCCACTTCCACAAAGGCAGTGCTTCTCTCGAAAAGAGGCGACCTGCTCTGCAAGGCTTACCAACTTTCCCAAGGCAATCCGATTGAGGATACCAAGGAACTCTTCGAGTCTCTGCGCCGCCAGGTAGAATCCCAGGGCGCTCAACTCGAAGTGCTAAGCGTCGCCACGACAGGTTATGCCAAAGATATCCTGCGGGATGTGTTGCACGCCGACGCGGCGTTGGTGGAGACGGTGGCACACACGAAGTCGGCATTACGATTCTGCCAGGATCCGCACTGTATCGTCGATGTCGGCGGGCAAGACATTAAGATCATCGTCTTGCGCAACGGGTGTATCAAGGATTTCCGTTTGAATACGCAATGCTCGGCGGGGAATGGTTATTTCTTGCAGTCCACCGCCGAAGGGTTCGGAGTGCCAGTTGAAAACTATGCGCCAATTGCTTTCTCCGCAAGGGCCATGCCGGTTTTCGGTTATGGCTGCGCTGTATTTCTGCAATCGGACATCGTGAACTTCCAACGGCAAGGTTGGCGCGCGGAAGAAATTCTGGCCGGACTGGCCGCTGTGCTGCCGAAGAACATCTTCCTCTATGTGGCCAATGTGCCCAATGTAGCCAACCTCGGCACCCGCTTCATTCTGCAAGGAGGAACCCAAAACAATCTCGCGGCAGTGAAGGCTCAGGTCGACTTTTTGCAGGCGAACTTCGTGGACTCGGGTCGTGAACCCGAGATATTCGTGCACCCGCACTGCGGAGAAGCAGGAGCGATCGGCGCTGCAATCGAGGCCATGCACTTGTGGAAGCAAGGACATCAAACAACTTTCATCGGCTTGGATGCGGTCCGAAAGATCGTCTACCGCACGACCCGCAGCGAAGACACACGGTGCCACTTCTGCAAAAATACTTGCTTGCGAACCTTTGTGGACGTCCAGACCGGTAACTCGGAGACCTGGAACCCTCCCGCCTTTCCATCCAAAGTCCCCTTGCAACCCGGCGAGCAGCGAATGATCATTGCAAGCTGCGAAAAAGGTGCGGTCGAAGACCTCAGTAGCATGCGTGAGATCAAGGCAGGTCTGGACGCAATCCGGGCCGCCAACCCTAACCTAGTCGAACTTGCAGCGCGGGAAGTGTGGAAGTCACGCTCGCCCAAGCTGGTTGCCGATCCCACTCCGAGTTCCACTTGGCGTAGGGCGGTCCGTGAACGGATCGCGCTCATGAACAATCGGCGGAGCCTTCGCATCGGAATCCCGCGCGTGCTGAATATGTATGTGTACGCGCCTCTCTTCAGCGCGTATCTGGAGAGCTTGGGGGTGAGCTCCGAAAACATCATCTATTCTGATTTCACGACCAATGAGATGTATCGCAACGGTTCGAGTCGGGGTTCCATCGATCCGTGCTTTCCATCGAAGATTACCATCGCGCACTTTCACAATTTGATTTACACGAAACACACGCACAAGCCGCTGCACGCCATCTTTCTGCCGATGTTTGATGTTCTCTGCTCGCCGCTGGTCAGAACCAGAGCCTGCAACGCGTGTCCCACGGTTGCCGTCACGCCGGAGACTGTCGGAGCCGCATATACCAAAGAAATCGACGTCTTCGCTCAGCACGGCATCCAGTACCTGCATCCGCTGGTGAACCTATCTGATCGGAAACTCTTCGCGCGCCAGATGTTCCGGTGCTGGGGACTCTTGTTGGGCCTCTCGGAAGAAGAGAACGAACGCGCCGTCGATGTAGGTTACCTGGCGTGGCAAGATTATGAGTCTTCCATCCGAAAGCGCGCTCGTGAAGTGCTCGACATGCTGGAGCGAGAAAACCGCTTGGGCGTGGTCATGCTGGGGCGGCCCTATCACCACGATCCCGGCCTGAACCACGGTATCCTCGAAGAGTTCCAGAAATTAGGCTATCCCGTCTTCTCGCAAAGCACGCTACCACTCGATGACGATCTGCTGGAACGATTGTTCGGAGAAGAGGTGCGCGCTGGTATCATCAGTCATCCGCTCGACATCTCCGATGTATGGAAGACAGCCACCGCCGCAAGCAGCAACATGAAGATCTGGGCGGCCAAGTTCACGGCCCGCCACCCTAACCTTGTAGCGATCGAGATCTCTAGCTTCAAATGTGGTCACGACGCGCCTATTTACAGCGTTGTTGAACGCGTGGTCGAGCAATCCGGCACACCTTATTTCTGTTTCAAAGACCTCGACGAAAACAAACCCGTGGCCTCGATCAAGATTCGCGTCGAGACGATCGCCTACTTCCTGAGAAGCTATCGCGAAGACATGCTACGCCAACAGGAAAAGAAAGCTCAAATCGAACGCCAACTTGCCGCTTACGAATCCATACTCCGACACCAGCTCAGGATGAAACTCGCGAAGACTTCGCATTCTTCCAGCGCACCTGCTCAAACAGCGTCTGTGTAACAGCTAACAATGCCTTTGGAGACTAAGGAAGACTGCGATTTCGAGCGTTTTGATGATCTTGTTGAGCGTGTACGTCAGCATACGCTGATAGATTCTGCGGCCGGTTTCGACGGCGCGGAGCACGCCCACGAGGCCACTCTCTGTGAGGATGACACTCGCGGCGGTTTTGGCCACGTCGGTCGCCGTGGAAACGGCGATGCCCGCTTCAGCCTGCTTCAGGGCAGGAGCGTCATTCACGCCGTCACCCTCATACCGACGACGTGTCCCTGCCGCTGAAGCGCCTCAACCGAACGAACTTGTCTTCTGGAAAAACTTCAGCGAAGACAGAGATTTGCGGGTACGCGACAGACATTACAGACTGTCCGTAAGATGCTTACAATCAATTGCGTACTTGCTATCTGGCGGAAATCGAAAGAGTTGCATTTGGCAGGTGTACCGAATCCAGACCTCCCAGCCAATCTCTTCTTGGAAAACTTGTTCTCGTGCCGCGGCGAAAGAGTATCATTGCGCGTCTGGCGACATGAGGCGTGCCGCTCGCGAGTCGTTCCGCTGGAGGCGGTATGAAGAAATTCCTCGTCATTCTCGGAATCATCGTCGTCGTGCTGATTCTCATTGCTGTCATTCTGCCGTTCGTCATTGATGTCAACCGGTTCAAGCCCACGCTCGAGACCGACCTGACGAGTGCGCTCGGCCGCAAAGTGCAAATCGGGAATATCGGGCTTTCGATCCTTTCGGGCAGCGTCAAGGTCGATAATATCGTGATCGCGGACGATCCCGCGTTCAGTCATTCGTCTTTCCTGCAAGCGAAGCAACTGAAGGCCGGGGTGGCTCTGATTCCGTTGATCTTTTCGAAGAAGCTCGAAGTGAGCTCGTTCACAGTGACTGATCCTCAGGTCTCGATTCTGCACTCGTCTTCGGGCAAGTGGAACTTTTCGAGTCTAGGCCAGGCGGGATCGAACGCGCCGGCGAACGCTGGCAGCGCGCCGAGCGGCAATTTGCCAGGCGGCAGTTCTTCGAGTTCATCCGCCGCCGCGGGCCTTTCGGTTGCGGAACTGAAGATTGTGAACGGCACGATCGTCGTGGGCAGAATTGGCGCGGGCGGAAAAACCCAAACCTATCAGGATGTGAACCTCGAGGCCTCCGACCTGTCGTACACTTCGCAGTTTCCATTCAAATTCTCGGCGAAGACGCCGGGGGATGGCTCCGTGAAGGTCGAGGGCAAAGCCGGCCCGGTCGATCCGAGCGACGCTTCGCTCACGCCTCTCAGCGCCACGGTCGACGTTGAACATCTCGATATCGCCTCGACCGGGTTCGTCGAAACGTCGTCCGGCCTTGCCGGGCTGATCGACTTCACGGGCGCTCTTGCGTCCGACGGCCACGAGATGACTTCCAAAGGCACCGTAAAGGCGAATAAGATCAAGGCCGTCGCGGGCGGGTCGCCTTCGAGCGTACCCATCAACGTCGATTACGACACGACCTACGATTTGAAGAAGCAAACCGGCAGCCTCCAACAGGGTGACGTTCACATCGGCAAGGCTCTTGCCCATCTGACCGGAACGTACGACGCGGCGGGCGTCACGGCGACCGTTCAGATGAAGTTGAATGGACAGGCCATGCCCGTCGCAGATCTCGAAGGCATCCTGCCGGCAGCGGGCGTCACGCTGCCCTCGGGAGCGTCCCTTACAGCCGGCAGCCTCGATCTGACCCTCGCCATCAGCGGCCCGGTGGACAAACTCGTGATCGCGGGGCCGGTGAACCTTTCGAACGGCAAGCTCTCGGGCTTCAACCTGAAATCGAAGCTCGGCGCGCTCGGTTCATTCGCAGGACTTGGCGGCGGGGGTGGCGGCTCCGACACCGAGATCGAGAAGCTGAGCGCGAATCTGCACGTCGATCCCAGCGGAACGCAGGCCAACGATTTGGATGTAGTTGTTCCGTCGATCGGAACGGTCACCGGAACCGCAAACGTCAGCGCCGGCCAGAAACTCGATTGCAAGATGTCCGCGAAACTTGCGGGCGGTATCGGCACCATGACTTCGGCGCTCGGCTCACTCGGCGGCAGCAAGAATTCGCAGGGCGGCGGCATTCCGTTCACCATCACCGGCACGACTTCGAATCCCATATTCCTTCCGGACGTCAAAGGCATGGCCGGCAACATGGTGAAGGGCATCGGCGGGAATGCAACCGGCGCTGCCGGCGGTGCCGCGAGCGCGGCGCAGGGGGCTCTCGGCGGCCTCTTCGGCAAGAAGAAAAACCAGTAGCGAAGCATATCCGCCGTTGAAGGCTAAGCACTCTTCGTGAGTGCGTTTTCAGCGCTGCCGAAGAGATCGCGCATCGCGCGCACGACGGCGCGAATCATGATGACGATGAGCGCGAGCGCGGCCAGCGAGATTGCAGCTGCCGCATAAGCGTGCCGCGTCACGAACCACATCAGGAAGATCACTGCCGCATCCTCACTCAGGCTGAGCGCGATATTCGAGAAAGGCTCGGGCGAATGCGCGACGGCCGCGCGCGCCGCCGTTTTGCCGCCATGCGCGGCAAGTGCGATTGCGGCTCCAAGCAGCGTGGCGAAGAGCCGCTCCCACTCGGGCAGTTGCGCCGTTGCGGCGTAGGTCAGGAGCGCGGCGACCGGGACGCGCACGAACGTGTGCATCGCGTTCCAGAGGAGATCGAAGAGCGGAACTTTGTCGCCGACGAATTCGACAAGGAAGAGGGCGCCGCAGACCGCAATCACGAACCAGTTTTCGACCAGATGCAGCGAAGGCGGCAGCGCAAGTGCTTCGGCACGGCCCAGCAGCCCGAGCATCGCGACCGTAGCGTAAACATTAAGCCCCGCCGAAAAGCAAACCACAATCAGAAGTGCTGTCAGCTCCGTGCCGGTCGGAATCAGCGGAGGAATCGCAGCGGAGAGCATCTCTCCCTCGGATCAGGCTCCCTGCGATTGTCCGCCACTGCACGTTAAGCGTCAAATTCGGAAGCGCTTGGCGCGACGCGAGAGTTGGCGCGGCGGCAGGATTTGCCGAGGCTTGTGGAGCGTCTTGCCCGGCCTGGGGGGATCTGCGGCGCAGGCCTTTCCGGTCGTAGCGGGTAAAGCGCGGGGAAAGTGCGACTTACGATCTAGCCGCCGGAACGGCCGAATGGCACGGCGCTTGTCCTAACCTAACCGGAACGTGAGATCAGTCACTTGCTTTTCTCTAATGCCAGTGCTTCAATACCCGCAATTGTTGACTCTTTTGAACGGAAATGGCTGGACCGTACGAGTGATCCTGGAAACACCAGGAGACACGGAACAGGCCAATGGCACGATCTTCGCAAGGAACGGCGGCCCGCGCAGTGCCTGGAGTTGACCCGCACCTATCAAGCGAGGAGTACGTTCGTGCTCTCCTGCAATCCTTACACGTAGGCGTGGTTTTGCATGGGCCGCGGGCCGAGATTCAATTTGCAAACAAGGCCGCGCTCGACATGTTCGGCATGACCCAAGAGCAGATATACGGTCATACGACCAAAGATACGAGTTTGACTGTCCTTCTAGAGGACGGAACCGAGTGTCCGTTTTCGCTGCGTCCCGTATGGCAGGCGATTGAGTCGCGACAGCCGATTATCGGTCAAGTGCTCGGCTGGCGGCATCCGGGTTCGGATTCTGTTTTGTGGACTCAGGTGACTGTTGTCCCTCAGTTTGCAAACGACGGAACTGTTACCGGAGCGATCAACACCCTCACGGACATTACCGAACGCAAGCAGGCAGAGCTGGCGCTCGCAGAGCGGACGAGTTTCCTCAACTCCCTCATCGAGAACACACCTCTGGCCATAGTGGCAATCGGCGCCGATCACACGGTGCAAATGTGCAACCCGGCATTCGAGACGCTGTTTCGCTATCGTCAGGAAGAGATCCTTGGGCGGCCCTTATACGAATTGCTGGCGGTTCCTGAGATTCGCCCTGAAGTGGATTCCAGCCGAGAAAGAGTCTGGCAGGGGAAAACCACACACATCGTGACGCGCCGGGGCCGAAGCGACGGAAGCCTCGTTGACGTAGAGGGCTTCTCCGTGCCGCTTTTCGCCGAAGGAAAAGTAACGGGTGCTGTTTTGCTTTATCAAGACATCACCGAGCGAAAGAATATGGAGGCTGCGCTACGGAGGGCCGCTGAATTAAACCGTCAGATTCTATTGAGCGCTCAGGAAGGAATTGCCGTCCACGACCGCGAACTCCGGTACACGCTCTGGAATCCTTACATGGAGCGAATGAGCGGAACGAAGGCAGCCGACGTTATCGGGAAGCATCCGCTCGAACTATTCCCATTCATCACCGAGGGGGGAATCTACGCCGATCTCGAGAAAGCGCTTGCGGGAGAGAGCATTTCTTCACACGACACTGCTTACGTCGTTCCCCAGACGAACCAGCGAATATGGACGAACAATAACTTCGCCCCGCTCCGGGATGATAAGGGCGAGATCATCGGCGTTGTTTCAACTGTGCGTGATATCACGGAACGGAAACACGAAGAAGAGCAACTGCGTAAGAGTGAAGCGCTATTGTCGCAAGCCGAACAGATGACCGATTGCGGCAGTTGGGAACTCGATCTCAAGACCGGGAAGTCGACGCTCTCCAGGAACTTGCTTCAGATTTATGGTCTTGCCTCGGAGGCGGAATGGAACCGCGAGGAGTATTGGGCGAGAGTTCATCCGGAAGACCGCAAGCGTGGCCACGCAAACATTGAGCGCGCGGTCGCCGAGTGCAAACCGTTCGAGCACGTCTTGCGGCATCGAGCGCAGGATGGTACCTACCGCGTACTCTTTGCGCGGGCGATTCAGATTCGAGGACCGGATGGGCGGACCGAGCGGTCGATCGGTGTCGCGCAGGACATCACGGATCAGACGCGGGCGGAAGAGGAGCTGCGCCAACTCTCAGGGCGGCTGCTCCAGTTGCAGGATGAAGAGCGGCGGCGCATTGCGCGCGATCTTCACGACAGTGTTTCCCAGAACCTGCTGGCCATAAGCTTGAGCTTGGCGCAACTTGGCAAATCGGCGGATGTCCGGAGCAAGCGGGGAAAGCAGGTACTGACGGACACGCGAAAAATGGTCAAGGATTTGTCCAGGGAGATTCGTTCGCTCTCCTATCTTTTGCATCCGCCGTTGCTCGATGAACTTGGATTGGCTTCCGCGGTCGAGGAATACGTCAAGGGCTTTAGCCAACGCAGCGGCATAGATTTGGAGTTTGAAATGGCAGCGGATATCGGTCGTTTGTCGCCGGAGTCCGAGACAGCGCTTTTTCGAATTGTGCAGGAGGCTCTAGGAAACATCCAGAAGCATTCAGGAAGTTCCACAGGCAAAACTCGGCTCACAAAGGTGCACGGCGACATTGTCCTGGAAATTACCGACAGCGGACGAGGAATGCGGGCTGAGCATCTGCAGGAACGGCAAGTCGGCCCAAGCGCACTTGGAGTCGGCATTCTGGGCATGAGAGAACGAATGAGACAACTCGGTGGCCGGTTGGATATCAGTTCTGGAAGTCGGGGAACCATGGTAAGGGCGACGCTGCCGCTAGGCACGGGTTCTAAGAACGCGGACGTGAATCGCCACGCCAGACGGCCGTGACGTCGTGCGAGCAGACCGAGGTCCTGCAACAATCGGGCCGTTGCTAGGTCAACGCCGGGCGGAATCCCGATCCTCTAAACCTCGCTGGTCATTTGGCTGGCCCATTGCATGGCATTCCACTGGATGTCAGCCGCAAAACCATCGGGCAAGTGCAATTGAGCCGACAAGTTCGCCGCTTCTTCCCATTGGCCGGCTTCGTGCGTCAACATCAGGTCATAGATCGGAGAGAGCCGGCAGCGCTCTCCGAGGGGAACCGCCCTCACGTCCGGGGCGAGCGAGATTCCATCGAGCACCAGGCCCATGGGCAGTTCGAGGATCGCATCTATGAGCGACAGCAGGCCGACGAGAAACAGGTCTGCGGAGTCTTGCCCAACTTTCGCGGTAATCAGTTCACAGAAGCGGGCGCGAGTCAGCGCCGTGAGCACTAGATCTGTCGGTTTGTTCTGACCGGCGACGAGCGTGGCGACGAGACGGATCCATCGGCGCACCTCACGGTCGCCCAGAATAGCCAGAGCGTGACGTACCGACCGCACTTCTTGCCGAAAGCCGAAGATCGGGGAATTCAAGTACCGCAGCAGCCGGTAGCACAGGGAGGCTTCCCCCTTGATTGTTTCCTCGATCTGGCGGGCACCCGCTTCCGGCTGCGAGATTGCTTGCAGCAGACGCAGATAGTTGATGCGGTTGGCCGGGATCTCACGCGCCTACGATTTCCGGCTTGCGAAAAAAATAGCCCTGAAAATAGAAGAAACCGGCTTTTCGGGCGCCGAGAAACTCCTCCCGCGTTTCTGCTTTCTCGGCCAGCATCCGGCAGCGCTGATGTCCGTAACGCCTGACGAGGACGCCTCTCTGTGTCGCGGACGTGGCCCGCAAATCCACCTTAATGATGTCGGCAAGTTCGGTGAGAGGCTCGCGCGGATCGCCTTCGAAAAAGTCATCCAGCACGATCATGTAGCCCAATGCTTTGGGACGACGGCAGGCCGCGATCACCAAATCGTCGGCGGGAACCGTTTCCAGGACTTCGACTGCGACTTGCTGGGGAGGCAGCAGGGTGACGTAATCCCTGATGAGCAGATCGCGCGTGCAGTTGATGAAGGCTCGCTGGCCATCGCACAGAATGTCGAGGCCCATCAGGAGCGAAGAATCAAGAACGCTGCGTGACGCGGCATCGGGATCGGCATTGCCAAACGAGTTCTCCAGTCCATCTCGAAAAAGCAGCTCGTAACCGATAACCTGCTGCTCCCCGTTGAGAATGGGCTGTCTGGCTGCGTATCGGAAGAATGGACGTGCGCCCGTTTGATTCGCTTCGCTTGTGCGCAAAGGTCCCACAATTCTTTATCGGCCATACGAAGCGAGACTTTAGTCCTCCACGGGCGGTCAAGGTAATTTTTCAGGTAACCGCTAGAGCATCTGGCGGAGGACGTACTGGAGGATACCCCCGTGCTGGTAGTACGCGACCTCGAATGGTGTGTCCACCCGCGCGATCGCCGTAAAACTCTTCTCTTTGCCGGACTTATCGCGCGCGCGGACCTTGATTTTCTTTCGCGGCTCGAAATTCTGGGCGAGTCCCTCAAAATCGTAGATTTCGAGGCCGGTCAAGCCGAGTGACTTGGGATTCTCGCCGGGCAGGAATTCGAGCGGCAGCACGCCCATCCCGACAAGGTTGCTGCGGTGAATGCGCTCGAAGCTCTCCGCCAGCACCACGCGAACACCGAGCAGAATGGTCCCTTTGGCGGCCCAGTCGCGCGATGACCCCGAGCCGTATTCCTTCCCCGCGATGACCACGAGCGGCACGCCCTCTTCGCGGTACTTCATGGCCGCGTCGTAAATCGTCATCTGTTCGTCGCCGGGCTGATGGACCGTCCAGCCGCCTTCGGTTCCAGGCGCGAGCAGGTTGCGCAAGCGAATGTTAGCGAACGTCCCGCGCATCATCACTTCGTGGTTGCCGCGGCGCGCGCCGTACGAGTTGAAGTCCTTCGGCTGGACGCCGTGCGCGATCAGATATTTTCCCGCGGGGCCATCCGGCTGGATCGACCCCGCCGGTGAGATGTGGTCAGTGGTGATGCTGTCGCCGAGGACGGCCAGCACGCGCAGGCCGCGCAGATCGGAAATCGCGCCAGGCTTTACCTTCATTCCCTCGAAGTACGGCGGATTCTTGATGTAGGTCGATTTATCGTCCCAGGCGTAGAGATCGCCTTCGGGAACGGGCAGCGCGCGCCAGTGTTCGTCACCCGTGAAAACGTCCGCGTATTCCTTGCGGAACATTTCGCTTGTAACGGAGCTGCGCATCGTGGATTCCACTTCCTGCGGCGTGGGCCAGATATCGCGCAAATAGACGGCCTTTCCGGATGTGTCCTTGCCGATCGGCTCTTCGACGATGTCGAAATCCATGCGGCCCGCGAGCGCGTAGGCCACCACGAGCGGCGGCGACGCGAGGTAGTTCGCGCGGCAGAGCGGATTGATGCGGCCTTCGAAATTGCGATTGCCGCTGAGGACGGAAACGGCGACGAGGTTATGGTCCTTGATGGCCTTGCCGATCGATTCCGCAAGCGGGCCGCTATTGCCGATGCACGTGGTGCAGCCGTAGCCGACGAGGTTGAAGCGAAGCTGATTGAGATAGGGCCACAGCCCGGCCTTTTCGATGTAGTCGGTGACGACTTTTGAGCCGGGCGCGAAACTGGTTTTCACCCAGGGCTTCACGCTCAGGCCGCGCTCGACCGCTTTCTTCGCGAGCAGGCCGGCGCCGAGCATCAGCGAAGGATTCGAAGTGTTCGTGCAACTGGTGATCGCGGCAATCACGACGGAGCCGTCGGCAAGCTCGAATTTGTCGCCGTTGCTTTGCACGCTGGCGTGCCTCGGAGGCCCAGTGAGCGATTTCTCGAAGGCCGATTTCGCCTGCGTGAGCGGCACGCTGTCCTGCGGGCGCTTGGGGCCGGCCATCGTGGGCACAACGCTCGCGAGATCGAGCTCGAGCGTATCCGAGAAGATCGGGTCGGGCGTTGCGTCCGTGCGGAAGAGATCCTGCTCCTTCGTGTAGGCTTCGACGAGCTTGACCTGGTCTTCGCTGCGGGCGGTGAAGCGGAGATACGCGAGCGTCTCCGCATCGACGGGAAAGAAGCCCATCGTCGCGCCGTATTCGGGCGCCATATTGGCGATCGTGGCGCGGTCGGGCAACGTGAGGCTCGAAAGTCCCGTGCCGTAGAACTCGACGAATTTTCCGACGACGCCCTTCTTGCGCAGCATCTGCGTGACCGTCAAGACGAGATCGGTGGCCGTAGCGCCTCCGGGCAGGCGGCCGTGAAGCTTGAAGCCGACGACCGCAGGAATCAGCATCGAGAGCGGCTGGCCGAGCATGGCGGCTTCTGCCTCGATCCCGCCGACGCCCCAGCCGAAAACGCCGAGGCCGTTGACCATCGTGGTGTGCGAGTCGGTGCCGACGAGCGTATCGGGGAACGCGAAGCGCTTGCCGTCCTGCTGTTCGCTGAAGACGACCCGCGCCAGGTATTCGAGATTCACCTGGTGGCAGATGCCCGTGTCCGGCGGGACGACTTTGAAGTTGCGAAGGCCCTTCTGGCCCCAGCGCAGGAAGGCGTAGCGCTCGATATTGCGCTGCATTTCGAGATCGGCGTTGAAGGCGAAGGCGTTCGCCGCGCCGAACTTGTCCACCTGCACCGAATGGTCGATCACGAGCTCGGCCGGAAGCAGCGGATTGATCTTTTTCGGATCGCCGCCGAGGTTGCGGATGGCGTCGCGCATCGCGGCAAGGTCGACCACGGCCGGAACACCCGTGAAATCCTGGAGCAGGACGCGCGCGGGCATGAAGGAGACTTCCTTTTCCGTGGCGCCCGCGGAAGACGTGGGATCCCAGGAGGCGAGCGCGCGAATGTCGTCCGCGTGGACGAAATGCGCGTCCTCGTGGCGCAGAAGGTTTTCGAGCAGGACCTTCAGAGAGAACGGCAGGCGCGCGACGTTGCCAACCCTCGCGGAGGCGAGCGCGTGCAGCCGATAGATTTCGAACGAGTCGTTGCCAACGCGCAGCGTCGCGCGGGTCGAGAATGAGTTTTTCGAGGCAGCCGTCATACGAGGGCGAATTCTCCTTTGGCCGAACCCAACATCTTAGCGCACTCGCACGGGCCTAATGGCTCCGTTTTTCTGGATTCGAGCACTGGCGCTGGAGCGTGCGACACCCTCAAAGATTCTCGATTAGAAAAAATGTCGTCCCGTGTTTTCAGCGGATTAGCCGGAATTTTATATTCCATATTAGCGATTAAGAAAATCATAGGTGCCCGCAAGTCTGCGTAGGGGGGGTGTGGGCGCCAAGGTTCTCGCGTTCGCGCTTCCTTCGCGCCGCCGACCGCCGCTGCCAAGTTTGACCGTAATATTCACGATATCCATGTTAGGCGCGGGGTAGTCGTTGTCAAGCAGTAGGGCCTGTGGAGTTGGCTCAGCGCTGCCAAGGATGTGCGCCGGGCACAGCATGCTGTGCCCCTACCGGGAAAACCACTTCGAAGCTCATGCGGCTAGTGTTTTGGAGGGACGTAGCCTTCGGGGAGCTTGGCGCCTTCGCCGAAGAAGAACTGCTCCATCTGCTCTTCCATGATTCTCTGGGAGTTGGGATCGAGCGGATTCAGGCGGAACTCGTTCAAGAGCATCTTCGAGTGGTTGATCCACATGGCCCAGGCTTCCTTCGAGACGTTGTCGTAGATGCGCTTGCCGATTTCGCCCTTCCACGGCTGGCGGTCAAGGCCGGGGAGCTCGCGGCCGAGTTTGACGCACTTCACCATGCGCACGGTTTGCGCGCCCTGTTGTTGCTCATCAGCCATTTCGAAGATGCCTCCCGGTGAGATTTCGACGAATTCCCAAGATACTGCAAGCAGGCGGGAAAATCCAAGGGCCGAAAAGCAGATCCCTCGCTGCGTCCCGTGCCCGCAAACACTACGGGAAAACAGAGGCGCACGGGACTTCGCTCGGGATGACAGCGCAGTGCTATGGGGACTCGATGCAGGAGGCGAACGTCAGCCATTAGCGTCGAATTGGGCGGCGAGGCGCTTGGGTGCGATGTTGCGCCAGGCGCCGGCAAGCGCGCGGCGCAGCGAAGCTTTCTTGGCCGCGCGAAGGCGGACCGTCGTGGCGCCGCGACGTCCCCAAGCGCCTTTGGCGGGCACAAAGACATCCGGTTCGGCCTCGATGAAGAAGACCTGCTGTTTTGGCGGGAGCTTGACCATGCCCCAGCCCTTGTCGGGATAGCCGAGGGTCGCGAAGATCTTTCCGCCGACTCGAAAATCGGGATGGTCCATGTGAGCGCTCTCGGTCGCTTCGGGGAAGCTGAGGGCGATGCGGCGAAAATCGCTGGCAGTCACGGTCGTATCTCCGCTCTTGAATCACGCCTATCCTAGGCTGACAATGGGCGGTCCGCAATCGCGAAAAAGGGGAAAAAGCGTGCAACACGTAAGGCTGGGGAATACAGGGTTGAGGGTGTCGAAGCTGTGCCTCGGCACGATGACCTTCGGCCATCAGTGCGACGAACCGACGTCCGTGGCCATTCTGGACCGCGCGGCGGGCGCGGGAATCACATTTCTCGACAGCTCGGACGTCTATCCGCTCGGCGGAGGGCTCGAAAGGGCAGGGCGCACCGAGGAGATCATCGGGCGCTGGATGCGCGCAAGCGGCATGATTTCGTGATTGCGACGAAATGCTTCGGCGCGACGGGGCCGCAGCCATTTCACGCTGGGAACAATCGCCGCCACATTTTCGATGCGATCGACGCGTCGCTCCGCAGGCTGGGAACGGACTACATCGATCTCTATCAGCTTCACGGCTACGACCCGCAGGTGACGGTGGATGAAACGCGGGGCGCTCGACGACCTTGTCCATGCGGGCAAGGTGCGGTACATCGGCTGTTCGAACCACCTTGCGTATCAGGTGGCGCGCGCGCTCGGCCGGAGCGACGTGCGCGGGCTGGCACGCTTCGTTTCGGTGCAGCCGCGCTACAACCTGCTCTATCGCGAGATCGAGCGCGAGCTTTTGCCGCTGTGCGCCGAGGAGGGCATCGGTGTGATTCCGTTCAACCCGCTTGCGGGCGGATTGCTCACCGGCAAGCACGACCGAACGAAGCCGCCGAGCGAGGGAACTCGTTTTGGATATGGCGGGCGCGTCGGCGCTCTCTATCAGGATCGCTATTGGAACGACCGCGTCTTCGACGCCGTCGACGACCTGCGGCGCGTCGCGGCCGATGCTGGCTTGCCGATGCCGACCATGGCCGTCGCGTGGGTCCTGGCGAATCCGGTGGTCACAAGCCCGATTATCGGCGCGAGCCGGCCGGAGCAGCTCGACGCGTCGATCGCGGCGCTCGACGTGACGCTGGATGCGGCGCTGCTCGCAAAGCTCAACGAGATGACGCAACAGTTTCGCTAGGCGCTTGGGGCTGTGGGAATACCCGCCACGGCGGGTGCAAGAACGGCACATGCTGCGAGAGGAACAGCGCAAGGGAAGGGCTTCGCCCGACATCTCTTTTCTTTTTGTCGGAGCCCATTCGCTGCGCTCAGGGTGAACTAAAGCTCCGATCCCCTACTGCAGCGGGCGCTGTCTGGGTTAGAAAGCCGAAGAGAGATTCTTCGCTGCGTGGCCGCACGTCCCGCAGGAGCGGGACGAGAAACGGCGTGCGGCCACTTCGCTCAGAATGACGAGGAGAAGGATTTTGGCAGGTAACGAAGCAAAGGGACGCGTGCTGCCGCCGGGAATTTCGAGCCGGGACTTCGAGAGGGCGCTGAGGGATTTTGCCGGGGCGATCGGCGACGAGTGGGTGGTGCGCGCCGAGGAGAAGCTCGCAGAGTATCGCGACCCCTTCGCATTTGCGTCGGCCGATCCAGGAGAGTTCGCGAGCGCCGCGGCGGTCAAGCCGTCATCGGTCGAAGAAATCCAGGCCATTCTCAAAACCGCAAACCAGTACAGGATTCCACTATGGACGATTTCCCGCGGGAAGAATCTCGGGTACGGGGGACCTGCGCCGAGAGTTTCCGGCTCGGTGACGCTCGATCTGGGGCGCATGAACAGGATCATCGAGGTCAGCGAGGAGTTTTGCCACGCGGTGGTCGAGCCGGGCGTCACGTTCTTCGATCTGTACGAATACATCCGCGAGCGAAAGCTGAAAGTCTGGATTTCCGTGCCCGCACTGGGATGGGGCAGCGTGATCGGAAACGCGCTGGACCGCGGAATCGGCTACACGCCCTACGGCGACCATTCGGAGAAAATCTGCGGGATGGAAGTTGTGCTCGCCAATGGCGACGTGATCCGCACGGGGATGGGAGCGCTGAGCCGGGGCAAGACCTGGCAGGCGTTCAAGCCGGGATACGGCCCGTCGGTGGATGGGCTGTTCATGCAGTCGAATATGGGCGTGGTGACGAAGGCGGGCGTGTGGCTGATGCCCGAGCCGGATTTTTTTGTGCCGTGCGACGTGCGCTTCGAGCGCGAGAGCGACCTCGAGCAGATCGTCGATATCACCGCCCGCCTACGGCGGGAGGACATCATTCAGAACACGGCGGTGCTGAGCAACGCGGTGCGGCTGATCTCGCGCAGGGGAGCTCGGAGCAAGTGGTACGGCGGCGACGGAGCGGCGCCGCAGGACGTGGTGAGAAAGGCGCTGGACGAAAGCAGGCTGGGAGCATGGAATTTGACGTTTGCCATTTACGGGCCGGAAGAGCTGGCCGACGCGCGCCTGAAGATTGCCCAGAACGCGTACGCCGCGATTCCGGGCGCGCGGCTTTCGAGCAGGAAGTGGGACGTGAAATCGGAGAAGCCGGGCGCGCTGACAGCGTCCATGGGCCCTGACAGCGTGCAGGCGGGGATTCCGTCGCTGGTCGCGCTGGAGGTGCTGAAGTATCGCGGCGAGGACGGAGGGCACATCGGATTTTCGCCGGTGGTTGCGCCGAGCGGCAGGGAAGCGGTGAAGCTGGCGAACTTGGTGGGGGCGCGATGCCACGAGCACGGATTCGACTATTACGGCGGATTTTCGTTCGGCGCGCGGCATCTCTATTCGGTGATGATGATTCTGTACGACAAGCGGAGCGAAGAGCACAAAGTGCAGGCGCACCGGCTGTGCGAGAGGCTGGTGGTCGAGGCCGGGCGGATGGGATTTGGAGAGTACCGCGCGCACGTTGCGTACATGGACCTGATCGGCGAGCAGTACGACTACAACAACCACGCGCTGCGGCGGTTTGCAGAGACGCTGAAGGATGCTGTCGATCCGAATGGAATACTGTCGCCCGGAAAGCAAGGGATCTGGCCGCGCGCGATGCGCCCGGTGCGAAAGGCGACCTGAAGAGGCCAGCCGCCTCTCGCAATCGACGACCTTCGATTAGTGTTTGACGTCAGCCTGGCTGCGGCGCCAGGCGTAGTAGCCCTCCAGCACCTGAAGCTTCTCAAGATTCGGCATGGGGATAGCCCTCGACGGATCGTTGAGATTCATTGCCTTCTGATCGGCGCCGGTGAATGCCGGCCACGCAGGCAAGCCAGACCCATTTGGATCCCCCTTCTTGGCGAAGTTCACCCAGTAGGAAGAAATCGCGTCCGACACGGCCTTGTCTTCCGGGCCGGCGGGCATGGTCGCTGAGAAATTACCAAACACGTATGAAATCTCTGCGCCGTGGGCCGCGCCCCAGTTCTTGAACTGTGGCGTATCAGGATAGGGCGGCCTGTGACTGAAATAATAGACGAAGACCTTGCCTTTACCCGTGTGGGACTGGAGCCGCGCCCAGGCCCAGGTGTGCCACGCGAACGTCGTGTCCCGGGAAAGGTCACGAGCCGAACGCAGAGCATCGGCATCCGAACCGCTTGGATACGCGGCGAGGATTTTGTCGGCGTAATCGCCGTAGCCGGAGCGAACGTTTGCCACATAGGCCGCAGCGGTGGTGGCCGGAACGAAAAGCGCGCCCTCGTCGGAATTGGTGCCGATCAGGATTGGCGTGTCGTTGTAACGTCCCGCTTCATAGAGCTTGTACTGGTCTCCGGGAAGCACATAGCCGTCAAAAGTGGGCCAAAAGCCACCGCCCAGACCGGGGGGCGAACCCTTCAGGATGGAATCTGCGGAGAGCTTGCGAGCGTCGGCGACCGAGGAAGTGCCGAGTTTCGAGAGGAAAGCCGCGCCGTGCTGCTCCGCCACTGCAAGCGGCGGCACATTCTCTCCCCCTTCGTTGGAGGCCCGAGGCGGTCCAAACGATCCGCCGCTTTCCGAGATGGCGCCCTGAAAGAGTCCCTTGGCGAGCGGCGACGCGGCCAACATGCTGACGGAAATTCCTCCCGCGGATTCTCCGAAAATTGTCACGCGGTTGGGATTTCCGCCGAATGCGGCGATATTGTGCTTCACCCACTGAAGCCCGGCGATCTGATCGAGCAGGCCGTAGTTGCCGGAATGGCCTGCCTGTTCAGCGGTAAGCTTCGGATCCGCTAGAAAGCCGAACGCTCCGACGCGGTACGCGATACTCACAAGGACCACGCCCTTCTTCGCGAGGTTCGCGCCGTCGTACGTGGCGAGCGACGTGGATCCGATCGCGAAGCCACCGCCATAGATCCATACCATCACGGCCAAATGTTCCTTCGGCGATTTCGCGGGTGTCCAGACGTTCAGATAGAGGCAGTCTTCGCTGACTGGATAGCTTTCCATGCCGAGGGCTGGCATCACGACAGGAGTCTGCATGCACGCAGGCGCGAACTTGTCCGCCTGTTTGACGCCCGTCCATGCCACGGGCGGCTGAGGCGCTCGCCAGCGCAAATCCCCGAGAGGTGGCGCGGCAAAGGGTATGCCCCGATACACCGTCAGACCATTTTCACTTGTTCCGTGAACCAAGCCTGCCTGCGTGCGAACGGGCTTAGGCGTCTGCGCGACAAGCGTCGGTGCGAAGGCAAGCGCAGCCATGAGTGCCGCAAGTTTCAGAACTCGCATCTTCGGTCCTTTCTCGCGGCGGCCCGATTCTTCGAGCCGTCGCGGTAAACCAAATCTATGTGGCCCCGATAACAAGCTCTGGCGGGCGCTTGCGCGGAGTGCGCTGGCCGCGGCCGGGGAAGCGCGCAAGGATCTCGCCATCCCACAGGCGGATGATGCGTTCCTTGAAGAGCCATCGCCCACGCACCTTGACGAGCCGGTCCTCGTAGTAGCCGGCGAAGCGAAGAGTGTAGGGTGGCTCGCCCTGGCATTCCGTGACGAAGACGAATGAGCGTGCGGAGCAGCGGCGGCTATCGCCTTTGACGACCAGCTGGCTGATATGGTGCTGGCGGCCGGGAAAATTGGGCACGGAGCGGAAGTGTTCGCCGAGCCGGCGGATGCCTGCTGCGCCCTCCCAGCGATCGGGTTCCTCGAAGACTTCCTCGATGACGACGGCGTCGGGCGTGAAGCAGGCGACGAGCGAGTCCACATCGCCGGTGTCGAGCGCCCAGGCGTACTCCGCCAGAAGATCATTGATGGCGATCCGGTCTTTGATCGTCAGGGGACTGCCTTTCGGCATACCGGTACTCCTGGTTTAGTAGCCGACCGTGAATCGCTCGCGATGATGCTTGGGGTGCTCGAGTTCGTCGATCATCGCGACGGCGTAGTCCTGGAGCGAGATTCGACTGGCGCCTTTTTCGTCATACAGCACGTGATCCTTGCCGACGCGATACGCGCCTGTCCTTTTGCCAGGTGCAATCATCACCGAAGGCGCGAGAAACACCCAATCGAGGCCCGGTTCTTGCTTCAACAGGTAGTAAAGCTCTCGCGTTCCGCGGATGCTGGGCTTGAAAGCCTCGAAAGCGGCGGGGAATTCGGGCGAATCGAGAAACTCGATGCCGGCGGGCGTCTTCAGGCTGGCCGCGCCGCCCACACCGAGGAACCGCTTGACGCCGGATTTCTTGGTCGCAGCGATGATCGCGCGGTGCCCCCGGACGTGCCGATGGAAGACTTCGGGGCCGGGAGTGCCGCGCTTGGGATTGAACGAGCTGATAACAACGTCGTGGCCGCGCAAGATACGCGCAAGCTCGTCCCGGTGCAGGACATTGGCGCTTTTGACGGTCAGATTCCGGTGAGGTGTCAGGCGCTGGGGATGGCGAACAATCGCCGTTACCTTGTGGCCGCGCCGCAGCGCTTCCGCCAGAATTTTCGATCCGACGAACCCCGTTGCTCCGATCAATGCAACCTTCATGCCGCTGCCTCCCAAGAGATTTCGATCTCAAGTGCTATCGCCCGCGGCCGGGCTCGGGTTGACAGAACGAAAGATCGGAGGGACTTTATCACATCGCTGGCCGAGACAATCCAACGAGGTGAGAGATCCCGTGACCCATATCCGACCGTTTGGTTCGCAAGCGTCGACACTGACAGAGCCGAAGCTCGAATTCGCTTTCGAGGTGCGTTTGCACTTCACGCGCGTACAAACCATCGCGCACATGCCGACGGGCGCCGACCGCGGCGGCGTGTATCTGGATAGCGGGGAGTTCCACGGGCCGAGGTTGCGCGGCAAAGCAGTTCCCAATAGCGGCGGCGACTACGCTCTATTCCGTCCGGATGGCACGGTTTCGTTCGACGCGCGGTACATGCTGCAAGAAGATGACGGGACGTTGATCCTGCTGACGAATCGAGGCTACCTCTGGGGCTATAAGGACGACACCATGAAGCGGCTGCGAGAGATGGTCTTCTCCGGCGGCCCGCCGGTGGACCCTTCGGAATACTACCTCCGTGCATTTCCGACGTTCGAAGTCGAGGCGGGCAAGCACGACTGGCTGACGCGGCACGTCTTCATCGGCATCGGCGAGCGGAAGACGGACGGAAACCTGATCCGCTACTACGCGCTGCTCTAAAACCGACAAGAGCTTGGTGCAGGCGGCCCTGCCGTCACGTCATCGGTGAGAAGACCGAATGGAGAATATGGTACGCTGGACCGGAACCGAAATCCGATCCGGCCAGGGAGACGGAAGATGAGCAGCCGCGCAACGGACGTCGCTGAATCGCTCCAAACGGACGGCTATTTTTGCGAGATTCCTTCCGAGCCATGCGCCATCGTGATGTTCGGCGCCTCGGGCGACCTGGCGAAGCGAAAGCTGCTTCCGGCGCTCTACGACCTCGCGATTCATTCCTGCCTCGCCCCGCGGTTTCGGCTGCTCGGATTTGCGCGCACGCCCATTACCGACGAGGAATTCCGATCGAGCACCGATGCGGCGCTTCCGAAAAAGGGTGAGCAAGACCGGCGGCAGGATTTTCTGAAAAATCTGGAGTATTTCACGGGGAACTACGACGATCCCGAATCCTACCGGCGTCTCGCGCAACGACTAGAGGAACTCGACCACGGCGCTCGCCTCGGCGGGAACCGCCTCTATTATCTTTCGACGCCGCCTGACGTCTACCCGCACGTGATCGAGCAACTCGGGCACGCGGGTCTCGCAAAGCCTAAGTCGAAGGACACGTGGACGCGCATCATCATCGAGAAACCCTTCGGCCATGACGGAGCCTCGGCGTGCAAGCTGAACGAAAAAGTCCTTCGCGTGTTCGACGAATCGCAGGTCTACCGCATCGACCATTATCTCGGCAAGGAAACGGTGCAGAACCTGCTGGTCTTCCGGTTCGGCAATGGCATCTTCGAGCCGCTGTGGAACCGGAACTACATCGATCACGTGCAGATTACCGCAGCCGAATCGCTGGGCGTCGAGCGCCGCGCCGCGTTTTATGAATCGGCGGGGGCGCTGCGAGACATGATTCAGAGCCACGTGCTACAGCTGACGTCGATCGTGGCCATGGAGGCGCCGGCAACGTTTGACGCCACGCCGGTCCGCAACGAGAAGATCAAGATCCTGCAATCCATCCGGCCGTTCACGCCCGCGATGATCGCGCAATCGGTCGTGCGCGGGCAATACGGGCCGGGCAAGGTTGCGGGAAAGGACGTTCCCGGATACCGGCAGGAGCCCGGCGTGAAGCCCGACTCGGCGACTGAGACTTTCGTAGCGCTGAAGCTTCTGGTGGACAACTGGCGCTGGAGCGGCGTGCCGTTTTTTCTGCGCACCGGAAAACGCCTGACACGGCCCGGCACCGAAATCGCCATCCAGTTCAAGAAAGCGCCCCACATGGTTTTTCAGGGCAGGGACGTCGAACCGAATTCGCTGGTCATGAATATTCAGCCGGACGAGGGGATTTCGCTTTCGTTCGGCGCCAAAGCTCCCGGATCGCAGATGCAGATTCGTCCGGTGACCATGGATTTCCAGTACAAGCAGGCTTTCAGTGCGGGCTCGCGCGAGGCTTACGCCACACTGATCAACGATTGCATCCGCGGCGACGCCACGCTGTTTGATCGCGCTGACAGCGTCGAGGCCGCTTGGGGGCTGGTCGATCCGATCCTCGAGGCATGGCAAACGGCGGCGCCGTCCTTCCCGAATTATCCGGCGGGGAGCGCAGGGCCGGAGGCGGCGCACGACTTGACGGTTTCCGAAGGCCGGTGCTGGCGGCCGCTATAACGCTGTGCGAACCGCATTCTTACCTGCTTTGCGGCGGGGTGGAAGCCTCGCCATTCCAAGATCATTTGCGAGGCGACTTTCGGCTTGCCGCGCTGAAAAAGTTCTTCGAGCTTGCGGCCGCGCGTTCCGGAGGAGCGGATGATACTGGCGGGCGATATCGGCGGAACGAAGACGAACGTGGGGCTGTTCGACGTGCAGCAGGGGAAGCTTTGCAAAGTCGCTGACAAGCGCTATTCGAGCCGCGATCATGCGGGGCTCGAAGAGATCGTGAAGGATTTTCTGAGCGTGACCGGCGCGAGAGTGAGCGCCGCGTCGTTTGGAATCGCCGGCCCGGTAGTGGATTATCGCGTGCGCGCCGGGAATCTTCCCTGGATCATCGATGGCGCAACAATGGCCAAGCTGCTGGGACTCGAGCGCGTCCGCCTGATGAACGATCTTGAAGCAGCCGCGCACGGAATCGCCGTCATGCAGCCGGGCGATCTCGAAACCCTCTACGCAGGCGTTCCCGCTCCGCAAGCGCATCGCGCGGTGATCGCCGCGGGAACCGGGTTGGGCGAAGCCATCCTCTTCTGGGACGGCTCGAAGCATGTGCCCTTGGCAACCGAGGCCGGCCACGCCGATTTTGCGCCGCATACGGACCAGCAGGCCGAGTTGTGGAAGTTCGTGAAATCCCGCGGCGAGTTTGCGAGCGCCGAACTCATATTGTCCGGACGGGGATTCCGGACGGTGCACGAATTCCTGAATCCCTCGGTGCGCCATCCGGGGTTCGACGATTCGAGCGTCGATCCCGCTCCCGGAATCACGCGCATGGGGCTTGAGGGAAGCTGCCCCGTTTGCGTGGCCACGCTCGATCTGTGGGTCGAGATCTACGGCTCAGAAGCGGGAAACCTTGTGGTTCGGAGCGTCGCGCGCGGCGGAGTCTATGTCACCGGGGGAATCGCCGTGAAGATTCTTCGGAAGCTGAAAGACGGGCGATTCGTCGCGGCGGCGAGACACAAAGAAAAGATGCAGGATTTCCTCGCGCAGGTTCCCATTCACGTTGTACTGGACGAAGAATGCCCGCTTAAGGGAGCGGCGTACGCGGGCTGGAAGGGTCTCTAATACCTCGAATCTTACTCGCAACCCGGTACCAGAAGTCCTAGTACGCGATCCGATCATCGCAGCACCACTTTTGCACACAAGTGAGTTTGGATTTCGCTTCGGGCCGAGAACGACCGCGCGCTTCCGCCGATCGTTGCGCTCGAATCCGTTGAATTCGCGGTAGATAAGCGCGAAACGCTGCCAGGGCGCATCTGGCAGGGCGATTGCCGAAATCATAGCGCGCTGTGGAAAGCGCTTGCAGAAGAAAGGCTGGAATCCCATGAAAAGGCTTTTTGGTCTCGCAATCATGATCCTAGGACTCACCCTGTCCGCTAGCGCCCAATCCGGCGGCAGGATGCTCGGCGGCGCCCCAGGCCCGACGAACGGCGGCGCTTCTGGCGGTGGTGGATCAATCGGTGGCGGCGGCTTGAGCGGTGTCGGCTTCTCAACGCTTCCCAGCCACCCGCGTGCCAGTTTTGCGTCGATTGCAATCAGCGGGACGGATGCCGAATTCGTTCCTTCGACATTCCTTCCGTTTGAGAATGCCGTGGCCGCAGGGCAGGCGGTACTGGATGCTCAGCATGCCTCGGTGGCCCAGGCGGCCGAAGTGAACAGCCGCGCGCCGAAAGCAAAGGCGAAGCTCGCTCTGATCGAGGACGCCACCGGCAATGCGGTGATCGCAACACCCCGATAGTCCGCGAGCAAATCATCAGCCCCCAAATACGACGGCCACCCGGCGGGAGTGGAAGACGCCGGATGGCCGTTTGATTACGATGAAGCGCGGCTCCCTCGCGCGGGAGCCGGAAGCAGTGACTATTTGGCGTTCGCGCTGCTGAACGTGTAGATGAAGCCGACTTCGACGATGGGCTGCGTCTCCACGAAATGCGAGGGGTCCGTGCCCTTCTGGAATAGATTTCGATTCGAGAAATCCTCGCGGAACTCAAAACGGGTTTGCAACGCGCTCGTCAGGTTGTAGGCGAACGTAGCGGTGCCTTCCTGTACGTGCGTGTTGAGGAGAGGAACAACCCCCAGCGAGAATCCCTGCGGGTCGGAGTAATACTCGTAACGGACTGCGAAATACGCCTTGTCGTTAAAGCTGTACTTCGCATAGGGCGCTACGCCCCACCAATCCACAGGTTTCGAGTTTCCAGACTCCGTACCGAACTTGTCACCGTAGCCGTAGTCGCCGTTGAGCGCAAACGCCCATTTGGCATTGGGCGTATAGGCGATCGTAGCGTCCTCAAGCTGACGCCAGTTGTCGTTGGGCTTGCCCGACGCGCCATAGAAAAACGCGTCGTCCTGCGGACCGGCTAGATAGTTCTCGGTGACGGCCCAGTATTTGTTCGGGGTCCACGCCAGGCTGACGCCGTAGGTTTTGCCGGTGTTCACTTCCTGCGTGTTGTTCCAGCCGTTGACAATATAGCCCGTGATCGACCACTGGGGGTTGAAGGTGTACTTGGCGTTTATGCCGAAATGGAAAAACGGGATCGCGTAGTAGAAGAGAATGCTGCGCGAATAGTTCCAGTTCCCGTTGGTTTCGATTACCTCGTTGCCGGCAGGTGTGACGAACTTGCCGACCGTGATCGTCAAGCCCTTGCCGATAGGAGCGATGTAGTCGATGTACGCTTCCTTCAACGCAATGTTATTGGCATCGGTTGGGTTGTTGAAAACCCCGGTCGCCGGCGAGCCGTTGATTGTTTGGGCCGCCTGTCCGTAGATGACGCCGATGTGGTAGCCGGCCCTGCCGGTTCCTCCAGCCGTCGCATCGGGCGCTTTATCGGCAACCAGCTCGATCGCGTTCAAGCTGAACTGCTGCGTGTTGTTGTCGAAAAATTGCCCCGTGTTTCCGGCCGGAGAGCCGCCACCCAGAAAGTGGGGCTGGTTAAAGTTGAAAGCGTAGTACGTATCGACGAAGCCGCTGAGCGTCATCGGACCAAGTAGTCCGGCGAAGGTCACCTTCGCCGGTGCATCGTCCGGCGGCGGAGCATTCACCGGCTGCACCAAGGCAGCCGCCTTCATGCTCGCGGCTTCGCTCTCCTTCAAAGCAGCGATCTCTTCCTGCAAAGCGCTGATTTCCTTCTCAAGCTCCCCCAAGCGCTGCTCCGTTTCCGCAGGAGCCGATGACGCCGCCGGACTGGAAGCCGGCTGGGCCGCCGATGAAGATGAAGCGGCACTCGGCTGAGCCGGACCAGCGGAAGCCGGCTGGGCCGCGGGCGAATCGGACGGTTTGTCCTCCGCCCTCGATGCCGGCGCCCAAGCGACTGCAAAACTTACGGCCAATATAGCCGTGGCCATCCTAGGAAAACACTTCAACGCAGGTTTCATATGCAAACCTTCCCTCCCTACCGCGCTCATCTTCAGTGCAAGGATTCGCGACGGTGAAAAACAAACTACAGATGATCGTGCGAATGGTCCAACTCATTAAATCTATTGGTCACATCAAAATATATACGACGAAATCGTATGCCATCCATATGTAGCTCGGATGGTCCTGGATGTGCCGGATGCGAAAGTACTTTCACTTGGCTTACGTTATGCCCCGCGGCATTAAGAAGTCATAAATGGCACATAAGGACTACATAAATGGAAATGGGAGAGCCAAGTTTCCGTGGGGCGAGCCGCACGTACCCGACCTGTACGAATGATGCGGCGTCCGGCCGGTCAGCGCTTTGCGAAGAGGAAGAGGAGCCCGAAGATCACGATAGGGATGAGGGCGAGCATGACGTAGAAGAGGACTCTTCTCACCCAGGGAGTGCGACGCTTCTTCCAGTCCCGTAACTCAGGGCGTTCAGCGACGCCGACCTGATCGAGGTGCTCGAGATCCCAGGCCATTTCATGGGCGGTCGCATAGCGGTTCTTGGGATCGCGCTCGAGAGCCCGGTAAATCACCTCCTGCAACTGGGGCGAAATGGAGGGATCGATCTCGCGGGGCGGCATGGGATTGTTCAACAGCCGGTCGTTCATGATGGCGAATGGATTGGGACCCTGGAAAGCCGCCTTGCCGGTGAGCATTTCGTAGAGCATGACGCCGAGCGCGTAGATGTCGCTGCGGCCGTCGCCCCGCTTTCCCTTGACCTGCTCGGGCGAGATGTACTCGGGCGTGCCCATAATCTGGGAGAGCTTGGCGAAGGTCAGGCGCCGCGACCCTTCCTTGCCGGCGATGCCGAAATCGATCAGTTTCACGTCGTCATTCGCATCGACCATGATGTTCTCGGGCTTGAGGTCGCGGTGGACGACGCCGTGGCGGTGAATGTAATCGAGAGCGCGGCAAATGCCGGTGGCGATGCGAATCGCGCGCTCCGGCGGCAGTTTCTTCTTTTCGTTCAGGATTTGCCGCAGCAGGCGCCCATCCACCCACTCCATCACCATGTAGAGCTGGCTGCGGTCGTCGTCGGTGAAAACCTTCATCACGCCGGGGTGATCGAGGGCCGCGCCGATTTCCTGTTCACGTTTGAAGCGATCGAAGAAAACCGGATCGCCTTCCATTTCCGGGTGGGGTACTTTGATGGCTACCGTGCGGCCTGTGCGGAGATCCGTCGCGCGGAAAATGGACGCCATTCCGCTGCGGGCCGCAACGCTTTCAAGGCGGTAGTGATCGATTTGTTGGCCGGGGTGTACGGAAATCCTCGCGAGAGCGCGTCAGGCAAGAAGCGCCGGCGCGCCGGGACTAGCGAAGCCGATAGGGCCGCCCCCGGTACATGCCGACGCGTTCGACGCCTCGAACACGGATCAGTTGCAGGCTGATATTATCACTACCATCTCGCTGATTGGCAATATCCACGAGTCTCTGTGCTGCTGCGTGCAGGTCGCCGCCATTTCCCGCCACGGCGGCCATCTCCGAACCGGATACCGAGCCGTGTAGCCCGTCGGAACAGAGCAGAAGGACATCTCCGCCAAACACCTGGTGTTCGGCGACGTCCACATTCACGAAGAGTTCCGCTCCCAGCGAGCGGCTGAGCAGATGGCGCGCTTCCGAGCCGGACGCCTCGGATGCGGAAATGATCCCGAGACGCACCTGTTCGTTCACGACCGTATGATCTCGCGTGAGGAGGGCCACCTCGCCGCGCCGGATCAGATAGCAGCGTGAATCGCCCACGTGGGCCACGGTGGCGCGGTCGTACCGCAGGGCGCAAGCGACCAGCGTTGTCGCCATGCGCGAGCCGCCCGGGCTGCTGGCTGCGTGTCCGGCATCAATGACTCTAGTATTTGCATCCCTGATGAGGCGTTCGAGCAGAGCCGCGTGGGATGTGCCCGTGGGCGCGCTGCGAAAGCCCTCGAGCAGACTCTCGACGGCGGTATGGGAAGCGACCTCACCGAGGTCGTGGCCGCCGACCCCGTCGGCGACTGCGAAAAGCCAGCCGTGGCTGCGCGCCTGCTCCGGCGTGGCGGGCTGCACGAAGCCGAGATAATCCTCGTTCCCCGGGCGAATGCGCCCCAGGTCGGAGAGTTGTGCGAACTCCACATCCATCGAGATTTGCTGCCCAATGAGTGATCGGGCCGCAGCGGCGGCTCCGGAGGCCGATACGTGAAGACCTCTATACATTAGAACTCATCCCCCACTAAAGAATAAAGGGCCTCGCTAAAGACAAAGGGGCGGGCCGAAGCCCGCCCCTTCGCTCTGATTGCTTCGCGGGTCACGTCGTCGTACGAGCTGTGACCATCGTTGTCTTCCCTTGTTTCTTGCTGTTGATCATGAAATAGATGCCTCCGTAGATGGCCCAGACGGCAGCAATTCCCAAGGCAAAGAACGGCTCCATCTTCGTGCCATACCCCATGAACGGCAGGACGAGGTAAGCGCCCATGCACACCAGGTTTGCGGCTATTCCGAACAAGGGGATGAGCATGTGCTTGAGGAAGTTGAAGTTCGGATGCCCGTGGTAGCAAAAGATGCAGGTTACGCAGCTTAGCATGTAGAGCAGGAACGTCCCGAAGTTCGAAGCCAGGGTAATCGTGAGCAGGCTGTTGGGCATCTTCGCCATGGCGTCATGAGACACATACCCGAAGCTCGACCAGAAACCGTGGGGCAAGGCCTGGATCGTGGCGTCCGGCAAGGCGCCGGCATCGCCGAACAGCATCAGCAATGCGAGGCATCCGAAGACCGCCGAAATGGCTGCCAACGTCCAGATGGCCCTGTGCGGGCTGAGATTCTTCTCATGCAGAATGCCGAAGTGTTCCGGCACTTCCTCGTCCTTGCCCATGGCGTAGGTTACGCGCGCCCCTGTATTGATGCAGGAGAGCGTCGTGCCGATCAGGGCCAGGAATACGGTAATGGCCTCGATCAGCATGAACGTTCGGCCATGCCCCGACCCGAAGAGGGCATCGCCCACCATCACCATCATGTCACCGATGGGCGCCGCCGAGCCGGTCGCACTTGTCATGGGGTAGCCGCTATTTAAGAAATAGTTTGCGGCGAAATACTCGAACAAATAACAAAATGCTCCCTGAACGAGCAGCGATGTGATGACGGCAATCGGCACGTCCCGCTTGGCGTTTTTGGCCTCACCGCCCAGTGACGTGACCGATTCGAATCCAACCAGGATCAGGATGGCGACCGTGGCTTGAACGAACATCCAGTTGAAATTGTGTATTGCGATTACAGATTTGGCATTCGGATGCGTCATAAAATTCCCACTGGAATCACTCCAGGGGTAGCTGACGTGATACGGAACCGGCTTACCCGCTGCATCCAGCTTGGGCTGAGGAACCATGTTCGCGTCGCGCGTGATTACATCGGTAGCTGTGCCATTCACCGTCTGGCTCGTGGTTGCAAACTCATAGTTGTAGGCTTCGTTTGTCGTCGAATCCCACTGCCACGCCACGCTCCCCGGCGGGTGGTTCATCCGGTAGCCGATGGCCATCACGGCAAACACGATCAGCGCGGATATTTGGATCACGTTGATGGCGATGCTGACCGCCGTAGACCCTGTAACCCCTCGGTGCGCGATATAGGCCACGCCAAACGAGAAGAGGATCGCGCAGAGCATCATGAACATGGGACCGGGATTTGACGCGCTCATGAAGTTCGGCCACAGAGTGCCCACGATGTAACCGCAAAAGACTCCCGTGACGGCGACCATCACGCCCGGGTAGATCCAATAGTAGAGGTGGGAACCCCAGCCGACGATGAACTTGGAAAGCCGGGCGTACCTCCAGGCCTTTTCATGATTCAGGAAGGCCTGCTCAGCGAAGTAATACGAACTTCCAGTCCCGGGGTATAGCTTCGCCATTTCCGCATAACAGACCGCGGTAGCGAGGCAAAGCGCCAATGCGAACAGGATACCGATCCACATCGCGGGTGATGTGGATCCCTCGGTCGCCTGGGGTGCAAAGGTGAGCCAAAGGAATGCGCCGGGTGCGATCAACGCCATGGCGTTCATCGTCAGCCCGGTCAAACCTAAGGTAGCCTGCATCTCACCGGTAGTTTTCTCGGCCATGTAAACTCTCCTTGTGAGGATGGAACAACGTGAAACCTTGAGGGCCGGAGATTATACGGAAGTATGAGATTCGTAAAATGCAACGTTTTGATACGTGGGATAGATGTTTCAAATGGCCTGCTCGTAGTACCCGAGAACCTACTTAGCCAAGTAATCTCGCCCGCGCAAAAGTCCACGGGCCAACGCCCTTGCATCAGCGTTCCTCCCTGCTAGTATGTTCGAATGGCTTTCTGTCTCGGAATGCCGTCTAGAAATGACTGAGAAGCGACAATTTAGGGCCATTAAAGGCACTCGCGACATCCTGCCGCCGGATTCGGCGCTGTGGAACTGGTTCGAGCAGACCGCCCGCGAGGTCTTTGAATCCTACGGTTTCCGCGATATTCGTTTGCCGATTTTCGAGGAGACGTCGCTTTTCGCGCGCTCGATCGGTGCCGATACAGACGTCGTGGCAAAGGAGATGTACACCTTCGAAGATCGCGAGCAATTCCGGGTTGCGCATCCCCTGACCATGGTGGACGTAATCCGAATCGATGAGGCGGTGGCCGAGGCTTGGCAACACGGGCGCATTCCGCGCACGTTGGCAAACGAAACCGAAGTTCTCCGGCTCCATGAGGCGAGTCAGAACATTGACCGGGAAGGAACGCCAGCCCTGCTTTGTTTCCTTGATTCCGTTCGTAATCTTGCCTTGGGGGATTCGCTCACTCTGCGGCCCGAGGCGACGGCGAGCGTCGCGCGGGCTTATATCGAGCATGGCATGCACACGCAGCCTGGCAACGTGAAGCTGTATTACAGCGGCCCAATGTTCCGCCGCGAGCGCCCGCAAAAGGGACGCTACCGCCAGTTCTACCAGGTTGGCGCGGAAGCCCTCGGACAATCGGACGCGCCCGGAATCGACGCCGAAGTCCTCGAAATGCTGCTCGTATTCTTCAAGCGCGTGGGCCTGACGCAGACGACGCTCTACGTCAATTCCATCGGTTGCAAGGAGTGCCGCCCGAAGTATGTCGAGCTGCTGCGCGAGGAGCTGCGAAAAGTGAAAGACCGGCTCGGCCCGGACAGCCAGCGCCGGATCGACACGAATCCGCTGCGCGTCCTCGACTCGAAGCTGCCCGACGAGCAGCCGATCATCGAGAAGCTGCCGCGCATCTCCAATCATTTGTGCGCGGACTGCGGCGAGCATTTCGCCAAGCTGAAAGACGAACTGCATCTCCGCGGCATCGTGTACGAGGAGAACTGGCGGCTCGTCCGCGGCCTCGACTACTACACGCGCACGACGTTCGAAGTGACGGCCGCCGGCCTTGGGTCGCAGAACGCCGTCTGCGGCGGCGGGCGCTACGACGGCCTGGTCGAGCTGCTCGGCGGCCCGCCGACCAAAGGCATCGGCTTCGCTATCGGCACCGATCGTGCCATTTTGTCGATTCAGGAAGGCGGCAAGCTGCCGCAATTGCCGGGCTTGGCCGTGTTTGTCGCCTGGATGGGAGCGAAGTCGTATCCGGCGGCGGTTGCCATTGCGCGAAAGCTGCGCGAGTGCGGCCTTGCGGTCGAACTGCCCCCCGAGGAGATGAAATTCAAGAAGTCGCTGGGCCTTGCGGACAAGCTCGGCGCGCGCTACGCGCTCATCATCGGCGAAGACGAAGTCGCGTCCGGCACCTTCACGCTCAAGCGCCTGGCCGACGCGGAGCAGAAGAAGCTGTCCGAAAACGATTTGCTCGAATATCTCGAATCCGAACGAAGAGGCTCCGGTGCTTGACACACTTGGAAATCTAAAGCGGACACACTACTGCGGCGCGTTGCGTGCGTCGGACACGGATACAAACGTCGTGCTCATGGGCTGGGTCCACCGGCGGCGCGATCTTGGCCAGCTGATTTTCATCGACCTGCGCGACCGCGCCGGAATCGCGCAGATCGTATTCAACAAGGAACAGAACCCCGAGGCGCACGCGAAGGCCGAGGAGCTGCGCTCGGAGTTCGTCGCGGCGGTCGAAGGCCGCGTCGTGCGGCGGCAGAAGGCCAATCCGGACATCCCGACGGGCGAAGTAGAGGTGATCGCGACGCGCCTCCATATCTTGAACAACTCGAAGACGCCGCCGTTTCAGATCGAGGAAGAGGTAACGGCGAGCGAAGAGACGCGCCTGCGCTACCGCTATCTCGACCTGCGCCGCCCGCGCTTGCATAGCAATATCGAGCTGCGCCACCGCATCGTCCTCGAAATCCGCAAGGCGCTCGACGAACTCGGCTTTTTCGAAATCGAGACGCCCATACTCACGCGCTCGACGCCCGAAGGCGCGCGGGACTGCCTGGTCCCGAGCCGCATCCATCACGGCCAGTTCTACGCGCTGCCGCAATCGCCGCAGATTTTCAAGCAGATCCTGATGATCTCCAATATGGACCGCTACTTCCAGATTTGCCGATGCTTCCGCGACGAGGATTTCCGCGCGGACCGCCAGCTCGAGTTCACGCAGCTCGACCTCGAAATGTCGTTCCCGCGCCAGCAGGATATTTTCGAGGTGATCGAGCGCGTGATGGAGCGCGCCTGCGCCGTCGTGGGCGTGCAGGCCAAAGGGCCGTTCCGCCACCTCGATTACAAGGAAGCGCTACGCCGCTACGGCTCAGACAAACCCGACCTGCGCTTTGGCATGGAGCTTCACAATGTGACCGAATACTTCGAGCCCGCCCGCGCGGTGCTGCATTTCGAAGGCAACGTGCAGGCCGTGGTCGCGCCGGGCGCGGCGGCATGGTCGCGCAAACAGCTCGACGAGCTTGCCGAATTCGCGAAGTCGGCGGGCGCGCGCGGAGTCTATACGGTCAAAGTGACGGCGGAGGGAATTTCGTCGCCGCTCGAGAAAAATCTCGGCGCGGACGGGCTGAAGAGACTGGCCGAGGCCGTCGGCGCAAAGCCGGGCGATTTGATCGTCGCGGCCGCGGCGAAGGATCAGATTCCGCACACGGACACGTCGCTGTACGTCGCGGGCCAGATTCGCCTCCACCTCGGCGACAAGCTGAACCTGATCGACCGCAGCAAATGGGAATTTCTGTGGATCACCGGCTTCGCGCTTTTCGAATGGAGCGAGACCGAAAAGCGCTGGGTGAGTGCGCAACACCCGTTCACGGGAATCTACGAAGAAGACCTCGACAAGCTCGAAACCGCGCCGTGGGAGTGCCGGTCGAAGGGCTACGATCTCGTGCTCAACGGCAACGAGCTTGGCTCCGGCAGCATCCGAATCCACCGGCAGGATGTGCAAGCGCGGATGTTCAAGGCGCTCGGCCTAACCGACGAGCAGGCGAAGCAGCGCTTTGGCTTTTTCCTCGACGCGCTTACCTATGGCACGCCGCCGCACGGCGGCATCGCGCTCGGGATCGACCGCGTCGTCATGCTGCTGGCCGGCGAAAAGTCGATTCGCGACGTCATCGCCTTTCCGAAAACCACCGCCGCGGTGGATTTGATGGCCGAGTCGCCCTCCGAGGTCGATGCGGGGCAGTTGGATGAATTGGGCATCGCGATCAAGGAGCCGCCGAAATAAGGCTATGTCGCGGATACGCATACTTCCGGAAAACGTCGCCAACAAGATCGCCGCGGGCGAGGTGGTCGAGCGGCCGGCGTCGGTGGCGAAGGAGCTGCTCGAGAACGCGCTCGACGCAGGCGCGCGCTCGATCCGCGTCGAAGTCGAATCGGGCGGCAAGCGGATGATCCGCGTCATCGACGACGGCTCCGGTATGAACCACGACGACGCGCTGCTCTCCTTCGAGCGCCACGCCACCTCGAAGCTGCGCACCGTGGACGATCTGCTCTCCATCGCCACGCTCGGGTTCCGCGGCGAAGCGCTGCCGACGATCGCGGCGATCTCCCGGCTGCTCCTCGAAACGCGCACTCCCGAAGACGAGCAGGGAACTCGCATTGAATTCGCGGGCGGAAAGCTCGTCGGAGTGAAACCGGCGGGCGTGCCCTCCGGGACTTCGATCAGCGTCGCCGATATTTTCTACTGCGTGCCCGCGCGGCGAAAATTCCTGAAGTCCGAGACGACTGAGCTCGGGCATATCGCCTCACTCGTCACTCACTACGCGCTCGCGCATCCCGAGGTTCAGTTCGTCCTGAAAACTCCGTCGCAGACGATCCTCGATTGCGCGCCAGTCGAAAAGCTTGCGGATCGCATCTACCAGATTTTCGGCCGCCAGGCGCTCGAAGAATTGGTCGAGATTCCGGCCAACGAGGGGCCGGTGCGGTCCGCGATCACGGAGCCGACGCTGGAGGCAGACGAGCAGGCAGCCACGCTGCGCGTGAGCGGATTCGCATCGCGCCCCGAAGTGCAGCGCACGAACCGCAATGGGATCTACATCTTCGTGAATCGCCGGCTGGTGCGCGACCGCCTGCTGCTCCACGCGATCGGCGAAGCCTACCGCAACATCATGCCGCCGGGCGTGTTCCCGGTGGTGCTGCTGTTCCTCGATCTGCCGTATCAGGAAGTGGACGTAAACGTCCATCCCGCGAAGATCGAGGTGCGTTTCCGCCATCCGCAGTTCGTTCACGACTTCACGCGCGACGCGCTGCGCCACGCGCTCTCGATTGCGCGGCCGATTCCGGGTTTTCCGGCGGCGCGCGCGGCGGCAGCGGGCGCCGGGATTTCGGGCGAGGCAAGCGGAGCGTCATCTCTCGCGGCAGGCCCGGGCAGCATGCGCGGCTGTGCGCCAATGCCGGATGCGAGCACGTTTCCGGGCCCGCCGCGGGCGGAGATTCCGACGTCGCTGGCGTCCAGCGCCTCCGTTGCGGAGGAATTCGAATTGTCCGGCGCGCTCGATCGGCCGATCGCGCAGCGGCTGGGTTTTGACACGAACACGGCGATGAATTTTCCGCTGGCGCCGCCATCCGCGCTGGAAACTCCGGCGGCCGCGCCCGCCGAAGCCTCGCGCGAAGGCGGGCCGGGAGCGCTGCCGAGCGCCGAAGACATCATCGACCTGAAGCCGCTCGGGCAGGTGAATGCGAGCTTCATCATCGCGGTGAATAGCGAGGGGCTGTGGATCATCGACCAGCACGTGGCGCACGAGCGCGTGCTTTTCGAGCAGCACCTGCGTGCCCGGCGCGAAGGCAATCTCGGCGGCCAGCGGCTGTTGATGCCGATCGTGGTGGAATTGAATCCGCGGCAGCTTGCGATCTTCGAGCAGATCGGCGAAGAGCTGCGCGCGAACGGATTCGAAGCCGACCTGATGGGCGTGCGGAGCGTGGCGATCCAGGCGGCGCCGGCGGGAATCGCGAGCGGCGACGCGGAAAAGCTGCTGTTCGAAATCCTCGACGGCATCGCGCGCGAGAATCAGGCCATCTCGATCGATTCGCTGCAATCGAAAATCGCCGCTTCGACCTCATGCCACGCTGCCATCAAAGTGAACACGCCGCTCGACGCGACGAAGATGGAATGGCTCCTCGGCGAGCTCGCGAAGACCGAGTACCCGATGAGCTGCCCCCACGGCCGGCCGGTCGTGCTGCGCTATTCGGTGCGCGAAATCGAGCGCGCCTTTAAGCGAGTTTGACCAAGAAGTTGATCATCGCGATTGACGGGCCGGTGGGCTCGGGGAAGAGCACGCTCGCGCGGCGCGTGGCGGAGCTGATGGGCTACGTCTACATCGACACGGGGGCTATGTACCGGTCGGTCGCTCTCAAGGCGCTGCGGCGCGGCGTGTCACTCGACGCCGGCGGGGAACTCGCTGCGCTCGCGGGCGAGACGCGCATCGACCTGCGCGCGCAGGGCGGGGCGCAGCAGGTGTTTCTCGATGGCGAAGACGTGACGGCAGCGATCCGTACGCCGGAGGTGGCGCAGGCGGCTTCGAAGGTCGCGGTCGTGCCGGGCGTGCGCCAGGTGTTGGTGGCCGAGCAGCGACGCGCGGGCGAACAGGGCGGCGTCGTGATGGAGGGGCGCGACATCGGCAGCGTCGTCTTTCCCGACGCGGATCTGAAGATTTTTCTGACGGCGTCGCCCGAAATCCGAGCGGGGCGCCGCTGGCGCGAACACGAGCAGAAGGGCGACGCAATCGACCTGCCGCGCACTCTCGAAGAAATCCACGAGCGGGACCGGCGCGACAGCGAGCGCAACTCGTCGCCGCTTGTGCGCGCAAAGGACGCCGTCGTGGTGGACAGCACGGCGATGGAGCCGGAGGAAGTCGCGCGCCTCGTCGTGATGCTGGCGCGCGAACAGAACCCTGCATCTTCTTCGACGGGGCGGGGGTGATTCCTTGAACCGACTCTCGGGAGCGAGCGCGAAGGCGGTATTTTGGGCCGGAAGCCTAATTTTCGCCGTCTCAATCGCTGCGCCGTACACTTCGGCTCAGACGGCGACACCCGCGAAGCGACCTTCCACAACAGCCACGCGGCAACTGCGCGAATTTCTGGCCAAAGATTGGGCGTACTGGATGCACGAGTATCCGGAGACCGCAACCAGCGTCGGCTATCCCGGCCAGAACGGCCGTTGGACGGATGCATCGCCGGCCGCCATCGAGCGGCGCAACCGTCACCTCACGGAGAGCCTGAAACAGTTGAAGGCGATTCCCCGCGCCGGGCTCCCCCCGGACGAGCGATCGAATTACGACCTGTATCAGGAGGCCGTCCAGACGGCGATCGATGGACTCCGGTTTCATGGCGATGCGTTCCCGATTCCGGGGGTGACGCCGGGCAACGTCTACAGTCCGGACGATCAGATGACCGGGATACTTCACGGTGTCCCGGAAACTATCGCCCTGATGCCCGCGGTGCGCGCGAGCGATTACGAAGATATCCTGTCGCGGCTGGACTCCATTCCGGTCGTCGTCGATCAGGAAATCGCGCTCCTGCGGAACGGCATGGCGCACGGATGGGTTCCGCCGAAGATCACGATGCGCGACGTGCCGAAGCAGGCCGAAAGCCAGATTGTTTCCGATCCGCTGGCGAGTCCGTTGCTGAGCGCGTTCAAAGCATATCCCGCAGCGTTCACTCCCGAACAAAAGAAAGAGTTCACGCGCAGGGCCGTTGCGGCCTACACGGGCAAAGTGGCGCCCGCCTTTCAGAAATTCCGCGATTTCCTGGTGAGCACCTACATTCCTGCCTGCCGCGAGGCGATATCCGTCGCCTCTCTTCCGGACGGTTCCGATTACTACAAATACCGGATCCGCTGGCACACCACCACGGACCTGACGCCCGAGCAGATTCACCAGATCGGGCTGGACCAGGTGAAGCGGATTCGCGCCGAGATGGATCAGGTGATCCGGCAGACGGGCTTTCAGGGCACCTTCGCCGATTTCGTCAAGTTCATCAACACCGATGCGCGATTCAAGTATTCGAGCAAGGACGACATGCTGATGCACTACCGCGACATTGCGAAGCGCGCCGATCCGCAGCTCGAACTCATGTTCGGCAAGCTGCCACGGCTGCCCTACGGCGTGAAGGCCGTCCCGGATGCCATAGCGCCTTCGGAAACGGAAGCGTATTACGAGCAGGGATCTCCGGAGGCCGCGCGCCCCGGCTACCTGTACGTGAATACCTACAATCTCGCGTCGCGACTCAGTTGGAACGCGGAAGATACGTTTTTACACGAGGGTGTTCCCGGACATCACCTCCAAATTTCGCTGGCTCAGGAAATGACGGGCGTGCCGGATTTCCGAAAGCAGCTCGGCTACACCGCGTACGTGGAGGGCTGGGCGCTCTATTCTGAAACGCTCGGGAATGAAATGGGCTTCTACACCGATCCTTACCAGAAGTTCGGGTTTCTGAGTGGCGAGATGTGGCGCGCGGTCCGCCTGGTGGTGGACACGGGAATCCACTCGATGGATTGGAGCCGCGACCAGGCCATCCAGTACTTCGAAGAAAACACGGGCCAGCCGGAGCAAAGTGCCGTGGCCGAAATCGATCGCTACATCGTCTGGCCCGGCCAGGCGCTCGGGTACATGATCGGACGCCTCAAGATTCAGGAACTGCGCCATTTGGCCGAACAGGAGCTTGGCGATCGATTCGACATTCGCGCCTTCCACGATGTCGTTGTCGGCCAGGGCGCGCTTCCGCTCGATCTGCTCGAATCGCGGGTCAAGGAATGGATCGCGCAGCAGAAGGCAAAGAGTTCACCGCACTGAGGGCTCGAATCGCGCGGTCAAGTTTCCAGGAAAAGCGCTTCCCCGCAGGGCACTGCGATTAAGCCGGGCTCGACATCGAAGCGAGGAATTCCGCGTTGGTCTTGGTCTTTGAGAGACGCCCCAGCAGAAGCTCCATCGCTTCCACGGTGGAAAGAGGGCTCAGCACCTTGCGCAGCACCCAGATGCGGTTTAGCTCGTCGGCTGGCAGAAGCAGCTCGTCCTTACGGGTTCCAGAGCGGTTGATGTCGATCGTCGGGAACACGCGTTTGTCGACCAGCCGGCGATCGAGGTTGATTTCCATGTTGCCGGTGCCCTTGAACTCTTCGAAGATGACGTCGTCCATGCGGCTGCCCGTGTCGATCAGGGCCGTGGCCATGATGGTGAGCGAGCCGCCTTCCTCGATATTTCGCGCAGCGGCAAAAAAGCGGCGCGGCCGCTGCAAGGCGTTGGCGTCGATACCGCCGGAGAGGACTTTGCCCGAAGGCGGAGTGACCGCGTTGTAGGCGCGGCCAAGCCGCGTCAGCGAGTCGAGCAGGATAACGACGTCGCGCTTGTGCTCGACGAGGCGCTTGGCCTTTTCGAGCACCATCTCCGCCACCTGAATGTGGCGCTGCGGCGGTTCATCGAACGTCGAGCTGATCACCTCGCCCTTCACCGTGCGCTGCATGTCCGTGACTTCTTCCGGCCGCTCGTCGATCAGCAGCACGATCAGCGCGATTTCCGGATGGTTCGCCGTGATGGAGTTCGCGATCGATTGCAGCATCATCGTCTTGCCGGTGCGGGGCGGCGCGACGATCAGTCCGCGCTGGCCTTTGCCGACGGGACAGAGCATGTCGAGCACGCGCCCGGTGAGGTTCTCCTTCGTCGTTTCCAGGCGAATGCGCTCCTGCGGGTAGAGCGGTGTCAGGTTGTCGAAGAAGATTTTGTTGCGCGCGACTTCCGGGTCCTCGAAGTTGACCGCTTCGACTTTGATCAGCGCGAAGTAGCGCTCGCCGTCCTTCGGCGGGCGGACCTGGCCGGAAACAGTGTCGCCGGTGCGCAAGTCGAATTTCCGGATCTGCGACGGCGAGACGTAGATGTCGTCCGGTCCGGGCAGATAGTTGTATTCCGGCGCGCGCAGGAATCCGAAGCCGTCGGGGAGGCATTCCAGGACGCCCTCGGAGAAAATGAGGCCGTTCTTTTCCGTCTGGGCGCGAAGGATCTGAAAAATCAGCTCCTGCTTGCGCATGCCGGAGGCGCCGGGAATGTTCAGCTCCTTGGCGATCTTCGCCAGATCGGTGATGTTTCTGTCTTTCAGTTCTGCAAGGCTAACGCTCATTGAGTTCTTTCCTTCTTAAGCCTGATTTCTCAGGCGTGATCGTGGTTTGAAAAATCGATCCGGGGCGGGCGCGTTCGATTGAGGCACTCTATCCCAGATTTCGAAACGGGCGAAGTTAGAAAGTCCTTACGCTCCGGTCGCGGGCCGAACCTGCTGACCAGGATTCACCAGGGCCAAGCAGACTGTGGGGTGACCGAAGGAAATCAATTGGTCAGTTCTTTGTCCTGCGCGACATCCGTGCCGAACTTGGGTTCGACTTCGGTAACCGGGGGGTGCCCGGGAACCGGCAGCGGCTTTTCGAGCGCGATCTGCAGGACTTCGTCCATCGATTCGACGAACTGAATGGACATCTGCGCCTGGATCTCCGGCGGGATGTCCGCCAGGTCCTTTTCATTGTCTTTCGGCAGAATCACAGTGCGCAGGCCCAGGCGGTGCGCCGCCAGCATCTTTTCCTTCACGCCGCCGATCGGAAGCACCTTGCCGCGGAGAGTGATCTCGCCGGTCATGGCCACGTCGCAGCGAACCGGAATGCGCGTCAGTGCGCTCACGATCGACGTGCACATCGTAATGCCGGCCGACGGGCCGTCCTTCGGGATGGCGCCTTCGGGCACGTGCACGTGGATATCGATATGACGATAAAAGTCCTTCGGCAGGCCGAAGAGATGGCTGCGCGACCGGACGTAGCTCATGCCCGCCTGCGCCGACTCCTGCATCACGTCGCCGAGCTTTCCGGTGAGGGTCAGCCGGCCCCGTCCCTGCATCAGGGTCGCTTCCGTTGAGAGCACCTGCCCGCCGACCTCGGTCCAGGCCAGGCCGGTCGTGTGGCCGATCTCGTTCTTCTTTTCAGCGAAGAAATCACGGTACTTAAGGATGCCCAGGTAATCGTTGACGTTGGCAGCCGTGACTTCGGCGGTGTAATTCTTGTCATTTTCCACGACTTTACGCGCCACTTTGCGGCAAATATTGGCAATTTCGCGGTCGAGATTGCGGACGCCTGCTTCGTGCGTGTAGTGGCGGATGATGTGCGTGATGGCCTCATCCGTGAACTTCAGGTTGTCCTTCGTCAAGCCGGTGGCTTCGAGCTGCCGCTGGACCAGAAACCGCTGCGCGATCTGGTGCTTTTCCTGTTCCGTATAGCCGGGCAGCCGCAAAACTTCCATGCGGTCCTGCAAGGGCTGCGGAATCGTGTGCAGCACGTTCGCCGTGCAGATGAACATCACCTTCGAGAGATCGTATTCGACATCGAGATAGTGGTCGGTGAAGGAGTGGTTCAGCTCCGGATCGAGCACTTCCATCAGCGCCGCCGACGGGTCGCCGCGGAAGTCCATGGACATCTTGTCGACTTCGTCGAGGACGAACACGGGATTTACCGTGCCGGCCTTGCGCATCATCTGAATGATCTGGCCGGGCAGGGCGCCGATGTACGTGCGCCGGTGGCCGCGAATTTCCGCTTCGTCGCGCACCCCGCCGAGCGACACGCGGACGAATTTCCGGCCGGTGGCGCGCCCGATCGACATCGCCAGCGAAGTCTTGCCCACTCCCGGAGGCCCAAGGAAGCAGAGGATCGAGCCTTTCGGGTTCTTCACGAGCTGGCGCACGGCCAGGTATTCGAGGATGCGCTCTTTGATCTTCTCGAGACCGTAGTGGTCCTCGGCGAGAATCACCTCCGCCTTCTTGATGTCGCGGATTTCTTTCGAGCGCTTCTTCCACGGCACGGCGAGCAGCCAGTCGAGGTAATTCCGCGAAACGGTCGATTCGGCCGACATCGGCGGCATCATTTCGAGCCGCTTCAGCTCCTGCTGAGCCTTCTCCATCGGGCCTTCGGGCATGCCGGAGGCCTCGATCTTCTTCTTGAGCTGTTCGATCTCGTTGGCTTCACCGCGTCCAAGTTCCTTCTGGATCGCCTTGAGCTTCTCGTTGAGGTAGTACTCTTTTTGCGCGCGCTCCATCTGCCGCTTGACGCGCGTGTTGATCGAGCGATCGACGTTGAGCTTTTCGATTTCCACGTCGAGGATGTCGGCGATGCGGTTCAGGCGCTCGATGGGCTCGAAAATTTCGAGCAGCTCCTGCTTCTCTTCCACGGGAATCTGGAGGTTCGCGGCGATCGCGTCGGAAAGCTTTCCGGGATCTTCGACGCGCACCGCGGCGATCATCGTGTCGTAGTTCAGGCTTTGCGAGAGCTTGACGTACTGCTCGAAGAGATTCGTGACGCGTTCGGAAGCCTGCTGGGTCTGCGGGCCGGGCTCGGTCTTCACCGGAACGAGGCGAATCGAGGCGCGGAAGAATCCTTCGTCGCTCGTCACCTGCACCACCTTCGCGCGCTCGGTACCCTCGACCAGGACTTTGATATTGCCGTCCGGCAGCTTGACGCTCTGGACGATATTCGCGAGCGTCCCGACCTGATAGATCTCTTCGGGCTTGGGATCGTCCACCGAGGCATCGTGCTGAGTGACGAGGAAAATCTTCTTGTCGCCGGCCAGCGCTTCTTCCAGCGCCCGGACCGACGCTTCGCGCCCTACGATGAAGGGGTGCATCATCTCCGGGAAGATGACCATATCCCGCACCGGCATCATCGGCACGCGCTTCACTTCGAGTTTTTCCTTGTTGAACATTTATCTTCTTAGTTTCTTTAGATGCCGCCCGTCGAAGAAAGATTTCTCGCTGCACTCAGAACGGCAAATTTCCTGGGCGCGATGAGAGGGCCCGTGAAGAACTGGAACGATCAGCCGGCCTTTTCGAGCAGGCTCCAGTTGATTTCGCGGCCCTTGACCATGTCCGCCGTGACGACGAAATCGCGAAGCTTACGCTGCGCCGGCAGGTGGTACATCATTTCCAGCATCAAGTCTTCCAGGATCATGCGCAGACCGCGCGCCCCGACTTTGCGTTGAAGGGCCAGATCGGCGACCGTCTCGAGAGCGTCGTCCGTGAATCGTAGGCGTACGTTTTCGAATTCGAAGAGTCTTTGATATTGACGCACGAGAGCGTTTTTCGGTTCCGTCAGGATGCGCACCAGTGCGCCTTTGTCCAGATCGCTCAGCACGCCCACCACCGGCAGCCGGCCGACGAACTCCGGAATCAGCCCGTAGCGGATCAGATCCGTGGGCTGCGCCTGCTCCAGCACCTCGATATTGCGGCGGGTGGCCGTGGTCGGCTGCGCATCCGCATGGAACCCGAGCGACTTCTGCCCTACGCGGCGCTCGATAATCTTTTCCAGCCCAACAAAGGCCCCGCCGCAGATGAACAGGATGTTCGTCGTATCGACCGGAGTGAACTCCTGGTGCGGGTGCTTGCGCCCGCCCTGGGGCGGGACGTTGGCGACCGTGCCTTCCAGAATCTTCAGCAGCGCCTGCTGCACGCCCTCGCCCGAAACGTCGCGCGTGATCGAGGGGTTTTCGTCCTTCTTCGAAATCTTGTCGATCTCGTCTATGTATATGATGCCTTGCTGGGCCTTTTGGACGTCACCATCGGCGGCCTGCAAGAGCTTCAAGATGATGTTTTCGACGTCTTCACCGACGTAGCCCGCCTCGGTGAGCGTGGTGGCATCGACGATGGCGAACGGCACATCCAGCATCCGCGAGAGCGTTTGCGCCAGCAGCGTCTTGCCGGTCCCGGTCGGCCCGATCAGCAGGATGTTCGACTTGGTGAGTTCCACGTCGCCCGGCTGCCGGTTCAGGAAAATCCGCTTGTAGTGGTTGTACACCGCCACGGCCAGCTTCTTTTTCGTCTTGTCCTGGCCGATCACGTACCCGTCGAGAAACGCCTTGATCTCGGGCGGGCGCGGCAGGCGGCGGTTCGCCGGACTCGACTGCTCGCGCTTCTCGTCTTCGAGAATCTGCTGGCAGACGCCCACGCACTCGTTGCAGATGTACGAGCGGGGATACTCGGATGGAGAACTGATGAGCTTCTCCACCTGCTCCTGCGTCTTATGGCAGAAGGAACAACGCAACGGCTCTTCTGGGGTGAACCGTTTCACCGATGGCGCCCCCTCACGTCGAAACCCGACCCGCGAAGAATCTGGCTCCCATTGTAAAACGGAAGCCTCTCTTCGTGCCGGAATTCATCGCCCTCGCTACTAACCCTTTGGAACGACACTAGCGATGCTTCGTAATGATTTCGTCGACGATGCCGTAAGCCTTCGCCTGTTCGGCCGTCATGATGAAATCGCGCTCCACGTCCTTTTCGATCTTCTCAACCGGCTGGCCCGTGTGGAACGCGAGCAGCTTGTTGAGCGACGCCCGTGTGCGGATGATTTCCTTCGCGTGAATGTCGATGTCGGTGGCCTGGCCCGAAAGGCCGGACATCCACGGCTGGTGGATCAGGACGCGCGAATTCGGCAGGGCGTAGCGCTTCTTGGGCGTGCCCGCAGCCAGCAGCAGAGCGGCAATCGAAGCGGACTGGCCGATGCAGTAGGTGACCACGTCGGGGCGCACGAACTGCATTGTGTCGTAGATGGCCATTCCCGCCGAAATCGACCCGCCCGGCGAGTTGATATAGACCGAGATGTCCTTCTCGGGGTCCTCGGATTCGAGGAACAGCAACTGCGCGGTCACCAGGTTGGCCACATGATCGTCGATCGGCGTTCCGATAAAGATGATGTGGTCCTTGAGAAGCCGCGAATAGATATCGTAGGCGCGCTCGCCCCGGTTGGTCTGCTCGACCACCATGGGAACGAGCGTTGTGGCACGCGGATTCGCGTCGTCGTTTTGTCTCATCTGGAAAAATTTAGCGCGCTGAGGAAACCCAAGCCGGAGCTACTTTTCACTTTTGGCCGTCTTCTCGATTCGGGCCGTGCGGTAGAGCCAGTCGATCGTTTTGTCGCTTCGCAACTTCGATTTCATCCTATCGAGCGCTCCCTGCTTTGTCAAGCGAGCGCGCAAAGCGGTTGCCGATTCGCCACTCTGTTCCGCAAGCGCTGCAATCTCTTTTTCGACGTCTTCGTCGGTCGCGTCGACGTTCTCCGCGGTCGCGATCCGGTCGAGCAGCAGTTCGGCCTTCACGTCGTCCACCGCGCGCTCGCGCTGGCGCCGTCGGAGCGACACCCAGTCGACGTCCACCGCGCGCGGATCCACGCCCTGCGCCGCGAGCGACCGCACGACGCGCTCGAGCCGCGTATCCATCTGCGCTTCGATCAGCGCTTCAGGCACAGGGAAGTCATGCTGCTTCACGATCTCCGCGAGAATTTCCTCGCGCGCCTGCGCCGCTTGCTGCTGTTCCTTCGCCGCCTCGAGATTTTCGCGGATTTTCTTGCGTAGCTCGTCGAGCGTCGCGACGCCGCCCCCTTCGGGACCTTGTCCTCCCGCCGCATCCTTGGCGAACTCGTCGTTCAGTTCGGGCAGCTTCTTTTCCTTGATGCCCTGCACCTCGACGGAGTAGTTGTACGTCTTCCCCGCGAGCTTCGCGTCCGGGTAATCATCCGGGTATTTGGCTTCGAACTGGCGCGTTTCGCCCGGCTTCGCGCCGCGCAGATTCTCCGTGAAGCTTGCGAGCGTCTCTTCGGCGCCCAGGTGGCACATGATGTTGTCCGCCTGCACGGGATCGCCGCCGCCGGCCGGCGTGCCGATCAGCTTGATGAGCGCGTAGTCGCCGTCCTGCGCGGCGCGTTCCTCGACCGGAACGAACGTCGCGGCGCGCTCGCGTACCTCTTCGAGCGCCTTGTCCACATGGGCGTCGCCGATTTCGATCTCGTCCACCTGCACCTGGATGTTCTTGTAGTCGCCCAATTCGAATTCGGGCAGGACTTCGAAGACCGCGCGGAACCGCAGCGGCTCGCCCTCTTTGAATTCGACCTTGTCCACCTCGGGACGCGTCACCGGTACGAGCTTTTTCTCGTCGAGCGCCTTCTCGAGATACTCCGGAACGAGCGACTGGACGACTTCGCCCTGGATGTCCTCGGCGAAGCGGCGCCGCACCAGCGTCACGGGCGCCTTGCCGGGACGGAATCCGGGGATGCGGGCGATCCGGGCGATGTCCCGCGCGACTTTTTCCGTCGCCTTTTGGACGTTCTCGGCCGGAATTTCCAGCTCGATTTCGCGCTTGCAGGTTGTTGTTTCAGCCATGAAAAAGTTCTCAGAGGGACGCGCGCCCGGCAAAACCCCGTCTCAATCCGCCTGTCGCCTGTTCGGAATCCGATAAGGAGGAGGGGGAAGAACAGCCAGCCAAGAACGCCACCGAAAGCAGAGTATAGGGAATCCGCTCGCGCGCGTCAACCGCGCCGCATCGGGGATTGAAAATCGTCCCCTCTTCAAAATATCCTCATGTACCGCTTCAGTCTCCTTTCAAAGAATTGCGCCTTTCAGCGGCACGATGAATTGAATCCCCGGTATCGCCTTGCCTTTAAGATGGTCATCGTTCGTGATGAAAAGATCGATCCGAGCTTGCGCCGCGCAAGCAAGCTGGATTGCGTCCGGAGCTTTGACGGTCCGGTCCTTGCGGATCGCTGCATAATGCGCTGCCGTGTCGCGGTCGAAGGAAAGCAGTGTGGCGGTCTGTGTCAGGGCATCCGAATAGGAACGCTTGAGTTTCTCGTCCGCCTTTTCCGTGGGTTTCACCAGCACTTCGCCCAGCGTCAGCGTGGACGCGAATAGCTGATCCCCGCGGGCAATCATCCTCCGCCGCAGAGCGTCGACGTCTTTCGACAGACCGCCATAATCCTCGAACAGATAGATGAAAAGATTCGTATCCCAGAAAATGCGGCTCACTCCCATCCCTCCCGCAACCTGCGGATGTATTCGTCGGCATGTTCATCCGCCCAGAGCTTTTTCCCGGACCCGCGCAGGGCAAGGAGAGGGTCATTCTCGGCCTTCGCTCGTCCTCGTGGCGCGAATTCTCTGCTATACCAATCAAGCAGGGAGTGATACTTGGCTGGTATGTCCTCGCGATCCGGTGTGATTTTGGAGCCTTCGCGCTTCGCGTCATATGCATCACCGGAACGAAACAGGCGCCGGTGGTTCTTCCTCGTCTCGAAAAGCATCCGGTAACGGCCGGGGTTTGGCGCTCGATTTGCCACGCAGTGCTGGACGACATGGACGTAAACACCAGGACGCAGCCTGCCGACCACGGCTTCCCGTTTCGCCCGCTCGACAATCTCCCCCACGGTGAAATCGCCCCGGTCAGGATGCTCGCGGTGGAGCAGGGCAGTGGCGAGCCAGACTTCGTCCGCAACTAGGATGGCTTGCGTTATCGCGACGCTCATATCAATACCCTCTCTTTGATATTTCTAATTATACTTGGTATAGATGAATTGTCAATAAGGCCCTAACTTGATAAGTCGAGGATCTCCCCGCAAACATGGCAACAGGAACGACAACGGGGCGGAGCAAAGATAAGGCGGGTGCCGAAGAGGAGACCGAACCCCTGCGGTCTTTCGGCCACAGTCCACTACAAAGGGCCGGCGCGTCTGGCAATTCCGGGACTTCGGTGAAACCTAGCGGTCATCCATCCGCGGCGGCGCGAACCCTGCCCTCAAATTACCAGAGCCGTCGCCGGGGATTCGCTGCTTGTAAGCTCGTAGATGCGCGCGTCAAGGAAGATTTGGAACAGGTCGGAATCGAGATCCCGATCGCGGACTGACATGTCCAAAATGTCCAGGGCCCGCTCGATCGAAACGGCCTTCTTGTAGGGCCGGTCGGCGGCGGAGAGCGCGTCGAAGATATCGCAGATGGACATCATCCTGGCTTGCACGGGGATTTCGTCGCCACGAAGCCGGTTTGGATAACCGGTGCCGTTCAATTTCTCGTGATGCGCCCGCGCGATCCAGGGAATGTACTTGATCTCCTGGGTCCACGGAATCTGAATCAGGAAATTGAAGCTGTGCGTGACATGAGATTCGATCTGCCGCCGCTCGTCGTCGTTGAGCGAGCCTTGAGGAATGGATAGCGAAGAAACCTCGTCCGGCGTGAGCAGAGGGCATTCGCGGCCCCTGGGATCTCGATACGTCTTGCGGGCAACATCGACCAGCTTTTCGAACGATCCTCCCCGCAAGACCGTGGGCTCGTTGAGTTGCAGAATGAAACGAAGCGATTCGTCCAGCTCGGCTTGCTTGCGCCGGTATTCCTCGTCAATCCGCGCGAGTTCCCCGCGCGCAGCCTGAGATCCGCGAGCCAGCACGGCGTCGAGCTTCTTTTGAGCGCACTCCGCTTCCATCTCCTTGCGCACGTAGTCGAAGCGGTGGTGCAGGACCGTAAGTTCCGACGGGTGAAGTTTCTTCGCCTTGATCAGCACTTCCTCGCGCACGGCGACCTTGCCGAAATCGTGCAGGAGCGCAGCGTAGCGGATTTCCTTGAGCTGTTCGGCGGTGAAGCGCGTCTGCGCGTAGGGACCTCGTGCCGTACGGTTGATCGCTTCCGCAAGTCCGAGAGTCATGGTCGCCACGCGCGTCGAATGCCCGGAGGTGGTCGGGTCGCGTTGCTCGATGGCGGTTACGGACGCCCTCACGAATCCTTCGAACAGCACCTCGATGTCGTGATAGAGCCGGTTATTCTCGTATGCGACCGCCGCCTGAGAGGCCAGCGATTCCGCCAGATGCGCGGATCGCGGCGAAAACGGCTGCACCTCGCGTTCAAAATCTTCCGGAGTCAATAAACGCGCCTCCCAGTTGCGTTTGCAATTGAGAAGCTGCACCACGCCGGTCACTTCGCCGCGCGGGTTCTTCATCGGCAGGGTGAGGGCCGAGCGCGTCCGGTAGCCCGTTTCCTGGTCGAAACGCGGATTGAACCGGTAGGGCCGGTCGGGCGAAATGGCGTAAACGTCATCCAGCGCGACGACCTCTCCGTGAAGCGCCGTATAGCCGGCCATGGAATCTTCCGCGAGCGGCATCGTGCCTTCTTTGAAGGGAAATTGACGGCTGGCATTTTGCGTGAACTTGAAACGCAGCCGCCGTTCGCGTTGTCCGGAAGGGCTGCCGTTGATCTCCGAACTTTCCACGAGGTAAAGCGAACCGGCATCGGCGTTCGTGATTTCACGCGCCTTGGACAGGATCATTTCGAGCAGCTTGCCGATATCGCGCGTGGAAGAAAGCGCGATTCCGATGCGATTGAGCTCGTCCCGTTCGCGGTCGGCTCGCGCGAGGTCTTCGCGCGGATCTCGCTCGTCATGCGAAATGTCCGGTTTCCCAAGCATGGGTGGCCCGACAGAACTATAAGCCGGGCGGGACTGTCCCACGACAAATCTCTTCGACGGCGATTCGGGAGGGTAAATACTTTATTTGCAAATAATGCCGGTGCATCTTCCTTGGGATTCAGAGTGCGGAAGAAGGGACTCGAACCCCTACGGCCTTTCGGCCACCAGCTCCTAAGACGAGCGTCAAGATTTTGTTTAACCACAACCGCTCAATCACTTACGAAAAAGCCAGAAAGCTCGTAGCCTCGAATTAGACTCAAACTATCCCTGCGGCGTGGCGATGATGCACTTCACGATTCGGAACTTGCCTTTACCACGGTAGGAGTCCACGACACCGGAACGTTCCGCTTCGGTCGGGGAGACAGAGAGCACAAGTTCATGATTGCCGTTCATCTCGAATTTGCCGTTCGGTCTTTGAAGGGCAAAGAACCTGTCACCATCGTCACCGGTCTCGATGACGATTCTTGCCGTGTATGAGTTCTTCCATTTTAGCTGCTTCATTTCACCCCCGCTGTGATGGTGCCCGAGAGAGGACTCGAACCTCCACGCCTTGCGGCACACGGTCCTAAGCCGTGCTCGTCTGCCAATTCCGACACTCGGGCCTACTTCTTGTTTGTGGATTCTATCAAGTCGGCTGCGGCGTGCAAATCGGTTTCATCAACGATGTTGTAGCGTTGAAAAATGTGAGTCGTGGAGTGCCCACTAATTCGCATAGCGACTACTTGCTGGACTCCGGCCCGCATCATGCGCCAATCCGGCGATTTTTCTAGTTCGTCCTCGTGATAGGCATTCTGTGGGGGTTCGCTCGTTTCACCGACCGTAGGAGCCGGTGAGATGCAACGGTGCACCGTCAGGGGGTCGTCTTGACGTAGGTGGTCGTTTTCACACTCCCATCTTTCTTGCTCACTTCCGTGTAGGTCTGGAGCCGACCGTTCGTGTTCAGGGTAACGATTTTGTCGGGCGTCACCCACTGTTGCGGCGGTGGACAGTGCTCATTCCGCTTCTCGCTCATGGATACTCCTCTCTGACGAATTTGACGAAGGCAGCGTAGGCGGCCGCCTCTTCCGACGTACCTTTAACCTTGACCCACTCCTCGTACAGTGCCCGTAGCCTGCGGTCCCGAGCGATTGCCATGGGGGACAGGTCAACGCCGGTCTCTTCCTCGATGCGCTGACGAAGGGTTTTCTTACCCATCCAAGTCCTCCACAATCTCCTCGCACCCCTTCCATGCTCTTTCCATGGCTTGAGCCAATTCCAAATGCAGGGTTGCTGCCGATTCGTAATAGGCGTGTCGCCGGTAGGTTTCGGCGGCGTCCAGAAGGTCACGGAGGCGACTTATCGCCGCTTCCATATCGTCACACGCGACCATGGGGTCCAGTTTCGAGATGGTGCCATCCGGGTACTTCAAGATTTGAACTCAGCCATAGCCTTATTCATTGCCCTTTCGAAGCGAAATAGCGCAATCACCAATTCCATCTCTGATTTCCGAGCCTTCCGCCTTAGCTCCCAGAAGGATTTCCTAAATGCCCGATAGCTGTAGGTCTCGGCGTTCGTTATCAGGTCACGAGTCCTCGACAACCAGTAGTTCACCTCGTCGAACCGATTGAAGCATTCCAGCTTGCTAATTACTCCGTCTCCTTCCATCAGACTTGCTCGTTGCGTTCGTCGGCTTCTCTCAGCGCATCCAAGGTCAATCGGCTTGTTGTCTGCGCCTACGTTCGGCTCCTTCGTGACCTTGAGTTTCCCGACGCCTTCGATTTTCATGGCTGCACCTTCCTGATACAGCGCACGTGGTACAGGCGTCCTTCGACGAAAGTCCAAGGATCGTCACCGACCGTGTTGCAGATCGGACAAGGCAGTCCCCGATACTCGGGACCGTGCTTGATGCACACTGGACACTGCGCTTGAGTTTCCATGGCTGGTTCACAGTCCCGTTTGTCGGTGCTATTCCGCCGCCTGCGTTCAACTGCTTTGAATTTTGTTGATGGCGTGTATGTATCGCCAGCTCAATTATACCACTGGGCCAAAGCGAAAAATTGGTCCCCGCCAAGGGTGATGCAGCACAAGGCATTACAGGCTCCGTGATTTCGCTGACTTATACACACCCGAAATTCGTCAACAACCGCACTTCGGGCAAGAAAGACAAATAGGCTCTATCCGCTTTACCTTCTGGAATTTGGAGACCTGCCTTTTGTGGGATTCAATCGGGAGTGCTCGGTGGAAATCCGTCTCGGTGTGTGAAGCTGGTTCGCTGCCGAGCATCTGCTAGTGGGCGGGAGGCGAAATGCAAGTGCGAAAGCCCGTGCACTTTGGGGCGCGGAGAGCTAACGGGACAACGTGAGCGCAGAGCAAACCCACGCACCCTTCTGAGAAACGAAGCGTGCAGCACCCCTCAAATCTGATCCGTGGCTTGAATGAATTCCGGCGTGACCCGCTCATGCGCGGGCGACGTTGGCGTGCAAAGATACTGCTGCTAGGGGTGCGCCACCCGCCAGAAGTCGATGACCTTCCACACAACACTGATGAGTCCGAGTATCCCGACAACTCTGAAGACAGGGACGACAAATTTCGGAACCGGGCGGTCCCCAGCAAAGGGTGCAAAAAGCCCAGCGATCAGGGCAACAGACTGCCTAGGCCAGAAAGCAAACCATATGCTCAGGATGGGTATGAGCCAGAAGACCCACCGCGCCATTTCCTTCATCCACTCACTCGGCATAGCTTTCCTCTCAGGGACAAGGAGTTGTTCCAGTGGCCACCGTAGTGGTTGTATAGTACGACCCGCTGAGCCTCCAGTCAGGCAGATTGTTTTGTTGGAAATATGAGTGATCGACCCACTGCCCGCCCGCAGCGGAACACTGATCTGGGCTTCCGGTGTTGGGATCATCGTTAGAATCGTAACTTCCATCGTCCCAGACGCATTCGAGACCGTCTGGATCGGTCAGGATCAACGGGTTGTCGCGGACGTAGCTATAGAGGTTCAACTGCTGGGGATCAGTGGGTCGGCAAGGGCAAGCCCGGATGGGTCGGGGGACATGAATCGGCCTATGCTGGAGGAATCGTACCTTGCCTCAAAATTGTCGAGGTTGGATTCGGAGTCGCGTTCTTTGCCGGTGAACTTGTAGACGGGCATCGTAATGATAGCTCCGCCCATCGTACTCATAAGCTCGACGCGCCAAGATTCAACCACAACCACGTCAGAACGACGCCGTTCAGGATCACCAGGACACGCGGAACGCGCCTGCCGAAGGCTCCAAGCAAAATCGAAGCGACGGCAACCGGGACGGACAGCCGATAATTGTAGATGTCGGGCGACCAATTAGAGATCAGGCGTGGGCCAAAGCTAACGGTCAAGAACAAGGCCAGAGATACTGCATTTGCCAGCAGCCCAAGGAGCAGTAATCGCCTCCTCCAAACGGGAAGCTCCGGTACGTTCGCAGACAGAGACAGCCTCCATCCTACCAAGATGGAGATCACAATCGCGCCGAGGAGAACTAGATAGGCGATGCCAAGCATCACTGGCACCCCGCATGAAAGACGGCGCAGCTGCCGTGACTTAAAGCGCCAGTGTGGCTGTCGACGTGGAACTGACCATCATATCCGGGACCAACTGGAACCGTTGCTGCTGGGTCGTTGGGCACTAGGATATGGGGAGATGGGCCATAATCGAATAGCTCAGGATGTGCGCCCGAACTGAACCGGAAGTTCAAGTCTCCCGGATGCCAGGGGTTACCAATCGAATTCTCGCCAGGGTATGAAAAGGCTCCTCTGTCAGTGAGAACTTTGACGACGCCAGCCTGATCTCGCGATCCCTCGTAGGTGTACGTTCCGGCGTCGAGCGTACCTATCTTTTCGTTGCTGCTATTTATGTTGAATGCGAAACCTGAGAGGTCTCCACTGCCTTGAATGTTGGCTGCGGGAGTCTTGTTGATGAAGATTCCTTCGGCCGTGCCATTGGCGGTGGTGATTTGAACGCCGTTCTGGTTGACTGTCGCTGTGTTGCCGCTATTCGGGTCTTGCAGGGAGGCGCTCGTTACGACCGTCGCCGTGAAATTAGAGGTCTTGTTCCCATTCGCGTCTGTCGTCGTGGTTGTAGTGTCTTGCACCAAATTTCCTGCTGAGTCTTTCTGACAGGTGTCGGATGCCTTCTGGCATGAGAGATAGAAGTCCAGGCCCGTGGGGTCAGTTAGACTAAGCGGATTGTCTCTGACGTATACGTACCGGTTTAGCGTCTGAGGGTCTTCGGTATGACCAGCCAGCGGATCGGGACTCATGAAGCGGCCCATGCTCGATGAGTTGTACCTCGCACCGAAGTTGTCGAGATTCGATTCGCTGTCGCGTTCTTTGCCGGTGAACTTGTAGTTTTGCGCGCAGGTGTTCGTGTAGGCGCGCTCGCCACCGAAGGGATAGAAATCGGCGTCGTAGCAGAGCGTGGCGGTCGTGCTGCCAGACGGGACTTCGGCCATCACACGCGAGGTGCCGAGATGGTCGGTCGCGTAGTAGTAGACATTGTTCGAATAATCGCGCCGCCCGATCCGCTGCCCTCCAAAGAACACATACTCGTTGACCAGACCCCCGGAGAGGTTGGTCTCCTCCAAGACGTTGTTGTCCGGGCCATACCAATACAGCGTGCCACTAGATTTCTCGACCCGGCTCCCAGTAGGGTCATACAAATAGCTGACCCCTGCCGTCGAAGTGAGTTGGTTCTTGGCATTGTAATTGTAGGTCGGAGACGGGCAGGGCGCGGCCGTTTCCGCCAGCAGGTTCCCTGCCGCATCGTAGCAAAAGCCAGAGAATTGGTTGCTGCTCGTCACCGACTGGCTCAAGGCTTCCTGCGTGCAGCCATTGTACGCCGTGGACGCAACGTTGATGTTCCCACGCTCGCTCAGATCGGCACAACGGGAGGCGCAGCTCCAGGCTGCAACAACGCTCAGTTCGTCGATGCCGTGGTAACCAGTGGGACCAAGAGCGGTTATGATTTAGCGCTCATTGCGGGTACGCAAGCCATTCCCTCTTCTTCCGTGCCTGAGGGCTGTACGCCCAGCTTTTCCGACGGCTATGTCGTCACGGCCTCTCCCGTGTCCGTGGGAACAACCGGCCAGCGAGCTTTCTGCGCGGATGCCACTGGAGTAATCCGAACGAATCCGACCGGCACGGCCAGCTACACGTCTCCGCTGTGCGACGCAAGCCAGATTCCATTGCAGTAAAGCCAGGCTCCGCAAGGTAAGCGACCTCTCCGGCGAAGTTTGCCTGGCAGTCCTCGATGCGGCGATAGAACTTATATCCGCCTTGACGGTCCCGGACGGTCCTCCCCTGTCTGACAGCCGGCACGGCAGAGTGGTCACAAAGGCTTTCGGGGGCTTCGGACCAAAAGGAAAGGGTCGTGGCAGCACGAGGTCGAATCTGGCGAGGCGGGAGCCGTAGGAGAGCGTTGTCGAATGCGCGTACCTGGCGATGCGAATCGGCAAGAGCCTTTATGCCCGCCTCACCGACTCGTCCCGGCCTGCCTACCGTAGACGGTCACCTTCCCATCCACCACGTTTGCCACGTAGCGTCCCTTGCTGATGAACTGCATCACCTTTTTGCCAGACCGTGCCATCTGTGCCCAACGGGATTTCGTTTCCGGGTTCTGCTCCAGCCCACGAATCTCGTTCCCGTCGAACACGAAGTCCACTTGCCGCAAACGGCGCTTGGGAGTCAGCCGAACAGGAACGCTCTGTGCCTAGCTCGACCACGTCGGCGTTCTCGACGAGAGTCTGCCGCCAGACGTTGGTGAGTGCTTGCTCGAAAGAGGAGTCCATCGCGAATTCCGATTCGAGAGCGGATTATACTCCGGGTATCAGGGGGTGGCGGGTGCGAGGACGCACGCATGATAGCGTGCTGAACGACCGGAGGTTCACCATGCCCTTGCCCAACATCAGCGCCGCTCAGATTGAATGGGTTGTTAAACAGGTCGCGGCTTATATCGAACGGCAGCACCAGACCTACAGACGCAGGGCCGTGCCTCTAGACCAGAAACAAAAGACGGTCATGCAATCCTTCTTTCCGCCGTCCACCTTGGACACAGCGCGAGTCGTAGTCCTTGCTGGAGAACGGGTTGGCAATCCTCTCTTCTACACGGAACTCATTACAATGGGATTCGAGGCTGGCTCGCTGCCGGACTTCGCTCACATGGCCGCAATCACGTTCGTGGACACGATGGTCTCCCATGGGCCGTTCACGGACAGGCTCCTCTTTCACGAGTTGGTTCACGTAGTCCAGTACGACAAGCTAGGATTGGCGGAGTTCGCAGCCAAGTACCTGAGGGGTTTTCTGAGCGGCGGCGCGTATGAGGCCATACCTTTGGAGAGAAATGCCTACGAACTGGACGGACGATTTGAGGGTGAGCCAACGAAGGCTTTTTCAGTAGCGGACGAAGTTCAAGCGTGGATTGATGCGGGCAGGTTCTAGCCGACGGACGCAATCCGTCCATTCAGACTGCATCGCTCAAAGTCCGCAAGAGTTGGGTTTACGAGCAGACGCGCTCTCGCAACCAGAACCCGCTTCCACGCCTCCACATGGGACGCTATCTCCGATTCGATTGGGCAAAGGTCGTGGAGTGGCTGACGGGGAACGATGGTCGCTAGAGGTGCCCTCCGCAGGCCCACTTGCCTGAAAGGTTTTTTGCTAAAATCGCACCATGCTTGCTGGAGATTTTGAAGAGCACTTCCGCGAATTCGTTCGAAATTTCGGCGGGACAGTGCTGCCTGAGAATGATGCGGAGAGCGCCGATTTTTTGTTCCCGCAAGACAGTGTCGTCGCCGAGTTGAAGACACTTCAACAAGATGCTCGTTTGGAGCACGCAACTCGATTACAGGCGCTTGTGAACGACTGGATGAAGCGCCGCTTAATGATGGCCTTTGGTAGGCCGACGATCTCATTGCGGGAGCTCAATCCAGTTTGCCAACGCGAATGGCTACACATTCTCCAAGCTCCGGTGCAGCGCCTCATACATAAGGCCAACCGGCAAATTCGCTCGACGAAACAGTCCTCAAATCTGCCAAATGCAAGGGGTCTGCTCCTTATCGCAAATGATGGAAATCTCCTCCACACAAGTCCAACGGATTACATGATTCTTGTCTCTCGGGTTCTGCAAAAGAAGAAACCAACGCGGGAACGCCAGTTCCCGCACATCTTTGCTGTGGTCTATTTCTCGTACCGCGTTGGGAGCAGGGATGAAGGAGTGCCTTTCTGGGTTGGGGGTGATATAGACCCGAAGGGCGATGCGCGAATGCGAGAATTCCAAGAGAGGCTGAGGCACGGGTGGTTCTCTTACATTGGGCAAGTCACGGGACTACCAGTGAAGGAAGTGCTCAAACCGATTGAGTAATACTCTATTCACGCCACGGCTCCGTGCTCGTGGCCGCTCTGTGCTCGGCGAGAACCTTGCGGTTTGGTCGTCGAGCAGGGTCCCACGGCTCGCAGCGAAGAACAAGCACGAACGGCGCGGCCATCCCGAACTGGGGGAGGAATGCTATCGACCCCAAATTGGACGCAGCACGCTGAGCATGTAGTGTTCTGCCCAACACCGGGAATCCTCATCTTCTTCGACAAGCCACTGGACAAGACAGTTTGCCCTAATCCACGTCTGGGCGGTTGCCCTACCATCTGCGTAACCCTTGTCTATGACTTTCTGAACCAAGTCACTACGCGCACGATTGCCTCCTTGAGTGAAGTGTTGGCTCCACACTCGGCTGCGTAATCCCTCTTTCGCCTTTAGCGACTTACCGGCGTGGAGGTACTCGCCTTTAGGTCTGTCCCTTCGAGCAATCACGTACAGTCCGTGCTTTACCGGCAATCGTGGCCGCAAGCTGTCGTCAAACCTGAATGCGGGTGCAGCAAGTAGCGTTTCAAGAATTTCTGCGCATTGGTTCCTGCGATGTGCGAAGATTTCGTGGAGTTCATTCACGTTGTGTTTATCAGCATCCCTTCTTCCGGCATCAAGCGCACATTCCGATGACCGGGACCGAAGCCGCCTTCCGGCTTGGGTCGCGTGTAAAAAGTGGCGCAGAAGCCGTCCCTGCAAGTAGCACCGCTCCAAAATCATCAATCCCGACACCTGTGCAAGCGAGTTCGGCTTCGCCCCGCTCGATGAGAAGTTGGCGAAGCTCGGCAGCAAACTCGGGGAGCGTGTCGGTGAGGAGGAGTCGTTTTTCAGTTTGTTGGTTCATGGAAATCATTGAATCGTTGTTGAATCGTTGGTCACCCTGCCCATTGCTATCGCTCCTGAATAGGAACGTGTAGCTGGTTTTCGGTTAGGTCTTTGCGTGCGAGCGGAGTCGAAGTGTGATTGGGCCACCGGGCACATCCCGCTCGAACGCCAAACTACGTCTTACTTGCCCGCATCGTCAATACGACAAGAGTTTGAGAGAAAATCCCCACCTAAATTTTAGACTCAAAATAGACTTGAGATAGATGGCTTCCTGAGAGGGGTCTTGGGCTTAAATACTTGTGTTTACAATGGCTCCAGTACCACATCACTAAATCCTAAGGCTGGCGCGTCTGCCAATTCCGCCACTTCCGCGCGGAGACGCCAGTATACCATCGCCTCTCGCGGCCTACGCGAACGGCGGGGCCCGACGACACTTGATTGCGCTTGCCGAGGAGGCCGCGTTTTGCTAGGCTTCGCCGCCAAAGCACCTCCGAGGCACCGGCTCAAAGGGGGGAACATGGCACACTGCACGAAATGCGGGGCTGCTCTTGCGGATAACGCGGGCTTTTGTCCTTCTTGTGGCGCGCAGCAGGCGGGCGCATCGAACCCGGCTCAAAGCGGCGGTTCGACGGCGCAGTCGGGGATGGCTGAAAACGTCGCCGGCCTGCTCTGCTACGTCCTAGGATGGGTCACGGGCCTGATCTTCTTCTTCATCGACAAGCGCCCGTCCGTGCAGTTCCATGCGAAACAATCAATCGTCGTGTTTGGCGGTCTGACCGTTATCCGAATTGTCTTGGGCATGTTTATTGGGGTGAGTTTTTTTGCGGGAGGGATGGGTTTCCTCTCGCTTGCGGGGGCGATTTTCAGTCTTTTGTTCCTGGTGGGCCTTGTCCTGTGGATCCTCCTCATGATAAAGGCATATCAGGGCGAGCGGTTCCGCGTGCCGTTCGCGGCCGACCTCGCCGACAAGCTTTTCGGCAAAGCATAGGCAATTCCCCGGGCTTCGTCCACCCGCGCGGGCACGGGCGCCGGGGCGGCGCTTGCCTTCGGTCGGTGCGCAGCGTAGGATGAGCTTCTGGCATTTGCCGCACACACCCTCCTGTAATGCTTCATGCGTGAACCGGAGCGGGGCAGATGCGACTCGTGTGATTGCGGAGTGGCGGAAGTGGCGGACAGGGTTCGAACGAAGGCAATTGCCGTGGTCGGGGCCCAGTGGGGCGACGAAGGAAAGGGCAAGGTCGTCGATTACCTCGCCTCATCCTTTGATTACACCGCGCGCTACGCCGGCGGCCACAACGCCGGCCACACCGTCATCTTCGACGGCCACCGTTACGTCCTGCAACTCGTTCCCAGCGGAATTCTGCGGCCGGACAAGAAGGCCGTCATCGGGCCCGGTGCCGTCGTCGATCCCGGCGCGCTCGTGGCCGAACTCGAAAATCTCAAGAAGTCCGGCGTCGAAGTGCGCGGCCGTCTGTTCCTCAGCAACCGCGCGCACCTGATTTTTCCGTATCACCGCGAAATGGACAAAGCCGCGGAAACCGCGCGAGGCGCGGCGAAGATCGGCACTACGTCCCGCGGCATCGGCCCGGCCTATGAAGACAAGATGGCGCGGCGTGGAATTCGCGTCTGCGATCTGTTCGAGCCCGAATGCTTCCGCGCGAAACTCGAGCGCGTGATCGCGGAAAAAGACGCGATCAGCCGCGCGGCCTACGGCCATCCGCTCGAGACCGCCGGGCTCGTCGATCAATACCTGGAGATCGCGGCGCACATTAGCGGGCTCGTCGCGGACACCGCCATTCTGCTCAACCACGCTCTCGACCGGGGCGACACCGTGCTGTTCGAGGGCGCGCAGGGCACGATGCTCGACATCGACCACGGGACGTATCCCTACGTGACCTCGTCGAACGCAATTTCGGGCGGCGCCGCGACGGGTCTCGGCGTCGCTCCCACGCGCGTCACCGGCGTTGTCGGCGTCACGAAGGCGTATACGACGCGCGTCGGCAGCGGTCCATTTCCCACCGAGATGCCTGACCTTGATGCCGAGGCGGTCCGCGCTCGCGGCAACGAATTTGGCGCAGTGACGGGGCGGCCCCGCCGTTGCGGCTGGCTCGATCTCGCGGTCCTGCGTTACGCGAAGATGATCAACGGCATCGACTCGCTCGTCGTGACCAAGCTCGACGTCTTCGACGCGCAGCCCGAAATCAAAGTTTGCACCGGCTATCGCTACAAGGGCGAGCGAATCACGCAAATGCCGCCGGATGTCGAGACGCTCGCGCACGTCGAGCCGGAGTACCGCACGCTGCCGGGCTGGCAGAAGCCTACGCCCGGCATTCGCGACGTCAGGGAACTTCCCGTCGCCGCGCGCGATTACTTGAATTTCATCTCCGACCAGCTTCAGGTCGAAATTGGAATGATCTCGACCGGCCCGGAGCGCGACGCCACGATCGTTCCCCGAGGAACGAAGCTCGCCTCGTGGCTCTAGAATCCCCCGCCGATCTTCGAGCCAGGTTGTACCCGAAGCAGTTGTGAGATAGCCTTATCCGGCCATGATTTCTTTCGAAGCCGCGCGCGAAAAGGTGATCGAGATTCTCACCGCGCGCGCAGTCGCGCCTGAAGTCGAGACACTCGATCTCACCAGCCAACCGTCGCAGGCGCTGGGCCGCATTCTCACCGAAGAAATCCTCGCCGATCGCAACTATCCCCCGTTCAATCGCTCGATTCGCGACGGCTTCGCCGTTCGCGCGGCGGACGCGGCCGAACCGGGCGCGCGCCTGCGTCTCATCGGCGAAAGCCGCGCCGGCGTGGCATTCGACGGCACGGTCGGCGCGGGCGAGTGCGTGCGCATCCTGACGGGCGCGCCTGTGCCGCGCGGCGCGAACGCCGTCGTGATGGACGAGCACACGCGCGCCGAGGGCGACGTCATCGTCCTCGACCAGGCCGTGCGTCCGGGACAGCACTATGTCCTGGCCGGCGCCGAGGCCCGCGTTGGAGAAGTCGTGATCCAGCGAGGCACGCGCCTCAGTTACGCCGAGCTTGCCATGGCCGCCGAGGTCGGGCACGGCTGCCTGAAGATTTCGCGCCGTCCGCGCGTGGCGATTGTCTCCACCGGAGATGAGCTTGTTTCCGTCGGTGATCCGGTGGGACCCTATCAGATTCGCAATAGCAACAGCATCTCGCTGGCCGCGCAGGTGGCGCTGGGGGGCGGCGATCCGGTTGGGTCCGGCAAGGCGCCGGACGATGCCGTGCAACTCCGGGCGCGAATCGAACAGTCCCTCGATTCGTCGGACATGCTCGTTCTGAGCGGCGGCGTGTCCGTAGGCAAGTACGATCTTGTCGAGCAGGTTTTGCACGATCTCGGTGCCGAGTTTTTCTTCGACGCGGTGGCCATTCGCCCGGGCAAGCCCACGGTTTTCGGATGGTGTCGCGGGAAACCGGTCTTCGGCTTGCCGGGGAATCCCGTTTCGACGATGGTCACGTGCGAGCTGTTCGTCGTGCCCGCAATCGAAATACTGAGCGGATGCCGCCAGCCCCGCCCGCTGCCGTTTTTCAAGGCCATACTCGCGCATCCCGTGGAGGAGAAGGCAGGCATGGCGCACTTCCTTCCCGCTTGCGTTACCTGGCCGCGCGGCGAATCGGTGGTCGAAGTTCTGCTGTGGGAAGGCTCGGGAGACATCGGCGCCGTCGTGCGCGCGAACTGCTTTCTCCTCGTCCGCGAGTCGAGGCTGCAGCTCGAGGCTGGCGAAACGGTGGACGTGCTGCCGCGCCGCGGCAAACTCTAGCTTTCCTCGCTTCTTGTGTCGGCCGGCCTGACCTACAGTGAATCCTGTAGCCGGCGATTTTCCGGCATCCATCCTCACGAAACCAGTGGTACCCTGTTGCCGGAGGGCGCCATGAAAAAACTGTTTGGTTTCTTCGCAGCGTTCTTGATTGCTTTCGCGATCCCAGCTTTTGCACAAAAGACAGGGGGCCACCCCGAGGTTGGTGGCGGCCACATTCCCGCTCACGGCCCGGCTGCCTATAAGGGAAAGCCGAATCCGGCCACGCCGGACCGTCGCTACGACCAAAAGCCTGGACACCCAAACGCACCTCACGTCGAGAACAAGGGCGACCACTGGGTCGGCCACGATACGGGGCGCGATGATCCCCACTACCATCTCGACAATCCCTGGCAGCATGGACATTTTCCGGGTGGCATCGGCCGAGGCCATGTCTGGCGGATCGTCGGAGGCGGCCCGAGCCGCTTCTGGTTTGGCGGCTTCTACTTTAGCGTTGCCCCGTACGATTTCGGCTTCTGCAGCGACTGGCTCTGGGATTCCGACGAGATCGTGATTTACGACGATCCGGACCACGTCGGCTGGTATCTGGCTTATAACGTCCGGCTCGGTACGTACGTGCACGTCATGTATCTCGGAAACCAGTAGGCGTCTGTTCGTAGTCTTTCGGGAGCCGCCCCGCCGAAGCGGGGCTTTGGGCTTCGACAAACGCAGGGGGGAATCTATGCGTGCTTCTCGGATTTCGCGCCGCTACTGGCTCGGGTTGGCGATCTTATTGGCGCTTTCCCTCGGCTCGGCCAAAGCCATCGATCTCGACTCAACGGCCGTCGCGTACAAGCTGCCGAACCAGATTACCTGGACAGGCGATCCGAACGCCGCGGAGACCGCGGTCCTGCTCGGTGATCCGACGAAGCCCGGCCTCTACATCGTCCTTGTGAAGTGGCACCCGCACCATATGAGCCACCCGCACTTTCACCCGAACGACCGCTACATCACCGTTCTCTCGGGGACCTGGTGGGTGGGCACGGGCACGAAGTTCGATCCCGATCGCACCGTCCCGATGCCGGCCGGCAGCTACGTCACGGACTTTGCGAAGGGGATTCACTACGACGGCGCGAAGGACGAAGAAGCCGTTCTCGAGATCGTCGGTGAGGGACCCGCGACGCTGACGCCCGCCGAAGTGAAATGATGGCAGTCACGCCGTCAGGCCTTGACACAGGTCTGGGTAGGTTGTATCTAGCACCCATGAAAACACACCTAACTTTGCTTATTTCGCTCGCGATACTGTTTGCCTGTGTGCCTGCGACCGCTCAAGAGCCGGTCATTGGCGTCACGGGCGCCGAAGCGGACGCACTTTTCACCAGCCCCAATCCGCAGTTGAACGTCAACAAGCAGGCCGCCTACCACATCATGAAGGACCTGCTGGAGGCGAATCACTGGGAGCTGGCGGACAAGTGGCTGACGCCCGAATACCATCAGCACAATCCAAATGTGGTTTCAGGCCGCGATCCGGTGGTGAAATTCTTCACGTCCTTCCGCAAGCCGAGCGACATCCCGGAGCATATTGCGAAGACCAAAATCGTCGCGGTCGTCGCGGAAGGCGACCTCGTGATCGTCGTGACTCCGCGCGAATTCACCGATCCGAGGGATCCGTCGAAGAAGTACACGACCTCGTGGTTTGACATGTGGCGGTTCAAGGACGGCAAGGCGGACGAACACTGGGATGGCGCCACCATCAACCCACCTCCGCCCCCGAAAACCAACTAGTGGATTGGGGCCGGCGGCGCGCGAGCAGCGAATCAGGCTGGTTGCCGTCGCCGGTTAGCCCACAGCAGCAACACAACGCCTGCCACGAATGCAATCCCGCCGTAGACCGCCCATTTGATCTGTCCGGTCATGAAACTGCCTGGCAGCACGTTGATTCCCTGCAAAAACCATATTCCGCCGAAGAGCACCAATATCGCGCCCACGATGTTCCACACGATTCTCATATTCCCCCCGATGGATCACTTTCGGGATGTCAATCGTTGGCGCGGAGCCTACTGCGCCTCAGGAGTGAAGTCAATCAAGCTCGCTCCTAAGAAAGTCCACGGGCTCGCACGCTTGCACTGTGCTTTGCATTGTGGCAGCGTGGACGCGAGAGGCGTGCAGTGGAAGTTTGGCGCCGGCAGACTCGAAATGCGAGGCAGCGCTGAGGTTGGAATCAAGGCAGCGAGACGGTATCGGTTTTGAGAACTTCAGATCGACACAAGGTGTCGAACAAAACATGGCGCAACTTATTGAAAACATTGATCGGCGGCCGATTCTAATCGACACAAGACGAGAGGGTCGATGAAGCGGCTCTCGCACTACGACAAAGCGGGCCGCGTGCGCATGGTGGACGTCACGGCGAAGCCGGCTACGTCGCGCACGGCCGTCGCGCACGCATTCGTCCGTATGAAGCGAGCGACGATTGCGAGTGTGCGGCGCCTGAAATCGCCGAAAGGGAACCCGCTCGAGATCGCGCGGATCGCCGGGATCACCGCCGCCAAGCGCACATCGGAGCTGGTTCCGCTTTGTCACCCCCTCGCGTTGACTCACGTGGATGTGCAGGCGAAGCTATGCCAAAATGGAATCGAGATCACCTCGGAAGCGACGGCGACCGGGCCCACGGGCGTGGAGATGGAAGCGCTGGTGGGCGCTTCGGTTGCGGCGCTGACGATTTATGACATGTGCAAAGCGCTCGAGCGCGGGATGGAGATCACGGAGCTGTATCTCGTGAAGAAGTCCGGCGGGCGAAGCGGGACCTACGTCCGTCCGGGCGCCCATTCCAACAAAGGCGCGGGCAAGAGCTGAGGGCCATGGCGTCGATGAAGGATGTCAAAGTCCTGGTCGTGGACGATAACGCGCTGGTCCTCGACCTGCTGATGAAGGGACTCGGGCCGCAGTGCGAAGCCTGCGCGGCCGCGGACGGCGCCGACGCGCTGCTGAAAATTGTGGACGATCCGCCGGACCTGATCGTCTGTGACTACCGCATGCCGGGTCTCGACGGGCGCCAGCTCTACGAAAAGCTGCGCGCGCGCCAGCAGACCAAGCACATCCCGTTCATCTTTCTCGCCAGCCGCGGCGACATCGAAGAAAAACTCCGCCCAATTGTCGAGGGCGCCGAGGAATTCATCGTCAAGCCGTTCTTCCTGAACGAGATGGTGCGGCGGACGAAGAAGGTAATCGACCGCCTGCACCTCGAAAAGTTGCAGAAGCGCGCCGTGCGCCCGGGCGTGATCCAGGGGCGTCTTGAAGAAATGAGCATCCTCGACCTGATGCAGTCGCTCGAAATGGGGCAGAAGTCTTGCCTGCTCACGATTCGCCACGGCGACGATACGTGCGAGCTGTTCTTCGCCTCGGGACAGTGCGCTGACGCGCGGCTCGGCTCGTTCGAGGGTGAGGCGGCCGTCTTTGAGGTGGTGCGCTGGCCGGCCGGCGATTTCGAGATCGACTTCAACGCCACGTCGTCGCGCTCGACGATTTCCCGCACCACGACCGGCCTCCTGATGGAAGCGCTGCGCCTGATTGACGAAGGTCAGCGCGACGGCTCCGGCGATGGCGAAGGCGTCGAAGCTCACAAGAGCTAGCCGCAGCGAAACTCCATGCGCGTCTCCGTTCTCACAATCAGCGATTCGGTCGCCGCGGAGAAAGCGGAGGACCGCTCCGGCCCGTCGGTCATCGCGCGATGCCGCGAGCTCGGCTGGACCATCGCGTCGTCCGCCGTCTGTGCGGACGATCGCGCCGCCATCGAGGCGTTTCTCCAGCAGACCGCGGATTCGAATGGCGTGGACGCGATCCTGACGACAGGGGGAACGGGACTCGGGCCGCGAGACGTCACGCCCGAAGCAACGGAGGCCGTCGTCGAGCGGCTGATTCCGGGATTTCCCGAGCAGATGCGCGCCGCGGGCTTTCAGAAGACTCGCAGAGCGATCCTCTCGCGAGCGACGGCCGGAATCCGCGGCAAGACGATCATTATCAATCTGCCCGGCAGCCCGCGCGGAGCCGTCGAATCGCTCGACGCGATTGCCGATCTGCTTCCCCACGCCGTCGACATTCTTCACGGCGCCCGGCACGACCCTGCCTGACGCGTGCAAATCCAGTTCGTTCTGCGCTACACTCCCACTCGGTTTGGGGAATTCCTACGGTCATCGATACAATCACTCATAGAGAGGGGAACTTGAATGAGTCCAAAACGCAAGCCAGTTGCGGCCAAAGGGAAGGCTAAGGCGAAGAGGAAGTCCTACCGGCGAATCGCCACGGAAGAGGCATTCTCGATCCCGGAACAGATGGATGCTCAGCGCAAGCTCGTGGCCGAGACCCAGGAATACGATCCCGATCTGTTTCTGTGGAGAATTCAGACCGATCCCAGCGGTCCCGTCCACAACAAGCTGATCGATCTGTACGACATGCGCCTGCGCACGATGGACGAATACGACGTCGACATGCACGTGCTGTCGCTCACGTCAACCGGCGTGCAGATGATGGACCCGGACAAGGGTACCGCTGTCGCGACGATAGCGAACGACCGCATGCATGAGGCGGTGCAGAAGTATCCCGACCGCTTTGCCGGCCTCGGGACTTTCGCGCCGCAGGATCCCGCCCGCGCCGTGAAAGAAATCGAGCGCGTGATGACCAAACTCAAGCTGAACGGGCTCATCATCAATTCGCACACGAACGGTGAATATCTCAGCGAACGCAAATACTGGCCGATTCTCGAGGCCATCGAAGGCCTGAACGCGCCGCTCTACATTCATCCGCGCTCGCCGATTCCGCTGATGGCCAAGGCATTCCGCACGGATCATCTCGAACACGCCATCTGGGGCTATCAGGCCGAGACCGGGTTGCACGGCCTGCGCTTGATCACGGGCGGCGTCTTCGACGAGTTTCCGAAACTTCAGATCGTTCTCGGGCACATGGGCGAGGGCATTCCTTACTGGTTCTATCGCCTGGATTTCATGCACGGGCGAGTGCGGATCCCCTTTGACCGGCCAAAGCTGAAATTGACTCCGAGCGAGTACTTCAAGCGGAATTTCTACATCACCACGAGCGGAATGAACTGGGAGCCGACGCTGAGGTATTGCATCGAGGTGATGGGCGCCGACCGGATCATGTGGGCCATCGACTATCCGTATCAGGACCATCCGGACGCCGTCGAGTTCATGGACGCGGCCCGCATTTCGGAGAAGGACAAGCACAAGATTTACCACGAGAACGCGGAGCGGGTTTTCAAAATCAAGAAGAAGAAGGCCTGAAGCCGCCCGAGCGGATGCCCCGGGACTCACGCGGCCCGGGCGCGGAACCAAGTGGTGCATGCGGCGGCACTATCCCGGCTTGCGCCCTGCGGATATGTCGTCGTGATCTTCTGTGCGCCGGGTCAGGAACGCTGATGTCTTCGTCACAGAATCCCGAGCCTCCCAAACGACGGGCAGATTCCTTGCGGCAATTGTCGATGGCGATGGAGCTTCCGTTCGTCATGATCGGCTGGATCGTCGTCGCCGGAGGAATCGGCTATTTTCTCGACCGCTGGCTGCACACGTCGCCTGCCTTGATGTTGGTCGGCGGGGCTTTGGGATTCGGAGCCGGGATGTGGGACCTCATCAGGCGATTGTCACGCGAAGAGCGGAAGCAGGGAGACGGCCGTGGCGGTGGATGACGCCTACTACGCAGCCGCCGAGCGCCGGATCGAGTACGTAACGCTGGGCCTCGGCGCGGCCGGCGCCATATGCGCGGCCGTCGTTTGGAATACCCATGCCGGGGCCGGCGTGGCGACAGGCGCGATTCTTGCGTGGCTCAACTATCGTTGGCTGAAGCTGGGCGTGGGTGCGCTGGCACGCCTCTCGAAGGCGCAGGAGGGCGCGGAAAAGGTGTACGTCCCGCGCAGCGTCTATTTCAAGTTCATCGGTCGTTACGTTTTGCTGATCCTCGCGGCGTATGTTATCCTGACCCGTTTTGGAGTGCCTGTTGCGAGCCTCCTGGCGGGGTTCGGCGCCGTAGTTGTCGCGGTGCTCGCGGAAGTGATCGCGCAGTTGTTCCGAACGAACAAAATTCCTCATACGGACTCCTGAAAGAGACGAATGGAACAGCCGATCTGGGTCACTGTGATTGTGAACCGGCTGCTGGGAAAGCCGGCGGCGGCGCTACTCGCGGCGCTGCACATCACTCCCGCGAATCCCCAGTATCCGATCCCGAATCACGTCGCGATGGAGCTTCTTGTTCTTCTGATCGCCATCGTGTTCTTCCTTTGGCTCAAGTCGCATCTTTCGGTGGACCGTCCCGGGGCCGTACAGCAGGTGATGGAAATGGTGCTCACGAACCCGATGGGCGTGGGCGTGAAGGACCTGATTCGCGACAACATTCCGCACGGCGGGGACCAGTACGTGCCGATGATCGGGACGATCGGAATTTTCATTCTCTTCTGCAACCTGATCAACATCATTCCGACGCTCGACGCCCCCACGGCAACCGTCACGGTGCCACTGGGGTGCGCGATCATCGTTTTCGTCTACTACCATGTGGCCGGCATCAAGAAAAACGGGCCGCTGGGCCACGCGAAGCATTTTCTGGGCCCCATTCCGGTGATGGCCCCGCTGATGCTGCCCATCGAAATCTTCAGCCATGCCTTCCGGCTGCTCTCGCTGACCGTCCGGCTTTGGGTCAACATGCTGGTGAGCGAGATGCTGTACGTGATCTTTCTGGGGATGATGCTCGAAATCTATCTGTATCTCGGGAAGCTGAATGCCGCCGGATACGCCGCGGCGATTCTTCCCCTGGGGATTCCCCTGATCTTCATCATCCTTCACTTTTTCGTGGCGATCTTGCAGGCGTTCGTTTTCACCATCCTGCCCGTCATCTATGTGGCAGGCGCGGCGGGCGAAGAGCACTAATCCGGCATCAAGGCTGCTTCAGTGTGAGACCGGCTCCCCCCAGGGCTGCCGGGAACCACCTCCTGGCGGCGATTTCATAAAGGAGAACACGATGAGAAAGTACGGGTTGTTTCTGATGGCGGTCATCGCCGTCAGCCTGTTTGCTCCTGCGGCATTCGCGCAGGGCGGCGGCGAAGCGGCGGGATCGGTCACCAACTGGGTCGCGCTCGCAGCGGGATTTTCGATGGCGATCGCGTCCGCGGGCGGCGCGCTTGGCCAGGGAATTGCGACGGCCCATGCCTGCGAAGGACTGGCCCGCAATCCGGGAGCAGAGGCGGCGATTCGCTTCGCGCTGATTCTGGGTCTCGTGCTGATCGAGTCGATGGCGCTCTACACATTCGCCATCATCTTCCTGAAGGTCAAGTAAGGTCTGGAAAGTCTGCGAGGTTCGGGCCCGGGGATGCGAATCCCCGGGCCTTTTTGTTTGTGCTCTCTTTGGGGCTCGAGAAAAGTCCTCGGCCACTGATAGCAACAGCTTTGTAGGTCGCGGCTTCAGTCCCTGAAGCGGATTTTTCGTCCAATCGCGAAGTGAGTTTGCGCCTAGCGGAGGGGAAGGGATTCGGCGGCTGTCTTGGCAAGCGCGAGAACGCGGCCGGGCAAGATGCCGAGATAGAGCGTTCCGGCAGCGGCGAGGAAAAGAGCGAAGCCAAGGGCCGGGGCGACCGCAGTCGGCGTGTAGTCCTTCGACGCCGGCCAGAAATACATGGCGATGATCACGCGCAAATAATAGTAGGCGCCGATGACGCTATTGATCGCCGCAATGACCACGAGCCAGACGATCCAGGCGCCGTGAGAGACACCGTGGGCGTCGAGGGCTGCCTGAAACGCGAAGAATTTTCCGAGGAACCCGGCGGTGGCGGGAAGGCCCAGCAGCGAAAGCAGAAACAACGAGAAGCACGCAGCCAGAACCGGCTGTCTCGAGCCGAGGCCCGCGTAGTCCTGAATCGAGAGCCGCCGCTCGCCCTGCTGGCCCAGATGCGCGAGTACCAGAAACGCGCCGACCTTCATCAGCACGTAGGCGGCGAGATAGAAGAGCACGGCGGCAATTCCGAGATAGCTTGCGGCGATGAACGCCACGAGGATGTAGCCCGCGTGCGCGATCGAGGAGTACGCAAGCATGCGCTTCACGTTGGTCTGCACGAGCGCCGCGAGATTGCCGATGAACATCGTCAGCACGGCGGAAATCCAGATCGCCCAGAACCAGGTGTCGGCGGCGGTTCCGAAGGCGACGTAGAAAATGCGGAGCATGAGCGCGAACGTCGCAGCCTTCGGGGCCGAGGCCAGCAGCGCCGTCACGGGCGTGGGCGCGCCTTCGTAGACGTCCGGCGCGTAGACCTGGAACGGCGCCGCCACGACCTTGAAACCCAATCCCACGAAGATCAGCCCGAGTCCAAGAATGGAAAGCGCGGGAAGATGCCCGACAGTCGAAAGGGCAGTCGTGAGGAACGCCTGGATGGCGTCGATCTTCGTGCTCCCGGTCGCGCCGTACACCATGGCGATGCCGTAGAGGAAAAACGCCGTGGCGAAGGAGCCGAGCAGGAAATATTTCATCGAGGCTTCGTTCGATACGGCGGCGCGGCGGCGGAAGCCTGCCAGAACGTAGCTCGAAATAGAGCTCATTTCGAGGCCGATAAACGCGGTGACGAGCTCGTTCGCTCCGGCGAGAATGCCCATGCCCGCCGTGGCGAACAGAACGAGCGCGTAGTATTCCCCCCGCTGGATGCCTTCTGTGTCCAGATAGTCGAGCGAGCCGAGGATCGCGAGTGCGGCGGCGCCGATGACCACCACGTGGACGAAAACGCTGAACGCGTCGACGCTGATCAAATCGCTGTACGCCATGCCCTCGTGATGCGCCGGGAAATAGACGCAGGTGAGCGCGACAACCGCGCCGGCGAACCCGAGCCAGCCGAGCGCGCGCTTGCGCGCCGCGCCGACGAACGGGTCAACGAACATGATCAGAATGCCGAAGGCGCAGAGAACGATCTCCGGGAAGAGGCGCCCGATATTTGCGTACTGCTCGTGGGGGAGATGTATCACTGCTGCCCCTGCTTCTCAGCGACCGGCGCGGCCGGAACGGCAGAATTCGCTGCGGTCCGCGTCACCGGCGCGTGCGACCCCACACAGCAGATGATCGCGGAACGCGAAGACGCGTTTCGAATTGCCGGCGCCTGTGTCTGCTCCAGGATATTGTCGACGGAGGCTTCCATCCGCCGCGTGAACAGCGGCGAAGCGACGCCCATGAAGAGGATGGCCAGCGCCACGGTCGCGAGAATCACACGCTCGCGCGTGGATGCGTCCGGCAGCGTGCGGTTCTTCTCGACGGTGACTTCGCCGAGCGCGACGCGCTGGTAGGCCCAGAGCAGATAGATTGCGGAAAGCACGGCGCCGCTCGCGGCCCAGGAAGCCCAGGTGTGATTTGCCTGGAACGTGCCGATCAGGATGAGGAACTCGCCGATGAACCCGTTCAACGGCGGCAGCGCAAGCGAAGAAAGTGCGATGAACAGGAAGAACGACATCAGTACGGGCATCGGCGTCGCGAGGCCGCCGTACTCCTTGATTTCGTGCGTGTGGCGGCGGTCGTAGAGCATGCCGACGCCGAGGAAGAGCGCGCCGGTCGAGACGCCGTGGTTGAGCATCTGGTAGATCGCGCCCTGGATCGCAGTCGTGTTGAACGCGAAGATTCCCAGAACAACAAAGCCGAGGTGGCTCACGGATGTGTACGCTACGAGGCGCTTCAAATCGGTCTGCACGGTGGCGACCAGCGCGCCGTAGACGATGCCGATGATCGCAAGGACGGCAATCGGAGTGGCCATGCGGTGCGCCGCTCCAGGGAAGAGCGGCAGGCAGAAGCGCAAGATGCCGTACGTCCCAAGCTTCAGCATCACGCCCGCAAGAATCACGGAGCCGGCCGTGGGCGCTTCGGTGTGCGCGTCGGGAAGCCAGGTGTGCAGCGGGAAGAGAGGCACCTTGATGGCGAACGCGAGGAAGAAGGCGGCGAAAAGCAGGAGTTCGGTGCGCGGCGCGAACACGATCTGGCCCTGCTGTATCAGAGCCTGTATTTCCGGGAAGTCGAACGTACCGGCTTCGTTGTAGAGCCAGAGAATCGCGACCAGCATCAGGATCGAGCCGAACATCGTGTACAGGATGAATTTCACCGCAGCGTAAATCCGGCGCTCGTGGCCCCACATGCCGATCATGAAGTACATCGGGACCAGTGTCATTTCCCAGAAGACGAAGAAGAGGAAGAGGTCGAGCGAAACGAAGACGCCGATCAAGGCCGTCTCGATCACGAGCAGCGAAACAAAGAAGCCTTTCACATTTTCGCGGATCGATTCCCACGAGCAAAGGATGGCGAGCGGCGTGAGGAACGTCGTGAGCAGAACGAGAAACAGGCTGATGCCGTCGATGCCGATGTGGTAGCGAATCGCGCTGCCGATCCATTCGTGAGATTCCTGGAATTGATAGGCGGCGTTGCCCGATTCGAAGCCGCGCAGGAGAAACAGCGAGACAACGAATTCGGCGATGGAGGCGGCGAGCGCGATGCGGCGAATCCACTTGTGATCGTCCGAGCGGAGGACGAGCAGCGCCGCGACGCTCAGCAGCGGCAGAAACGTGACAACCGTCAGCAAGTGAGGTGTACCCACGCTAGCGCATCCCCAGGACAACGAGTAACACCGTGAAAACCACCGCGCCGATGACGACCCACGTGGCGTAACTGCGCGTGTTGCCGGACTGCAACTTGCGCAACTCGCCGCCCGACTCGCGAGCGATGCGCGCGGTGCTGTTTACGGTGCCGTCGATCACGCGTTCATCGACGACGTGCCAGAGCACATTGGTCGAAACCCAGAGCAGCGGCCGGACGATCAGCGCGGCGTAGATTTCGTCGACGTAATATTTGTTCAAGAGCAGCGTGTAGAGGGCGTGCAGGCTCTGCGCGAGGCGTTTCGGCGCGTCCGTATTCTTGATGTAGAACCACCACGCGACGAGCAATCCGAGAACGGCGACGATCACCGGCCACCCTACCAGCGCGTGCAGCAGATCCATTGCCGGACTTGCGTGGGGTTCGGAAATTAGGACGGCTGGCTCCGCCATCGGTGGCGTATATGCCGAGAAAACCGGCTGCAGGAATTGTGCGAAATAGTCGATTCCGCCCACAAGGCGCGGCGCGGCAAACCAGCCGCCGAAGATCGAGAGGAACGCCAGAATGATAAGCGGCACCGTCATGTTTTTCGGCGATTCGTGGACGTGCACGTGATGCTCGTCGTAGCGCGGCTTGCCAAAGAACGTGAGGAACACGAGGCGGAACATGTAGAACGACGTGAGGCCCGCACCCGCAACGCCCAGTAGCCAGAGCGGCAGGTTCGCGTGCGGCCCGGATTGCGCCGCTTCGAGAATCTCATCCTTGCTGAAGAAGCCGGCAAAGCCGGGAATGCCGGCGATCGCGAGCGTGGCGATCAGCATTGTCCAGTAGGTGACAGGAATCTTCGTGCGCAGGCCGCCCATCTTCATCATGTCCTGCTCGCCGCCCATCGCGTGGATCACGCTGCCGGCGGCAAGGAAGAGCAGGCCCTTGAAGAATGCGTGCGTCATCAGGTGAAAGATCCCGGCGGCGTAGGAGCCCACGCCGCAGGCCAGGAACATGTAGCCGAGTTGCGAAACGGTCGAGTAGGCGAGCACTTTCTTGATGTCGGTCTGGACGAGGCCGATGGTGGCGGAATAAAACGCCGTGACCGCGCCCACGATCGCGACGACAAGCATGGCCACCGGCGCGCGCGAGAAAAGCGGATGCATGCGCGCGACCATGTAGACGCCGGCGGTGACCATCGTCGCGGCGTGGATCAGCGCGCTGACGGGCGTCGGGCCTTCCATCGCGTCGGGCAGCCAGACGTAGAGCGGCAACTGCGCCGATTTGCCGATCGCGCCCGCGAAGAGCAGGAGGCAGATCGCCGTGAGTACGCCGGCGTGCGCGGCGCCTTCGGCCGGCATGGAAGAAGCTTTCTCGAAAATGTCGCCGAAAGTGACTGAGCCGAACGTCGCAAACACGAGCAGGATTCCGACCGTAAAGCCGAAGTCGCCGATGCGCGTGACGATGAAGGCTTTTTTCCCTGCATCCGCGGCGGACTTCTTCAGGAACCAGAAGCCGATCAGCAGGTAGCTGCACAGGCCGACGCCTTCCCACCCGACGAACATCACGATGAGGTTCGCAGCCATCACGAGCGTCAGCATGAAGAACATGAAGAGATTGAGATAGGAGAAGAAGCGGTAGTAGCCGCCCTCGTGCGCCATGTAGCCGGTGGAATAGATGTGGATGAGCATGCCGACAAACGAGACGACCAGCAGCATGACGACGGTGAGCTGGTCCACCTGCAGCGAGAAATCGACGCGGAACGGTCCGGCAATCATCCAAGTAAAGTAGTTTCCCAACACGGGATGGTCGGGCGCGAGAACGCAATATTCGCGGACCAGCTCCGCGACCGCGAGAAAGTCGAGCGACACGGAGCCGACCGCGACCGAGTTCACGGCGGACTGCGGCCAGCGCTTGCCGAATAGTCCATTGATCGCGGCGCCCGCGAGCGGGAGCGCGAGAATGATCCAAAGATGATTGAGTAGCAGCATCAGAACTTGAGCAGGTTCACGCGCTCGACGTTGAGCGATTCACGGTTGCGGGCGAGTGTGATGACGATCGCAAGACCCACCGCCGCTTCGGCCGCCGCCACGACGATCACGAAAAACACGAACACGAGCCCGTCGAGCTGGTTGTATGCGCGCGCGAACGCGACAAACGCGAGATTCACGGCGTTGAGCATCAGCTCGATGGCCATGAAAATCGTGATGACGTTGCGCTTGAACACGAACGCGACCACGCCCAGCCCGAACAGGACGGCGCTCAGCACCAGATAATAGGAAACGGGAACGCTCACTCTTCTTTCCTCGCCAGAACCAGAGCGCCCAGGATCGCGATCAAAATCAGGATCGAGGTCGCCTCAAACGGGAACAGATACGGCCTAAAAAGCTGCTCCGAAAGCTCGACGGTCGAAAAAGCCACGGTAGGCGCTCCGGCGCCGGTGGCAATCGCCGAGCCGGCCGGCGCATGCGCGAGCCAGTGGGCGATCCAAAGCAGCAGGAAGAACGCCAAAGGCAGGCCCGCGTACTTGGCGATCTTGCTGAAGTCCGTGCGCTCTTCGACGCCCGCATTCAACACCATGATGACGAACACGAACAGCACCATGATCGCGCCGGCATAGACGAGGATCTGCACGGCGGCAATAAAGGGCGCGCCGAGCAACAAGTACAGCACGGCGAGCGACATCATCAGCAAAATCAGGGCCAGCGCACTGTGAATCGGCTCGCGCGCCAGAATCAGCCGCACCGCGCCCACCACCGCGAGCAGCGCGCACGCGAAAAAGATGAGGAAAGGAAGGCTCATCCGTGCCTCACGAGCAGCGGCCACACGATCACCAGGGCCGTGATGACCAGGTTCGCGAGCGAAACGGGAAGCAACAGCTTCCAGCCGAACGACATCAATTGGTCGTAGCGGAAACGCGGCAACGTCCCGCGCATCCAGATGTAAAAGAACAGGATCGCCAGGATTTTCGAGGTGAACCAGAACGGCCCCTGAATCACTTCCGGCGCTCCGGGAATCAGGATGCAAAGCAGTCCGCCGCCGACCGCAAGCACTGTGACTACGCCGAGCTGAAGCCGCGCGATCCTCTTCATGTTCACGGCCGTGTCCCACGCGCAGTAGGCTCCCAACGCCAAAAGCCCCGCTCCCGGCAGATAGAGCTGCCATTTCCAGCTATCGGGGAAGGGCGAGAGCCAGCCGCCGAGAAAGAGAATCGCCGCGAGGCACGAGACGGTGACCATGTTCGCGTACTCGGCCATGAAGAACATCGCGAACTTGAAGCTCGAATACTCCGTGTGGAAGCCGGCGACGAGCTCGGTTTCCGCCTCGGGCAAATCGAAGGGAATGCGGTTCGTTTCCGCGACGGCGGCCGTGAGATAGCAAAGAAAGCCGACAATTTGCGGGATCAGGTGCCAGCGCGGAATGAAGTGCAGCCAGTAACCTCGCTGGCTTTCGATGATGCCGTTGAAATTGAGCGTGCCGGCCAGGAGCAGGACGCCCACCACCGAAATCGTGAGCGAGACTTCGTAGCTGATCATCTGCGCGGAGCTGCGCAGGCCGCCCATCAGCGGGTATTTGCTGTTCGACGACCATCCCGCCAGCGCGACGCCGTAGACGCCGATCGACGTGATGGCGAACAGAAACAGCAGCCCGATGTCCACGTTCGACACGATGAAAACCGGCTGGCCGAGAACCTGGACGCTCGGCGGACCGAAGGGAATCAGCGCGATCGCCGTCAGAGCGAGAGAAAGCGCCAGGATAGGCGCGAGCGTGTAGACGATGCGGTCCGATACCGGCGGCGTCACGTCTTCCTTAAACATGAACTTGAGTCCGTCGGCCAGCGGCTGGAGCAAACCGTGCGCGCCGACGTAATACGGGCCCCAGCGCGACTGAATGTGCGCGATGACCTTGCGCTCGAGCCAGGTGATGTACGCCAACGCCGTCATCACAATAAACAGCAGGGCGGCGATCTTGACTAGCGATACCACCAAGACTGGGTGCTGGGAGATGAACTCCACGGCGTCTCGTTTGCCTCGTTTGTGGAAGTGAGCCTGGAACAATAGCGGCCCAGGGTGCCGCTCGTAAACAAATAATCGTGTGAAGAGAAAACCGTGCCCGCGAGCGCGTCGTAGGACGGTTCCGCGGCTTTGCAACTTGCCGTCGCCGGTTCCGCGCCGCCGCCCAGCAGACTCGGCTGCGAAAGATCGTAGCCGGCCACGTGCTGGCGGATCTCGTCGAACGCGGCTTCCGCCGTCCGCAAGCGGATCGGCGATCCGAGTCCGAGCATTCCGAGCTGGTGCGAAAGAATCCGGAGCAGGTCGAAGTCGCTGCGCGGGCCCTGCGGGTCGATTGCGCGATGCGTCAACTGGACTTCGCCGGCGGTGTTCGTGAGCGTGCCGTCCTTTTCGTATGTGGATGCAGCGGGCAGCACCACGTCCGCGCGCTGCGCTGTTTCCGTCAGGAACATGTCGTGCACGACGAGCAATTCGAGCCCGGCGAGACGGTCGGGCTGCGCCACGCCAAATGTCTTCAGCGGATTCGCGCCGACCACGTACAGAGCTTTCAGCTTCCCGGCGGCCGCTGCTTCCATCATCCCGCGCGCAGTCAGGCCGGGCGCGGAGGAGACCTCGCCACCCCAGAGCTTGCCGAATCGCGCTCGCTCGGCTGCGTCCGAGAGCAGCGCGTAGCCGGGCAGGTGGTCTGGCAGGATGCCCATGTCCGCCGCACCGCGAGAATTCGAATAGTCGCCGAGCGCCATGAATTTCGTTTTTCCGCCGAAGCGCGCGCTGAGCGAAACGAGATCGCGGATCGCGGCGCCCTGAATGTCCGCGCCGAACAGAACGACGACGTCCTTTTCGGCTTCGAGCTCGGCTTTGAGCTGCACCAGAGCTTCGGTGGTCTTTGCGTCGAACTGTCCCTTTTCGGTCGCGAGCCAGTGGATCGCCTGGCGTTCGCCGCCGGCGGGAACTTCCATGGTGAGTTTGGCCTGGCGATGAATCTTGCTCGGGCGGCCGTTGATCGCATAGAGGCGCGTGCCGTGATGCCGCACGCCGGTGCGAATCTGCCACGCAACAAGCGGGTTCTGCTGCGTCACGTCGTTGCCGATCAGCAGAACGGCGCTGGCGTTATAGACGTCCGCCATCGTGGCGAGCGAATCTTTCGCTTTGGGGCCAAGCGCGGCTGCGAGGCCGGCGTAGTCGGCGGTGCGGTGATGATCGAGATTATTGGTGCCGAGCGTCACGCGCGCGAAGCGGTTCAGCAGGTAGTTTTCTTCGTTGGTCGTGCGGTTCGAACCGATCACGCCGATTGCGGCGGGGCCGTGCGTCTCGTGCACCTGCTTCAGCCGCCGCGCGACTTCCTCGAGAGCGTCTTCCCAACTTGCGGGCTCTAGTTTGCCGTTGCGGCGGACGAGCGGCTGGCGGATACGCTCCGCGTGCGAGGTGAAATCAAAACCAAAACGGCCTTTGGCGCAGAGGAACTCGCCGTTGATGCCGGAATGATCGCGGTTGTTGGCGCGAAGGATCTCGTTGTTGCGCACGCTGAGCGTGGTCTTGCAGCCGTTCGAGCAGTGCGCGCAGGGACTTCCGACGTACGTCATCTCCCACGGGCGCGTCTGGTAGCGGTACGTGCCGCTCGTGAGCGCGCCGACCGGGCAGATATCGATGCACATGCCGCACTCTTCGCAAGCCAGCTCGCCCGGTTGATTCGGCAGGATGACGGACTGCACGCCGCGCGAGCCGACGCCGAGAGCTTTCACATCCATGCCCTCGTCGCACACACGCACGCAGCGGAAGCACAGGATGCAGCGCGGCGCGTCGTAATAAACCAGCGGGGACCACTTCTCTTCGGGGTAGTGCAGCTTTTCTTCCACGAAGCGCGTCTTGTCGAGGCCGTAGCGGAACGTCATGTCCTGCAATTCGCATTCGCCGCCCTTGTCGCACACCGGGCAATCGAGCGGGTGATTTGAGAGCAGGAACTCGATCATGTCCTTGCGGGCCTTGTGAACCTGCTCGGTGGTGGTCTTCACCACCATGCCGTCGGTTGCAACGAGCGTGCACGCGGTTTGCAGCTTCGGCATTTTCTCGACTTCGACCAGGCACATGCGGCAGGCGGCTTGCAGCGAAAGTCCGGGGTAATAGCAGAATGAGGGGACTTCGATCCCCTGCCTCTTTGCCGCCTCGATCACGAGCGTGCCGGGCGAGGTGGTGACCTGCCGCCCGTCGATCGTGAATGCGATCTGTTTCTGTTCTGCCATCGTTCCTTAATGCGCCGCCGCGATCACGTCCGCGGCGTTGTAAGCGCACTTCCCGTGCAAATGATCCTCAAATTCGTTCCGCCATTTCTTGACGATGCTGATGGTCGGCAGGGCCGCCGCGTCACCCAGCGGGCAGAACGTCCGCCCGAGCATGTTTTTCGACAACTCGTCGATTAGCGGGATATCTTCCTCGCGGCCGCCGCCCTCGTGGAAGCGGTCGAGGATTTTCCGCAGCCATGTGGTCCCTTCGCGGCAGGGGATGCACCAGCCGCAGGACTCGTGCGCGTAAAAGTGCATGATCCGCCGCGCGACGTCAACCATGCACGTGTCTTCGTCGATGATTACGGTGCCGCCCGAACCGAGCATCGAGCCCGCCTTCGCGACCGAATCATAGTCCATCAGGATATCGATTTCGTCGGCGGACAGCAGCGGGCAGGAGCTGCCGCCGGGAATCACGGCTTTCAGCTTCTTGCCGCCGCGCACGCCGCCGGCGACTTCTTCGATCAAGCGCCGCAGCGGAAATCCCAGCGGCAGTTCGTAAATCCCAGGGCGATTGACGTGCCCGGAGATGGAGTAGAGGCGCGTGCCGCCGTTCTTCGGCGTACCAAGATTCGCGTACGCCTCGCCGCCCATGCGGATCACGGCGGGCACGGTGCTGAGCGTCTCGGCGTTGTTGATGACCGTGGGGCAGCCGTAGAGACCGACGACCGCCGGGAAGGGCGGCCGGATGCGCGGGTAGCCCCGCTTGCCTTCGAGCGATTCCATCAGCGCCGATTCTTCGCCACATTCGTACGCGCCCGCTCCCGTGTGCGTGCAAAGCTCGAAATCGAACCCGCTGCCGAGGATGTTCTTGCCGAGATAGCCCTTGGCGTAGGCTTCGGCGAGCGCCGCATCCATGATGTCGATGATGTAGCGATATTCGCCGCGAATGTAGATGTAGCCGCGATTCGCGTTGACGGCGCGGCCGGCGATCACCATGCCTTCGATCAACTGGTGCGGGTCCATTTCCATCAGCGGGCGGTCCTTGCAGGTCCCCGGCTCGCTTTCGTCGGCGTTTGCCAGGATGTATTTCGGTTTGCCCGTGTCCTTGGGGACGAAGCTCCACTTCATGCCCGCCGGGAAACCAGCGCCGCCTCGCCCACGGAGACTCGATTTCTTCACTTCGTCGATGATCTGGTCGGGCGTCATCTGCTTCAGGGCTTTTTCGAGCGCCTGATAGCCCTCGTGCTTCATGTACACGTCGATCTTGCGCGAATTCGGTATGCCGAAACGCTTGCTGATGATTGGAACTTCCGCCGGAAGACGCTCGTGCACCGAGCCGGACGTGACCGGCACCGGCTTGGGCTGCTTGCCCTGCTCGAGCTGCTCGAAGAAGGCGTCTACTTTGTCCGGATCGAGGTTCTCGTAGAAGTCGTAGTTGACCTGCATGCACGGCGCCCCGGTGCATGCGCCCATGCATTCGACCTCTTCCAGCGAGAAGGTGCCGCTCGGCGAGACCTCTTTGTTCCCGATGCCGAGACGCTTCTGGACGTGATGGTAAAGCTCGTTTCCGCCGCGCAACATACAGGAAATGTTGGTGCAGACCTGAATGTGATAGCGCCCGGCGGGCTTGCGCCGCAGCATCGAGTAATACGCCAGCGTTTCGGTGACTTGAATGATGTTCAGATCGAGGCGCTTGGCGATTTCCTCGAGGATTTCATCGCCCAGGTGGCCCAGCTCGTCCTGCGCGTAGAGCATCATGGGAATCAGCGCCGAGCGCTTCACCGGGTAGCGGGTGACGAGGTCGTTGAATTTTGCTTCCAGTTGCGGCGAAAGTTGCATGGTTCGTTTTTCGGTTTTCCTGAGCTAGCGGTCCACTTCTCCCAGCACGATATCGGTCGTGCCGATGCAGGTCACCACGTCGGCAATCAAGCGGCCCGTACACAGCATCGGCAGCGACTGCAGATTCACGAACGACGGCGCGCGGAACTTCACGCGGTACGGCTTGGCGGAGCCGTCGCTCACCATGAACACTCCCAATTCGCCGCGCGGCGACTCAATCGCCTGGTAGACTTCGCCCGGCGGCGGCGCGAAGCCCTCCGTGAAAATCTTGAAATGATAAATGAGGCCTTCGATCGAGGTTTTCATCTCCTCGCGCGACGGCGGGATGATTCCCGGCGCCTCGGCGCGGAAGGGGCCTTGGGACGGAATTTTGTCCATAGCCTGGCGGATGATCTTCAGGCTCTCGCGGATTTCGGCCACCCGCACCTGGTACCGCGCGTAGCAGTCGCCTGCCGTCTGCGTCTGCACGTTGAAATCGAATTCGTCGTAGCTCGAATACGGAAAAGCCTTGCGAATATCGTAGGGCACGTCGCTCGCGCGCAGCAGCGGGCCGGAAACGCCCATCGCGATGGCATCGGCGGCGCTGAGGATGCCCACACCCTTCGTTCGGGCGAGCCAGATCCGATTCTGCGTCAGCAGGTCTTCGTATTCGTCCACGTGGCCCGGCATCGATTCGACGACGCGCCGCACGCGGTCGAGCCAGTCCGGCGGGGGTTCGAGCGCGAGCCCGCCGATGCGGAAGTAGCTGGTCATCATCCGCTGGCCGGAGACGTACTCGTAAATCTTCATGATCTCTTCGCGCTCGCGGAAGGTATAGAGAAAGACCGACATCGCGCCGAGATCGATGGCGTGCGTTCCGAGCCACACGAGGTGAGACGTGATGCGCGTCAGCTCCGTGAGCAGCACGCGGATGTACTGCGCGCGCTTGGGAACTTCGAGCCCCAGGAGTTTTTCGGCGGCCAGGCAGAAACCCAGATTATTCGAGAGCGGCGCGAGGTAGTCGATGCGGTCGGTGAGCGTGATGCACTGCGAGTAGGTCTTCGACTCGCAGGATTTTTCGATGCCCGTGTGCAGGTAGCCGATGACCGGATCTGCCTTGAGCACCGTTTCGCCGTCGAGCTCGAGGATCACGCGCAGCACGCCGTGGGTCGACGGGTGCTGCGGCCCCATGTTGAGGACCATCGGTTGAGCGGGGCCGGCCGGCGTTTCAATGGTGGTCGTCATTGCTCGGCGATCCTCATGCGATTCAGCGGTAACCCTCGACGGGATAATCCTTCCGGAGCGGATATCCCTCCCAATCATCCGGCATGAGAATGCGGCGGAGGTCCGGGTGGCCTTCGAAGCGAATTCCCATCAGATCGAAACTCTCGCGCTCGTGCCAGTTGGCCGTGGGCCAGATGGCGACAATCGAAGGCATCACCGCGTCATTTCCCGGCACGCGCACCTTCAGGCGCAGGCGCTTTCGCAGGTCGAGCGAGAGTAGCTGGTAATTCACCTCGAAGCGGGGCTCGAGAGGGAATCGGTCGACGACGGTGACGTCCGAGAGAAAGGTGAACGCGAGCGAAGGCTCGGACGCAAGGTATTCAGCGGCGCGCCGGAAATGCTCGCGGGGAACCACGACAGTCGTTTCGCCTCTGAATTCAATCACTTCGGCGACGGCCTGCGCGTCCCATTCGCGGAGCTTACTTACAACCGGATCCTTGTCCTGTTCCTGCGGTTCCACTCTTTATTAATCCGATTCCGGACGGGCCTCAGACGTTCCAGTCGAGCGCGCCCTTTTTCCAGAGGAAAATATAGCCAATCAGCAGAATCATAATGTAGAGCAACATCTCCACAAAGCCAAAAACTTTCAGGTCGCCATAGACGAGCGCCCATGGATAAAGAAAGATGGCCTCGATGTCGAACAGAATGAATATCAGAGCCACCATGTAGAAGTGTACCGAGAAGGGCTCGCGCGCATCGCCCGTCGGGAGGATGCCGCACTCGTAGGGCTGATCCTTCTCGCGCGAGTGCTTGTGCCTTCCCACCAGCGTGGAAGCCGTGACCAGCACGCCGGCGAGTCCCGCCGCTAGTATAAACATCAGCAAAAGCGGGCCGTAGATATCGAGGTAGTTGCTGTTCATTTTCGACGCGCTGCTATAATAACTGCCGGCCGTACATCGGTCAATGAACTCCCCGAAATCTTATCTGCCCTGCGAGACCGCCGGGGATTGGGAGAAAAACGCCGCTCGATGAGTTCCGGGTTTAATACGGACGTGCGCGTCGGCGACCAGGTATTCCACGTCCAGACGGAGGACCGCGGTCCGAGCCATCCGGTGATCGACACGACGGTCTACCAGAATGGGCGCGTCCTGCACCGCCGGTCGTCGAATTACGACCAGTTTGCGGGCTCGGCTGAATTCAGCGCGGATGCGCTGCGCCAGCGGGTGGAGAACCAGCACCGCGCCGTGATCGAGGACCTTCGCGCGGGCACTCTCGCCGCCGAAATGGCGGCGGCCATCGAGAAAGCGAACCGCGTGGGTGGCATTCAGGTGCAGCTCCTCAATCCGGGCTCGTGGCTCTCGGCGGGCAACGTCTCGCTCGATTTGGAGATCGTGGGGCGAGCCGACCGCCAGCCGCAAGCGGGCGCCCAGGTTGAGGCTTCGATCGAGGGCGCTCTGCGGGACAGCCGCCACGCAGGAACGAGCGACGATCAGGGCCGCGTGCGAATTCAGTTTCCTCTGCCACAGCTCGGTAAGGGAGATCTGGCGCTTGTCATCTTCGCGCGAGCGGAAGCCGGCAAGGACGAAATTCGGTTCACCATGCGCTCGCGCGCGAAAACGCCGTCCGCCGGCTCCGCCTCAAGCTCCTAGGAATTCCCTGAAAATGACCGTCACGATCAATGGGGAGCGCCGCGAAATCCCGGATGGCCTGAACATTGCCGCAATGCTCGAACACCTCGGCATGGCGGGGGACCGAGTCGCCATCGAACGCAATCTCGACATTCTTCCTCGCGCTCGCTGGCAGGAAACGCAAGTTCAATCGAACGACACCTTCGAAATCGTCCACTTCGTCGGCGGCGGCTAAAAGCCTCCGGCTGGCATTGTGACCGCCGCGTCTTCTTCTTCGTCGGGGCACAGCATGCTGTGCCCGGCGCACATGGTTGGCGCGATGCAGCCCCTCCGCCTCGGCCGACGTGCCGTGCCGCCCGTCTCCTACAGCCCCGCCAGAATGTGCCCCATCTTGTCCTTCTTCGTCCGCAAATACGCCCGCGAATGATGGCTCGTCCGCGGACGGCAGGGAATTCGCTTCACGACCCAAACTCCGCCGCGCTCGAGCTGCTGAACCTTGTCGGGATTATTCGAAAGCAGCCGCACGGACCGCACGCCAAGCGCCTTCAGAGCCGCGGCAGCGAACTCGTAGTCCCGCGAATCGGCGGCAAAGCCGAGCTTTCGATTCGCTTCAACCGTGTCGAGGCCCTGATCTTGCAGCTCGTACGCCTTCAGCTTGTTGAGGAGTCCGATGCCCCGGCCTTCCTGCGGCAGGTACAACACAATGCCGGACGCGTCCTTGGCAATTGCGCGCAAAGACATCTCGAGCTGAGCGCGGCAGTCGCATCGCTCGGACGTGAACACGTCGCCCGTCAGGCACTGCGAATGCACGCGCACCAGTGGCGCCTTCCCGGCCCGCAGCCGACCGTGCTGGATCGCCACCGCCTCTTCGCCCCGCCCGCCGCGGATTCCGGCGATTGTGAAACGGCCGAAACGCGTGGGCAGAGCCGCCTTCGCCACCACTCGCACCTTCCCGGTTTGCTTTTTCCGCTTCATGCAAGCCGGTCATTATAGCAGGCTTGCAGGGCGAGCCTGAAAAGCGGCCAAAACCCAAGTAGTGGGTCAGTCCGCGGCCCAATAGGCTTGTGACTGAGGTTTGAGCATGGGGAACCGCGGAAAAGATTTGGAAAAAGTTCTGATGCAGTTTCCGACTATTCGTCCAGCGTGGCTGCACAATCTCATCTCAACCTGGGCTTCCAAGATGGCGTGCGCCCGCCTTGCCGCGGAGGAGCGCACGACATTAGCAGCAAATCGTAGTCCCTATTTCGCCGTCGGGTCCTTCTTTACGTCGTGGTCCATGAACTCCAACCAGAATCCTTGCGGATCCGGCACGAAGAACATGCGCGTCGTCGGAGCGATGAAAACCGGCGCGTTTGACGGGCTCGTCGTGTGCAAACCGTCTGCCTTGACCCGGTCGATCATCACATCGTCGTCTTTCGACATGAACAAGAAGTGCGCGGCGCCGGGATCCTGAAAATGCGGGCGCTGAAAGTGCTTGCTGTGATTCTTGTATTCGATGAGCTCCATGACTACCGGAGAGCCGGGAACCATCGCCTCCGCCAGCCGGAACTGGCCGTGCGTGTTGGTCAGATTTTCGTAAGCCGTGTCGCCCATTAACGACGGACTCACCCAAAACTTGAAATCGGGTCCGACCAGGCTCTGGTACAAGCGGCAGGTTTTTTCGAGATTGTCGACAACCACGGCGACACGCGCGCCGAGCACCTTGCTGCCGGGGGCGGCGGTTGTCACCGGCGGAGGGGTCTGCTCGATCAGTTCGACTGGGTATCCGTCGGGATCGCGCACGAACACCGCGCGTATTTTGCCGGTCATACCGGGCCAGCCGGACAGCTCGATGGGATCTCCGCCGACAGTGATGATGGGAAAGCGCTCATCTTTCAGAAGGGCGAGCGTTTTATCAAGGTCAGTGACGATGAGCTTCAGGTAGGAGGCGCCGGGATCGGTCAGAGGTGGGTTGAACTGGTGAGACTGGATTCCTTTGATTTCGATGGCCTCAATGGTCATTTCAGGACCACCCGACGCCGCGGCGGTCCCGGGAATCGGAAGAAGTGCAACGCGGCTGACCTGATCGTAGGGGTTCGGCACGCCTTGGGCGAGCTCAGCAACTTCCTGCAACCCGCGATTCCTGCCAAATGGACGGGGTTGGTCGCGGGTGCCGCGAAGTTCCAGTCCGAGAAGATCGTGGTAGAAGTGCATGATCTCCTCGACTTCGCCGATCTCGCGGCCAAGGTGACCGGGACGAAGAACATCTCCGGGAGGCGCGACTCCCGATGGGGGCGCATCCAGCGTTGCCCACGGCGTTTGCGCCGAGGCAATTGGGATACCGGTCAGCAGCATCAGGCTGATCGCAACTAGTCCGCGTGCAGTGTTCTTAAATGATGGTGGCACTTGGGCCTCTTTAGTCTGAACCGGAATTTCCGATTTGGACCTCTTGCTCGTGCGCATCATACGCTTCCCCTGCCCTCCTCACAACGAATGTGCCAACAAAGCAGGTCCCAGCGAGATCGCGGAGTTCCGACGGCTAGCTCCCGATCAACGCATTATAAAAGGGCGCGGTTACCGGAAAAGTAGGCACTTGGAGCCAACGACTCAGGGACTCGATGTTCCACGCGCTGTGCGCTGGCAGCCGGACTAATCCGTTCCGCACACCCTGGGCATTGATGGCTCAGGGTGGGGGAGGTTGAGGAATGTTTAGCTGAGGAGTATTTTGTTGCCCCGCAACATACCCGCTGCGGACCGACGCGTCTGTACTGAATTGGACAGTTCGCTTCGCAGCCTGTAGCGTGATCGGGAGCGCTGAGGGAATTTCTCCGGTAACGCGACTTACGAAGACTTAGCCCCATCTGTTCTCAATGGGCAATTCGGATGGCGTACTGTGTTAGTAAGCGGACCGTAAGGCGTGGAAGGAGCAACGATCCCCGTTACGAAATTCACAAATCAGGTAGGCACCGTAGTTAGAATTGGCCGGAGCGGATTTGTCTCCATTGAATTCGGCCTCTTCGAGATCAACCTGCAATTTTCCCGAATCGGACGAGATTACAACAGTTTGTCCTTTTAAATCTTGGATGACTCCCTGTAAATCCTGCCGCACACCCGAGCGTGAGCTATGGATTTTCAAGGGCGTCATTTCATTTTTCCACGAGTCCAACAGAGACGTCGCTTCTTCTGCTGATATGTTCATGATCCCCCTCTTGGGCGGGCGCGATTGCTCTAGATTCTGCCATCCGCTCATTTGCGTTCCGGCCATCGGAAACCCATCTACGCCCCTTCAATATCCTGCTTTGAAAGGGTAGTTGCTTTGCATGAACATGAGAATCACACAGCAGTCAGCCCGCGAGTGATTTGGCTAACGGGGATTTTTTGTGGCTCTCGGGTGCTCGGCGCAGACATGGGATGTGAACTCCTTGTCGCGCTGCTGTTCATAGTGCATCTTCATCTCGTCAATTGATTCGCCAACGAGCGGCCCCAAAGGGTTGAACGCCCATGCGCATTCGGTGCAAGTCCAGCCCTGAAAATTCTGTTTTTCGACCCATACCAGTTTGCGACGCATCGCCTCCATGGCACACCTCGAGATTTGCTGCAGTTATGGTCTTGTGAAAGACGGCGTACCGTTGGTTTTTCGAGCGCAACTGCGACGACAAAAGCCGCTTGTTCATTGCCCTGGGCGAGGTTCTGCACGAGTCGCCACTCTTTGAACACACATGAAGATTACCGATAGCGAAGGGCTGCTGTCTGTGGGGTGTCCAACACTGGCAAGAATTGCTATCTCAATCCGAGGTCATCCTCGAACTGTTGAATGACGCCGTAGCACTCACAGGCGGATTTTTCGAGTTTCCTGCGGTTCACTATCTTCACTGCACCCCGCACGTAGTCTATGACTCCCTTTTCTTGCAGTACGGACGCTGCCAGGCTCACAGTGGACCGGTCGGTTCCCATCATCGTCGCAATGAAATCGTGGGTGATCGGAAGCACTCCGGAACCCACCCTATCCTGGGTCATCAGCAGCCACCTCGAAAGACGCTGCTGTATATCGTGCAGCCGATTGCACGCCGCGGTCTGTGCGACTTGCATTCCTTGAAGCCCCGCATGCCTGTTCAATATCACCTGTAACTGCGGGGCCGACCGCAGAATGCGTTCGAGCGCATTCCCCATCATTCGGAAGCCGTCGCCGGCGACTTGGATTATTTCGCGCACGGAACTTCTGCTCAGGCCGGCCGCCAATCCCGCCCCAACGTAGCCCTCCTTACCCACCACACCCACTTCCACGGTTCGACCGTCTTTGGTCACCACGACTTGCGAAACCATTCCTCGATTCGGGAAATAGACGAACTCGATATTTTGCGTCGGCTCATGAAGGCTGAGATGATCCGGCAGGTCGATATACGTCAAGTCGGGACGCATCAACTCGTATTCATTATCGGGCGTTGCCAACAGTACTTTGTTCCTTACTGGTTTTCCGCCGACGTTGGTCCGTTCGTTTGCCTGTGCGACTCGAAAGTTTTTCCCACTCATGTCAATCCTGAACGGCACCGGAGCGCCTTGCATTCACTAGGTGATACTTTATGGGCTCTGAGATTCCGTATCGATTCAACCAAAAAAGGGGTCTAACATCTGTGCGAAATAGGACACCTCTCAAAACCAAGGCGCAGCGAATCATGCGGCAGGTCGATGCGCGTTGGCCGGGAATCCGGTGCCCTTACCGTGGATTCTCGACGTGCTTGGACCAAACCTTCTCCGCGTACGCATGGCAGCCAATAAGCCTTCCGCAGTTGACGTATTTGGATAGGTCCCGATTAACGCCGTTGCCGGACAAGTGCCATGACTTCTAACTGACCCATCACCGAAACCCACAAATCACTCACAGATCGGCGCAACCCCAGAATCTCTGATGGATTGCATAAATTCTTTCGTCTGAGGCGGGAAACTCGCCCTTGGTAAAATGCCTAGATGGGGGCCATCCAGGCGCCAATGGTGAATCGCGGCCTTTTCGAGGGCTACGACACGGGCAGTTTTTATGACGAGATGTTTTCTGCGCCCGGCTGCCCCCGCCCTCAATACACCAAGCTGTTTCAAAAGCTTGCGACGATGGCGCCCGGCCACTTCGAGGAGCGCCGCAAGCTCGCGGACCTCTCGTTTCTGATCCAGGGGATCACCTTCACGGTTTATAGCGACGGCCACGGCACCGAGCGACTGTTCCCCTTCGATCTGATCCCGCGCATCCTGCCGCGCTCGGAATGGGAGCGCATCGACCGGGGGCTCTCGCAGCGAGTGATGGCGCTGAATCTTTTCCTGCAAGACGTGTACGGCCGGCAGCTCATCTTCAAAGACCGACGGATTCCGCGCTCGCTCGTCTACTCCTGCCCCCATTTCCGGCGCGAGGTGGTCGGAGTGGAAGTCCCGCGCGGAATCCACACGCACATCTGCGGGATCGATCTAGTGCGCGACTCGAAGACCGGCGAGTTCTGCGTGCTGGAAGACAACGTGCGCACGCCGAGCGGAGTTTCCTACGTGCTGGAAAACCGCCTCGTGATGACTCGCACGTTCCCCGACGCGTTCCAGGCCTGCGAGGTCCTGCCGGTGAACCACTATCCCGCGGAGCTTTCGCGGATTTTGCGCAGCCTTTCGCCGCGCGGCGCAGACGACGCGCAGATCGTTCTCCTCACGCCCGGGATTTACAACAGCGCCTACTTCGAGCACAGCTTTCTCGCGCAGCAGATGGGAATCGAGCTGGTCGAAGGACGCGATCTGATCGTGGACGGTGGAATCGTCTACATGAAAACGATTCGCGGGCTGAAGCGCGTGGACGTGATCTACCGGCGCGTGGACGACGAATTTCTGGACCCGCTGACGTTCCGCGCTGACTCCATCCTCGGCGTTCCGGGCTTGATGGGCGCCTACCGGGCGGGCAGCGTCGCGCTCGCGAACGCCGTCGGCAACGGCGTCGCGGACGACAAGGCAATCTACGCCTTCGTTCCCGAGTTCATCCGCTACTACCTCGGCGAAGATCCGGTCCTGAGGTCCGTTGAGACCTACATCTGCGCGAAACCGGACGACCTTGCGCACGTGCTTGGCCATCTCCCTGAGTTGGTCGTGAAGGCGGTCGGCGAATCGGGCGGCTACGGCATGTTGATCGGGCCCGCGTCGGACAGCAAGCGGATCGAACAGTTCCGCGAACGCATACGCGCGAATCCGCGGAACTACATCGCGCAGCCTGTTGTCCCGCTCTCGCGCGTGCCTTCGTACGATTCGTCTGAAGGTTCCGTGGCCGGGCGCCACGTCGATCTGCGCCCCTACTGCCTCTACGACGGCGAGAAGGTGACCATCGTGCCCGGCGGGCTGACGCGCGTGGCGCTCCAGCGAGGTTCCCTGGTGGTCAATTCCTCGCAGGGCGGCGGCAGCAAGGACACCTGGGTACTCCGGGGAGAGGACTGACATGCTTTCGCGGATCGCCGAATCCCTCTTCTGGCTCGCGCGCTATATCGAGCGCGCCGAGGGCACTGCGCGCATCCTCGATGTGAACTACCACATGCTGCTCGAGCAGTCGCAGCAGTCCTACCGTCTCCGCTGGGAGCCGCTCATCATAATGGCGGGCGAAGAGGACCGCTTCCGCAAGCTCTACAGCGAGGTGAACGCGGAGAACGTCTTCGATTTCCTCGCCTTTCGCCAGGACAACCCCAGCTCCATCGTCCAGTGCGTCTCAAAAGCGCGAGAAAACGCCCGCACGATCCGCGACCGCATTTCCCGCGAGATGTGGGAAGACATCAACGGGCTGTACTACACCGTGAGCCGGTTCGTTCCCGCGGAGGAAATCGCTGCGGGCCCGCACCGCTTCTGCGACAAAATCAAATTCGGGGCGCACCGCTTTCACGGCGTCACGGACGCCACGCTGCCCCACGACGAGGGCTGGGAGTTTCTGCGCGTCGGCTGGGCGCTCGAACGCGCGGAAATGACCGCGCGGCTCGTCGACGTTCAGTACCACAATCTGGTCGATGGTCCTCCGGCTGCGGACGCGCTTGATAACCATCAGTGGATGGCGGTGCTGAGGTCGGTGGGTGCCTATGAGGCGTATCACCGCCAGTATCATCCTCCGATCGAGCCCGAGAAGGTGGCCGAGATGCTCATCCTGCATCCCCAGCATCCGCACTCGATCCGCTTCAGCGCCACCGAGGTCCAGGCCGGCCTGCGCGCCGTCAGCGGCACAGAGCCGGGCTCCTACGCCAACGAAGCCGAACGGCTCACCGGCAAGGTCGTCGAGCGGCTGCGCTACGACCGGATTGGCGACATTTTCGATCAAGGTTTGCACGGTTATCTGAACGATCTGCTGAACATGCTCGGCTCGATCGGAGACGATATCGCGCGAAACTACTTCTACTACGCGGTGGTGGCATGAATCGATACCATCTGGTGCACACGACTGAGTTTCTGTACGACGGGCCGGTTTCAGAGAGCTACAACGAGGTCCGCCTCCGGCCCTTGCATGACGAGAGGCAAAGCTGTCTCTCGTTTCGTCTCATCACCGCTCCCGGCTCCCGCGGCACGTCTTACCGGGACGCCTACGGCAACTGGGTGCACCATTTCAACGTGCTTCCGGAGCATCGCAGCCTGAGGGTCGAAGCGGAGTCGGTCGTGCTCGCGCACGAGGCTTCGGAAGTTTCTCCCGATCCTTCGACGCTCGCCGAATTGGACGCGGGCAGCGGCCAGCTCGATGAGGAGCACTTTGACTTCGTCGCGGCGACCGGATACGTGCCCCATCTCGCCCAACTCCGCGACCTCATCGAAGAGGCCGAGTGCGCGAGCGATGGAACGGTCGAGGGATTTGCCCGTGCGGCGTCGAACCTGATTCATCAGCGTTTCCGTTACGTCAAGGGCGCCACTCATGTGCACTCTTCCATCGAGGATTCCATCTCGATCGGCGCGGGCGTGTGCCAGGATTTCGCCCATCTGCTGCTCGGCATCGTGCGGATGCGCGGAATCCCGGGGCGCTATGTTTCCGGCTACCTCGTCCCCGGCGGCACTGAATCTCCCGGCGCGAAACAGGAGGAAGTCATCGGCGGGCAGGCATCGCACGCCTGGGCGGAAGTCCTCATGCCGCGGAATGGTTGGATGGCGCTTGATCCCACGCTGAACAAGCCCGTGGGCATGCGCCACGTTCGTGTGGCCTACGGACGCGACTATGGCGATGTCGCGCCGGTCCGGGGCGTGTACAAGGGTCACGCCGGGCAGAGCCTCGCCGTTGATGTCCGCGTTCGCCCGGCCCTCGATGACGAAGGCCGCGAAAAGCTCACGGAGACCGCAGCCCCGCCTGCTGCGGCGCCTGCCGTGCTGGAGCGGCCACAACAACCCGCGCAACAACAGCAGCAATAACTGCAGAAAACGGGCAGCACCGGGAGCATGGAGCATGACGGTGTTGCTGCAGATTTTGCATGCTCGAAATGGCTCGTTTTTGAAACAAATTCTGCCTCGCCGGCGCGCTTCTCTTTACATCCCTGCCCGCATTGGCTAACTTAGCTCGTAGGTCTCCAGAACGGCGGTTTGCGAGCGAGAATGGGCACACTCCTATCGGGAAAGGACCTGCTGTTTACCCTGGTCCTGAAGGTCGGCTGGGCGGCGGCGCTAGCGGCGCTGCTCGTTCGCTTCCGATCCTTCCGCAAACTCGTTTTCACGGAGAATCGGGACTCCGACCAAAAGGTCATGCTCCTGCTGTTCCTCGTTCCCCCTCTGGCCATAGGAGTAATGCTCCGCCTTATCGCCGGATATCGATTCTTCGATTTGACTCTGGAGGGATCATTCTTGATGGGTCTGATCGGCGGCAGGATCGTCGGTCTGCTGGGCGGGTCGCTGATCAGCCTTCTACCTTTTGGGTTTCACGAGTGGTTGTCGGCTCCGATGGCGGCCCTCGTGGGCTTGCTCGCAGGGGAGATCCGCGAGGCGATTCCGGAAAAAGAAGACGTCTGGCATTTCGGGCCGTTCCTCTTCCTCGGAATCCCGCAGTGGCTCTGGAATCTCGTTCGGTACCGCAAGGGCAACTGGGCCATGCTCCCCCTGTTCACCTCCGCCGCGTTCGAAGTCGGTCAGATCGAGTTGGCCAATCACGTTCCTTCGCGTTGGCTGTTCTCGATTCATACGAGCAACTTGGGGTATATGGCCCTCGTCGTTCTGTCCTCAACGATGTGCGTAGCCATAGCCGTCAAGATTTGGAACAACACGCGCATCGAGATGAACCTGGAGGAGAACCAGCAACTGCTTCTCAAAGCGCGCATGGATGCGCTGACCAGCCAGATCAATCCTCATTTCCTCTTCAACACGCTCAACACCGTTTCTTCGCTGATCCGATTCGACCCGGACATGGCTCGGGGCGTGGTGCTGAAGCTTTCGAATATCCTGCGGCGCCTGCTGCGCAAGCACGAGACGTTCGTCCCGCTGCGCGAAGAGATCGAGTTCATCGACGATTATCTCGACATCGAAGTGATCCGCTTCGGGCGCGACAATCTGCAAATCTTCAAAGAAGTCGACGAAGAAACGCTCGACGCGTTCATCCCCAGCATGCTCCTGCAACCCATCATCGAGAATGCGATCAAGCACGGACTCGCCCCGCGACTCGCCGGCGGGCAGATTCGCCTGCGCACTCTCCGCCGGGACGGCCGCCTTGCGATCGAGATTGAGGACAACGGCCTGGGCATGTCTGCCGAGCGCCTTGCGGAGGTATACGGCGGGGGCATCGGGATCAGCAACGTCCACGCGCGTTTGCGCCTTCTCTACGGTGACCAGTTCGAAATGGATATCCGCAGCCGCGAAGGCGAGGGCACGCAGATTCGCATCGAGATCCCCGAACTCGCCGCGGCCAATACTGCGGCAAGCTGAGTAGCGCCGGGCTTCATTCGCAAGCCCGAAGGGAGGATTCCTGGCAGCTCCGGTAATGAGCTGGTCCGAGACGTGGAACCTGGCCGTGGAAGCGCTGCGCGCCAACAAGGTACGCGCCGCGCTGACCATGCTCGGCGTCGTCATCGGCAGCGCGTGCATCGTGCTCGTGGTGACGGTAGCGCTCACCGGCAGGAAGTACGTCCGGGCGCAGATCGAGGCCGTGGGCTCGAACATCGTCTACGCCAACCTTGCGCAATCGAACTCGCAGACGGTCGCCCTCGCCGACCAGATCTCATTGGGCGACCTCGATGCCGTGCGGCAGAACGTTCCCCAAGCCGTGCGAGTCGCCGGTACGAGCGACATTCAGCAGACCGTCGTGGCGGACGGAAAAACGTGGCCGGTGGCTCTCGTCGGCGTGACACAGGGGTTCCAGCAAATCCGCAACCTGGTGATTTCGCGGGGCGGGTATTTCGACGACAGCGATTTCGCGGCGGTGAGTAAGGTCTGCCTCGTGTCCGAGCATCTCGCGCAGACGGCGCTGCCCTCAGGGAATCCAATTGGCCAGACCATCCATGTGGGCGAACTGAGCTTCTCGGTCATCGGCGTTTTCCGCGAGCGCATCGAGACCTTCGGCCAGTCGGAAATCCGGAGCGATTCCGTGCTTGTGCCTTTTGCGCTGCTCCGGTACTACACGGGGGATGCGTTCATCGTGACGCTCTACGCGCAGGCGGACAACGCCGAGGACGTTCCGCAGGTCACCGAAGAAATCGCGCAGATCTTGCGGAGCCGCCACCGGCCCGACGCGGAATACGAGATACAGAACCTTTCGTCGATTCTCGAGACGTCGCGCCGCATCTCGATCGCCATGACGATCGTGCTTCTGGTGATCGCCATGCTCGCGCTTCTCATCAGCGGCATCGGCATCATGAATATCATGCTGGTCAGCGTGACCGAGCGGACGCGCGAGATCGGAATCCGGAAGGCCATCGGCGCGCGGCACAGGGAAATCCTGTACCAGTTTCTGCTCGAAGCGATATTGATCAGCGGAATCGGCGCGCTCATCGGCATCGCGATGGCTGTTGCGATTCCGTTTTGTGTCGAGGTCCTGTCGCAGCTCCTGCCATTGCCGCCAGGAATCAGCATTCCGATTTCGTGGCTTTCGGTGGCGCTGGCCTTTATAGTGTCCTGCGGAATGGGCGTGCTTTTCGGTTATCTCCCGGCCAAGACGGCCGCTCAGCTCCAGCCTGTCGAATCTCTGCGCCACGAGTAAGACCGCGCGGCAGAGGCGCGGCTGCGCCGAGCTATTTCAGATCGGAAGTTCAGGGCAACAGGGCATCCCATTTCTTTTTGAAATCGTAGAACTCCATCCGAATAGCCGTCTGAAGGTCTAAGAGAATTTTGGTGGGGTTGCAGCGTTCGGCGACAGCCGCCAACGCCTGGACCGTCTCGGGGGCAGGCCATCCGCTGGAATCTGGTTGAGGATATTTCGAGTCATCGAGCACAACGTCGAGTACAGCTTCCAGATATTGTCTGAGATTCGGATACCAATGATCGTATACTCCCAGGAAAGCAGTGATGTCTACTAGGCTCAGACGAGACTCCAGTTCGTAGGCTGTGCTCTGCACGTCGTACCAATGTTGGGGGGCCGACCTTGAGCGTGGGTCCTTCAAGCAACTAACAGCGGAACTTAATTTACCGGCTAGCTTGAGAAGTTCCTCCCGTTCTCGATTCCTCTGCCGCACCCACTCGTGTTCGTGTTGCAATCGAAGCAGGCGATTCTGAGTCTGCTCGTTGCGGTGCGAGCTTCGTGCCTGCCAAATCATCACACGCACTTGCGCTTTCATCACGCACACCTGCCAAATCACGACGCCTATCGTGACGACGGCGAAGAGGGCACTAGCGAAGACAGCGACCCACTCGGGGCTGTTCAAAATCAAGTGCCCCCAGCTCATGGGTTGCATGTTGACGGGTTGCGTCATGCTCATGTGTTCCGGGATGCGTTCGGGAGTGTACCATCGCTTCCCTTCCACAATCGGTTCAACTACAATCCCGGAATCCTGCACAGGCACAGGAGCATAAGCAGATGGATTTCAAGCAACTGAAGTCTGGCATCAAGGAAGTTTCCGAGATCGCGTCATCAGTTCCTGAGCCGTTTCGTGACAAGTGTTTTGAGACGCTGCTCAACGCACTCCTCGCCGGGGACAAATCCGCGCCGAAGGAGCGTGAAGAATCAAAGGAACCTAGTGTTCTTGCGGAGAACAGAAGTCACCGAGGAAGAACTTAATAGAATCGTTCTCGTTGAGGGCGACGAAGTTCACTTCGTCCAGGCGCCGAAGTCAAAAAACAATGCACAAGGTCAGTTGGATTGGTCGCTGCTCCTAGCTTTGAAGAACGCGATTCTCAGGAATGTTTTCGAGACCGACCCGGAGGAAGTCCGTTCAAAATGCATAGATGTCGGCTTCTACGACAAGAACAACTTTGCTAGGAATTTCAAGAAAGAGAAGTTCAAGAACCTTTTCAAGGGAGCATTGGTCCCTCAGGGCAACGCAGTTGCTCTCTCACCTAATGGGCAAGACGCACTCGGTGAACTTGTCAGATCGCTGGCCGGTGAAGCAAAATGAAATCGGAAGTTCTCGAAAGGCTAAGAACGTTCGAGGCAGACCTGCGCGAGTTGCGAAAGAACGTAAAGGCAATCACCACCAAGACAGTCAATGTTAAAGCCATCAGAAATCAGGCCGAGGGTCTTGCAAACAGATGGGTGGAGGGACTCCGCAGTCCGCTGGAACACAAATTCAAAATCAGCGTAGACACAATCAATCAAACTTCCGAACAGGTCAAGCGATTGCATGTCTTGAGTAGACCAAGCAATCTCAAGGCGTCATACCTCACGACTCTCGACGACATACTGGACGGATTCAAGGACAAATTCATCCTACCGATTCAGCAGACGAGCATGGCGGTCGAGAGCGTCTTTGACCTTCAAAAGTTGGTTTTAGGTCTCCCCGACCCGGATGAATCCGAGTACCTCAAAGAAGCGATTAACTGTGCCAACTCAAATTTCAAGAAAGCGGCAGTCGTGATGGGTTGGTGTGCGGCGGTTGACCGCATCCAGAAGAAAATTCAGTTCGTGGGCTTTGCAAAGTTCAACTCGGTATCCAGCCAGATGAAGCAGCAAACTTCTGGCAGGCACAAACACTTCACAAAAGAGTTCAAGATTGCCACCTTGGCTGATCTACAAACCGTATTTGACAGCGACCTGATCCGAGTCTGTGAAGGGATGCAACTTCTCGACAGCAATCAAGTCGACAGGCTCATCAACGTAGATTTTCAGTATCGGAATCACAGTGCCCATCCCGGAAACGCGCCCATCGAAGACCCGCACCTCGTTGCTTTTTTTACAGACATAAATAGCATCATTCTGACGAACCCGAAGTTTAAGTTAGCTTGACTATCCCGCTCCTGACCCGCTTCAGACCTTTGCGTGCGAGGTTTGCGGTGCCGTCGCCCATTCTTGGAAGGGCACGCGAGACTATTCCGAGTGGAAGCTGGTGAAGCGCGGTTCTTGACTAGAAGTTATCTCACGAATGGCTGCGGGCCGTGAACCCGCGTGCCTCAGGGGCTAAAGCCCCTCCTTTTGGGGCCCTTATGTCGGAGCTGAAGCTCCGACCCCCTACAAACCCATTATGAGACAAGTTCTGGTCAAGTGAAGGGCCCGCAAGAATCAAACGGCGCCGCCAGCCGCTCCCAGACGACACCACTAGCTTCCGATCTCGTGGCTTTCGGTTGCGCTGGCCTTTATAGTATCTGGTGACGGGTGTAGGGGTTTCTCGTCTCTCGCGGTCAGGAGCGTCGCAATTTGTGCGGTATCGCCGGCTTTACGCATAAAAACTGGTCTCCCGGTGTCCAGCGGATCGAAGAAGCCGTTGCAACCCTGATTCATCGCGGGCCCGATCAGCAGGGCGTTTTCCGGTCGACCATTTGTTCGATGGGCGCCACGCGCCTGAAGATCATCGACCTCGCCACCGGCGACCAACCCATCAAGACAGACGACAGCAACACAGTCATCGTCTTCAACGGCGAGATCTACAATCACGCGGAACTGCGCGTCGAATTGGAAAAGCTCGGCCACCGATTTCATACCCGTTCCGACACCGAAACGGTCCTGCACGCCTTCATCGAGTGGGACAAAGCCTGTTTTTCCCGGCTGCGAGGAATGTTCGGAGTCGCGCTCTGGACCGAATCGAGCCGACGCCTCGTCCTGGCCCGCGACCGCATGGGAATCAAGCCGGTGTATTTCGCGCGGCGCGACAAGGACATCTTTTTCGGGTCCGAGCTGAAAGCCATCCTGGTCCATCCCGAAATCGATCGCCGCTTGAGCATGGCCGGGCTCGACTGCTACTTGTCCTTGAACTACGTTCCGTGCCCTTGGACGCTCGTGGACGGCATCGAAAAGCTTCCGCCGGGGCACTGGCTCGAATGGCGCGACGGCGAGGTGTCGACCGAGGCTTACTGGCGCCTGCCGTTCGGCCCCTCACGCGATATGACCCTCGAATCCGCCAAACAGGAACTCGACGGGTTGCTCGCGCAGTCGGTACGCGAGCATCTTCTCTCCGACGTTCCACTGGGAGTCTGGCTCAGCGGGGGAATGGACTCTTCCACGGTGCTGCACTACGCCGCGCGCGCATCGAGTTCGCGCCTGAAAACGCTTTCCATTTCCTTCCTCGGGAGGAACTTTGACGAGACCGCCTACATCCGCCAGGTGGCCGCCCAGTACGGAACGGATCACGAGGAATTCGACCTCAATCCCGGCGAAGACCTTTCCAGCGCGATCGAGGAATTTGCTTATTACAACGACGAGCCCGATGCCGATGCCGGCGCGCTGCCGCTTTGGTTTCTCTCGAAGATGACAAAAACCAAGGTGACCGTCGCGCTCAGCGGCGAGGGCGGCGATGAGCTGTTCGGCGGCTACCTCACGTATCGCGCAAACCGCCTCGCCGGTCTCGTTCGGCGGTTCCCATCCGCGGCGATACGCCTCGGCCTCACGGCCACCCGCTTGTGGCCCGTGTCGGACGATAAGATCAGCCTTGAGTACATGGCCAAGCGCTTTCTCGAGGGCTGCCTGTTGCCGCCCGAGCGGGCTCATGTGTATTGGAACGGGACATTCTCCGACGCCTCCAAGGCGAACTTGGTCAACGCGCCGCTTCCGGGCGCGCTCGACGGCATTCTCGGCGAGTTGCGCCCGAAGTTGGCGGGTGGAGACGGCGTGTCGCCTTATCTCTGGTTCGACCAGAAGTACTATCTTCCGGACGACATCCTCATGAAGGTGGACCGGATGAGCATGGCGCACGCCGTCGAGGCGCGGCCGCCGCTTCTCGATCATCGCATTGTCGAATTCATGGCTTCGCTGCCCGCTTCGTTCAAGATTCGAGGTCCGCGTCTGAAGTTTCTGCTGAAGGAACTGATGAAGGACAAGCTTCCGGCGCCGGTTTTGCGCCGTAAGAAGGCCGGACTCGACATCCCGACTCACGAGTGGCTGCGGGGACCGCTGCGGCCGCTGCTCGTGGATGCTCTCGAATGGGGCGCTCGCGAGCACGCCGATCTGTTTCGTCCCAGCGCGATTCAAAAATGCCTCCGGGATCACCTCGAGCGGCGCGCCAATCTCGGTTATCATCTCTGGGGTTTGATGATCTTGTTTCTATGGGTGAGGAAATGGAAAATTCAGACGGAACACATTCCCGCGCCGAGCTTGAACCTGACGGGAAGCGTTCTCACCTCTATCTAGTTGTTCTGGTCTTTGCTGCCATCATATATCTCGGCTGCATCATTTCCCCGCCATCACTGATGGACGATGTCGACGCTGTCCAAGCTCAGGTCGCGCGGAACATGATCACTTCCGGTGACTGGGTCACGGGACACCTCGATGGTGTGGTATACCTCGATCGGGCTCCTCTTCTCTATTGGATCATCGCCGGTTCCTACAAGGTTTTCGGTCCCTTTGATTGGGCTGCGCGGATTCCCCTTGCCCTTTTTGCCATCGCCCTCTGCGTGCTTACCGCCGCATTCGGAATGTGGGCGTTCGGGAAACGCGCTGGGTTTTACGCGGGACTCTGCATGTCCACGTGCATCGGCCTGTTCCTGTTCACGAGGATCTTGAATCCCGACATCATTCTGACGTTCACCGTGGCTCTGTCCATGTGGGCATTCTTGCGCGCTCTGGACGAGGAAGAGCCTCACCCACGGCTGTGGGCGGCCGTTTTGGCCGCGAGCATTGCAGCGGGGCTACTGCTGAAGAGCCTGATCTCACTGATCTTCCCGGTTGGCACTGGGTTGCTTTACCTCTTTCTCACGCGTCAACTCTTTTCGCCGGCCGCCTGGAAGCGCCTTCGTCCGTTCAGCGGTCTGGCGATCATTCTCCTGATTGCCGCTCCCTGGCACATCCTCGCGACGCTGCGCAACCCGCCCTATTTCGACTTCACTCGGATGGGAGGACCCGGTCAGTACCACGGGTTCCTATGGTTTTTCTTCTACAACGAACAGGTGCTCCGGTTCCTGAACCTTCGGTATCCGCACGATTACAATACCGTTCCGCGGCTCTGGTTCTGGCTCCTGCACCTGGTCTGGCTCTTTCCCTGGAGCGTGTATTTCCCGGCGGTCGCGAAACTCTCCTTCAAGCCCGTCGATCGCGCCGGACGCACGCGCTTGCTCGCGCTCTGCTGGGTCGGTTTCGTGCTCGTCTTTTTCACGTTTTCGACCACTCAGGAATACTATTCGATGCCCGCCTACCCGGCCTTCGCGCTTCTCTTGGGTTCAGCGATGGCGATGGGGGGCGATTGGGTTCGCTGGGGCACGCGCGCTCTTTCGATGATCGCTGGTATCGCCGCGATCGCTGCTTTCGCGATTCTCTTCCATGTCCGCGGTCTTCCGACGCCCGGCGATATCTCGGCGGCGCTGACCCGCCATCCGAAGGCGTATACGCTTTCGCTCGGCCACATGCTGGACCTCACGCTCGATTCGTTTGCGTATCTGCGCACTCCGCTCGCCGTTGCTGGAGTCGCTTTTCTGATCGGCGCCGTCGGGTGCCTTCGAGCGGTGGGCCAGCGCGCGTTTCTGGCAGCCGCCCTGATGATGGTCCTGTTTTTCCATGCCGCTCGGATCGCGATGGTGGCGTTCGACCCGTATCTTTCATCGCGGCCGCTGGCGCAAGCTTTAATGCAAGCGCCCGAAGGCAAACTGATCGCGCAAGGTCACTACTACGAATTCTCATCCGTTTTCTTTTACACGAATCGCACGGGGCTCCTGATCACCGACCGCAGGATGAACCTGGAGTATGGTTCGTACGCGCCGGGTGCGCCCTCGGTCTTCATCGACGAGGCGACACTGAAGGACTTGTGGCTCGCGCCGGACCGTTATTATCTTCTTACGTTCCAGCGCGATCTGCCCCGCTACGAACAACTCGTAGGGACACCGCACCTCCAGACGATCGCTACGAGCGGCGGCAAGGTCCTGCTGACTAATCAGCCCGTCGGCGGGGCCCAGCATTTGACACCTTCGCGCCTGTTGCCAAATTAACAACCGCGATTCCGAATCTTGCCGCATAATTGACAAGTTGCTTATGCCAAATACTGCCGGGGAAGCCGATGCCGGGGAAGCCGGTGCCGGGGCAGGGAGGAAGTGCAAGATGAAGTACAGCATCGTGGTCCCACTCTGCAACGAGCAGGACAGTGTGCCGGAGCTCTACCAGCAGCTTCGCTCGGTCATGGAGGCAACGGCCGACGATTTCGAGTTCGTGTTCGTTGACGACGGTAGTTCGGACCAAACGTTTTCGGTCTTGGAAGAAATCGCCAATTGTGATGACCGCGTCGTCCTGGTGAGGCTACGTCGAAACTACGGGAAGACGGAAGCGCTCGTGGCCGGATTCGACCACGCCAGCGGCGACTGCCTTGTCGCCATGGACGGTGACCTTCAGCACGACCCGCACGACATCCCGCTTTTCCTCCAAAAGATGGACGAGGGCTACGATGTCGTTTGCGGGTGCCGCGTCGCCCGCCCCGGAGACAGCCTTTTGCTGAAGCGGATTCCGTCGAAGGTGGCCAACAGCATCATGGCGAAACTCACCGGCGTGAAGATTCACGACTTCGGGGGAGGATTCAAAGCTTACCGCGCCGATGTGATCCGTCAGGTGCCGCTTTACGGCGAACTGCAGCGATTCATTCCGGCTTTGGCGGCCACGTATGGTGCGTCCATCTGCGAAGTTCCTATACGGATCAACGAACGGCGCCACGGGAAATCGCATTACGGCTTCGGCCGCCTGTTCCCGACGCTTTTCGACCTGATCACGATCCCGTTCCTTCTGCGTTATATTTCGCGCCCTATGCACTTCTTCGGGGCCATCGGACTCGCAGCGCTGGCTTCGGGATCGGCGATCGCCGCGTGGCTCTTCACCGAACTTCTGGCCGGCATGAACGTTGCTGAGGCGCACGGACCCCTCATGTTCTTCACCATGATCCTGATTCTTGCCGGGTTACAGCTCGTTTGTCTCGGGTTGCTCGGGGAGATGCACGTCCGCCATTTTCATCTCAGCAACGCGGCGCGTCGGGACTCGGGAGTGCTACGAGTCGTGCGGAAGCAATAACGTAGATCTTCGATAGCTTGGTCAAGGATTGCTTAGCTTGGCGCGTTGTGTGCAACGCGCAAAATGCCGCTTGCGTCGCCCTGCGACTGAGGGTAGAACTTTACATTCGGCTGGGTTTCCTTCGGTGCTTCGTCGACTCCGTTCCGTGCGATCCAGCCGCAAGCCAAGAGCGATATGAGCTGAGTGTCGGGTGACGTAGACGCCCGGGAGGAACCATGAAGATTGCCGTGATGGGTGGAGATGGCTACTGCGGTTGGGCGACGGCGCTGTATCTGTCGCAGAAGGGCCACTCCGTCGCTATCGTCGATAGCTTTGTCCGGCGCCAGTGGGATTTCGAGCTCGGCGTGCAGACGCTGACCCCTATCCGCGCGCTTCCCGAGCGCCTGCGAGCCTGGAGCGAGCATACCGGCAAGACGATTGACCTCCTGATCGGCGACGTCACCGACTACGAGTTTCTCTCCTCGGCGATCAAGGAATTCGAACCGGAAGCCGTGGTCCACTTTGCCGAGCAGCGCTCGGCGCCGTATTCGATGATCGACCGCAAACATGCCGCCTTCACGCAGGTCAACAACGTCGTCGGCACCCTCAATCTTTTGTTTGCGCTGCGCGAGTTCGCGCCCGATTGTCATCTCGTCAAGCTGGGCACGATGGGCGAATACGGCACGCCCAATATCGACATCGAAGAGGGCTACATCGAAATCGAGCACAACGGCCGCAAGGACGTGCTCCCCTATCCCAAGCAGCCCGGTTCCTTTTACCACCTCTCGAAAGTGCACGACAGCCACAACATCATGTTCTGCTGCAAGGTGTGGAAGCTGCGGGCCACCGATTTGAACCAGGGCGTCGTCTACGGCACGGTCACCGACGAAACCGCCATCGACGAGGCGCTCATCAACCGCTTCGACTACGACGAAGTGTTTGGCACCGTCCTGAATCGCTTCTGCGTGCAAGCTGCGGTCGGCCATCCTTTAACGGTTTACGGCAAGGGCGGCCAGACGCGCGGTTTCCTCGATATTCGAGACACGGTCCGCTGCGTCGAGATCGCCTGTACGCACCCGGCCGCGCCGGGCGAATTCCGGGTGTTCAACCAGTTCACCGAGCAGTTCTCCGTGCTCAATCTGGCTCGCATGGTCCAGGCCGCCGGGAAGAAGATGGGTCTCAAAGTCGATATCGACCACATTCCCGACCCGCGCGTCGAAGCCGAAGCCCACTACTACAACGCGAAGAACTCCAAGCTGGTCGACTTGGGTTTGCAGCCGCATCATCTCTCCGATTCACTGCTCGATTCGCTTCTGAATATCGCGATCGAGTACCGCGACCGGATCGACGCTTCGCTCTTCATGCCGCAGGTCAACTGGCGCAACGCGCGCAACGACCGTCACCGCCAGCTCGGCGCGACCAGCCCCTCCGTCTCTGAGACTCGTTCCTAGAGGCGCGGGTTGATCAGCGTTTCCCGATGGTGCTCGCCGTCTTCAAAACGCGAAACAGGTCTTGGCTGAGTAGTGGCTCACCTCCGGCAAGATACAGGGTGCCGAATGCCAACGGCGCCGGATCTGTTCACGAGATCGATTGCGCGATCCGTGTCGATTCCGTCTTGCCGCCGCGACTTCCAGTAGTCACAGTTGACGCATTTAGCTTGGCAATTCTCGGTCAGTCTGATATGGGCGGCTAATGGCCTGACGGTTGAGGGTAAGAGTCTGAGAGTCTGGTGGACCGCAACGTCCTCTCATGGTGGAGCGTTCGACGCCGTGTTCGACGGCGCGGCGACGAGCCGTCCTTCTCGGAGAAGGTAATCGACGCCGCGCCAGCGGATGGTCTTGCGCCCGAAACTCGCGACCCACATGACGAATGCTATCGCGTCCCACACAGGAATCAGCGGCATCTTCTTCCAAAGTCCGCCTTGCTTCATTCCCCACACCCCGATGAGCCACGTGATCGCAATCCTGCAAATTGCGTAGCCGCCCAGATAGCCGGCGGCAACCGCGGCGGTCGGATGCGTCGCTACCGCCACGATCGCCCATGGCAGTCCCCACGTGAAGACCAGCCCTGCATGGCCCCACGGGCGCATGTTTCGCTGGACCGTCATCCACCGGGCGCGCTTGTGGATCAGATCGCGCAGCGAATGAAAATCAGCGACCGATTGCACAACGTATGGCAGCAACTTGACGTCGTAACCCTGCTCGGCAACCAGGCGTCCGGCGTACACGTCATCCGCCGGACGGTCTTCGATCACCGGATAGCCGCCGTAGCCTGCCACCGCCTTGCGTGTGGTCACAATCGTTTGCCCGAACGTTACTCCGAAGTCGTTCAATTGCCACGCGACCATGACCGGCGCGAAAAAATCCGAGATCATTCCAATCGATTGAAGTTCCTGGACCAAGTTCGTTTCCTTGGTCGAAACGTAGAGGCACGTCGCCGCCCCCACCTTGGGATCGTGGAAGGGCGCCACCACGGTCCGCAGATAATCCGGCCGCACGCGGACGTCACCGTCTGTAATCACGAACAGATCGTACTTCGCTTCGTTCGTTAAGCGTACGAGCCTCGCGACCTTATCGTTGATTGCAACGCGCCCGGAGCCGAGCAGCAGCCGGATGCGGCGCTCCGGAAAATCTTGCACCAGTTTCTCGATCACCGGCAGCGCGGGATCGTCCGGATCGACGCAAAATAGAATCTCGTACTCCGGATAGTCCAGTTTGCAAAAACTCGCGTAGTTTTCGTACGCTTCGGGATCAAGTCCCTTGATCGGCTTCAGGCAACTTACGGGCGGCAAAAAGTCGGTGTTCTTCCCGCCTTCCCGCCGCGAAACCGTGAAAAACCGCGCGGTGCTATAGAGGGCGAGCAGGTAATAGATGAACGGGATTGCGGCGATGCCGAGAACGATGTGACCAAACGTCAAAATCTTCCTACCTCCCGCACGTCAACGGAAGCAATTTCCACCGGGTGAAGAATGAGGGACGTCTCTTTTTTCAACGAACCGCCCGGCAGGATTGAAGCTGATCTGAATATTTTCTGTTGTGAACGCGGGCCGCAACCGCTGCACGCCACGCAAAAGTTTAGCATGAAATGATTCAAATCCCGCCGCTCCGCACGGTGCCGCTGCACACCATATGCAAGCCGGTCAGCCGGACGTCGTCAACGTCCGCTGGATGGCTTCCCGCAGCGGCACCTTTGGCGCCCAACCTGTGTCCTCGCGGATTCACCGCGTGTCGTACCAGCGATCCCGCAAAGCTCGCGTCACCTGACGCCTTGGTATTCCACCGAGCGGAGCGCCCACCAGCACGGGGCAGCCAGGGAAGAACAAAGTCCGCGTCCCATCGATCTCTTTTTTCGCCGCGTGGTACTGCCCCAGCGTGAGATTCTCATCATCGACGACGATAACACGCGCCTGCGCACCCTCGGCTAGCAGGCGGCGCACCAGCGCCCGGCCCAGAAATCCCGTCCCACCCGTTACGCAGACGCGCATTTCTCTCGATTCTCGATTGGCTCGGCCATCATTGCGGCAGGCTTGCGCTCCCGCGGCCGTCCGAGTGTAGCAACGTTGATGCCGATTTCGTATCGCGACGAAAGCATGTAGGATAACGAGGATGATTCTTCGCTCGCTCGGGACTCTTTTCCTTCTGATTCCTCTCGCGGCAATCGCGGCGCAAGCGTGTACCTGTTCCCAGGCGGCGCCGGGAAAATGCCCGGGCTTGCAGCAGGGTGATGTCGTGTTCACAGGCACCGTCACCGCCATTGAAGACATCTCCTACGGCGCGCCGAAAGCCGATTCTTCCGGCGCTCCCGTCGATATCATCGCCTCGCGCCTGACCCGCTACCATTTCCGCATCGATGAAAAATTCGCCGGGCCCGACGTCGCCGAAATCGACGTTTTCTCCGGCGGCGACGACGGCGACTGCGGCTATCACTTCAAGCAGGGCGAACGATACGTCGTCTTTGCGCAGCAGGAGGCCGAGGGCCGCCTCTTCTCCACCATTTGCAACGGCACGCGGCCTGCGAGCGAAGCTCGCGCGCTGATCCCGCAATTGCGCGCAATGCGCAACGGCACGCGCGTCGCCTCCGTATTCGGCGTTCTGCGCAGCGCCGACCCGCCGTTTCTCGCGCCGCTGGATGATCCCGATGACCCGCTCCCGAATATCTCGCTCAAGCTTCGCTCGCGCTACGATCGTTTCGAGACGGGCACCGACGCAAGCGGCATCTACTCTTTTTACGACGTGCACGCCGGCGAGTACCGCTTCACCGCCAATGTGCCGCCGCGCACCGAGCTGACCCGCAAGGGGCTCTCCGGCGGGCTGCCGCCATTCAAGATTCCCGACGGAGCGTGCTACGAGTACGACGTGGTCGCGCTGCCGACAGGCCACATTCGCGGGAGCGTTCTTGGCACGAACGGGAAGCCGCTTGGGCTCGCCTCGGTCGAGCTCTATCGCGCCGGCGCCTACTCCGACGCGCGTCCGGGTTTATGGGCGTTTCAGGGCGATAAGGGCGTTTTCGATTTCGACCACATCGGCCCGGGCGACTACGTGCTTGTTTTCAACCGACTGAACCGCATGGATCCGAACGCCCCCTATCCGCGCGCGTTCTATCCCGGTGCCGCCGATGCGAGCGACGCCGAGCCGATTCACGTCAAGGGCGGCCAGCAGCTTACGAAGGTCAACATTCGGCTGAAGGACGGTTTTCCCACGCGCCAGATTCGCGTGCGCCTGAAGTGGCAGGGCAGCAGGCCGCCGGGAAGCGTCACGGTGATGGCCAAGGCGGACCAGGGCCAGAATCCCGCCGCGCAACAGATCGCCGACGGGCTGTATCAGTTCACGCTGCTCGAATCCGCCGGCTACACGATTTCCGCCTGGGAAGACCTTGCGCCCCAGCGCGCCGCCACGAACAAGAATCCGGATTGCGCGCCTCCTTCACGCATCGACGCTTCGCCCGTCGTTGTCTCGGGCTCTGATCCCGATGTAAAAGAACTCACACTGGTTTTTTCCAGTCCCTCATGCGTGCAACAGTAGCCAACGCCCCAGGCCAAGCGATCAGCTCGCGGAAACGAGGCTCGCTCGCATGACTCCGCGCGCGCCGAAATCGACCAAGCAGCTTTCGCTGCGCCCGCACCCGCACCTCTACGAGATCAACGCGTGGGCCTGGCTCGAGAAACTTTCCGCGCGTCTCGGCCGTCTCGTCAAGCTCGCCGATGTTCCGGACACGGAATGGGACGCCATCGCGCAGCGCGGCTTCGATGTCCTTTGGCTCATGGGGATCTGGCAGCACAGTGCAGAGGCGCGCCGCATCGAGCTCGACGACCCCGCGAATCGTCCGCTATTTGACGGCGTCTTGCCGGGCTGGACGCCGGAAGACGTGATCGGCTCTCCCTACTCCATCGCGCAGTACGTTCCCGATCCTCGCATCGGCACGTGGGATTTGCTCGACCGCGTTCGCAAGAAGCTGCGCGCGCGAGGCGTGGCGCTGTTTCTCGATTTCGTCGGAAATCACACGGCGCTCGATCATCCGTGGACGCGCGAGCACCCGGAATTCTACGTGCAAGGCACATCCGAGGACTTTCAGAAAGAGCCGTCCAGCTTTCACCGCGTCGAAACGCCCAAAGGCCCCGTGTTCCTCGCGCTGGGCAAGGACCCGTATTTCCCGCCCTGGGACGATGTGGCGCAATTGAATCATTTTTCGCCGGAGATGCGCGCGGCGCTTCTCACAGAACTTCGCAAAATTGCGGCTCATTGCGACGGCTTGCGTTGCGACATGGCGATGCTCCAGTTGAACGACGTCTTCGAGAAGGTCTGGAACCATCAGCTGCGCGACGCTGACCCGCCCAGTACCGAGTTTTGGGCGGACGCTCACGCGGCAGTGCCCGGCCTCATCCTTCTCGCCGAAGCATACTGGGGCACGGAACAGCGCCTGCTCGATCTCGGCTTTTCCTTTGTTTACGACAAGGGTTTGTACGACGCCGTGCGCTACGAAAAGATTTCCGAGGTTCACGCGCGGATGACGGAGGGCGTCAGTTATCAGAAGCATCTCGCGCGGTTCCTTGAGAATCACGACGAGGATCGATGCGCCGCGGCTTTCGGCTCCGAGCGCCTTATCTCAGTCGGGACGCTGATGGGGACTTTGCCCGGAATGCGCTTCTATCAGGACGGAGAAATCGAAGGTGCAAGGATTCGCCTTCCGGTCGCCCTGCGCAGGGCCGCAGAGGAGCCGCCCGACCCGGCCCGCGTTGCACTCTTCGAAAAGATTCTCCGAATTACGGAGGGGGACGTCTTTCACCAGGGCCGGTGGAATCTCTTACCCGTGGACCCGCAGGGCGACGACACGTCCGGGAATCTGGTGGCCTATGAGTGGAGGCTCGAAGAGGCATGGAAGGTGATTGTGGTGAACCTTGCGGGAGCCACCTCGCAAGGTCGCATCCGCTTCGGGGATCGCCCGCTGCCCGCGGAAGAATACGTTTTCCACGACGAGTTGGACGATACCCGCTACCCTCGAAGCGGCGACGAGCTCCGCCGCCTGGGACTTTTCGTCCGCCGCGATGGTTTTCAGGCCCACCTCTTCGATGTCTCACCGGTGTGAAAACGCGATGCGCTCCCACACTCTAATCTTTCGCCACGATGGATCGTGGCCGAGCGGCGCGCGTTGCGGCGTTTCTGCTATCCTTTTCGCCGTGCGCAACCTTCTTCCGGTTTTCGCCTTAATCGCGGGCGTTTCGGCGTTTCTTGCCTTGCAGGCTGTGGGTCAACCGGCCTCGCGGCAAGAGGCGCCGCCCGCAGAGCCCGCTCCGCAGCAGGCTCCCGCGCCGCAAGCGCCTTCGCCACCACCTGCGCCCAGCGGCCCGGTCATCGTCCTCGATCCGGCCCACGGTGGCACGGACACAGGCGCGCGCGGCGAAGCCGGCATGGTCGAAAAAGACATCGTGCTCCAGATCGCACGGACGGTGCGCGCGGAACTTGAGCGCCGGGGCTTTCGCGTGGTGATGACGCGCAACGACGATTCGAATCCGTCGTACGACGACCGCGCAGCAGTCGCCAACGCCTACCGCGACGCCATCTTCATCAGCCTGCACGTGTCCTCGACCGGGACGGTGGGCAGCGTGCGGGCTTACTACGATCAGTTTGATACTCTCATTCCGCCCGCGGTGGTCGCCGCGAGCGAGAAACCGAAAAGCCAGCCTCTTCAAACGGCTGGCTTGACCGTTTGGGAAGATGCACAACGGCCTTACGCGGGCACGAGCCATCATCTCGCCGATCTCATGCAGATCGAGATCGCGGAGCATTTTCCGGGCTCACCGGACACGTCCGTCGGTGTTGCCGTGCGCGCGCTGCGTTCGGTTGCCGGGCCCGCCGTTGCGATCGAACTTTCGAGCGTGGCCGCTCCCAATCTGAATTCATTGACGGGCTCGGCAGCGCCCCTCGCCGCCGCGGTCGCCCGAGCCATTACGGCGTCCCGCGCCGGGGCCAGATGATGCCGCGCAAGTGGAAGATCGCGATCGGAATCCTCGCCTTCGCCGTGCTGATCGGTTTGATCAGCCTGCGCAGCCTGCACCGGCGCATGGTGCGTCTGGCGGAAACGCAAGCCGCCGAGGAACAGGCGCGACATGAGGTCCTGGCGACACCGATCTCGACGCCGACGGACGTGACCGCGAAAGCGAGGATTTTCTGGGCTGCGGGGCCGGATCAGATCGCTCCGGTGGAAATCGAGTTGCCGCTCTCGGCCGATCCCGTGCAGCGGTCGAGGCAATTGCTGCACGCACTCATCGTGAGTCCTCCCACGCCCGGCCAGCGCACGATTCCCGCCGACGCGGAGCTTCTCGCCTTCTACATTCTTCCGGACGGCACGGCGGTCGCGGATTTTTCCGACGCGCTCTCCACCGAAACGCCGTCCGGAATCTTGAGCGAAGAGATGGTTGTGAACTCGATCGCGGGCACGCTTGCGAGCAACGTGCCGGGGCTTCGCCGCTTGAAGATCCTGATCCACGGCCAGGAAGTGGAAACGCTCGCGGGCAACGTGGATCTCACCGGCTTCTTCGATTTGAATCCGGCGACGCAGCAAGCGAGCGCGGCGGCGCACTAGAAAGCGGCATTTGTTGACAACATCTCGTGCCGGTCGGCAAACTGGCTGACCGAGAGAGAAGCGGTCGGGGAAACAAGGAGACGGTTCTTGCGAGCAGACGGACGCGCGCCGGACGATTTGCGGACGGTGAAAATCACGCCGGATTTCATTCCCAGCGCCGAGGGCAGCGTGCTGATCGAGGCGGGGCAGACGCGCGTGATCGTGACGGCGACGGTGGACGACGGCGTGCCGTCGTTTCTCAAGGGTACGGGCAAGGGTTGGGTGACCGGCGAATACGGTATGCTGCCGCGGTCGACGGAAGAGCGCACGCCACGCGAAGCCGCGCGCGGGCGGCAGTCCGGCCGCACTCTGGAGATCCAGCGGATGATCGGGCGGACGCTGCGCGCCGCGACCGACTTGAAAGCGCTGGGCGAGCGTACCGTATGGCTCGATTGCGACGTCATTCAGGCGGACGGCGGGACGCGAACGGCCTCGGTCACCGGCGCGTTCGTGGCCCTCGCGCTTGCGCTCGAACGAATGGTGTCCGCGGGGATGATCCGCTCGGTACCGCTCATCGATTCCGTGGCGGCGACGAGCGTGGGGATCGTGGGCGACGAACTTTTTCTCGATCTCACATACGAAGAAGACTCCCGCGCACAGGTGGACATGAACGTCGTGATGACAGGCGCCGGCCAGTTTGTGGAGGTGCAGGCCAGCGCCGAGGGGCGCCCGTACACGGGACAGGAATTGGAGGATCTGCTCGAGCTGGCCGCCGGGGGCATCGGCCAGATCACCGAGATGCAACAGGAACTGCTGCGCACCAACTTCCGTGGCCGTTCACGCTAGCGCCCCCGAAGGCAGGCCCGCGCCCATTCGAATCCTCCTCGCATCGTCGAATCCGGGCAAGCTGCGCGAGTACCGCGAACTCGCTCGAGGTTCCGCCCTGGAGCTCGACCTGCTTCCGAATTTCCGCGAGCTTCCTCCGTTTGAAGAGTCCGCGCCGACATTCGCCGAAAACGGAGCGGGCAAGGCGCTGCACTACAGCCGGTTCACAGGCGAGATGGTTCTCGCGGAGGATTCCGGCCTGGTCGTGCCGGCGCTCGGCGGAGCGCCGGGCGTTCATTCCGCGCGCTATGCGGGGCCGAATGCGACGGATGCTGATTGCATCCGCAAGTTGTTGCGCGCGATGGAAGGAAAGGCCGGAGACGAGCGGCGCGCGCGATTCGTCTGCGTGACGGCGGTCGCGCGGCGGGGCCGTGCCCTCGCAGTTGTCTCCGATTTCGTGGAAGGGATTCTCACGGAAGCACCCCGCGGTGCAAACGGATTCGGTTACGATCCTGTGTTTCTGCTTTCCGATCTCGGCCGCACGTCGGCGGAAGCATCACCGGAGGAAAAAAATCGTCGCAGCCATCGCGGAAAGGCGTTCCGAAAGGTCCGGGATCTGCTGACCGCTCCAAATTCCTCGATACTTTCGTAGACGCTCCCGCATCCAATTTGGGGCAAACGAAATCGCTTGCTCCAAACACCGGACCGGGGGTACAAAAGACGCCCCTGTCTCCGAGGTGGCTCATGGCGACTTTCCAAACGGCGCCTACCCTTCACCCCAAACTCCTTTCCCGTTTGCAGGAAGCGCGCGAGCGAACCGACGCGCTGTTCAGGCTGCCGCCGCCGAATTCGTTTTACGACCGACCGATCCCCGAACGCCACCGGCTGATCTTTTATCTCGGGCATCTCGAGGCGTTCGACTGGAACCTGCTGAGCGGGGCGCTCGATCTCGCTCCGCACGATACGGAGTTCGACAAGCTCTTCGCATTCGGAATCGATCCGGTCGGGGGCGGGCTGCCAACAGACGGACCCAACGAGTGGCCCAGTATCGCGCAGGTCAAGGAATATAATCGGCTCGGGCGGCAGCGGCTGGACGACAGACTCCACGGTTTCCAGGCTCTGCGCTCTTCGGTACCTGCGCTTGCCGATGGAACGCTGCTGCACGTCGCGATCGAACACCGCATGATGCACGCCGAGACGCTGGCGTATCTTCTGCACAACTTGCCGGTCGAAAGAAAGATCTGTCCGGGCGGAGTGTTTTCCGATCCGAGACTCGCGCCGAGGCAGCGCCAAGCGACGATTCCTGCCGGGATTGCCACACTGGGGCAGTCGCGCAACGGCGCGCGCACATTCGGCTGGGACAACGAGTTCGAGACGCAGGAAATTGAGGTGCCGAGCTTCTCGATCGACGTCTTCCCGGTGACCAACGCCGAATATCTGAAGTTCGTTCATGCGGGCGGGTACGAAGACGCGAAGCACTGGAAGCCTGAAGACTGGGAGTGGAGGCGCCGCGAGCGGATCGAGCATCCCCAGTTCTGGGCGCGGCGTTCGAATGCTCCTGCGGCGGACCCGGATACGCAGTGGGAATACCGTGCGATGTTCGCAGCGATTCCGCTGCCTCCTTCGTGGCCCGTCTACGTGAGTCATGCCGAGGCTTCCGCTTTTGCGCGCTGGGCGGGACGGAAGCTGCCGACCGAAGCGCAGTGGCACCGGGCGGCGTATGGCGCGCCGGACGGAACGGAGCGCGCGTATCCGTGGGGCGACGCTCCGCCCGGCGAAACGCACGGCAATTTCCATCACCAACGGTGGAATGCTGCTCCGGTGGACGCGCACCCCGCGGGAGCGAGCGCATTCGATGTGTTCGATCTTCTCGGCAACGGATGGGAATGGACATCGAGCGTCTTCGGTCCCTTGCCGGGATTCGAGAGTTTTTCGTTTTACCCCGGCTACTCGGCCAATTTCTTCGACGGGAAACACTTCGTGATGAAGGGCGGATCGGCGCGGACGGACGCCTGCATGCTGCGCCGTGCGTTCCGCAACTGGTTCCAGCCCCACTACCCATACGTGTACGCGACCTTCCGCTGCGTGGAGGAGTAACCCATGGCCTCGGCTCCGCGAATGGCAACGATCCCTGCAACGCAGGCGCTGGCTGAATTTTCCTCGGATGTCGTGGTCGGATTGAGCCAGCCGGGACAAAAAGAGCTCCCTTCGAAGTATCTGTACGACGAGGTAGGTTCGGCGCTGTTCGACGCGATCTGCGTTTTGCCGGAGTACGGGCTGAGCCGGGCCGGAATGCGGCTGCTCGAACGCTACGCCGCGGACGTTGTAGAGCGAGTGCCAGGCCCGGTCGTGGTGGCAGAGTTGGGCAGCGGAAGCGGCCAGAAGACACGCTGGCTACTCGAGGCCCTGGCGCGGCGGCAGCGAGTGAACTACTACCCGATCGACATTTCCGGCAGCGCGCTTTTCCGGTGCCAGCAGGAACTGGGACAGATCGACATGGTGAGCATCGTGGGATTCGAGCGTGCTTATCTCGACGGCCTTCAGGAAGTAGCCGCGCGGCGCCGCGAAGGCGAGCGGCTTCTGGTTCTTTTCCTCGGCAGCACGATCGGGAATTTCGACCGTCCGGCCGGAGATCAGTTTCTGCGCGAGGTGCGGTCGGCTCTGCGCGAAGGCGACGCGCTCCTGCTCGCGACCGACCTTGAAAAGCCGGTTTCCATGCTGACGCTCGCCTATGACGATCCGGCGGGCGTAACGGCTGCGTTCAACAAAAACCTGCTCGCGCGAATCAATCGGGAGCTAGACGGGGATTTCGATCTGACAAATTTCGAGCACATGGTGCGATACGATCAGGCGGAGCGGCGCGTCGAGATGCACCTGCGTTCGAAGATCTGGCAGCGCGTCACCATCCGAAAAGCAGGCTTCCGGTTCTACCTGCGCGAGGGAGAGACCATCTGGACGGAAAGCTCGCACAAATACGACCCCGAGGAAGTGGTTCAAATGGGCGAGCGCTCCGGCTACCGCTGCGGCGGCCAATGGTTCGATTCGGAATGGGCGTTCGCGCAGAATCTTTTCTTTGCCGTCTAGAGGCAAGTGGAGGACGACGATGGCGAAAGCTACATGGAACGGCGCTGTTCTCGCCGAGAGCGATCGCACCGTGGTGGTGGAAGGGAATCAATACTTTCCGCGCAATTCCGTGCACACCGAATACCTGCGTCCGAGCGATACGCACACCACCTGCCCCTGGAAGGGAACCGCCAGCTACCACGATGTAGAAGTGAACGGCCAGCGGAACGCCGATGCAGCGTGGTATTACCCCGATCCCAAACCCGCCGCCGCACAGATCAAGGACCACATCGCATTCTGGAAGGGCGTGCGCGTCGAGCCGTAAACGGCGTGTGGTATAGTTCTCCGCTCCATGGCCGGGAAGAAAGCCAAGAAATCGGCGAAGAGTGGCGCGCGTCGCGGTTCGGCGGGGCGTGGAACCGATCCGGCGCGCGTGCGAGCGATCCTGAAAGGACTCGACGAAGCGTATCCGGCCGCGACGTGCGCCTTGAAACACGAGAACGCGTTTCAGTTGCTGATCTCGACCATTCTTTCCGCACAATGCACGGACGAGCGAGTGAATCAGGTGACGGCGACCCTCTTCAAGAAGTATCCGAACGCCAAGGCCTTTGCGTACGCGAACCCGGCAGAACTCGAACAGGATATCCGCCCGACGGGTTTTTTCCGCAACAAGACCAAATCCATCATGCGCGCGAGCAAGAGAATCATCGACGAGTTTCGCGGCGAGGTGCCGAAAACGATGGAGGAACTGCTGACGCTGCCGGGCGTGGCGCGAAAGACGGCGAACGTCGTGCTGGGCACGGCGTTTGGCATCGCCTCCGGCATCGTGGTGGACACCCACGTGCAGCGGCTCGCCGGGCGGCTCGACTTGACCAAGAATACCGACCCGAAAAAAATCGAACAGGATCTGATGCAGGTGATTCCGCAAGACCGATGGATTCTCTTCTCCCATCAGTTGATCTGGCACGGCCGGCGCGTATGCCAGGCCCGCAAGCCGAAATGCATCGAGTGCAACCTCGAGCGGCTCTGCTACTCGATAGACAAGACGAACTGAAGCGTTACCCTCTGCCAAAAGTTTTCGAGAAAAACGGTCGCGGCATGGTATACTGCGTCTGCGCTTAATACCGCGGTTGTGTAGTGCGGCTACTCTGGTGAAGTACTCGATCTGAGAATACCCGCCCTTCAGTTCCCTCCGAAGTCTTCAGCGTAATTCCAAACCATACTGGCAGCGCAAGTTGGCGCGCCCGCAGGATTGTGCGCGCCGCGACCGCTTCCGCCAGATAGAAGGCAAGACCAAGATGAATAGCTTTTCAGAATTACCGATTTCCGTTTACACGAAAAAGAGGCTGTCACTCGCTCATTTTTCGACACCGACACCGGTGCAAGCAGCGACGATTCCGCAAGCGCTCGAGGGCAAAGATGTTCTCGCGACCGCTCAGACCGGAACCGGCAAGACGCTGGCGTTCCTTATTCCGGTGATGGAGCAGATGCTCGAGCGAAATACGCCGGGAATCTCCACACTGGTGCTCGTTCCCACTCGCGAACTGGCCATGCAGGTTGTGGATCAGTACAACGCCCTGAAAGGCGAGCAGCTTTCGCCCGCGGCACTGGTCGTGGGAGGCCTAGCCGAGGGAGCGCAACTCAGCGCACTGCGGAAGGGCGCCCGGCTCGTAGTCGCCACACCGGGACGATTGGAAGATTTTCTCGACCGCAAACTGATCAATTTTCGCGGGCTGCGATTGCTCATCCTTGATGAGGCCGATCGCATGTTGGACATGGGGTTTCTTCCGGCCATTCGCAGGATTGCGGCCGTGCTCCCCAAAGAGCGTCAGACGATGTGTTTTTCCGCAACGCTGGAAAGCTCCGTCGCACACCTGGTGCACGATTACATGAGGAAGCCGGTGCGCCTCGAATTCGGGTCCATACTGAAGCCCTCGGAGAATGTGCGCATCCAGGCGTTTGAGGTTGCCTCCGACCGCAAGCAGGACCTGCTGCAGCGTTTGCTCTCCAGCGAGTCCGGCCGCTGTCTCGTCTTCGCGCGCACGAAGCGCGGAGCGGAGCGGCTGGCCAATAGTTTGAGTCGCGAAGGGTTCGCCGCAGCCACGATCCACGGCGGCCGCTCGCAATCTCAGCGGACCGCAGCGCTGACCGGATTTCAACAGGGGCGCTACCGCGTGCTGGTCGCCACCGACCTGGCTTCCCGTGGCATTCACGTTGAGGACATCGCGCACGTAATTAACTACGATTTGCCCGAGATTGCAGAGAACTTCATCCACCGGGTGGGGCGCACGGGCCGCGCAGGCAGTCGCGGCGTAGCTTCCACTCTCTTCGGAAGGGAGCAACGCCTGGAATTGGCGCAATTGGAGCGCACACTCGGCATTCTCATGGAAAGAATACCGGCGCATGGGACGCTGGCCGAAAAGCCGCACGCGAAGGCGAGTGGGGTTCACCACATCGCGGCAAAGGCACACGAGGGATCATCTGCTCCGTCGCGAATCGCCCGCCTCCCGGGAGAATTCCTACAGGCACAGATGGGCTAACCCAAGGCTCTGCGTTTGACAGGGATGCTGTAGTCTTGTTCCGTGACGCGCATCCCCAGTATCGCCAGCATTTTGATACATGTAACTCGATCGCCCGGCTGCTTCAACGCGATTAATCGAGAAGAACCAATGAGTTAGACCCATACCCCTGGCGTATATCTTGTTACACTTCTGCATGTTCAGGTAGATGCATACCGAGAAGGCCCGGTCGAACGTGGTGTCCTCGGCGCGGTATCCCACGCCCACCGTCGCCGCTTGTGTTAACTCATACGTTAATTAACCTACATATATAGATCAACTGATAGTAGCCAGGAGGAGAACGAGTGCGATTCCGGGCGTATTGTCGGCTGCTCAGAGATCACCTCGAACAGATAACGAGCTACCGCCTAGTGCTGATTAACGCGGCGACGGGATTTCTGTCGGCGTCTGTACCGTCTTTGGTAGATTCGCTGCCCACAATTGTCGGAGCAATAGGTCTGGTCGCGGTCGGGGTTGGGCGCAAAGAGCTTGCAGCAGCCAGGGCACACCTCGACACCTCGGTAGGCTGCGAAAGCAAAGGCTGCCGTAGCGATATCGGGGCAAAGGATGCTGGGAAGGAACGGCTCACCGGATCTTTGGGACATGATGAGCCGCGTTTTTCTGATGGCGTCGTTTAGGAGCGCAGGGTAGAGTCCTGTGTTTTTTTTCGGATTGTCAGCGAACAGTTCAGAGAATACTGATTGCTTCACTGGATAGCCCTTAATTAGCTGGCGCGTGGCGTCGTACAAGTCCTTCGCGTAGGCCGAACCCACGGGCAATGAGTTGGCGCGAGCGAGTAGGGAAGAGCCGCCAGAGTCCTCCGGTCCTCCTTGTGTGTGGCTGCCTCTCGTTCCCGGTACTCCGGCGTTCCCGGTTCCATGAACGCGTGAGTGAACTCCCTTACCCTTATTCGGGTGGGCGGCTTGTGGCCGTAAATCTGTAGAAACAAGGTCCTGGTCCCATTTCCTGCCCGATCGCGTTCCCGGACTTGAAATAGAATTCTCGGTCGTGCAGTTAGGTGGTAGTTAGACTGCGCCATGTCCTCTCCTTGTAACAGCAAAGATAACTTGGTATGTTTCTGTCGTCAAGAAAGTTCGCGGAAGAGAACAACGTGGACAAGACAACAAATCGCACTGTTGCTAAAAACTCTGCTGTCCGTCGAACGTCAACAGGCCAGACTACAGGCTATTAGGAGGGCGAAGTGAGTAACGAGGGTGACACCACAAATGACGTAATCGAGTCAGGCGTAACACAAGCGACGCGAGAAAATGACGTGGAGCCGCAAACCACGCCCAATCCCCCGGATCTTCCGCGGAAGCGTCAGCAGAAATCCGATTGGGAGGAACCTCTCAATCCGCCGGAGGATGAAGCGATCGCGCAGCACCGAAGTCGTTTCGGGAATTCAGGTCCTTCAGCGAGCTTGCCGAGCATCTCAAGGTCTCTCGAATGACCGTCTACCGGCGCAGCAAAGATCCAAGGATCCTAGAGCGGGTCGACTGGTTGCTCCAGCACCATAGGCGTGCCGGCGACGTCATCGCGCGCCTGCACTGGCCGCGAATCGTGAGCGGCCAAGTCAAGGCCGCGGTTGCTGGAGATACGAAAGCTGCACAATTTTGCAGGGACCAAGCGTGGCCTGAGGATAAAGATCGCTTCGGCTTTTTTCGGAAATGAGCCCTCCAAACGCAGGCGGCGACGACTGCCCTCCCGCGAGGCGTTGCGCGCGATTCTCGAGGAACCTTTGCCGACGGGAATCCGGGGGATCCTCAAAAGGGAGCTTGGACTCGATCTCAAACCAGGCGCTTGCTTCGCCGATGCCATGGTCCTCGCGATTGCTACCAAGGTGATGACCGGCGACGTTTCGGCCGCCAGAGAAATAAGGTATAGCGTGGAAGGGCGGGAGGGCACAAGGAAATCCTAGAAGCCATGGAGACGGCGGTTTTGACCGACATGTTATCGATGAGTCCGCGCCACTGGCTCGGTGCTTCCTGAGCGAGGCGAGCAACTACGGGGACGACGATTGAATTTATTTGCTGATGGCAAGAAAGCGAAGATTCTTAATCCGATTCGGGCGCCGCAGCTTCCCCGGTCAATATCCAATCTGCCGTGCCACCAGATTTCTTCGCTAATTTTATTAGGACCCCGAGCGGAACGGCACTCTGCCCTAACTCATATTTTGACAGTTGCGCCTGGCTTATCCCTAAACCCCGAGCAAACTCCTCTTGGGTAATCTGACCTCTTAGCTTTCTTATCCTTGTCCCTACCGCCGAGAGGTTTACCTCACTGTCAGAGCGACGCGGGCGCCCCTGAATTTTGTTGACATTATTCGTTTTGCGAGTATTCTTTTTATGAGTAGCCATTGGCTCCGTTTCTGGAGCAGACGCTGGTAAGTCTAGCAAAAGGGAGCCCGAAAACCATGCTTTGCGCTGATCGAATAAACCGGATGCCTGGTCAAAAGAGATTGTCTAGTGTGCTAAACGGACATGTTGTCGCACGGACCAAGAGAAACAGTAGGTGCGAGTCCGGTCTGCTTCGCTTGAACAAGAAGTACGCTCGGCAAGTTTGGGGCAGGCTCCCTGCGATGTTGTTCGATAGCTTGGCGGAGTTGACCCGAATGTACGGCCTGTCGGTAGCGGCCGGTCATCTGCAGCTTTTGGATGGGCGATGGTACATAACACACTCTGGCCTTCTACGAGTGGGGTATCGCAACCGCTGCGCAGGGATTAGAGCTGCTTTGCAAGCTCGTTTTTCTAACGCGGTGACAAACCGGTGGGTTTTTAAGGCGACCGTCTGCAAGAAACCTGGCTCAAAGGGCTTCGTTGGCTACGGGGATGCCGACCCCTCGAATGTCTCGTCGCTCGTCCGGGGCGCGGAAATGAGGATTGCTGAAACTCGAGCGGTCAATCGCGCTTTGCGGAAGGCTTACGGCGTTGGTTTGTGTTCCGTCGAAGAACTCGGTTATCTCTCTACGCCCGCCGCGTCGCCGGGCGGGAAAGGAACTGCGCCACGTTCAAACGGAAACGGTTCGCACAACGGCCAGCCCCGTCTTCGCGATCGCCTCTGCCTGCTGATCCGCCAGTACAACCTTGATCCGACCCTCGTCAAGCTGTATGCCGCTGATTTCTGCGGTACTCATACCCTCAAGGACGCTGGCCGCGACTTGGTCGAGTCCTTCATCTCCCACCTGTCGTCCTCGGCGAAAGAAGACCTCGACGGCCTGATCTGCAAACTCAACTCCTATTCACGCCCTTTGGAGGTGAAACAATGAAACGCCATATCCCCGGGTCTTCATTCTCGTCAACTGGATGGCGACCGCCCCCTGGAAGGCTTGTTCCTGGTTCGGGTCGAATGGGCTTCCTACCGCTGGCATCCACAGAAGGCTTTCCTGATGGTCCGATTCGTTGTGCTCGAACCTGAGTCTTTCGCGCGCCGATCCTTCTCCGGCCGGCTCTACTCGACCGAACGAGCCCTCTGGAAGCTCAATTGGTTCCTGCGCGATTTCGGCTATGACATGGAATTGCTCAGCCAGGATCAGATGGATGAGAAGGCCTTGATCAACCTTCGCGGTGTCGTCAGGACCACACACGTAACCCTGAACGGCCACACCTTTCAGAACCTGGAAGCCTTCGCCCCGGCGGCCGAGTGGGAAGAACTCTCCCATTCAGAGGCCAGCGAGACTCACGCACAGGAACATCGATGATCTACAGCTATACCCAGATCAGCCATTATTTGCGCTGCCCTCGCAGCTATCGGTACCGATATCTGGATGGCTGGCGTGAAAAGACACCCGGGCGGCCATGGTCTTTGGCCGTTGCTTTGAGAAGGCTCTCGGCGCCTACTTCGAACAACAGGACTCGACCGCGGCACTGTTCAAGGAATGGGCTGCTTTCCGTGACGCTCCGTTTGAATACCGGAAGGGAGAATCCTGGGATCGGCTCCTTCATCAGGGAGTCCACCTTCTCGAGAAGTTCGTACGGGAGGATCGGGTTTGTGTCCCGTGCCCCACGGAGAACCTGCAGCTCAAAATCACTCGAACCCTCGAGCGAGGCAGTGAGTTCGTCTCCTATATTGATGCCATCGGAGAACTCGATGGCAAGCGCCGCCTGATCGACTGGAAGACTACCACCAGCCGCTATTCCGAAGAGCCTGAAGGGCTTCTATCCCTCGATCCACAGCTCACTTGCTATTCATGGGTCAGCGGCATCCCAGATGTCGCTCTTGTCGTGTTCGTCCGGAAACAGGTGCCTGAGATCCAATACCTGAAGACCACCATCTCAGAGGAACAACGCAAAGATTTCGGACGGCTGGTCGAGACGACCATCCATCAGCTGGAATCGGGGGATTTCTCCTCGCACAGCGGGATCCGCTTCCCTCAAAACGGCTGTGTCAGCTGCTCCCATCTGGGCCTCTGTCTTGATAACCAGCAGCTGATTGAAACGAACCTGATCCGTCGGCCGGGAGCGAGCGACCTTGATTGGCTTGACGAGCTTGTGGACTAACGGATTGCCGATGGCAGCGCCGAAACTCAATCGTCGGCGGGCTTTGTTCGTTCTGGACAAGATCGACGAGATCTTGGCCTGGGAAAGGGAAAAGGAGCGGGAAAGAGACGTGCGGTGGGTGGATTTAGGGCGATACCTCTGCGAAGTTCGGGCGGGACAATACTGGAGGCTCGAAAACCTGAAATCCTTTGATGAATTCCTGGAGAAGCGCTTCCCGGAGTCGCGCCGCAAAGCCTACAACCTGATGGCCATCCACGAGAATCTGACACGAATTCCGAAACCACGGCTTAGGGAGGTAGGCTGGAGCAAGGCGGCGGAGATGGCCAAAGTCGCCCGCAGGGAACCTCGTTACGCTCTGCGGCAGATGCCACTGCAAGGTACATATTCGTGCTTGATGCTCCAAACCGGATTCCGAGCCTTGTTCATCGCGATGGAAACTTGTTGTTTTTGATTGGAGTGGCGGGAGTGCCAGAACGTGCTTTAGAATCAATCCAGCGCTTCACGTCGGGGCGTAGCGCAGCCTGGTAGCGCGCCTGCCTTGGGCGCAGGAGGTCCGCGGTTCAAATCCGCGCGCCCCGACCAATCCTTCAGCGCGTGCGAAATCCCAGTCATTCCTATGACTTGGCGGTGCCCGCGGGCCGCGCGAGCCGAAAGTGATTGCATCCGAAAGAAATCTCTGGCACAACACTCTGCACGTCCGATAAAGGGGCCGCGTTCATGGAGATCTCCACGCGTCAGGTCGGCAACATCACGATTGTCGATGTAGTCGGCGAAATCACGCTCTACAATTCGCCAGTAATGCGAAAGACGCTGATCGATCTCCTGAGGGAGAAGCGCCTGCCTCGCGTGATCATCAATCTGGAAAAGGTGAAGTACATCGACAGCGCGGGCGTGGCGTCGCTGGTCGAGGGCTTGAAGATTTCGCGAGACCTGAAGAGCGGATTTGCGCTGTACGGGCTAAGCCGCACGGCGCGAGAAGTCCTGGAGCTTACAAAACTCATCAGGGTTTTTGAAGTGCACGATAGCGAAGAGGAAGCCCTGCGCGGAGGCGGCAGCACGTTCCCCGCAAAGTGACGCTTCGGCGGTTTCTCTGCAAGTTTATCCGGAGATCGAGTCCATCCGAGTTCAAGAATGGCGCTGACAGAAACGATCGGCGAAGCCACCATCAACAGCCTGGCCTACGTGGGCAGCCTGGCGAAGCTTTCGGGCGGAGCGGCTCGAGCCGTAGTCGTTGATCCGTTCCGCGGGCGGAAGATTCGCTTCAGCCGCGCAATCCATCAGGCCATGTCTGTCGGCGTCGGGGCCATCCCCATCGTTTCGTTGATCTCGCTTTTTGTGGGCACGATTCTGGCGCTGCAAGGCGCGTACCAGTTGCGCAAGCTGGGCGCCTTGCAGCTGGTGGCGAGCGCCGTCGCGATTGTGATGACGCGCGAGCTGGGGCCGCTGATGACCGCGATCGTCGTGATCGGGCGGTCGGGCTCGGCCTTCGCGGCTGAAATCGGCACGATGAAGGTCAACGAAGAGATCGACGCGCTCGAAACGATGGCGCTCGAGCCGGTCCATTTTCTGGTCGCTCCGAAATTCGTCGCCATGGCCGTGATGATGCCCTGCCTGACCACCTGGGCGGATTTCATGGGCGTGGTGGGCGGGGGTCTTTTCGGCGTCACGAACGCAGGCTTCACGTGGGCGTCATACTTTCGCGCGACGCTGGACGCGCTGGTCCTCCGCGACATCTTCACCGGACTCATCAAGAGCGTTATGTTCGGGCTTGTGATCACGGCTGTCGGATGCCAGGAAGGTTTGTCCACGGGCCTTGGCTCCGAGGAGGTCGGGCGATCCACGACGGCGGCCGTGGTGAAGTCGATTTTTCTAGTGGTGGCAGTGGACCTGGTTTTCACGGCGCTCTTCTATTTCACGGCGCCACAATAGCAGCGCAATGGCGATGGAGCAAACGCACAAGGACGATCCGAGCGGCCTGGCCATTTCCGTGCGGAACCTGCGCGTGAATTACGGCGAGCGCGAAATCCTGCACGGCATCAGCTTCGACGTGCCGGCGGGCGAGACGATGGTCATCCTCGGAGGCTCCGGATCGGGGAAGAGCACGCTGCTGCGCACGCTGGTGGGGCTGGAACAGCCGACCAGCGGTGAAATCTTGATGCGCGGGAGGAACGTCGCCGCGTTGTCGAAATCGGAGCGCAACGAGCTACGCAAGAAAGTGGGGATGTCGTTTCAAGGCGGGGCTCTTTTCGGCTCCATGACGGTAGGGGACAACGTTGCGCTGCCGCTCCGCGAGCACACGCCGCTCGATGATTCCACCATCCAAATCGTCGTGCGCCTGAAGCTCGACCAGGTCGGCCTCTCGGGTTTCGAAGATTACATGCCCGCGCAATTGAGCGGCGGGATGAAGAAGCGCGCGGCCATCGCCCGGGCTCTCGCCATGGACCCGGAAATCCTGTTTTTCGACGAGCCGTCCGCGGGCCTCGATCCAATCATCGCCGCGGGAATCGACGAGCTGATCTTGAAACTGAAGAAGGCGTTTCGAATGACGATGGTTGTGGTCACGCACGAACTGGCGAGCGCGTTCCTGATCGCCGACCGCATGATCCTGCTCGACAAGGGAAACATCGTCGCCAATGGGACGCCCGAAGAACTGCGTGGGAGCAAGCAGCAGCGAGTGCGGCAATTCATGGACCGGATTCCGGAGCCTGAATTGAACGCGGAAATTGATTACCTGCAAATGCTGACCGGGGAAAACCCGCCGGAGAGACGCTGAGTCTGTCCTGCCCCGGGGTCGTGATATACTCGCCGACATTCTTGGGGCGCTAACAGGCCCCAGTGAGGATCGTCAAAAGGCAAATGGAGTCCAAGCGCGAGCAGGCTCTTGTCGGATTGTTTGTGCTGGTGGCTGTGGCGCTGCTCGTTGTCACGGTGTTTCTCCTCTCGGGCATGCTCAACCGAGGCACACCCTATCGTGCTTATTTCAAGAATGCGGGCGGACTCGAGCCGGGGTCGGAAGTCCGCTATGCGAGCGGCCCGCCGGTGGGCCGAGTTTCCAAAGTTGAGACCGATCCGAACGACCCGACGCGAATGGAGGTTGATTTTGCGGCCCGCTCCAGCGTCCCGGTGAAGACGGACAGCATGGCGATCATCACAAGCACGAGCCCCCTCGGCGACAATTTTCTCGAGATCAATCCTGGAACCGCCGCAGCCCCTCGGGCACGCAGCGGCGCCACACTGAAATCCGCCGAGTACACCAGCTTTGCCGATCTTCTCACGATGGTGAACACGCTGGGCCCCCACGCAGACGATCTGCTGGTCAATCTGAATGACCGCGCCGTGGCGCTCAAGATTACGCTTGACCGCGTGAACGATTTGCTGAACGACCAAAACCGCGCCAACATCGGCTCGAGCCTTGCGAACGTCCGGGGAATGCTCGACGAGGACCGGCCGGCAATCCATTCGACGGTCAACAATCTCAACACCCTGAGCAACAAGCTCAGCCCGCTGATCGACGATTTCCGCAAGACCTCGGCGCAAGCCAACGACGCGCTCGCTCATCTGGACGCCACGATCACGGAAGATCGCCCCGACCTCCACGCGGCTGTCGGCAATCTGCGGCAGGCGCTGGCCTCGGCCGTGCAGCTCACTGACCAGCTTGACAGTACGCTGAACACGAACTCGGAGAACCTGGACGAGATCATCGATAACCTGCGGCACGTGACCGAGAATTTGAACTCGTTCACTGAAACCATCAAGACGCGGCCTTACACATTGGTCCGTGCGTCCGGCGTCAAGCCGCGCGAGCCGGGTCAGCCGCCACCGAAATAGAAAGAAGGGAAGCAAAGAATCGTGATACGTCGGATCCAGGAAGCTGTACTACTTTTTGTGATGGCGGGAATTTGCTCGGCGTGCGGAGCCTCGCGCCCGGTGAAGTATTACGTGCTCGATTCGGGCCCCGCGCCGGTTGCTGTTTCCCAGGCACAGCTCCCGATCACGCTTCTGGTGGCCCGAATTACGGCTCCGCTGCTCTATCGTGACGACCGCCTGGTCTACGGTTCGGGATCGGTGCGGCTTGGGACTTACGAGTACGAGCGTTGGGCCGAGTCACCCACGGAGATGGTCCAGGGCATGCTCGTTTCTTCCCTGCGTTCGACGGGGCAATACCGCTCGGTCGCGCGAATCAGCAGCAGTTTTCGTGGTGACTACATTGTCCGGGGCCATCTGTATGCTCTCGACGAGGTGGACGAGCCGGAGTTAGCAGCGCGGTTCTCCTTGGAGATCGAGCTGTTCGATCCTAAAACAGGCACGACCGTTTGGACTGATTCTTACTCGCATGACGAACCGGTCACCGGCAAGGCCGTCACGGACGTTGTCGAGGCGTTAGACAAGAACGTGCGCGCCGGACTGCAACAACTTACGGCGGGTCTCGGCCAATACTTCGCGAGCCGCCCGCCGCGTCCCACTGCCGCACAGTAGCCCTGATCCACCCATTCGGCGCGCTTTGGCGGAGGAGCGCGTCATCGCTGCCCCTATCTGACTTCTTATCAATAGAATGAGACGGTTTTTTTGCGACTATTCGGCGTGACATTTGTCACCCCAAAAAGTGACGCTGGTCACAGCCGACCGAATCGCGTTCGTCCATGCTGTCTCCAGGAGGCGGGTTATGCCAAACATCAAAGAAGCCGGAGCGCGAGTCACGCTGAATAACATCTTGTATCTGACGGACTTCTCCGAGCCGTCGGAAGCGGCTCTGCCATTTGCGACGGCGGTTGCCCGCGAATACGGAGCAAAAGTTTACGCCTTTCATGTGCTGATTCCGGCTGCGTATGTCTACACGACGCCGGAGACGGCTGCGGCCGGTATCGAAGCCCAGGAAGAAGCCGCACAGGAGGACATGCAGCGCGTCGAGGCGCAACTTGTCGGCATCCCGCACGAATCCGTCGTTGAGCGCGGAACCGGCATCTGGCCGTCGCTCGAGCGCGCCATCAAGGAGTACGCCATCGACTTGATCGTGCTGGGGACTCACGGCCGAACGGGAGCGCAGAAGCTCTTGCTGGGATCCGTCGCCGAGGAGGTCTTCCGGCGATCGCACGTGCCCGTGCTCACAATCGGGCCATGGGCGCATAGCGGGATACATAAGGGTGCGAAATTCCATCGCGTCCTCTACGCCACCGATTTCTCAAATGAGTCGGCGTCCGCAGCGCCTTATGCCATCTCGATGGCGCAAGAGAATCAGGCAACACTGATCCTGCTCAATGTGATGAGAGAGCCTGAAACCCCGCTGACCGAGAGGGAAGCGCAGGATGCCATCTCGAACGCAACGTATCAGCTCCACGAAATCGTCCCGGCGAGCGCCGAGCTCTGGTGCCGTCCGGAGGCCGTGGTTCGATATGGCAATGCGGCCGACAAGATTATCGAGACCGCGAAGGAGCGAGGCGCAGACTTGATCGTTCTGGGAGTGCGGGACGCCAGAGGGCACATCGGCGCCGCCACGCACCTCGAGCGGACTACGGCGCACAAGGTGGTTGCACACGCAGTTTGCCCGGTCCTGACGGTACGCGGCTGAAATCGACGCCAGACGCGGGAGGGCTTGCAAAAAGCTTCAGCGCTGCCGATAGTGTGCGTGTGAGTCCCGAAAGCCTACAACCGAACGCGCAAGCCCTTTCGCGCGATGGTCAGGAAACGGGACCGCGCTCGCTCGACGCGGTGTTCAGGCCGCGCTCCGTGGCTGTAATTGGGGCGACGGAACGCGCAGGCAGCGTCGGCCGCACAACCTTCGCGAACCTCGCGAACCTGTCCTTCCGGGGAAAAGTCTACGCGGTCAATCCACGCCACGCCCAGGTTCTTGGGCATCTCTGCTACGGCAACATCGAAGAAGTCCCCGAACCAGTAGACCTTGCCGTCATCGTCACGCCTGCCGCGACCGTGCCAGGCGTCATTCGTGAGTGCATCACGGCCGGCGTGAAATCGGCTGTCGTCATCTCCGCGGGGTTCCGGGAACTTGGCGCTGAAGGGCAGGCGCTCGAGGAGAAAATCGCGGAACAGCTTCACCGCAGCCGATTGCGCGTGATCGGCCCGAACTGCCTCGGAGTGATGAATCCGCTCATCGGCCTGAACGCGACTTTTGCGCAGACGATTGCGCGACAAGGAAATGTGGCGTTCCTGAGCCAGAGCGGAGCGCTGCTGACGGCGATTCTCGATTGGAGCTTGCGGGAAGAGGTCGGCTTCAGCGCGTTCGTTTCGACCGGGTCGATGCTGGATGTGGGTTGGGGCGACCTGATCGATTACTTCGGCTACGACGCCAACACCCAGAGCATTCTGATTTACATGGAATCGATCGGTGACGCGCGCTCGTTTTTGTCGGCTGCGCGCGAAGTGGCGATGAGCAAGCCGATCATCGTCATCAAAGCTGGCCGGACGGAGGCGGCTTCGAAGGCTGCCTCCTCGCACACGGGCGCATTGACGGGCAGCGACGAAGTGTTTGACGCGGCCTTGCGCCGATGCGGCGTGCTGCGCGTTCAGAGCATTTCCGATGTCTTTTACATGGCGGAAGTTCTGAGCAAGCAGCCGCGTCCATCCGGGCCCCGGTTGATGATTCTGACCAACGCGGGCGGGCCCGCGGTGCTGGCAACCGACGCGCTGATAGCGACGGGCGGGGAACTTGCGCCGCTTTCCGAGGAGTCGCGGCGCGCGTTCGATGCCCTCTTGCCGCCGAATTGGAGCCACGGGAATCCCATCGACATCTTGGGAGACGCCGATCCCGAGCGCTACGAACGCGCCCTCGAAATCGCGATCAACGATCCCGGGAGCGACGGTTTGCTCGCGATTCTCGCGCCGCAGGGCATGACGAATCCGGCGAGCGTGGCGGAACGCGTGAGCCACCACGCGAAGGGGCATCGCAAGCCGCTGCTGGCGAGCTGGATGGGAGCAAACGAGGTCGAAGAGGGCAGGGCGATTTTGAACGCCGCCGGAATCCCCACTTTTGATTATCCGGACACAGCGGCCCGCGCGTTCGACTACATGTGGCGCTACACCTATCACCTTCGCGGCCTTTATGAGACGCCCGCCATCGCGGATGATCCGGGCGTCGCGCAAGAGCGTGCGCGCAAGGCTCGAGAGCTGCTCGCTTCGGTTCGGTCGCAGGGACGCACGCTGCTCACCGAGTTCGAATCGAAGCAGATATTGTCTCTCTACGACATCCCCACCATCCCGACGAGGATTGCGCGGAGCGCTGACGAGGCCATGAAGGTCGCGCGCGAAATGGGCCTGCCCGTCGTCCTGAAACTTCACTCGTACACCGTGACGCACAAGACCGACGTCGGCGGCGTGAAGCTCGATCTAAAGACTCTCGATGCGGTCGGGGAAGCCTTCAAAGCAATCGAATCGAATGTAACGGCACGGGCTGGTGCCGGGAGCTTTCAGGGCGTGACAGTGCAGCCGATGGTACGGGTGGATGGCTACGAATTGATTCTGGGAAGCAACGTGGACCCGCAGTTCGGTCCGGTGCTGCTCTTTGGCTCGGGCGGACAGCTCGTGGAGGTCTACCGCGACCGCGCTCTCGGTTTGCCGCCGCTCAACACCACGCTGGCGCAGCGCCTGATGGAACAGACGAAAATATACAAGGCACTTCAGGGCATCCGAGGACGAAAGCCGATTGACCTCCAGGCGCTCGAAAGCCTGCTCGTCCGATTCAGCTATCTTCCCGTGGAGCTGCCGCGAATCAAGGAAATCGACATCAATCCTCTTCTCGCGTCGCCCGATGGATTGTTCGCTCTCGATGCCCGAATCGTGCTCTTCGACGAAACCGTGACGGACTCGGAGTTGCCCCGGACTGCGATCCGGCCGTATCCGGCGCAATACGTCGGGCGCTGGAAGATGAAGAACGGCGCCGAGGTCTTGATCCGCCCGATTCGCCCGGAAGACGAACCGTTGATGACGCGCTTCCACGGATCACTTTCGGAGCAGAGCGTGTTTCTGCGTTATTTCCACATGGAGAAGCTAAGTTCGCGCGTCGCGCACGAGCGGCTCTTGCGGAAATGCTTTATCGATTATGACCGCGAGATGGCGCTCGTCGCCGAGGCGGCGGAGGGTCCTGCGGACGGGCGCGAAATACTTGCCGTGGGACGGTTGACGCGCGAGCGCGATCGGCGCGAAGGCGAAGTGGCCGTTCTTGTCACCGACCGGGTGCAGCACCTTGGCCTTGGCACGGAGCTCATCCGCCGTTTGATCGAAGTGGCGCGCAACGAAGGCTTCGAGCGCCTTGTTGCCCTCACGATTCCCGAGAACACCGCGATGCGCGCGCTCGCGGAGCGCTTCGGTTTTGTCGTGCAGCCGAGCGAGGATCTTTCCCAGATCACGGCAGTCCTCAAATTTTGAGGCTCGTGCAATCAGACGAAGGGCGCAATTCGCTTGACAAGAAAAAACCTGGCGTGCTAACACCCACGCGCGAGCCACGATTCACCGGGTGTCGCAAAGCGAGATGAGTTGCAACGGGGAGAGAGGCCAACATGGACATGAACCGCAGGGCATTTCTTGAGGGCTCTTCGAAACTGTTGTCAGCAAGCTTGCTTGCCGCGGGGGTCCCGGCGGCCGCTGAGGCCGCGAATGAGCCTCAAACGGCCAAACGAAAATACCGGCTCGTCGCGACCGAGGAAGCATTTGCCGTCCCGGAGCAAGTGGAGGAGTTCCGCCGAGTCGCCGGGCTTTCCTATTCGAATCCGGACCTCGATATGTGGCGAGGGTTTCTCAACCCGACCGCCGGGGCCCCACCGTTGCTCCGCCGCCTGCTCGATCTGGAGGGCGAGCGCATACAGATCATGGACCAGGCGGGCGTGGATGTGCACCTCCTGTCGCTCACCTCGCCCGGCGTGCAGATGTTCGACGCCGATACGGCAACAAGCCTCGCGACCTCGGCGAACGATCAACTGGCCGCGGTGATCAAGAAGCATCCGACGCGGTTCGCGGGCCTCGCGAGCTTCGCGCCCCAGGATCCCCAGCGGGCCGTGAAGGAAATCGATCGCGCCATGAATCAGCTCAAGCTCAACGGGCTGATCGTCAACTCGCACACGAACGGTGAATATCTGGACGATCGGAAATACTGGCCGATCTTCGAGGCGGCGACGGCTTCGAAGGCGGCGATCTATATTCATCCGCGCAATATGCCGGACCCGTGCTCGTTCATGACCCGCGCCGACACCAACCTGGCGGGCGCACTTTGGGGTTTCCAGATGGAGACAGGGGTGCATGCGATGCGGCTGATCGTCAGCGGCGTTTTCGATCAGTTCCCGGACCTGAAAATCGTTCTCGGGCACATGGGGGAAGGGCTCCCGTATTGGCCTTACCGGATCGACTACATGTACAGATCGTATTCGCGCGGACACGGCAAACTGAAGAAGAAGCCCAGCGAATACGTCAAGGACAACTTCGTGATCACGACGAGCGGCATGAATGTCCATTCCGTGCTCGAGTACTGTCACAAGGTTCTGGGTCCGGACAACATCCTGTTCGCGATCGACTATCCATATCAAGAGTCGGTCGAGGCGGCGAATTTCATGAACTCGGCGCCGCTGCCGGAAGCGGACGTTGAGAAGATCGCGCACGGGAACGCCGAAAAGATCTTCCGCATCGCAACGGCGTAATGGCAGGTTGATTCGAGAGCTTCGGGGAGCAGTCAAACTTGGCTCTTGTCCTCCCACCCAATGTTTCCGCGAAGAGCTTTCAGCAGGCACTCGACGCGTTTGCGGGTGTCGTCGGCAGGCAGTGGGTGCTGGCGACAGAAGAAGATCGCCATACCTACCTGGATGCCTTCTCCATTGGCGATGCGAACGACCACGTGCCTTCCGCCGCTGTAGCCCCGCAATCGGCGGAAGAGGTTCAGGCCATCGTTCGAATCGCGAACGAACACAAGACTCCTCTGTGGCCGATCTCACGTGGCAAGAATCTGGGTTACGGCGGCTCGGCACCGCGCATGAGTGGTACCGTCATTCTTGATTTGGGGCGGATGAAGCGCATCCTCGAGGTAAACGAGCGATTCGGATACTGCCTGCTCGAGCCCGGCGTGGGTTTCTTCGACTTATTCAACTACCTGCAAGAGAACAAAATCCCGCTGTGGATGTCGGTGCCGGGCAACGCGTGGGGAAGCGTGGTCGGCAACGCACTCGAGCGCGGCTACGGCTACACACCGTACGGAGACAACACCGGGCATATCTGCGGCATGGAAGTCGTGCTCCCGAACGGCGAAATCGTCCACACCGGGACTGGCGCGATGTCCAACAGCCCCTGCTGGCAGCTTTTCAAGTACGGCTACGGCCCGTCGTGGGATCAGGTGTTCGTGCAGTCAAACTTTGGCATCGTGACGAAAGTGGGTTTGTGGCTCATGCCCGATCCGGAGTCGACGATGGGACTGAACATGCAACTTCCCGACGCCGACGACATCGGGTGGGCGGTCGACGCGCTCGCGCCGCTCCGTTTGAACGGCGTCGTGCAGCAGAGTCCCAGTCTCGGCAATTCGCTACGATTTGCCGCCGTTCAATCTCAGCGCAGTGAGTGGTACCAGGGCGAAGGAGCGATGCCCGAGAGCGTGCTGAAGGAAGTACTCCGGAAGTTCAACCTCGGTTGGTGGAGCGTGAACCTGAGGTTGTACGGCTACGACGAGATCAACGAAGTGAACGCGCGCGTGATTAAGAATGCCTTTGCGAAGTACACAAAACAGGAATTCGCCGTCACCAAGTGGCACCGCGGCGATCCCATCGCGGATTCCGGCGCGGGGGTTCCGAGTGTGAACTCCTTGCAGGTCGTTAATTGGCGCGGCGGACGGGGCGGGCACGTCGGGTTTTCGCCGGTCCTTCCGGCCACGGGCGAGCACGTGCTCAAGCAGTTCCACAGCACGCGGAAGCGCTACGAAGAAATCGGAATGGACTACTACGGGTCATTCACGCTCTTCGAGCGGTACGTCACGAACATCAACATGATGATCTACGACCAGGACGATGCGGTGATGACCGCCAAGGTGCGCGCCTTGTTCAAGGTCTTGGTCGAGGACGCAGCCAAAGAGGGCTATAGCGAGTATCGAACGCACCTTTCTTTCATGGACGAGGTGGCGAACACGTTCGATTACAACAACCACGCGCTCTTGCGGCTCAACGAAACCGTCAAGGACGCGCTCGATCCGAACGGCATTCTCGCGCCGGGGAAACAAGGCATTTGGCCGAAGGCGTTGCGCGGGAGAACGTCCGCTGCGCAAGGGAGAAAGGCGTGAAGCGGCTGCTGATGATCGCTGCTGCGACGGCATGCGTCGCCGTTTGGGGCACAGGCGGCTTGGCGGCGGACGATACGGCGCACCATCTGGAGGAGGGCAAGAAACTGTTCCATGACCGTTGTGGCTATTGCCATCTGGTGGGAGGCACGGGCACGTTCATGCTTGGCCGAAGATTGGGGAAAGATAAGGCAGTTCTCGAGGAGCGCACGGACCTTCGTCCAGACTACATCCGGCACGTCGTGCGCGCGGGAATCGGCAGCATGCCGCCGCACAATCGCGTCGAACTGCCGGACAGCGAGCTGGACTCGATCGCCGAATATCTAACTCGACCGGTTTCGGTGCGCAACGACCACAGGTGAAGAATCAAATGGCGCAATTCTTGGACCGGCGAAACTTCCTGAAAGATGCGGGCATGCTCGTGGTCTCGGCCACGCTTCTGGGTTCGAGCGCAGCGACGACGGCTGCCCCGTGGGAAGCGAATCCCTCGCGAATAGCCGCCGTCTTGTACGACGAGCGCTACAGCGATTGCCGAAGCTTCGCCGATACGTTCGTCCAGCGAGGAGTGATCGCTTTCAGCACAAACGGGAATATCGCGAGCCTCTGGTATGGCCCTCTGCGGGCGTATTTCGCGAGGTACGGTGGCGGTGTGGCCGGGCTGACGGCTCAGTCGGATCCCGTTGTATCGCAATCCTGCGGAGCGGAGCTCAATCTCAAGCTCCTGTACGAAGGCTCGCACGACTGCCGCGCGTCGAACGCTTTGACACATCAGCTCCGGGTTCGTGGAAATGGAAACGAAATTGCCAAAGCGCTTTTGCATTCAAACGCTGATTGGGCTCAGTCGCTCGCAGATGCGCTGGGCCGAGCGGCGTGGAACAATGGCGGCGTGTGTTTGGAGTCATCGGCCATCCGTGCTTCACGATCCGACGACCATCCGGGGTTCTTGTCGTCGTGGGCACTCGGCCCGGCAAGGGCCGGCGCATAGGACCCCCGGGCGACGCCGCTTAGGGCTGCTCGCCTGCTTATGCGGTTGACAGCCGTACGGCAATGATGGAATATCCCGGCGCTTTCAGTCGGTTCAAGGAGTGCCGTGGCAAAAAATCCATTCTATGGCTGGACGCTCCTGCTGGTCTTTTGGGCGATCATCATCCTGAACTTCGCGTTCCCTACGTTCGGCATGAGCGTGGTCAACACTTACATGGCGAAGGCGATGCACCTGGACCGCAAGGAACTGGGGCTCGCCTATTCCGCATTCAGTCTGATGGCGGGGCTGCCGGGTCCTCTCGTGGGCCTGTCGATCAACAGGTTCGGCATTCGAATTACCCTGGTTGTGGGCACGCTCATGGTTTCTTGCGGCGGACTGCTTATGGCCTTGTGGGTGCACAGCATCCTTCAAGCGATTCTGATTCTCGGAATCATTGTCGGGCCCGGAGCGGCCATGGCGGGCACAATCGCGCCTCAGGTTGGGATGGCGCGATGGTTTCATCGAAAGCGCGCGTTCGCTATTTCCATTCTTCTGACGGCTTCCGGTATCGGCGGCTTTGCGGCGGTTCCCCTGTTGAACCGCATCATCGCAGGAGCGGGCGGGAATTGGCGGATGGCTTGGTGGTGCATGGCCACAATGTCTCTGTGCGCTGCGCTGGTTGCCGCGCTTTTTGTCAGGGAAAGCCCCGCGCAGTTGGGACAGGTGCCGGACGGGAGCGCGGCTCCGAGCGGCCCTCCGACGGCGGCCGGATCGCAGCGGCCGCACGGAGTTTATAAGACTACGGACGACTGGACTCTCAGCGAGGTCTTGAAGTCTCCTACGCTCTGGCTATTGATGCCGACGTATCTCGGCTTTTTCATGGGCTTTTTCATTTATGTGTCGCATGGCATTTCCCATCTCGAAGGCTTAGGACATACCCCAGCGCAGGCGGCGCGGTCGCTCTCGGTGCTCCTGCTCTCGTCGCTGATAGGGCAGTTCACAGTGGCAGGGTTGGGGGACCGCATTGAGCTTCGTTACATATTCGCCGTCGCGGCGTCTCTGTTCGGCGTCGGGATCGCTCTCGCGACCAAGGCGGTTGGACCCGTCGCTCTCTATCCCTATGCAATTTGCATGGGAAGCGGGTTCGCGGCTTCCTTCACTTGTCTCCAGACGATTCTCAGCAACTATTATGGTCCAAAGGTATACCCGCTGGTGCTGGGCGTGACCATGCCGATAGGCACGATTCTGGGCGCTTGCGGACCGGTGACCGCCGGATGGTTCTACGACAAATACGGCACGTATTCCCAGGTTTTCTTCATCATCGCTGGGTTGTGTTTCCTGAGCGCCATCCTCTTGATATTGGCCAAACCTCCGGCGCGAAGTGCGTCCGGCGGAAGCGTGGCGTCGGCACCTCAACTGAAGTAAGCCCGCGCTTAGTGGCGTAGGGGAATTCAATTGACGCAAGACTCCCAAGCTCGAACCCGAAGAATCACTGCCGCGGTCGCCGAAAAGACTGCCGCTCCGTTTGTGCTGCAAGAACTTGAGATGGATGCTCCGCGCGCGGACGAGATTCTCGTCAGAATCGTCGCGACCGGCATCTGCCAGACCGACGTTCACGTCCGAGACCGCACCCAGGCGGCGGGGCTGCCCATCGTGTTGGGCCACGAGGGCGCCGGCGTCGTGGAAGAAGTCGGCGCCGAGGTGACCGCCGTGAAACCCGGCGACCACGTTGTCCTGTCGTACGACGCCTGCGGGCATTGTCGATTCTGCTTGAGTGGCCGCTATCCCTACTGCGAGCAAGCCATGGCGATCAACTTCGGCGGCTCGCGCCTCGATGGCACGAACGCGTTGCATCGGGTTGGGAAGTCATCTGGCGGCGAGGTCCGCGGACATTTCTTCGGGCAGTCTTCGTTCGCAACCTACGCGCTCGCCACGGAACGCAACGTCGTCAAGGTTCCGACTGACTTGCCGCTCGAACTGCTGGCGCCGCTCGGCTGCGGCTTGCAAACCGGGGCGGGCGCGGTAGTGAACTCGCTGCGCGTGCCCGCGAATTCGGGTATCGCGATCTTCGGCACCGGCGCAGTCGGCTTGGCGGCGGTGATGGCGGCGCGCATCGTGGGCGCCAGTCCGATCATCGGCGTCGACATCATCCCGCAGCGGCTCGCGCTTGCCGCGGAGTTGGGCGCCACGCATACGATCGACGCGCGAAAGGAAGACGTGCGGCAGCGCATCGCCGACATCACGGGCTCGGGAGTCGACTACGTTCTCGAAATCACCGCGCGGCCGGAAATGCTCAAGCTCGCCGTGGAGGTCCTCGCCATGTGCGGCGTTGCCGGGCAGATCGGCGGCGCGCCAAGAGGCACGGAAGCTCCCGTGAGCATGACCCACCTGCTGCTGGGCCGCGCGGTTCGCGGCATCGTGCAGGGCGATTCCATACCCCGGCTCTTTATTCCCAAGCTCATCGAGATGTACAGGGCCGGCAAATTCCCCTTCGACCGGCTCGTGCGGTTCTACCACTTCAAGGATATCAACCAGGCCGTCGCCGACGCAGGAAGCGGCGAGACGATCAAGCCCGTTTTGCGCATCGGCAAAGCCTGATTGAGGGTAGCCATAGAGTACTGTTTGCGGTGTACACTCGGGCCTGCTCGGCTCATGGAACTCCCAGGCGATCCCAGCGGAGGTTGATGTGGGGAGTGTACCCCAGTCTCTGACTGTCAGCGACATCATCGAGCGGCGTTCTCTCAGCCGCTTTCAGGTCTGGACGGTCGCGCTGTGCGGTTTGGTCCTGGTGCTCGATGGTTTCGACTCGCAGCTCATCAATTACACCGCGCCCTCCATCGCCGAAACCCTGCACGTTCCGGTCGCCAGATTCGGCCCTATTTTCGCTTCCAGTCTGATTGGACTGATGATTGCCGCCATGGCGACGGGTCCGATCGCGGATCGGTGGGGCCGCAAGTGGCCGGTCATATGCTCGATATTCAGCTTCGCGGTATTCTCGCTGGCCACGCCGCAAGTGAAATCCTTTGACGAGCTCCTGGTTCTGCGGTTTCTCACCGGCCTCGGGCTGGGCGGCGCGATGCCGAACGTCGTTGCACTCGCGGCCGAATACATTCCCCGGCGGCTGTTGCCGATCCTCGTGCCAGTCTTGTTCATTGGAATGCCCCTCGGCGGAACAATCTCGGGCTTTGCCAGCGCGGTAATGATTCCCCGATGGGGTTGGCACTCCACATTCTACGTCGGCGGAGTGTTGCCGCTTGTGATTTCGCTTCTGCTGATTACCCTGCTACCCGAGTCGATTCAGTTCCTGGCTGCCCAGGGCAAGAACGTGCAGAAAGTGTGCCGCATCCTGACGCGGATTTCTCCGGAATTCGCAACGGCGGACGTCGATCTCGCAGTTTCTCCTTCGGATCGGTCTCACAAAGGCGTTCCGGTCATGCGCCTCTTCACGGAAGGCCGCGCTGTGGGGACCATCTTGCTCTGGCTTCCCTACTTCATGAACCTGCTGCTCATCTATTTCACCGGGAGTTGGCTGCCTGCGTTGCTGAGAGGGGACAACATGTCCGTCTCGGCCGCGTCCACGGCGACCGCATTCATCAGCTTTGGTGGCATCTTCGGATGTGTCGCTGAGGGGTATCTCATAAAATGGCGCGGCGCCGGCGCCATTCTGCTGGCCGAGTACGCGTTGGCTGGCCTGTTCCTTGCGTTGCTGGCGCTTCTGTCGGTTTCTTTTGCCGTCGTCTTGGCTCTGACGTTTACCGTGGGTTTCATGATCATCGGCGCGCAAGGAGGCCTGAATGCGCTGGCTGCCAGTTTTTATCCGACTTCCATACGGTCCACGGGTGTTGGTTGGGCGCTGGGCGTTGGCCGAATCGGCTCGATCGTCGGTCCGTTGCTAGGGGGAATGTTCTTGTCATCATTTGGATGGAAGCCGAGCCAGATGCTGCTCTTTGGAACTTTTGTTGCGGGATGCGCCTGTATTTCGATCCTGCTGAGCAACTTTGCCCGGGGCCACGCGAGTGCCTACAGCCGCGAGCCGAATCTGGTCCCAATCAAGTCACAGGAGGACACTCGAGCATGACTGCGGAAACTCGCACGATATCGCCCGAGAAAGCGGCGGCGCGAAAGGCTTACTACGACCGAATTGCGCAGCAGCATCTCGCACCGCTCTGGGAGCGCTTGAGCGGCCTGGTGACGCGCTCGCCTCAACCCACAGCCAAACCTGCCCTCTGGCAGTACCTTTCGGTGCGGCCGGATCTGATCGCTGCGGGCTCGCTTTTGTCGGCGGAGGAAGCGGAGCGGCGCGTGCTGATCCTCGAAAACCCAGGCCTTCCGGGGCAATCCAAGATCACAGGTTCCCTGTACGCCGGACTTCAGCTTCTGATGCCGGGAGAGCGAGCGCACGCTCATCGCCACACCGCCAGCGCCCTTCGTCTGTTTCTCGAAGGGTCGAGCGCCTACACATCGGTGGACGGCGAGCGCACAGACATGGCGCGGGGAGATTTCGTCATCACGCCCGCATGGAGTTGGCACGACCACGGGAACGACGGTCCGGATCCGGTGATCTGGCTCGACGGACTCGACGTGCCGATCGTCAACCTGTTCGATACGAGTTTCTCCGAGGGCCGCGATGCCGCAGAGGCTCCCGTCGCACGGCCCGCGCACGATTCCGAGGCCCGCTACGGCGCGACGCTTCTTCCGGAAGGCTGCAAGGGTGAGTCGCTTTCTTCTCCGCTGCTCAACTATCGATACGAGCGCGCGCGCGGAGCTCTTGCCACCCTGGCGAGGAACGGTCCAATTGATCCATGCCACGGAGTGAAGCTGCGCTACGCCAATCCGCTGACGGGAGGGTCCGTCATGCCGACGATGAGCGCCGCCATCCAGCTTTTGCCGCGCGTCTTCGAAACGGCGCCGTATCGTTCGACGGACGGCACCGTCTTCGTGGTCGTGGAGGGCAAGGGCCGCAGCCAGGTGGGGGATGCGTTGTTTGAATGGCGCGAAAGCGATGTTTTTGTGGTCCCAAGCTGGGCGCTTCACCGCCATCGAGCGGAGAGCGAAGCCGTTCTGTTCAGTTTCTCCGACCGCGTTGCTCAGGAAAAGCTCGGCATTTGGCGCGAACAGCGAGACGCAAAAGCAAGCTGAAGTCCCGCCGCTCCTTTTTCCACGCACGGAGCGACTATTCACAGGCGACGACGGGCACATCCATTTCGCCGATACCTTGGATCTGTGCATGCATCAGGTCGCCCGGATGGATCGGACCCACGCCTTCCGGCGTTCCCGTTAGCAAGACATCGCCGGGAAATAGCGTATAAAAGGAGCTGGCAAATTCAATCAGCTCCGGCACGCCCAGAATCAGGTCGCGCGTATTCGCGTGCTGTCGAAGTTCGCCGTTGACCGAGATCGAAAGTTCGAGTCCCGATGGATCGGGCAGCTCATCGGATGTTACCAACCACGGACCCAGCACCGTGTACGTATCGATCGACTTTCTCAGACTGCGTTCTTCGGGACCCCGGACCGTAATGTCGAGGCCGATGCAGTAGCCGGCCACGAAGCTGAGTGCGTCTTGCTTCTTCACAGCCTTGGCGCGTTTGCCGATCACCACGGCCAGCTCAACCTCGTGATCCGTTCGTCTATCCGGACGGCGAATCGCGACCCCCTGTGAAGGCCCGGCGATCGAACTGGTCGCCTTCAGGAACAGACCCGACTGATGAATCGCCTGAACGTGAGCGACATTCTGGTGGTGTAGATTCGGATCGGCTGCAACTTCCTCGAGGTGCTTCTTGTAGTTGACCGGGGCGGCTATTATCTTGCTCGGATTGGCCACAGGACTCAGCAGACGCACGCTTGAGACGGGGATTGCCTTCGCGGAGAGAGCCGTCGACAGAATCCGCTCACGCAAAGTGGGCAGAGCGGAAATGAAAGCATCTCCCAACGGAAGCGGATAGCGAAACGCCGGCAACTCATCGAGGACCAGCGTGACGTCGCGCACGAGCTCCTGTTGCACGATTCCGAGCCGATCGTTGTTGAATCGACAGAAACGCACGTCCCCTCCGGCCGCGAGAACGTTCTAAACCTATCACGGGCTTCCGCGCGTCGGTCCACCAAGTTACGCTTTCGGCATTCGCCGGTCGGCCCGCGCCACGACCTTTCCCCGAACCCGGTAGACTGGCTCCAACACAGGACTAACGTGAGCACCCGGGCTGAATCCGTTTCTCCTCCACATCCCGCCGGGCCGTGGATTTACCGGCCTTGGCTTGACTTGCTCGTGGGCTGCGGAGGTTGGTCCGCTCCCCTTCTTGCCGCCGTATGGCTCGCGCCTTCCGGCACGCATTCGTGGCTGATCGCGTTCTATTTCCTTGCCATCATTTTCAACTATCCCCATTTCATGGCGACCGTTTATCGCGCCTACCACACGCGCGAGGACTTCGATAAATACAAGTTCTTCACGCTGCACCTTACCCTGCTTTTGGTTTTGACCGGAATTCTGCTGCACGCGTCCTATCGCCTGCTGCCCTGGGTGTTCACGCTCTATGTCTACTGGAGCCCGTGGCACTACAGCGGGCAAAACTACGGGCTGCTTTTGATGTTCGTTCGCCGCAGTGACGCAGCCCTGACTCCGGGCGAGCGCCGCTGGCTGCGAGCCGCCTTCGTCGTTTCCTACTTGATGCTGCTCGCGAGCTTCGAAACGGGTGGCTCAGTTGATCCCCTGATTCTTTCGTTGGGTCTGCCGGCACAATTCACGATTCCCGCGCGGATCGCTCTCGGGCTCGCGTTCGCAGTCTGCGCGTGGTTTGCGCTCGGTCAGCTCGTCTTACGCCGAGGCATCCGAGCGATGGCAGCGCCGCTTACGCTGGTCTCCACGCAATTTCTATGGTTCGTCCTGCCGACTTTTCTCGAGTTGCGCTCCACATACCAGATTCCGCAGACGCGCTACAGCAGCGGAATCCTGGCCGTGCTGCATTCGGCGCAGTACCTCTGGATCACGAGCTACTACCAGCGGCGTGACGCGCGTGCCGGCCAATCCAGCTGGCGCACCGCCGGGTATTTTCTGACGCTGGTCGCGGGTGGCATCGCGCTTTTCATTCCGGGACCCTGGCTCGTGAGCTACATTTTCCGCTTTGATTTTACGACGAGCTTCCTGATCTTCACTGCGCTCGTGAACATTCACCATTTCCTCCTGGACGGTGCCATCTGGAAGCTCCGCGATTCGCGGGTCGCTTCCGTCTTGATCGGCCGAACCGAAAACTCTCGACGCGGCCAGGCCGCCGGTACACCGACGCGAGATCCAAAGCCTGCCGTCAGCGCGGCGCGCGTGTTATTTGCCCCCGCCTTCCGCATTGCCGTCGTCGGTCTCCTGTTGCTTTGGGGCGTGGCGGATCAGGTTCACTTCGCTCTTGGCACCGATGACCAGAATCTTGCGGCTCTTCATCGTGCGGCGCGAATGAATCCCTACGACAGCGCGGTGCAGGCGCGCATCGCTTCGGCCGAGACCGAGGCAGGGCGGCGGGGCGATGCGGTCGCGGCGTTAACCCGCGCGGTGGCCCTCAGTCCCCGCAACGCCGCGCTTCAACACGCGTGCGCCCGAGCCATGATCGCGGACGGCCGCTACGCGGATGCGTACGAGCATTACAAGAAAATGCTCGAGATCTTCCCCCGCGATCCGGACGCTCTTGTCAACTACGGTTTGCTGGCCGCCCGCTTGAATCGGCCGGAGGAAGCGATCGATTCGTGGCAAAGCGCGGTGGACGTGGATCCGAATCAGGTCAACGCCCATCTCTATCTTGCCGAAGCCTTTGATCAGAGAGGCGAGCTCGCCTCCGCGGCCCGCCACTGGCGTTCGTTCTTGGAGCTTGCAGCCCATCTGAACGATCCCCCGGTCGCACCGCAACAGCAGGCTTCGGCCGAGATTCAATTGGCGGATGACGACGCTCGATTGAATCAGACCAATGCAGCCCTCGCGGAATACGCTTCGGCGATCTCCCTTGCTGAGCCTGCGAGTGACGCAAAACTCGAAAGCCTGGCTCTTGCTCATCTCGCGGATTTGCAGGAAAAGGCTAGCAACCCACAAGCCGCCGCTGGCTCCTATCAGCGCGGGCTGGCCCTTGATGCGAAAATGGGCGATCCGCGCGCTGAGGCTTTCGACTGGTTCAACTATGGACAGTTCCTGCGCCGGCGCGGATTGCGCGACGACCTTGCGTACGCTTGCTTCGTGCGCGCGGAGAACCTGCTCGCGCCCGGGGGCGGCGAGGAGCTGGAAACGGTTCGAAACGCCCGCCGGCAGGTCGAAAGCCGCCTCGGTAGGAAGGCTCTCACCGTTCAGAAGAATCTTCCTGTCTTGTTAGCCGGGGCAACCAATCTCCCCACAAGTTCCTTCTGATCGTGGTCAAGATAGCGGTTGGTGGTGACCAAAATCGCTCAGCCCCTCCGGCCAGCCGTATCCAAATGATGACTCCTTGAGGCCAACCTTCGGGTCTCCGGTATTTGCCCAAACACCTTAAGCCATTGGTACAGCACGTGCTTTCGGAAACCACTGCAATGGTGGGGTGTACTCTGCTCCGCCGGTTCAAAGGATTCCTGATCGGATGACACGGGCTCTTCGCAGCGGGGATACTGAGTGAGCTTTCAAAGTCAACACTTCACAGGCGGAGTTTTTCAGCTCGGCGCGCAGCACCTTGCCAGTGTGCCTGGACCTCCATCTCGTCTGAAGGTTCGTTCTGCGAGGATTCCCACATTCTCTGTCAGGCGCGAGCCGTCGTACTCCGGCTGGTGGGGTTCTCTGCGCGTGTTGTGCAGCACGGCAAAGAGAATCTCCGTCCCTGGTGGCGCTCTACTTCAAAACGTGATGTTTGGGCGGCGATATTTTCGCGGCTCTTCGCTCAGCCTTTCGTTTGTGCTGCATTGCGTTGCGGTTTTCTTATTGATCTTCGTGCCGACCGTTCTTCTGATTGACGCGCCCGAGCTCGAATCCGTTCCCAACAGAATTGAGACGATCTACTATTTGCCGCCGCGCCACAAGGACAAGGTCGAGCCGCGCGTGGCCGCCGCGGAAAGGAAAGCGCCTCCTCCTGCTCAGGAAAAAACCCCTTCGAAAGGTGCGTTCGCCGTCGCCAGACTGGCCCACCCCGAAACCGCGCGTAAGGCCAACCAGACTGCTGCTCCTCCCGTTCTGCGGGTTACGAGTCAAATGAAATTGCCCGATCTGATTCTGGCAGCGCCGCTGGACACGCCCAAAATGCCGTCGTTCCGTTACAATCCCAGCGCTTCGACGCCTACGCGCCAAGCAAGAAATGTGGCCGCAGTGCCCGCGCCGTCGCTGACGCCTGCCGACCAAATCCCGGCGGGACTTGCCGTACTCAGCACTTCGACGAAGCAACCGATTCTGCCTATAGCCGTCGGACCCACGATCGGGTCCCGCAACGGCGGCGGTGGCGGCGGGGGCAGCGTGGAGGCGCCGAACATTGACGGAGGTTCCGTGTCCGGTGGCGCAGGCAGCGTGCTGTTTGTCGTTACCGGCCCGTCGCTCCCCAGCGGAGCGGGCGGAAGCGGAGGTGGAAACGGAAGCGGGAATGGTACGGTCTCTGGTTCGCCTACTGGAACCGGATCGTCTGACTTCTCCGTTTCTTCGTCGAGTCACGGTGGATCGCCTGGGGGGACTTCTGTCGGAGCCGCCGGCGGTGGCGGAAACGGTGCCGGAGGCGTCGGCCTGCTCAAGTCCGATTCGATTCTCAGCATGGTTTACGCAATTCCTCCGTCGTTCGCCTTTCGCAAGAACGCACTGATTGTTTCCGCGGGCCCTATCGGTGGTGGCGGCCTCGGCGTTTACGGAGCCCTGCACTGCGGAAAGGTGGATACGGTCTTTCTGTCGATGCCCGGAAAGAATTGGACGATGGAGTATTGTCCGCAGGGCGGCGCAACTGCGGACAGCTCCCAATTAGGTTCGACGGTCGTGCATATGGGGCAGGGAATCGTGCCGCCTCAGGCCGAATCCAGATTTGATTTCCAGCGTTTGCCGGTTCCCGAGAGCAAGGCTCACAAACTGATCATCCTCAAGGGTACGCTGCGCGACGACGGATCGGTCGATGAAGTCCAGGTTTATCAAAGCATTCTGCCGTTGATGGACGAAGCCGCTCGCGTCGCATTGAGTCGCTGGAAATTCAAGCCTGCACTGCGACAGGGAGCGCCGATCGCTGTGCAAATCCTCGTCGGAATTCCCGTGGATGGCGGAGTATCGCGCAGCACTCCGTGAAATGGGAGCAGCTCCCGGGTCGTCGCCTAGGTTCTAGGACGTACGGGACGCCCTGTGGAAAACTGCGTGTCCATTTGGCGAGCTGGGTTGGACATTACTTCTCCAAATGCGCAGAAACTTGCCCATCCGGAAAATCTCGTGTCTCCTTTCCAGGACAACTGTGCACATTTGGGCATCGCAAGTAGCTGACAGTGCCTCTCTTAGTCTCACCCCCTTGAGAAATCTCCTCCTCGGCTGGTTTTTGGCATCCGGTTTGCCTCTTCTGACACTCCCAAGGCCGCCCAGCCCACGTGTTCATGTTGAAGCAGGCGTTCTTGGAGCGTTCTGCGGTGGTTTAACGGGAACTTTACCTAGGTCATCAGTTGGGAGCACAAACGTTGAGCGATCCTACGATACGTGTCGGTTTTGTCAGTCGAGACTCCGGTCTGGCGGAGGCAATCGCGCGGGCATTGGGCGACGGCTTCGTCACGCGCGCCACCTCCGATTTTCAAGCCAATCGCCTGGGGGATCTCCGTGAGTGGTGCGATGTCATGCTCCTGGACCTTCGCGCCGCGAGTACTCAGGGTGACTACGAAACTGCTCTTCGCCTGATGGACGCGGTGAACCAGTTGCGGTCGCATCCGCCCATGGTCGCGCTTTGTGATGGCGACAACCGTCCGATCGCTGTCAAGATCATGGAGCACGGCTCGTACGACAGCATCAGCAGCCCGCCGAATATCGTCGAGCTCCGGCTCATTCTGCGGCGCGCTCACAAATTCTATTCCGCCGAGAAAGAACTCGAACAGCTGCGAGCCGCCGGCCGCGGCGCTGGGAGACTTCAGGAACTCCTCGGCACGTCGCAGGCGATGCAGGAGGTTTTCGACCTGGCGCAGAAGATTGCTCCTTGTGACGTCAACGTCCTCATCAGCGGCGAAACCGGCACGGGCAAAGAGCTGCTGGCGCGCGCGATTCACCAGACGAGCGGGCGAAGCGCTCGTCCCCTCGTCGCATTCTCGTGCGTGAACTTGCCAGAGACCCTGATCGAAGACGAGTTGTTCGGCCACGAGAAAGGCGCCTTCACGGGAGCCGTCATGAGCCGCCGTGGACGCCTCGAATCAGCCGATCAGGGAACGCTGTTTCTCGATGAAATCGGAGATCTGAGCCTTGGCCTCCAGCCAAAACTGCTGCGCGTCCTGCAGGAGCGTAGCTTCGAGCGTCTGGGCAGTAGCGCACCGATCAACCTCAACATCCGGCTGATCTGCGCAAGCAATCGGAATCTGGCCGAGATGGTGCAGAAAGGGACGTTTCGCGAAGATCTCTACTACCGCCTGAATGTGGTGCAGATGCAGCTCCCTCCGCTGCGGGAGCGCCGCGAGGACATTCCTTTGCTGGCGCACCACTTCCTCCAGATTTCCGCGGAGCAATTCGGCAAAAAAGCGAAGCGGTTCTCGCAGTCCGCTCTCCGCGCCCTCGAGGAATACGGCTGGCCGGGCAACGTCCGGGAGCTCGAGAACGCCGTGCAGAGGGCCGTTGTCCTTTCGGAGGGCGAGGCTGTCGAAATTCGCCACCTGCCTCCCTCGATCAACCGCGTATCGGAGACGCCCGCTTTCAATGGGTTGTACGAAGAGGAGGTTCGCCAGTTCAAGCGGCGGCTCCTGATTCGAACTCTGCGCGAGTGCGGCTGGCGGAAGGCTGAGAGCGCGCGCGTGCTCGGTGTTGCTCGTGGATACTTGCACAGGCTGATTAACCAGCTGGATATCCGCGAAGTGGATGAAATGATTTCCGAAGTGGACCTGCGTGAAGGTCCTCCGACCCCAAAGCAGATCATGTGAAGGCCCGGTAGTCCGGATGACGCCGATGAGCGAATCGAATATCGCGGTGCACGCCGATTCGAGGGCGGTCGCCATTCATTTGCCCCCTGTCTCCGTGGTCGGCGCCCCGGGCGAGGCAGATCTGGCCGCATCGCCATTCAGGGCCGCTGTTCGCCTCTTGCAACGAATATTCTCGTTCCCCGCGATGCTGGCCAGCTTGCTTGTGGGGGCCGTCTTCTTGGGGGGACGATCATTTCGCGTGGACCCCGACCTCTGGTGGCACATCAAGGTCGGCGAAGCGATTCTTACGATGCATCGATGGCCCACCACGGATCCCTATTCTTTTACGGTTTTCGGCCAGCCCTGGATGGCCTACGAATGGCTGGGCGACGTCCTGTTCGCGGCGGTCCATCGCGTGGCGGGGATCTCCGGGCTCGACGCCCTACTGATCGCACTCGGCAGTGCCATCGTGCTCGCGCTTTACGCCCTTGCGACGGTTCGCTCCGGCAAATCGAAGGCCGGATGCGTCACCGCGGTCCTCCTGTTTCTTCTCGCACAGGTCTCGTTTTCTTTGCGCCCGCAAATGCTCGGTTATCTCTTCTTGATTCTCACTCTTATAGCGCTCGAGCGCTTTCGACAGGGCAAGCCTCGCGCGCTCTGGTTTCTGCCACTCCTGATGCTTCTGTGGGTCAATACCCACGGCTCCTGGATCATCGGACTCGGAGCGATCTTCGTTTATTGGATGAGCGGCCTTTTTGAGCTCCAGATAGGCAGTCTGGAATCGAAGCGTTGGACACCCGCTGAGCGCCGCAGCATCTCGTTGGTGTTTCTCTTGTCTCTGATCGCACTCCAGATCACGCCCTATGGCACTCGGACCGCAGTCTCGCCGTTTGAATTCGCCTTCTCGCTGCCGTTGAATGTGAAATACATCGAAGAGTGGCAGTCGATGCCGTTCGGCCTTCCCGGAGGCAAGATATTCCTCGCTTTCGTACTCGGGATGATCTTGCTCCAGGTAATGCTTCGCCTCAAGTGGAGACTCGAAGATCTGGCGCTCTTTCTCTTCGGTACGGCGATGGCCTGTCTACACGTGCGTTTTCTCCTAGTATTTGTGCCCTTTTTTGCTCCGGTATTGGCGGCTATCGTCGCTCGCTGGATGCCCGGCTATGATCGGACCAAGGACAAATTCGCGCTCAACGCGGTCATCATGATTGGCTTGGTCGTGGCGATGGTTCACTACTTCCCGTCGCGCGCGGAGCTTCAGCGCAACGTCGCCAAGACATTCCCGGTTGCTGCGGTCGGGTATCTCCAGCGGCACGATGTGCCTGGCCCCATGTTCAACAACTATGGCTTCGGCGGGTATCTCGTATGGTCGCGCGGTCCGGAGCACAAGGTCTTCATTGACGGCCGCGGCGACGTTTACGAGCGTGGCGGAGGGATGTCCGACTATCTACATATCAGTCATTTGGAGCCCGGCGCGCTTGCCGTGCTGAATGGCTATGGTGTGAAATCCTGTCTGCTTGAACGCGACGAAGCTCTGGCAACCGCACTGTCTGCATCACCTGACTGGCGGCGCATCTACGTAGATGATGTTAGTGCGATATTTGTTCGTGCGAACACATGGCCCTAACCTCCCGAAACAATCAGCACGTCAGCTGGCGGAAGTCCCTTCCTTGGCTGGGTCTGGGCTGCATTTTGGTCTCGTTTGTCATTGCGGTTATTCGGCTACATCCGACAAACTTCTTCGGATACACAGAAGACGATTCGATTTATTTCAGCTCCGCCAAAGCGCTCGCTGAGGGAAAAGGATACGTCCTGCTGAGTTTCCCGGGAACACCGGCGGCGACGAAGTATCCGGTATTCTATCCATGGATTCTTTCGGGGGTGTGGCGCTGGAATCCCGCCTTTCCTGCAAACCTAACCGGCGCTATTGGGATAAGCATTGCATTCGGGCTCATGTTTCTCACCATCGCTTTCCTCTCTCTGCGTCGCTTGAGTGGCATCAGCGATGGGGAGGCATTGCTTCTTACAGCTTTCTGCGCGTTTCATCCACTTGTCCTTTTCTACAGCGGCAGCGTGCTTTCGGACATCCCATTTGTGCCCTTGCGCTAGCGGCCATGCTTCTAGCGGAAAGGGCGATGCAGCGCGAGGGTGGCATTGCCATGGTCGCGTGCTGTGGCATTCTTGTAGGCCTCGCCATGCTGACGCGCGCGTTTGGGGTTCCGATCGCATTCGGAATTCTCGTCGCTACCCTGGTGCACCGTGCATGGCGGCAGCTACTTGTCTTCCTTGGTTGTGTAGCTCCTTTCTTCGCTGCTCTCTGTTGGCGAGTAATTTCCGTTCCGCCACCAGTCTCACCGCTCTCCGGAGCAGCCGAGTCAAGCCTGGGTTGGATTAATACGTGGGCGTACTACACCAGCTATCTCAATATATGGAAAGTCGGCGTTCCGAACGCCTCTATCCTAGTCGCCATGCTGAAGAACAACGCACTCATGCTTCTTTATGCCCCGGCCGGCTATTTTCTCTCACCCTCACTTGACCGAGACAATCTCTTGGGGCGTGTACTGGTGACGGTTGTGACCACAGCCATTGCGGGAGCCGTTCTGCGGGAAACGCTCGCGCGAAGATCTAGACCCATTCACTTTGTTCTGCCGTTCTATGCTTCCGTGGTCCTTCTATGGAACTACCCGCAAGCCGATCGCTTCTTGATTCCATTCATACCGCTTTTTGCGGCAGGAATCTGGCTTGAAGGCAAACATGTTTTGGAAATGGTGCGGGCAACGATCACCGGCGCGCGGCCCGTGGCGGAAAAAGTTTTCGCAGTCACATTCGGGACAATCATCTTCGCGTTCATTTTCGCCCTGGCAGTCAACTACTCGGGAGGGATGCGAAAGCTCGCGGCTGAGACGGGCGAGAAGCGCGGTGCTCTTATGCCAGAAAAGCTGGAAGCTTATCAATGGCTCTCGCGCTTTACGCCCCCCAATGTACGCGTGGTCGCCTACGAAGACGGAAGCCTTTACCTGTACAGTGGGCGCCAGGCAGTTCGTCCGTTCACGTTCACGACAGCAGAACTGTTCGATCCGGCGCGTCTCGCAACGGACATCGAACACATAACCGATGTTCCGCGAGCCATCAATGCTGAGTATTGGGTTTTCTCAGACGACGACTACGGGTTGGAATGGCGGGATTTGGATGCGAAGGCCCACGCTCGAATGAGGGAACTACAACGTGCTTTGCCTCTCGCTTTCCGCAGCGATAAAGGCCACGTGCTAATATACCTCCTTGGGTGCACCCAGCATCCCGAAGACTCTTCTTGTAAGTCGGCCAGGAACGTCCTCTTTCCCGCAGGAAGCGAGAATTCAACCTTTGGAGCTATCCTCAGATAATTTGCGGCAATACGGAGATCTCTCCGCGCAAGCTCGAATCGTCACCTTTTAGTTCCGCCTTTTCTTCTGCACTATACTTTTCCTACCTAAATCCGTCACCAAACCAGGAGATCGTCACAACGGGGTTGTCTCCGATTAGTGACGCCTTCGACTGAGATGATGGGATTGCTCCCGTAACCAATTTCTACACAGCAAGTTAGGAAGAGACAGGGGCACATCAAAGTGGCGTCCCAGATGCTATATCAACGCGAGGCGGCAGAGTCTTCTCTGCTGCCTAAACTCACTTCAGCGAGGACGAGGAATATGAAGAATTTCTTGGTACGGCTTTGGAGGGAAGAGGAGGGACAGGATTTGATCGAGTACGGCCTGCTGTTAGTCCTGATCACGCTCCTCGCGATTGCGTCGATTACGGCCATCGGAAAAGCAGTCTCCGACATTTTCAATAACGCTGCGGCCAATCTTAGTACAGCTACCCCCTCATAATAGGAGAGGGGGTTGACAACCGCCGAGTCATGCCGGTCGGAAGGTTTTCGCTTTCTGGCGTCCGAGGAGAAACCTGCCTTAACCAGCTTGTTAAGGCGACTAATGGGATCGAAAGTGAATGGCACTGCGAACCGCGACCCAAGAGTATGGAGTCGAAAGATCAACGATGCATTCCAACAGTAGCGAAATACTATGGGCCTTGACGCTGGCCTTCGCGGTTTATGCGGGCTGGCTCGATAGCCGGATCCGCCGAATTCCGAACTGGCTCACTGTGTCCGGCCTTTTCGTTGGAATCGTCGCGCACTTCATTCTGGCCGGATGGCACGGAGCGGTTATGGCCTTGGAAGGAGCCGGCCTCGGATTGCTGATCTTGCTTCCGCTGGTTCTCCTGCGGGCGTTGGGAGCGGGCGATTGGAAGCTGATGGGTGCCTTGGGAGCTTTCCTGGGACCCCAGATGTTCTTGATGGTCTTGCTCGCGAGCATTTTCGTGGCCGGGTTCATGGCGGTCGTGTTGATGATTCGGGCCAGGCGAGTTCGGGAAACTTTGCGCAACGTGTGGTTGCTCATTCTGAGCTTTCTGACATTTGGTTTTCGGGCGCACCCGGAAGTCTCGCTCGATAATCCTGAGGCGCTGAAGCTTCCGTTTGGCGTGGCCGCGGCCGTGGGCACGGTCGGCTGTTTCGTCGCAGCGCAGTGGGGCCTGTGAAGTCGAGGCAAAAGGAGTCGGGTTCATGAATCGGAATCGCATGTTGATCGGATTGGGTATCGCTTTTGTGGTCGCTCTTCTGTTGAGCAGCTATGTGTACCGCGAATTCCAGCGAGTGTCCTCGGTGAAAGCGGCGGTTCCCATGCTGCGCATCGTGGCAGCTGCGGAGCCTCTTCCTCTGGGCACGATGCTTGATTCCTCGAAGCTAAAGATGATTTCCTGGCCGGCCTCGCAACCAGTTGCCGGGATGTGCACGCGCATGGCGGACTGTACGAACCGCGCTCTGATCACACCCGTAGCTGAGAACGAGCCCATCCTTGAAAGCAAGCTGGCGCCGACGGCGGCGGGCGCAGGCCTGGCGGCCACCATTCCGACCGGCATGAGGGCCATGTCCGTTGCCGTGAACGACGTGATTGGCGTGGCCGGTTTCGTGACGCCGGGAACGATGGTCGATGTGCTCGTCACAGGCGCCATCAGTGGCGGCCAGGGCGGGCAGAACATCACGCGGACCATCCTCGAAAATGTGCGCGTACTCGCAGCGGGCCAGCAGATCCAGCAGGATCGTGATGGGAAGCCGGAAAAAGTTCCCGTCATAACTCTGCTGGTGAGCCCCGAAGAGGCAGGCAAGCTCGCCATGGCAAGCACTCAGGGAAAGATTCAGTTGGCTCTTCGAAATGCCACCGACAACGACGATGCGGTTCCGGTGCCCGTGCTCCAGTCGGCAGTCTTCGCCTCCGACGCGCCGCTGGCGCCTCCGAGGCATAGCGCCCCGAAAGCTGCCGCTCCTCCGCCGCCGTACACGGTTGAAGTGTTGACGGGGGGCAAACGCGAAACGAAGAGTTTTGCGAACCAGCAGTGAGGATTTCAGGAGAAATTCGGATGTCCGTAAATCGTAACGCAACCAATCGAATCAATCTGGCTGGACTGGCGGTCCTCGCCGGCCTGCTCTTGATCGCACCTGGGATCGAAGCACAGGCCCCCGCCCAGCCCGCACAAGGGAACGCGCCTGGAACGCCGGTAGCGCAAAACGAGTCGCCGAACGCGGCGGAGGGGCCCCAGACTTTGCACCTGCTGGTCGGCCGCTCCATCGTGATCACGTCCCCGACGCGGATCAAGCGAATTTCCATCGCCGATCCGACAATTGCGGAGGCGATCGTCGTGAGCCCTTATCAGGTGCTGGTGAACGGAAAAGCGCCGGGAGGGGTATCGCTCCTACTTTGGGACGATTCGGACCAAAGCCAGGCGTTCGAGGTCTCGGTCGACATCGATATCCTGAGCCTCACCCAGAAAATCCACGAAGTGTTTCCGAACGAAGCGGTGCTAATCGAGTCGTCGAAGGACTCGGTGATACTTTCCGGGCACGCGTCATCGACGGCGATCGCGAACAAAATCATTGAAGTTGTAAAGAACGCCGCGCCGAAAGTCACCAGCCTGATCGAAGTTCCCCCGACGCCTCCCGGAGACGTCCTTCTTGAAGTGAAATTCGCCGAGGTGGATCGCGCTGCCATGAGCCAGTTCGGGGTGAATATCCTGAGTTTGCCGGGCGCGAAGAATGTCGGTTCGATTTCCACCCAGCAGTTCGGTCCTCCCAGTCTCACGGGGACCCTGCCGCCAACCACTTCATCTTCTACGACCACGGCTGGAACCACCAGCACCACCAGCGGCACCGGTTTTGGTCTGAATAACTTGCTCAACATTTTCATCTATCGTCCCGACATCAACCTCGCTGCGACGATCCAGGCCCTGCAACAGCAGAACATCCTACAGATCCTCGCTGAGCCGAATGTACTGACCGCCTCGGGCAAAGACGCCTCCTTTCTGGCGGGCGGTCAATTCCCGTTTCCCGTTCTTCAATCGTCCGGAGGGGCGGGATATGCCGGCATCACGATTCAATTCAAGCAATATGGCGTCAAGCTCGACTTCACCCCGACGATTACGCAGGAAGGCCTGATTCACCTGAAGGTCGCGCCGGAGGTCAGTTCTCTTGACTACACGAATTCCGTAACGATCCAGGGTTTCACGATACCCGCGCTATCGACCCGGCGCGTGGAGTCCGAAATGGATTTGCGGGACGGCCAAAGCTTCGCGATCGCGGGGCTGATCGATAACCAGGTTACCCAGCAGATGTCGAAGATTCCCGGCATCGGCGACATTCCGATACTCGGCAAGCTTTTCCAGAGTCGGTCCGTGAGCAAGAGCAATAGCGAGCTCCTGGTGATTGTCACGCCGCGCATCGTGCAGGCCCAATCTCTCGCTGACATGCCCAAAGGCCCAACTTTCCCTGTTCCGTTCCTCGGCTCGGCGCAGACGGCGGCACAGGCGAATACGCCAGTAGCGAAGTGAAGTAAGAAAGGCGCGTGTGATTCGATTGAAAGGAAATCTTCAAGATCGGAAATCGGACCTATGCTAACGGCGGCGATCGTCACTAGTGATACAACCGGCTCGTCGGCGCAGTTACTCGCTACCTTGCAGCAGACGGGTCTCGTGAGTTCGGTGAAGCAATGGACCATTCCCGCCGACCGCATGCCCGAGGCGGGCGACCTTACTGCCGACGTCGTTTTGCTGGACCTTGCGCGCGATCCCGAGCCCTTTCTCGCGTTCGGCAGCCACATTCGGCGGCTCCGTCCCTCGGTGCGCTTGATTGCCTGCTCCGCGACATCTCCGCCGAATCCTCAGCTCCTACTCGACGCCATGCGTAGCGGCGTCCAGGACTTCATCGCCAAGCCCGTAGTTGCGGAGACGCTTAAGGAAGTTCTGTCCCGTCTGAATCAAGAGGGATACCCGACGAACGGGCGGCCAGCCGACAAGCTCATCGCCGTGATGGGTTCGAAGGGCGGCGTCGGAGCCACAACCGTAGCCGTGAACCTCGGAATCCAGCTCTCCATGCATTCGCGGAAGCGAGCGGTGTTGCTTGATTTCGCGCGCCCACTGGGGAATGTTCACCTTTTGCTGGATCTACATCCGCGCTTTGGGATTCGCGACGCAGTCGACAATCTGGACCGCCTCGATAGTCACTTCTTCGGCGGCTTGCTCGAGCAACACAAAACGAAGCTGGAAGTTCTCGGGGGCGCTTTGCAGCCGGAAGAATGGCAGAACATTCCCACGGCGCCGCTCGACCGCGTGGTGAACGTTGCCCAGACCGGCTTCGATGTCGTTCTCGCGGACATGGGCTCACACTTTTCTCCCGATCTGAGCCCCGTCCTTCGGTCCGCTCGGATGATCCTGATCGTGGTGGAAGTGAATGTGCCGTCGCTGTGGGCTCTCCAGCGCCGTCTCTTGGCATTGAGCGGCCTTGGCATCGACCCCGAACGCGTCCGCGTGATCATCAATCGTTGGCACAAGGGAGACGAAGACGCGCTGAAGAGCATTGAAAAAGATATGAAGCGCCCCCCCATGGCCTACCTGCCGAACGATTTCCGAAAGGCCAACACGGCCGGGAATCTAGGTGCGCCACTGATGAATAGCGAGAACGGCTTGGCTAGCCAGTACCGCCAATTGGCAGACCAACTGGTCGGAATTGGGAAGGTCGGCGCCGCAAAGCGGACGGGTTTGAGCAACTTTTTTTCGTTGACGCCGAAGAGGTAATCGCGAATGCCACCAACTCCGACTCCGATTGCACGTACGGACTTCGGTGCCGTAAAAACGGCGATTCACCGCAAGCTGATCCAGAAACTGGATCTCGATCGCTTGAATGAGATCAAGCGTGATGACGTTCGTCGCGAAGTGTCCCACATTCTGGAGGCGCTCGTCGTCGGTGAAGCGACCCCCATGAATTTGCAGGAAAGGGAACGGCTGGCCCAGGAAGTCCTCGACGAAGTCTTCGGGCTGGGTCCACTCGAACCGCTTCTCAACGATCCGACGGTCTCCGATATTTTGGTGAACACGTACAAGCGCGTCTATATCGAGCGGAATGGCATTCTCGAAATGACGCCGGTGCAGTTCCGCGATGATGCTCATTTGATGAGCATCATCGACCGGATCGTGTCCGCGATCGGCCGCCGTGTGGATGAATCTTCGCCGATGGTGGATGCGCGGCTCGCCGATGGGTCGCGCATCAACGCCATTATTCCTCCTCTCGCTGTGGATGGCCCGTGTCTCTCGATCCGGCGATTCGCCCGGGAGCCTCTCACGGCGGATGATCTAGTCGATAATGCGACGCTGACGGCGCCCATGCTCGAGCTGCTGCGCGGCTGTGTGAAAGCACGGCTCAACATCTTGATCTCGGGTGGAACCGGCGCGGGCAAGACGACGCTATTGAACGTGCTGTCGTCCTTCATTTCCAACCGCGAGCGCATCGTCACCATTGAAGACGCTGCGGAGTTGCAGTTGCACCAGGACCATGTCGTTCGCCTGGAGACCCGGCCGCAGAACATCGAAGGCAAGGGCGCGGTGCAGCAGCGCCAGTTGCTCATCAACTCTCTCCGCATGCGTCCCGACCGCATCATCATCGGTGAGGTCCGCGGTGAGGAAGCGTTGGACATGTTGCAGGCCATGAACACGGGGCACGACGGCTCGCTCACGACGATTCACGCGAACTCCCCGCGCGATGCCCTCGGCCGCTTGGAAACGATGGTCGCCATGGCCAATTTGAGCATTCCGGACAGCGTGATCCGCCGCCAGATTTCCTCTGCTATCGACCTGGTAGTGCAGATCAGCCGGTTGAGCGACGGCACGCGCAAGTTGATGAATATCACCGAGATCACGGGAATGGAGGGCGACATCGTTTCCATGCAGGATATCTTCGTCTTCCAGAAGCGCGGGGTCCGCGAGGACGGCGCGGTGATCGGCGGGTTCATGCCGACGGGGATCCGGCCGCAGTTTACGGAGCGGCTCGCGGTCGCGGGGATCCAATTGCCGCCGGCGTTGTTCCAGGCGTCCGAGCGGCGCTGAGGCTTCCACATGGGACGACAGCCCAATACGATGCCAGGAAGGAGACCGACGTGGCGATACTGATTGCCCTGTTGACTTTCATCCTCGTGGGGATCGTTTTCGCGGTGATCTGGCTTTTGTTCGGAACAACAACCGATCAGCAGGTCGTCCGAGAACGGATGGAAATTGTGCAGAACCCCGAGCGCACGGGCGATGTGTCTCTGGATCTGCAACTGACTCGGGATGAGAATCTCAGCAGCGTTCCGCTCTTGAATCGCTTGATGCTGCGTTTGTCGTGGTCCCGCCGTTTGCAGGCCCTCGTCACGCAGGCGGGACTTCAGATGAAGCCCGGAAAATTACTTCTGTTCAGTGCCGTTGCGGCACTCAGCGCCTATGTCCTCGTCGGCTATGCGTACGATCAGTGGCTGGCCATTGTGGCGGCCTTGGTCGGTGCCGCGATTCCGATCGCGGTTGTGTCCGTTCTGCGTCGGCGCCGCATGGGGCAGTTCGAGCAGCGTTTTCCTGAAGCCCTCGATCTTTTGGGGCGCGCCGTCCGGGCCGGGCACGCGTTTACAACCGGCCTGGAAATGGTCTCCAAGGAGTGTGCGGAACCTGTCGCCGGAGAATTCCGAATCACATTTGACGAACACAATCTTGGCTTGCCGCTGCGGGATGCCCTGGCAGGTATGACCCAGCGGGTGCCCTCCGTTGATGTGCAGTTCTTTGTTACGGCCCTGCTGATTCAGAAGGACACCGGCGGAAATCTGGCGGAGCTCCTCGACGAATTGGCCCGCGTCATTCGCGAGCGTTTTCGCATTCACCGTGACGTGCGGGTCAAGACCGCGCAGGGGCGGCTGACCGCCATGATTCTCGTTGGGCTGCCAATCGGCCTCTTGCTCCTGCTGCGGATCCTCAATCCGGGTTACGTCGGAGTGCTGTTCAGCGATCCGGTGGGCCCTAAGGTTCTGGGCATCGCGGCCCTCCTTCAGATTGTCGGCGCCGCGATCATCTGGAAGATTGTGCACATCGAGGTTTGAATTTGGGAGAGGGAGAAATGTTGCCGATCGTCACGGGTATAACGTTCCTTGCTACCGTTTTAATCCTGGTGGCTTTGGTCTACGCCTTCGCCCCCGGCGAAGCGCGCATCGCCGAGCGGCTCGATCAGCTGGCTAATTCCACAACCCGTCTTCCGGAAGAGAGATTCGTTCGGAAGCAAAAGGAATGGGCGGGCGAGACGCTTGCAAAGGTGGGACGGCTCTTGCCCGCTATGGCTGGCGCGCAAGCATCCCGTGCGCAGACCATGATGCTGCGCGCCGGATACCGCAGCGCGGATGCCTTTCTCGCCATTCGGGGCATGAAGATGCTTCTGCCCGTCTGTTTGGTTGCGGCGGTTTTGTTGACCGGCGTATATCAGTACAACCCGCTCTTGATGCTGGCTTCTGCCGCTGCCCTGGGCTTTGCGATTCCGGAGATCTGGTTGTTTTGGCGAATTAAGGTTCGCCAGCATCGCTTGCGCCTCGCGCTGCCCGACGGCCTCGATCTGCTCGTAATTTGTGTGGAGGTGGGACTCGGGCTGGATCAGGCCATTCTCCGCGTCGCTCAGGAGCTCAGGATCGTTCACCCCGAGCTGAGCGACGAGCTGCACATGGTCAATCTCGAAATGCGAGTGGGCAAGACGCGGCTCGACGCTCTTCGGGAGCTCGCGCGGCGTACCGGGCTCGAAGATCTCAAAGCCCTTGTCGCCATGCTCATCCAGACGGAGAGATTCGGTACCAGCATCGCCCAATCGCTGCGCGTCTATTCGGATGAACTCCGCACGCGCCGCCGCCAGCGCGCCGAGGAGATGGCCGCCAAGACCACGGTCAAAATGGTGCCACCTCTCGTGCTGTTTGTTTTTCCTGCGTTGCTGGTTGTGATTTTGGGCCCGGCGTTGATCACTTTGATGCGGCAGTTCATGAAGTAGTTGGTTGTGTCGCGGCATGTGGGTTACATGCGGCAAGAATGAGATTCGACGGTAAAGGAGAGCTAGGAAAATGGACGTGACGACAATTCGCATCATAGCGGGTGTTTTGGCTGTCGCAGTGCTGTTTCTCATCATCTGGCGTCGCCGCAGAAAGATGAGCGAGTAAGAGGCCGGATGAATTCCGTTTCAACTGGGAACCTCGGGACCATGATGAAGGCCGATCAGAGTCGAGCGGTCTACGTGTACAACAAGACGCGGGAGACGTTCGTCGCCACCGAAGCGATCGTCGCCGATAGCTACGTGCGCCGCCTGGTCGGCTTGCTCGGCAAGACGAAGCGATGGACTCGCCTCGGCACGGGTCTATGGATCGTGCCGTCGAGCGGCGTGCACACGATCGGGATGATGTTTCCCATCGACTTGATTTTTCTGAGCAAGGATAAGGAAGTGATTCATCTGGAAGAGTACGTCCGCCCCTTCCGCATTTCCAAGGTTTCCCTGAAGGCCAACAGCGTGCTCGAGCTCCCGCCCCACACCATCTATCGCTCCGGCACCCAAGTGGGTGACCGCCTCGAGATATCCCCCCTGAATGGAAACGGCGCCAGTAACGGCTTGCGCTGAAGCCATCTGAACCGGCTGTCACGCCGACAACCGTCGTTCTGAGCGCGTCGTCTGCCCGAGGAATCTCTCTTTGCGTGTTTGTTGTGTAGGCAATTCGGAAGAATCTACTGCGAGATTACCATTTCCGATGTGCTGCTCATGCAGATGTTGGCGGTTGTCGTCCCACCTGTCGGAAGCGGGCAAGCGTGTGTGGGCAGAAGAGGAATGGCAAAGTTAAAAGGGTAAACGACCTTCACCTGGACAATGCAACCCGGGCTGTTGTTTCCCTCTGTTGTGTTGCAGCTTCCGGAGGGCCCGGTACCCGGCCACACATCGCTCGAGGTAGTGTCTATCGTCACTGAATTAGAATTGATTCCAATTCCGCTTGCCAGATTCTGGACGTAGGACTGAATATCGCTGGAGCTCGCCGGGCATCCCCCTGACAACCCCGTGCAACTCGAGCCCCGCACGATGGCATATCGGGTTCCCTCTCGTGCGGCATTGGCAACGAAATGGTATGCGTAAAGAGCCTCGCCAAAGTCAACGATCCCGAAAATCAGCGGGAACAGGACGAAGGTCGCCACCAAGCCGAATTCGAGCAGCGTGCTGCCACGCTGCGGGTGTTTCAGTCTATCCCTTTTCATTGGGCTACCTGCATCTGTGCGCTTCCATTCACTGGCAAGAACGTGGGCAGGCCGGGATAGCTGAACAAAGGGCTGAAGTTTGCCGTTGTGTTGACCTGGATATATAAGATCGGCTCTGCCGAGCTCTTGCACGGATACGTTGGACTCTGGCACGTCGATTGTTCGTAACTCGCAATTGAATTGCAATTCCAAACGGAGACACAGACCGGCGTCGGATTAGTACTCGATGGCGTCAGCGCACTTGGCGCATCGTTCGTGGCCGCCCCGATGATTCCCGTCCCAAGCGTGGGGGGAGTTGTTGTGCTGTTCCCTGCGTTGCCAGTGTTAGCGGCCGCGGCCAAGCTCTGTGCGCCATACTGGACTCCGGCCCGAGCTGCATTGGCCACGACGATGCTGAGCTCGGCATATCGCCCCACCTCGACGATTCCAAGCAGGAGTAAGAGGAGAACCGGCGTCAAGAGAGCCATCTCCAGAAGACTCGTACCTCGCTCATCGGTGAATCTCGTCCTCATCTCTTTGCTCCTTCGTTCCACATCTTTGCGCTCCTTACGCTCGGTCTCACTCCACTAGGACGGCGTCCTTGATTACCGGAAGCGGCGCTGATAACGGAGGTACGAACGAGTAAGCGCTGGCTGGCGAAGCACAGTCGTCGACAGAGAAATTGAGGTTCTCTCGAAACAAAAGTTGATATGCCACGACAGTTGTAAGTCGCGGTTGCGACGAACACTTGTTTTCGACGTCGTACCCCATTCCTATTAGGGTCAACTCGGCCCTAGGAAAATACAAAGCTCCCCAGAGATACGAGTTCGGTTGGGGGGGCGGCTGCAGAGGATTATCTGTTTGAAAGCCCGCGAGAGCTACTGTTGCGGCACTTGTGTCGCTGCTGTTTTGAAAAATTACTACCCCTGGGATTCCACCAGCGCTCGCATCAGCCGGCGCCTGCAATTGAACCACGGCTCCAAATCCAAATTCCTCGTCGACGCCTTGGTTGATGTTAACGGACGCGTTGCTACCACCAACGTAAAAAGTGACTCCATTTCCGGTCACACTGCCCCCATTTCCCGTGATCGAAAGGCCGCTTCCACCCACAGTGTATAGCCCGGGATTCAGCGCGGTACTTGTTCCAGCGGAGCCAGCGTTAATCGTCAGCCCACAGGCGTACGTGCCGGGGGCGGGCCCGGTGTTGGTTTGGTTGGGGAGGGGAGTGTAGATCGTGGGCTGACCACCACCGCAAGCAGGAGTCTGCGGTGCAGATGTGTCCAAGTAAGCCAGAGGGTCGGCAGGGGGCGCACCCTGGACGGGCGATGGGCTAATGTGTTCCGGATCCGCAAGAGAATCGCTCGGTGTGTACGATCCGGCATATGTCGCACCTAGAGTGTGTAAAATGTAGCTGCTAGCATCCTTGCCAAACGTCAAGTCCCCGCTGTCAGCTAGAGTGCAAGCCTGTGCTTCGACAGCCGTACTGGAGCCGTCCAGGTCGAGCGTCCCTGGACCGATCCCAGACGGTCCCAGAGCATAGATGCAACCCGGGCCGTTGCCCAACTCCGCCACGGCGCTCGCTGACAGTGGTTCCTGACTGATCCCTACAATTCGCATGAAAAATGTCGGCGCCTGCTGGGAAACGACCACCTGCACGCAGTTCGGAGTACTGTCGGGGCAAGTGACTTGAGTCGGATTGACCTGCGCGTTGTTCAGACCGTCCGTAAAGCCATTGGCGGAGGAATCGTTCTTCGCTGCCGTGAACCAGTCGGTACTGGGGTACTGCAATGCCGCTGCCCCCGCGATAGCCGCGCTATCAGCCGCCGTTTGCAGGCGGCGCTTTTCATAGCGCAGGTAGCCCATATCGACCGCGAGGCCGGCGGCCAGGAGGAGGACCGTGAGCCCAACGGCCGCGACCACGAGCGCCTGGCCGGCTTGGTTGTTTCGCCTCATGTGGGCTCCTTCCCGTTCGCTGGGGAGACGCTTGTCGTTGCCAGCCGTCACCCTTCGGATACACCTGGACAAACCCGTACCTTCCGGGCGATTCCCCGGTTTCCAGCCGCTTCCTCGTAACTCAAAGTAAATCCATGGCCTGCGGCTCGGGACAGCCTCAAGGCCCTGCTACGAGACGGCGGCACGGGATACCGCCCATCGGCACACTCTGAATACGAGCAATCGTCGTTCCCGAGAGCCGCAACCCCGCGAAGACAGCATTAGACTTATCTCATGTGCAAAACCCGGCCAGATTGTGCATGTGTCTTTCGCGCATCTCTCGCCATGCGCACAACTCGGTCCGATGGACCAGTCCCGGTGGTGTTCAGTTCGCCGTGCCCGCGCGCCCCCACAGTTTCTTCGACGCGATCTTCGCGCCCTCCACCAGCGACCGCAGCTTCATCCAGCAGAAAGCCGGATACACCGGCCCAAATCCCGCGAACGTCCCGAATCCGCAGTCCGTCCCCGCGATCACGCGCTCGCGCCCGACCACGTTCGCATACCGCAGCAGCCGTTGCGCCACCACTTCCGGATGCTCCACGTAGTTGCTGCTCGACGCCACCACGCCCGGCACCAGCACCTTGCCTTCCGGCAGCTTGATCTTCGTCCACGCCTCCCACTCGTGCTCGTGGCGCGGGTTCGCGCCTTCGATCAGCAGCGCCATCGGCTTCACCTTGATCGCGATCGGAAAAATCTTCATGCAGTCCATGTCGTGGATGTGCGTGCCTTCGTAGTTCCCCCAGCAGACGTGCAGCCTCACGCGGTCCGCCGGTACGTTCGCCAGCGCATGATTCAGCGCCTCCACCTGCATCTCGGCGTTGCGAAGAAATTGTTCGTCGCTCAGGTTCTTGAACCGCGTGTGCCGGCCCATGGCCAGGTCGGGGCAGTCGAGTTGCAGCAGCAACCCCGACTTCGCGATCATCTCGTACTCCTCGCGCATCGCCTCCGCCAGCGCCTCGAGATACTTCTCGTGCGACGGATAGTATTCGTTCGGCTGGAACACCGCGATCGTTCCCGGCGAAACGGCGTTCATGAACCCCTCGACCACCTTCGCTTTCGCCAGCGCCTCTTTCATCCGCGCGATGTCCTGCTCGACCGGCTTCAGGTCTTTCACCTTGATCGGCCCTTTGCACACCGGCCGCTTGTAGGTCGCCGAATGCCCGCTCTTCACCAGCCGGTCGCGGTACTCTGGGTAATCGTCCAGGTCCCGCGGCGTGGGGCGCGCCGAGTCGCCTTCGAATCCGGTCAGCCGGTGGCGGATGTAGGTTGCGTAGCTGATCTTGCTCGTCTCGCCGTCGCTCACGATGTCGACGCCGCACTCCTCCTGTCGTTTCACGGTGTCGCCCACCGCGCGCCGCATCGTCTCGTCGAATTTCGCCTGATCGAAGGCTTCGCCGCGGTCCTGCGCGAACAGCAGATCGACGACGTCTTGCGGGCGTGGCAGGCTGCCAACGTGCGTCGTCAGGATGCGGTCCGTGCTCGTTTTCATTTTTCTTCCCCTTCGTAATTTTCACGGCGAGCGCCGCGTAGCATACCACGCCGCTGCGCCCCCTAGCTTTTCGTTGTCATCCCGAACCCGGCAGCGTTTCTTGCGGACGGGGGTGAGGGATCTGCTTTTTCTTCCTCCATCTCTACCGCCCCGGCTCGAGAATCAATTTTTGCACCCGCCAGTTCAACAATTCCGCCACGTACAGTGTGCTCTCCGACGGGCACGCGATCTCATGAATCCACCCGAACTGCTTGAGCTGCTTGCCCGACTCGCCCAGCACGCCGAGCACTTTCCCGTCGAGCGTCAGCTTGTAGATTCGTCCGGGATACGCGTCCGCGCTGTACAGCACCTGCTTCGGCCCCGGCGTGATGCAAATCGCCCAGGGCGCGCCGGGCGCCATCGTTCCCGTCGTCGCAGTCGGCTTTGGGCCGATCGCCGGGCGCGCGTTCGGCGGCGCCGGGACGTCGATCGTTATCTGCCGCAGGAATTTCCCGTCGCCGTCGAACACCTGTATCCGCCGGTTGCCGCGATCCGCCACGTAGACGTTCCCCTGCGCATCCACCGCGATGCTATGCGGCGTGTTGAACTGCCCCGGCCCGTCGCCGGGCTCGCCCCACGACTTCACCCACTCGCCGTTCTTGTCCACCTTCGCCACCCGCGAGTTGATGTACCCGTCGCTGATGTACGTGTTGCCCGCCGCATCCCACGCCACGTCGGTCACTTGCCGGAACATTCCGTCCACGGGCGGCAGCGGCGGCCGCACGTGCTTCAGCGGCCCCGTCCCTTCGTCTGATGCTTCCTGCTTGCGCCCGAAGACCATCGCCACGCGGCCCGCCGGATTGAACTTGATCACCATGTCCGATCCCTTGTCCGTGGCCCAGATGTTGCCGTCCGGATCGACCTTCACCGTGTGCGCGTACGACCACGCATACAGGTTGTGCCCGATCTCGCGCACGAAGCGCCCGTTCGCGTCGAACTCGAGCAGTTGCGCCGCGCTCGCCCCGTAGGCCGGTCCCGTGGTGTTGCCGCGCGAAAAGACGAACACGTGTCCGCTGGAATTCACCGCCACGCCCGAGACCTCGCCGAAATACAGGTCGGCCGGCAGCTTCAGGAAGTCGGGAACCGAGCGGTAGGGAATCTCCGGCACCGGTGCCTGCTGCGCCAGCGCCGCGCCCGCCAGCAAAAAGAACAAAACGAAAAGTGCGCGCTTCATCGCCGCCTCCAATCGCCGAAGAGTATACGCCCGCCCTGGCCTGAGCCGCCTTGTTGAGCGAAGGGCGCGGCGGCGCGGATCAGCGTTTGACAACAGGGAGTCAGCGGCTTATGGTGGGCTCGAATAATCGCTTGCATCCGAGAGGTGGCCCATGACTCATACCCCAGCCCCAAGCCCTCATTCAGCCCGCGCCGTGGAAGAGAAATCGGGCCGTCGCAAGCACGTCGCCGGATTCGCGCTTCTGACCGCGGCGGCTCTGCTGATGCTGTGGGCCCCGCCACTTTTCGCGCAGAACTCGCCGAGCGTGACCTCTGTCGATCCGTCGTCCGGCAAGGTGAATGACACCCTGACCATCACCGGACAGAATTTGGCGAAACCCCGCGTTTCCGCCGTCTTCCTTTCCGACAAGAAAACCGATTACAAGGCTACCGTCGTGGAGCAAAGCGACGAAAAGATTGTCATAAAAGTCCCGCAGGTCGCGCCCGGCGACTACAACGTCTCCATCCAGACGGGCAATACTATCTTCATCCAGCCCGTCCGTTTTACCGTCGAACAATAGCGCGTTCGGCTCCAACCGCTCAGGGTGCTTCGGAAAGGTTCATCTTCTTGAGCAATGCCGGCCATCCGGGAGACTTGCGGAGCACCTTCTCAAACGCCCGGACCACAGCGCCAAAGACGTTGGGATTGCGCGCGCCGGCCGCCTTTTCCGCCCATTCCACGGCAGAGTCGATCTCGCCGCACACCAGATAGAAGCACGCGAGCGCGACAAAGGCCCCGTCGGAACCGGTTGGCAACTGGGCCAGCAGCTCGTCGGCCCGGCCCGTCCCTCCCGTGCTCCGCAACACTCCGGCGAGCAGCCCAATGTTGTGGGGCGACGACGGGAACAGCGCGAAGGCCTTCTCGGCGCAATCTCGGGCCTTGGCGTCCCTCCCGTGGATCGCGAGATGCATGCCGAATTGCCACCATCCTAACCAGAACTGCGGGTCTAGTTCGACTACCTTTCCATGGGCTGCCCGCGCTTCCTCTTCCAGTGCGAGCGCATCCAGCGCGATTGCCAGGCACCAATACAGTATTTGGCTCAAAGGATTGTCCCCGAGCGCACGTTCCGCTTCCTGGCGGGCCTCCTCGAGGCGTCCCACCCACAACAGGTAGAAACAAGAGTACCAAGCGCGCACGTGCCACGGGACCGGCTCGCGGGCCGTCGCCAGGAGAAACCGGCGCTCCGCCTCTTTCCAATCCAGATCGTACGCCCCGGCGACAATCCCCAGCATGCCGTGCGCCTCCGGCAGGTCCGGATCGAGTTCCAAAGCCCTCTGAGCGAGCTCGCGCGCCCTGGGCATCGCCTCGCCCGCGGGCATGCCGACCCAGGTCTGCGCGAGGTAGTGGTCGGCCAAGCCCACATAGGGCAGCGCGAATTCGGGATCGAGCGCGATGGCCTGTTCCAGGCACTCGCGGCTCCGGCGGAGCGACTCCGGCGTGAAATTCCACTGATAGTGGCGATAGCGGAGGTACGCCTCGTAAGCCTGAAGATTGGGTTGGCGGCGTGGACGCGACCCCGAATCGGGCGCGAACTTCAGCTTCAGCTCCGAAGCGATGGCTGCGGCGATCTCGTCCTGCACTGCAAAAATGTCTTCCATCTGCCGGTCATAGCGTTCCGACCAGAGATGCGAACCATCGGCGGCCGTGATCAACTGCGCCGTGATGCGGAGGCGGTTACCCGCGCGCCGCACGCTGCCTTCGAGGATATTGGCCACCCCCAGCGTCTCGGCGATCTTGCGGATGTCGGTGTTCTGCCCCTTGAAGGCGAAGGCGGAAGTGCGCGCGATGACCTTCAGGCCGGGCACCTTCACCAGGGCGTTGATGATTTCCTCCGCCAGGCCGTCGCTGAAGTATTCGTCCTCGGCGTCGCGGCTCATGTTGGCGAACGGGAGCACGGCGATGGACGGTTTCTGGTCGGCCGGTTTGGAGGCGCCGACTTGTTCGAGCGCAACGCGGAGATCGGCCACGCTCGAGAAACGGTCATGCGGTCGCTTCGCGAGGCACTTGCCGACGATACGCTGAAGATCGGCTGTGGTCTGAAGCGGTGCGGGATCGTCGCGCAGCACGGCGCTCAACACCGTGCCGGTCGAGTTGCCGCGAAAGGCGCGGTTGCCGGAGAGAATCTCGTACAGCACGGCGCCAAAGCTAAAAATCTCCGAGCGGGCGTCCGCGGGTTTGCCCTCGGCCTGCTCGGGAGCCATATAGGCGGGGGTACCCAGCACGGTTCCTTCGACGGTCTGGGTAACGTCCGTGTCAAAATCGGCCACCAACTTGGCCAGGCCGAAATCGAGCAGCTTCACGCCGCCTCGCTCGGTGACCAGGATATTGGCCGGCTTCAAGTCGCGATGCAAAATGCCGCGGCGGTGCGCCTCTTCCAACGCGCCTGCGATTTCGAGCGCCAAGCGTACGGCTTCGGCGGGTGGGAACGGTCCTTTGGGCGGCTCGCCCTCCACGTATTCCAGCACCAGGTAGTCGGGCCCAATATCGTAAAGCTGGCAGATATGCGGATGATTGAGCGCCGCGATGGCGCGGGCTTCCTGCTCGAACCGTGTGGTGTGTTGGCCCTTGAGCCGCTTGATCGCGACGATGCGATCGAGCCGCGTGTCGCGCGCTTTCCACACCTCGCCCATCCCACCCGCGCCGATGGGCGCGAGGATTTCGTACGGGCCGAGTTTGTCACCCACAGAAAGCGCCATATGTGTGTATGAATGAGTCGGCTGAGTTTAACCGATCAAGAAGCGGATAGGAATGCACGACGTCAGATGCCGAAAGTGTCCATCTGCCAGTCTTCGTCTCACGAAGGAGGACAAGCACAGAACCCATCGGCTCCGATTCTTTACACCAACAACCATTTGAAATTCCCACCGCAATGTGCCAGCCTAAAATCTGCTTTGCGAATTAGGGAAAAGAGAAAGGGAAAGGACAAGAGACGACGAAGGGAGGCAAGAACGAACGATGAGACGCGACGCCGGGCTCGGTGGCTGTAAGCTGCTGAAAACAAAAGATAGCGGTGCCTCCTACCCGTCACTGGAATCGGAGGTCGATGGAGCGCACCTTGCACTGCGACCGTGCATCGGAAATCCGCAGATTCTCTTGGCGCACCGCCGCTCGAGGCCTCGTTCTAATCGTCACAGTGCGTCGAACAAAATCCGTCCCAACTCGTTGAAAATAAACGATGGCGACCCATTCTAATCGTCACAAAAACGAGGGGGTCAAAATCGTGCACTGGATGTACACTAGCCGCCGTTTGGGGGCGCCGCGATCGGCGTTGAATCAATTTCAGCGGCGAGGGGGAATAATGAATCGGCGATCGTTCATCGGTTCTGGGATCGGGACATTGGCGGCAGGAGCCTTTATGAGTGGACGACTAGGCAGCGCACTTGCGGATGACACCAAAGCCGGTGCCGTTGTCGAGACGACCGCGGGAAAAGTTCGCGGCACAATGCAGGGCAAGGTTCACGCTTTCAGGGGTGTGCCGTATGCCGCCTCAACCGCGGGCGCCAACCGCTTCATGCCGTCCGCAAAACGAGAGCCGTGGACCGGCGTGCGCGACGCGTCCATGCTCGGCCTCCGCTGTCCTCAGCGCCCAAGCGATTTTCACGGACAGGTGCCCAAGGAGTTCGACGTGATGTGTCCCGACGAACCAATGGGCGAGGACTGCCTCGTCTTAAACGTCTGGACGCCCGAGCCCCGGCGCGGACACAAGCGTCCCGTGATGCTATGGCTGCATGGAGGCGGTTTCACGTCCGGATCGGCGGGCTTCACCTGCTATGACGGCACCGAGCTAGCCAGAAAGCACGATGTTGTCCTGGTTGGCGTCAATCACCGCGTCACGATTTTTGGTTTCCTGTATCTCGCCGACATTGGCGGAGAAAAGTATGCGCACGCGAGCAACGTCGGAATGCTCGACATCGTCGCCGCGCTCGAATGGGTGCGAGACAATATTGAGGCGTTCGGCGGCGATCCCGGCAACGTCACGATTTTCGGCCAGTCCGGCGGCGCAGGAAAAGTCAGCGCGCTGCTCGCGATGCCGCCCGCCAAAGGGCTTTTCCATCGCGCGATCGTTCAAAGTGGTGCGGATTTGAAGGGTGTGTCTCGCGGCGCGGCTACCAAGGGTGCTGAGGCTTTCCTTGAGAAGCTCGGCCTCAAGCCCGATCAGGTCGACGAACTTCAGAAACTTTCGACAGATCAGCTCCTCGCAGGGATCCCCGGCGGCGGTTTTCCTGGCCCGGGCGGACTGCCGTTGGCTCCGGTTGTCGACGGCTCCACGCTGCCGACCGATCCATTCGATCCCGTGGCGCCGGCCATCTCCGCGGATGTTCCGCTGCTGATCGGCACGGTCGAAAGCGAGGTCGCTTTCTTCCCGAACCAGCAGCTCGACCCGATCGACGATGCCAGCTTGCACACGCGCATCAAGCAGACCGTGCGCAAAGCCAGCGACGCGCAGGTCGATGAACTGATCGCCGCCTACAAGAAAGGCCGCCCCAGCGCAACCAATACCGATCTGTTTTTGATCATCGCCTCGGACGCTACCTTCCGCGCCGGCGTGGTGCTCGAAGCCGAGCGTAAAGCCGCTCAGGGCAGGGGAGCGGTCTATCAGTATTACTGGACGTGGAAATCGCCGGTGCGCGATGGCAAGTTGCGCGCGTTCCATACCATCGAGATTCCGTTCGTCTTCGATAATGTGGACGGCGCGAAGTCGATGACCGGCGACGGGCAGGACCGCTATGCGCTGGCGAGCAAAGTCAGCGGAGCGTGGGTCGCGTTTGCGCGCACGGGAAATCCGAACCACTCCGGCATCCCGAACTGGCCCGCGTTCGACAACACGCATCGCGCGACGATGATCCTCAACGATGAGTGCAAGGCTGTGAACGATCCGTACGGCGAAGAGCAGCGAATGCTTCACTCGCTGCAAAACTCCTAGACATTCGTCTAATACGAGGCGTCGAGCAGCGCGAGAATTTCTTTTTGCGTTACCGGCCGGTCGACGATGTTCAACCGGTTGAAATGATGGTCGACGGTCCCGGCGATTTCGCCGACTTCGTTCTTCGGCACGCCGGCATCGTGAAGCGTGTGCGGCACGTCGAATTGCGCGATGAATTTGGCCGTGCGGTCCGCGCAGGCGAACGCCGCCGTCTTCGGATTCGCCGCGTCGAACGCGATGCCGTAGCCCGCCGCGATCGGGCCGAAGCGCTGCGGCGCCATTTCCGCCATGAACCGCATCACATGCGGCAGCGTGATACACGACGTGACGCCGTGCGGCACGTTCCACCGCGGTCCGATCTGATGCCCCAGTGCATGCGATAGCCCGAAGCCCGTATTCAGCGCGCCGAAAATCGAAAGCCAAGAAGCCAGTTGGCAGTAGCCGCGATGCGCGAGCTGCTCCGCGCCGGTCGTCCGGATCGAAGACGCGAGGTGCGCGTCGAGCAGCGCGATCGCCTTCGAGGCGAGCGTGTCGCTCATCAGGTGATGCTTCGTCGAGTAGATGGACTCGATCGCGTGGTCGAGCGCGCGCATTCCGGTGGCGACCCACAGCCAAACGGGCGTTTCGAGCGTCAGCCTCGGATCGTTGATCACCGTCCGCGCCGCGATCCGCGGATCGCCGACTCCCTCTTTCACCAGCGTGGTTTCGTCGGTCACTCCCGCAACCTGCGTGTACTCGCCCGCGGACAGCGTCGTGGGCACGGCGAGGTGAACGATGTCGCGGCCGGTACGCGGGGCCGCGCCCGGGGTTGTGCGCGCGGGGATCGGCTCGCGACCGGTCAAGACGACGTACGCAGCCACCTTTGCCGAATCGATCGGGCTGCCGCCGCCGAAGCTGACCAGGCAATCGGCGTTCGCGCGCTCGATCTCGGCGAGCAGTTCGCGGACCGAGCTCAGGGGAACATGTTGCCGCGCCCGCGGGAACACCGCGGCGCAGCGCGAGCCGAGCGCTCCCGTCACCTTTGCGAGGAGCGGCGAGCCGCCAAGCGTCTTGCCGGTGACGACGACCGCGCGCTTGAGCTCGCGCCGCTCGAGCTCGTTTCCGAGAGCGTCGATCTTTCCGGGTCCGGAAATCACGCGTTCGAGGCGGCTGAGATTGAATTCACCGACTGGAGCATCCATGGAGTTGTTCCCCTCGTGGGGATTCTACTTCAGAAGTAGAGCTTTGCGGCCAGTTGAACCAAGCGTAGATCGGCCGCGCTGACGATGCGCCCAAAATGGCGTCATTGACCTCGCCGTCCACAGATGCGGAACCGCAAAACCGGGCGTAATATTGGGAAGATTACTCGCGGGACGTCCGGCAAGGATGGAAGGCGTACGGGAGGAGTTGGATGAGAAACATCCTGTCGAGATTCTTGGCTGTGGGCTTCGCCCTTCTATTGATCTCAATCCCAATTTTTGCGCATCACGGCACTTCGAGGTATGACCTGGGCAAAACCATCACCCTCAGCGGCACAATCACCGGTTTCGATTGGGTCAACCCACATTGTCTTGTCTATATGGACGTGAAAACCGAGAACGGTATGGTTCAGCACTGGACTATCGAGCTTGCATCTCCATTCGCCATGTCTCATGCGGGCTGGTCGAAAGGTTCCCTGATGCATGGAGATTCCGTCGTCGCCGAAACTCATCCCGCCAAGAACGGTACTACTTTGGGCATCAGCGCTACCTCTAGGTCTGTGATGAAGTTTGTGGTCAACGGCAAACCGGTTTCGGCAACGTGAAAAACGAAACTTGCCGGGGAGTTTTGCGCGAGCAAGACTCAGAACGTAAACTTGAGCGCGGCCTGCATCAGCCGCGGCGGCGCGGCGTTCACCACTTTGCCGAACAGACCGCTGGAATAATCGCCATTGACAGCCGCCGGCCCGAAGAACTGGGTGTGATTGAAGACGTTGAACGCCTCCAGCCGGAATTGCAGAGCCTTCGACTCGGAAATTTGAAAAGACTTCAGCAGAGCAAGATCGGTGTTGAACATCCCGGGCCCGTAGAAGAATCGCCGTCTGGAATTTCCGAAAGTCCCCAAGGCATTTGCGCTAAATAGCGAAGTATTGAAATATTCCCGGCCATTCCGCGGATTCCCGTTAAGGTCTAGCGGGCCTCCAGCAAAGTCCGGCAAATCAGCGCTATGATTATTAACCCCGTTCGGCAGACTTCCCATCAGTGAGTTGTCCAGGTCGGTGGAGAGGGTTACCGGGAAACCGAAGCTGGCTCGGGTGATTCCCGAAACCGCCCATCCCTGCGTCAATACGCTAGCGCGAGATGACAGGCGTTCCAACGGCAACTGATACTCATACGTAGCAACGAAGTTGTGCCTCAGATCGAAGGCGGAAAGGCCTCGCGTCGCATTAAAGTTAAAAGGGTCGAGAATGTCGGCGAGGCTCGACGCTTGGTCGATGGACTTGCTGTACGTATATCCCAGCGATAGATCCAGAGTCTTTCCGGAACGCCGGACGCTGGCTTGAAACGAATTGTAATTCGAATTAGCAACGCTCCCCTCGTAGTCGTCATTGCTGAATGCTGATCCGAGAGGTCCTCGCGTGCCATGCACAGTCTGCCCGCTGGCGGTAATGTACGTCGTGTCCTCTCCGTTAGGCCCGCAGGTAGGCGATCCCGGCGCCACTTCGTCCAACTGACTTAACGACAGACAGAGGGCAGCGTTACCGGGATTGGCGGAATACACGGCGAGAAGGTGGTGGGCCTGCGAGCCGACATAGTTCAAGCTGAGCACGGTGGCTCCGGGCAGTTGACGTTCGATCGAAAGGAAGTAATTCTCGGCGTATGGATATGTGTTGGTGGGAGGAGGTGCCGTCATTCCCGCAAGCGGCAAGAACTGCGAAAAATTTATGCCCGGATTAGGATGCTTAACGGACGCATTCAACGGAGGAAACGTCAAAGGAAACGGGTTCACGTGAACGGAGCCGTCCGACGCCGTGATGAAGGGCGTAGCAAATAGTGTGTCGTTTCCGGTATAGCTTAGGCCGTAGGGAGGCTGGGGTTCGTCAAACGCGATCGTGTTGCCCTGGATCACTGAATAGAAGATACCGTACCCGGTGCGGATACTCGTCTTTCCTGCGCCACCGATAATCTTCCCGAGGATTCCGTGCGATTTTGTGGGCGAATAGGCAAGGCCGAGCCGCGGCGCAAAACGGTTCCCTTCGGGCACCAACGTAGGGGGAACTCCAGCATCGGTCGGGTAGACGAGGCTGGTTGGAGCCGTCGGATAAACTTTGGACTGCTCTCCTAGGATGAAGGTAGGGATCTGATTTTGTTTTTCGGACCAATACTGCATCAGTTCCCAACGAACCCCATAATTTAGGGTCAGACTCGGCTTTATCCGCCAGCTATCTTGCACAAAAGCCGCTGGGTACTTGTGGCGCCCCCAGTAATGCTGCGAATCAGCCTGATTGTAGTTACTTGAAACCCCGATCAGGAAATCCGCGAAATCGAGGCCGGTTTCGGTGCCAGTGAAGAGAAATGATCCATTGAAAGTGGGATTCGGATTCACGTTGACCTGCTCGACGCTGAGTTCGAAACCCGCCTTGAGGGTGTGGTTTCCCCGGACTGTCGAAAAACTGTCGGATCCGGTAAAGGTGTTATTCGCTTGCTTCAGGTTCGTGATGGGTGTGCCGATGACGAATGAATTGAAGATCGTGTTCTCAATGCCCTCGATCGCCGGCGCTAGTGGAAAAATGCCGGCACACGCGGGAGTCCTGACAGACCCGGGACACGTAACAAAACCTTGTGACTCCAGGCTTGGCCCAACACCGCCGATGGGCTGGCCCACGACATTTGAACTTCGCATGAAGCTGAAGTGAACTTCGTTCACACTGGTAGCGCTCAATGTCTTCGTGTCGGCCAGATTGATCAGCTGTGAGCGGCCCGTATTTAAGGCGTTGAAGCCCGGGACATTCGCGCCGCCCTGCCCGGTTGGGTAAGGATTGTTCAATGTGAAGTTGTCAAAAAAATAGTATGCCGAGAGCTGTCCCCAGCGTTGATTATTGCCGTCAATGCGGAAACTCGTTTTATCGTCCCGTAGATCTTGCCCTTGGGACGCGGTTGAAAAATTGGAGGGCCCGTTATTCGGAGGAGGGATGGAATTTATCAGATATTGGGCTGGCGCCGACCATGCTGCCATTGGAATCACAGCGCCCGGAAACACACACGTGCTTGAAGTGCAACCTGGTGTGTAATAAGCCTCGTTCGAGGTCACTGGATAGCCGAGTTCTCCCGTGAGGATGCTGGCGAGATTCGGGCCTCCTACGGTTCCCGTAAGCGGGCTAGGACCAGTCCCATCGGGCCCGGTGATAAAGTCACCCGCCCGGTAGGCGAGCGAAGGAACGGAAATGAGTCCCGTGTCGATGGCCTGGGCCATTCGCGTCCCTTGATAGTCGGCAAAGAAGAATATCTGGCTCTTCTTGATCGGTCCGCCCGCGGTACCGCCGAATTGATTTTGCCGAAAGAAGGCGCGCTCTGGAGAAAAGTAATTGCGCGCATCAAGCAGGGTGTTTCGCAGAAACTCGAATCCGCTGCCGTGTATCTGATTGGTTCCGGATTTGGTCACCACGTTGACGATGCCGCCGCTGTAATCGCCGTACTCCGCATCGAAGTTATTGGTTAATATCCGGAACTCTGCAATTGAATCGAGATCGGGCACAATCGTGGTCCCGCCGTTCATCAATTCTTTAACGTCACCTCCATTGATCATGTAGCCGTTGGCGTCCTCGCGCTGGCCGCTGATGGACTGATTGCCGGGATTCAAATTGCCTGAGGGAGCAATGGCTACCGTGGCCCCTGCCATGACGATCGAGTTGGGCTGCTGGGTCGACATGGGTACAATCCCCGGCTGCAGGGCCAGGAGATCCGTAAAACTTCGGCCGTTTAGAGCGACCCCCGTAATCTCAGTACCCGTCACAACCTGGCCCACCTGTGTACTTTCGGTTTCTACCTGGACTGCCGTGCTGGAGACAACTATCTCCTGCGCTTGCTCTCCAATCGTCAGTTCCTGATCGATCCGAAGCTCCGTGTTGACATCAATAACCAAGCCCGTGCGCTTATACGGTTTGAATCCCTCGTGAATAATTTCGAGTTCGTAACGTCCTACGGGGAGGTTGGTGAAGGCGTAGAATCCATCGCCATTGCTGGTAGTTGTTTGCGCAATAGTGGTGTCCAGATTGCGAACGGTGACCGCGGCGCCGGGAATCACGCCGCCGTTTTCATCCGACACCGTTCCAGAGATGCTTCCGCCAGTGGCGGCCCACACAGGCACGCAGGAAAGGGCGAGCAGCGACATGACGAACATCCGAAATGCAGTTGTAATACTGAACTTCACAGGCCCTCGATTCGCTCCATTGATGGTACTCCGGGCGGCACGCCGAACGAGCCGAAAGCTATCTCAGACGTAGCCGATGGAGCGTCCGCCGAGGCCAACGCCGGCCCACAGCGCGAGGGACACGAAAGCCGCCAGCCAGCGCCATACCGGCGAAACGCGGGTCTCGTCGGAGGTCGTCAGCTTGAGGTGGATCGTGAACGTATAGATGATCGCGAAGAAAAGAAAGATCATCTTATAGTGGAAGCCGACGTTGCCGTACATCTTCACGGCTTCGGTGGAGAAGAGAAGGAAGCCAGAGACGAACATTACGGCGAGGCTGCCGAGCATCCACGGACGGACTTCGCGGGCCAATTCGGGAAGAGGCTCGTCCCGAAAGCCGAATCCAACCAGGCGCAGGTTGAGAAGGAGAATCGTTCCGCCGAGTACAGCGAGCGCGAGCAAATGGAATATTTCGACGAACGGGAAGAGCCACACGGAGTCACGCACACCGTGACCCCAGGAGGAGTTGTTGCACCACTGGCAGAAATGAAACACCAATGTTCTAAGCGCCATTGCGGGCAAACCTCCTCATGATGGCGGCGGAAGATCGTAAGCGATCGCGCGCCCCGCGGCGACGATGGCGACCCAGAGCACGATGGAGATGACCGCGGCGACCTTGGCTGCTCGCGGTGTTTCCGGAGCCATATCCCACTCGGCGACCTTGCGGCCGATCGTGGCATTGAAAATCAGTACGTTGAGGCCAGCGAGCACAAGGAAAATCATTTTGATTTTGAAGAAAATTGTGGAGTAGAAGGATGGCGGATCGCCGCAGAAGAGGAACACGCCCGTTACAATCATGATGGCGAAGCCGACAAACAAGAAGGGGTTCAGTTTATGGAGAACCTGCGAGACGGGCCTGCTTCGCAGACACACGCCCAGAAGACGAAGGTCCAGCAGGAAGGCGAATCCAACAAAGAGAGTCAGCGTGAGAACGTGGATGGTCTCGACGATGGGTTCGGCCCAGACCGACTCGCGCATCGTGATGCTGAAGGGCGTGTCGTGCAGCCATTGCAGCAGATTAACAAACCACATCCGCTGTCCTTGGCGAGCCTCCTGCGGTAATGCCGGCGATTGCGCGCTGCGTCATTTCTCCTCGCATGGCGTGGGATTCCACCCAGACGCATCGGGAAGCTTTTTGAAGTGAGAGCTGGTGATGAACGGCTGGTAGAGATACTGCGGGTCGGTGACGATCGCAGTCACGACGAGCCAGGTATCGCCATTGTCTTCCTTGAAACTGTCGAAGTATTCTTCCAAGACCGCGTTCGCGCTGTAGGGGGCGCCATTCTTGCGCAGGTATCCTGGGCGCATCTCCGTTGTGACCACCTTCAAATAGCCTTCGAGACCCGTGGGCCGAGGGGCCGACGCGTCTTTGGACAAGACGGTCGGCAGCCGCTGGGCGCCTCCCTGCCTCATGCCCTCCCAACTGGCGACGGAATAGCCCTGCCACTGGGGAGCGCCGTTCAGCGGAGGAGTTCCGTCAAAGTGGAAGAGGCGAGTCTGAGTTCCGGCGTCGGTATCGAGGCGCAACGTGCGATCGTCCTGCCAGGTTATGTGGATACGCTCGGGCACGCGCATGATGGCAGCGGCGCCGAAGGGGCGGCACTGGTTGCCATCCGCATCGTCCTTTGCCGGATCCCACGTTTGTGCCACCAGAACGCCGTGCTGGTTGAGGGGAACGCCGCCATAATCGCCTTTGTCGGGAGTGATCATGCGGAAGCGCCAGTCCTCCGTAACGACGGATACCCAGTATCCGGTGAGGTCGAGCGGAGCGATCGCGCGCGGGATGGGCGGAGGACCGACGGGAGGAGGAGGTCCAAACTGAGCGCCCACACGCGCCGAGGCCACGAGTGACATGAATGCTAGAGCGACAAACGGCAGGAAACCGCGCTTTCGTGGGTTTCTACACTTCATTCTTCTTGCCCCCCAACAAATCCGATGCGAACTGCGGCGCTCGATAGAGGAGCGCGCTCACATGATCACGCCTTCCCATTTCCATCCATCCGCGGGACGGACAATCTTATGGAGGCGAATCCGATGTTCGGTAGGATCGCGCCCGGGATTGCCGGTGACGATCACGTGATCTCCCGGCTTCAGCGTGTCCCGGGTCACGTGTTCCCGGTCCAGTTGGGCACCACCGCCCCACTCGACGGACCACGTCTGCATCTCTCCCTTGTCGTCCGGAGCCTGAACCTTCACGAACGAGTGTGGATTGCGAAACAGGAACTGAGTCAACGTGCCTTCCACCGTAATCTCGCGGTCCACGAAATAGGTGGCGGCAAAGGAATGGTGGGCGTAAGCTGCGCCGCCGGAAAACAGCGTTGCGGCGACGAGCACAACGAACAGTTTGCACTTCACGATGGTTCCCCCTGAAAGCAACAAATGATCTTGTAATAAGATAGCGCGGGCCGCGAAGCCCGTACTAGTCTTTCTTGCTCAGGCTCTTGTACACAGCCTCGACAAACATATCGGTGGTCCAGATACCTGTTGTTGCGCCGTACCGGGGATCGTAGTCCCGGGTCGGCTTAGCGGCTTTCACCTGGTCGAGCGTCATGCCCTTGTTGACCATGTCCTGAATGCGATTGCGAATGATCGTGACCATTTCCTGATAGAAAACGACGTCGGCTTGATCGCAGAGGCGCCCGTGGCCGGGAATCACCATCGTGCCGCCTTCCTGCATGGGCCCCGGAGTGGCCAGCTCGATGATGCGATTGAGCCCCGCGATGACTCCCTGAATATTGCCGCCGCGCTGAAGGTCGACGATCGGATAGCGGTTGGTCACAAAGATGTCGCCGGTACTGATCACGTCGGAGCGGTGGAAAAAGACGATGCTGTCGCCGTCGGTATGTGCGGCGGGTATGTGAATGACCTGGACCGCTTCACCATTGAAGAAGAGTTTCCGTTCCGGGGTCGTGTATGTTTCGGTCGGCCACGCGCCCTGGGGCGTCGGCGCTTGCTTGCCGGTCGGCGCGCTCATCCTGTCCAGGACGGTTTGAAACGCGAGAACCGCCGCCTGATTGCCCGCGCTCGCGCCGATATCGCCGACAACGTTGCCGCCGGTGATCGTGTTGCCCGCTTTGGCGATGGCCTCGTTGCCTCCGGTGTGGTCGGGATGGACGTGGGTGTTGATGATGAACCGGATCGGCTTGTCCGTGACCGTGCGAATCGCGGCGATGACTTTGTCGCTTGTCCCCGCGAGTCCCGTATCCACCAACAGAACGCCGTCATCGCCGACCTGCATAGTGATGTTGCCGCCCGCGCCGACGAGCATGTAGACGCGCCCCTGCACGGGCAACACGTGAACCTCGACGTTGGCGGGATTCTGGCCTTGTGGAGGGGGGCTCTGACTTTCCTGAGAGGTGACCCGCGACGAGCCAGCCGTCGCGAGAAAGGCGGCTGCGGCAAGGAGCGGAAGCACGCGCAGGCGCTGAGGGGAATTGAGCAGTTTTCTTGTCATTGATTGCTCGCTTTTTTCGGGCGTGGCAGCGTTTTCATATCTTTCATCTTCAGCATGTATTCCGGATACATCGTCTCGGCGCCGCCTCTGGCCGCCTCAGGAGGTATTCCGTACATAGCAGGGAACTCGTCGAGGAACGTGTTCGTTCCCGGCAGATGGTGCGGCACGACTCCTTCGGGGCGATCCACCTCATCCACGGCTTCGCAGGGCCACGGGGCGATCGTTTGTCGAGGAGTGTAGACGAAATCGGTAGTGCGGATAAAAGGCTCCGTGAGATAGACGGGGTCGTAGGTGATTACGGCGACCGTGAGGTAATTGCCGTGGCGAAGAAAATGCTCGGTCACGGTGGCCAAGTCGCTGCGGGGAATGCCGTTGCGCCGAACCCAGTTTTCTTTCAGATGGTCGGTGAAGACCGTCAGAGTATTGCCTTCCCACTTTCCCGTTGAGAAACCGAGCCAAGTGTGGGCGGCGTATTCGGGAGGGTGCGGGCGCCCGTCCATGTAGATCGTGCGGTATTCGTTGTAGGCAGAAGTGTATATGTGATAGGCGACGAGTTGCTGGGTGGCCAAGTCGACTTCCTTCCAAATGCGGACGTTCGACGGACCGCGCCAGGCGTAGTCCGCTCCGTGCGCCCGGCACTGGTTCTCGGGTATCTCAATAAGGGCAGCGTCCCAACTGTAGCCCCGCATGCGCGCGGCGTCGTTGATCGGAAGCCCGAGGTAGTCGCCAATCTCGGGGCCGGGTATGCGCTCCAGCCAATCCTCGTGAAATCTGGGCGACCATTCTCCGGAAGGGTCCATCTGGCCGAATGCGGGGCTAGCGAGCAGCGTCGCTAGCAGAATCAGTGGGCCCGCAATTTTCACGAGATCGACTCTTTGCATTCCGATCCCGGGTCAATTTTTCTGCGGTTTGTCGCCGCCAACAAATGTCGCGGCCGTGCGCCTCGAGGCTCCGGAGGCACCCGATGCAGCCGGCGCAGGTGCGGCCGGTGCCGCCGGTGCACTTGGCGCAGCTGGCTTAACCCCAGCTGCGCGATTGGATTCAGGGACCTGGATCGGGTCGAGCATCTTCATGATCTCCGCGCGCTCATGCTCAAACCATGGCGGCAGAAGGAGTTTGAAACCGAGCTGGTCAGCCGGCTCGTCCACGGCGAAACCGCCGGGAACCGTTGCCGCAACCTCAACCAAGATCCCGCCGGGGCAGCGGCAATAGACCGAGTGGAAGTACATGCGGTCCTTTATCTCCGAGGCGTCCGTATAACCCAGCTCTTCGTAGAGTGCCTTTTGTTCGGTCAGGGCCTCGTCCGTGCCGACGTCCAGAGCAAGATGGTGCGCGGTGCCGGCGCCAAAGGTCCAGCTGCCCGCCGGGCGATTCGGTTCATGGACCAGCGTGACCGTCCTTGCCGCTCCGCCTGTCCCAATTTCGAAACGGTGGTACGCGCCTTCGGTCCCGGTCTTACGGAAGCCGAGCGCGTCGACAAAGAATCGCTCCGTTTCGGGAACCTCGCGCACCGAGAGCACAGCGCCATGGAAACCGCGCGTAGTGACATCGGAACTGATTTCGCCGGTCGTCCAGCCTTTCCGCGCGTCTGAGGAGTCCTCGACGACTTCCAACTGGAGACCAGAGGGGTGTTCGAATCGGACAAAGGACTGTCCGAAGCGCTCCTGAACGCCTCCGTGCTTGACCTTGTGACGGTTCAGATGCTCGACCCAGAATTTCGCTGTCCCCTTGGGGATGGTGTAGGACGTGGCCGAAATCTGACCGGAGCCGGGACGACCCTGCACTCTCCTGTAGGGAAACGTGGTCGCGACGGAGCCCGGCTCAGCGTCCGCGTTGGAATAGTACAAATGATAGTGCGCGTAGCGACCGTCAAATAGGACGGTCTGCTTGATCATCCGCTGGCCCGCTACTTTTGTGAAGAAATCGATATCCTCCTGTGCGCCGCTCGCGCACAGCGTGATGTGGTGAATACCTTTGACGAGAGACATGTTCGGTTACCTCCTTGCCGGTTTCCCCCTGCAGCGCGGAAATCATACGCCAACCAAACGCTAAGTGACAAGACGCGGCGATGCGGAGGCAGGTTACCGGAAATCGGTTTGCCCGACTTAACTACATTGGCGACACCCCGAACTGCCGTCGTTGACATTTCGAAGCCCCTTGGCAGAATGTGGCTACCAAGATTGCCGCTGGAAAGCGGAAGGGAGTGTGTCTGATGCTATTGAAGCGAGGCATCGCGAGTTTTCTCTGTTGTTTGCTAGCCGCGCTACCGGTGCTGGGTGAACCGCAGGCGAGCGGGCAACATGCGGGTCAAATTGACGCTCTGATTCCGGCTGCCACAAAAAACGCGCAGGCCGCCACGGTTAAGGAAGAGCTGCAGTGGAATGACCTGCTGGCGACGGAGCATACGGGGCGTGTCCGCGCCGGTTTGGCCGATGGCTCCCTTCTGAGCCTGGGTTCCGACAGCGAATTGCGGGTTGTGCAGCATGATGCCGCCTCGCAGCAGACCTCACTCGAGATGAATTTCGGCAAGATGCGCAGTCAGGTGGTCAAGATTACGAAGCCCGGCGGCAAATTCGAAATGAAGACGCCGAATGCAGTGATCGGAGTAATCGGCACCGATTTCTTCGCCGGATACGAAGCGAACCGGACGACGGTCATTTGCTACCAGGGAGAGGTATCCGTCACGCCGATCGGCAACGCCCAAGTGGCGAGGAACACGGGACAGACGGCCGGGAATTCCATCACGGTAGCGGCCGGGCAAATGGTTATCGTCACGTCCGAAATCCCTCCGGGCGGTTTTCACGCAACGAAGACTCCGACGGGTCTGCGAAACAGCAGCATTCTGGACACAGGCGTGGTCACGCCGGGTGGGCCGCCTACGTCGGCTCGTCAGGGTCATGCGCTGCGTAACGCCCTGATCACCACAGGGATCGCGTTTGGAGTGGGAGTGGGCATAGCCGTCGCGGAACAAAACGGCAATAAGTGCGTCCCCGGCAAGTCGCCGACCTCCGGTTGCCCGTAACATGCAAGGCTAGGTCGCAGCATTCATGAACGCGCAGAAACAGCGCCGGTCCGGATGGTCGGCGTCGCTGCGCCGATTCTGGGTCCGTCAGACCGACTTGATCCTGGCTGTGCTGGTCACGCTTGCCGGGCTGGCTGTGTTCGCGTTTTCCGGAATCGGCGGCAACCCCCGTGCGGGCTTCGTCTTCCTCCAAAACATCGAACAACGCTCGCTCGACATGCGCTTCGGGATGCGCGGCGAACGTCCGCACGACGATCGAGTGGTGATCGTCGGCATCGATGAGAAAACGCTTCAGAAGATTGGCTCCTACCCGCTCCCACGGGACAGCTATGCGCTGCTCATCAATCGTCTGAGTGCCGACGGCGCCCGCGTAATCGCTCTGGACGCTACATTTCCGACTCCCCAGAGCAATCCTGCAGTTCAGGCACTCGAGCAGTTTCAGCGCGATATGGGTTCTTCCGCATCTCCAGCGGCTCTCCGCAAAGTGAAGGAGCTTGAAAGAGCCGGCGATCAAGACGCGAACCTGGCCACGGCGCTTAAGAGCAGCGGCAAGGTGGTGCTCGGTCATATCTTCTTTTTCGACGCGGCTGGTGCGCAATCTTCCGACCCGAAAACCGCCGAAGAATACTTCAACATCGTATGGGCCAAATCGTTTCCACAGGTTCTGAAGGTCAAGTCCAAGGACGGACGCGATTTCGATTTGGGGAGAGCCTGGGTCGAAAGCGGCGGCACGGTGGCCGCAGGCGCGGAAGTAAACATCACGAAGCTCGTGGAAGCGGCGGCGTCTTACGGGTCCATCAACATCAAGCCCGATCCGGATGGCACCTTGCGGCATGCGCTGCTGATCGTGCGCTACCAGGACCTCTTCTTTCCGTCCCTGGATCTACAGGCCGTTCGGGAGTACGAAAAGATTCCCGATCAGGACATCGCCGCTTACATTGGGGAAAACGGGTTGGAGCGGGTTCAGTTCGGCCGGCACGTGCTGCGGCAATCGCGTGATGGCACGGCGCTCATCAACTACACCGGCCCCTACGGCACGTATTCGCACTATTCCATGTGGGACGTGATCAGCGGAGCGGTACCGCCAGATACATTTCGGGACAAGATCGTTCTGGTGGGCGCGACCGCGCTTGGAATCGGCGACATTTGCAACACGCCCTTTGAGGTGCAGAGCGGTACCTATATGGGCGTCGAGGTGCACGCCAACATCATCGACAACGTGCTGCACAGTGAGGAAAAGGGCCGGGGTTTTCTGACGCGCGGATTTGACGAACTGATGATCGATATCGGCTTCATCGTGCTCTTCGGCTTGGGCTTCGGTGTCTGGTTCGGACGCGTGAGGCCGCTCTATTCGACACTTTCGCTGCTCCTGGCCCTCGGGGGATTCAGTTGGTTCGTGTATCACAGCTTTGCGGCACAGGGACGATGGCTGAGTTTCGTGATCCCCGCTGGAACGCTGGTTGCGAGCTACGCCGCCGTAACCAGCTTCCGGATGATCTTCGAAGAACGCGAAAAGCGCAGGATTCGCAAGACGTTCTCTCAGTATCTGTCATCCGACGTGATCTCTCTGATCGAGAAGGACCCGCAGAAGTACATCCGGCCGGGCGGGGAGATGAAAGAACTCACCGTGATGTTCAGCGACATTCGCGGATTCACCACTCTGTCGGAAGGCTTGACGCCGGACGAACTCGTCCTTTTGCTGAACGAATACTTGGGCGAAATGACCGAGACGGTGTTTGCGAATCAGGGGACGCTCGACAAGTACATCGGCGACGCCATCATGGCGTTCTGGGGTTCCCCATACCCCCAGGAAGACCACCCGATCCGGGGCTGTTCCTGCGCGGTGCAGATGCTGCGCGGCCTGAAGAAGCTCAACCGTAAGTGGAAGGAGGAGGGGCGCTCGCCACTCGCCATCGGGATCGGCCTGAATACGGGGCCGGTGAACGTAGGCAACATGGGCTCGGCGAAACGGCTGGCATGGACCGTGATGGGAGACAACGTCAATCTTGCGTCGCGCCTTGAGGGTATCACCAAAGAATATCGCGTCTCCGCCGTGATCGCCGAGGCGACGTATTTACAGGTTGCAGACAAGTTCGTCTGCCGAGAACTGGACAAAATCACGGTCAAGGGCAAGCACCAGCCGGTGAAGATCTACGAGTTGCTGGACGTAGCCGCCGAAAGATCGAAATACGACCCACTGCTCACGCAGTTCGATCAGGCGATGGCCGCCTACCGGGCACAGGACTGGCGCGAGGCCGCGGCGAGGTTCGGTCAACTGCTCGGCAAATATCCCGAGGATGGACCCACGCAGATTTTCCTGCAACGGGCGATGGAGTTCGTGGAAAATGCGCCCGATGCGGACTGGAATGGCGTGTACGTGATGAAGACGAAATGAGCCTGCGCGTTACTTCGGGAGCTGCGCGGGATCGTCTGTGACTGTGTACACCTTGCCGTCGCGCAAGTAGAGGCGCTCGGCTTCCGCGCGATTGAACGGACGCGCGCCGCGTCTGCCGAACACCCCGAGTTGATTGCCGCTTTCATCTGCCGCGCGATCGCGATCGGTCCCCTTTGAGATGGCGAGCGCGGGTCCGCGCGTTCGATAGGTTGCAATGAGCTTGGGTGTGGGCCTCGGGCTGAAGCCGTAGGAGTTCGGGGAATCTTCCGGCGAAAGCAATTGCAGAACGCGCAGCCCATTGCGTCCATCCGCGACGAAGGCAAACGCGCTGGCATCCACCATCCCAATCTTGACATCGGTCGTATCGTCCAGTTTTCCGTCGTCGGAAAACATCTGATCGAGCCGAGGATGCTCGGGCGTTTCAACATCCACGATCGCGACGCCCTGCTTGCCTGCGGCTACGTAAGCGTAGATGCGCGCGACGTAGACATTTCGAGCGTCCGCCAGCGCCACGAGCGCGCCGGGAACAACGCGCGGATGGTCGAGCGCGGTCACGTCCAGAATCTTCAGCCCCTGCTTGTCGACGACAAACGCGTAGCGGAACTGTACGGCGATGCCTTGCGGTTCGACGAGATCGGGAGTGCCAATCTCCGCCGTGACGCGAGGATCGAGAGGATTGTCGAGATCGACGACGACCAAGCCGCGGTCACAAAGAATATAGGCGTAGGTGCCGGCAATCGTGATGCGGCGCGCACCGTTGAGAATCCCATTGGGGTTGAAGGCGAGCGCGCGTTTCAGGAAGTTGTTTCTCGGGTCGCCATCGAGCAGGGTGCTTACGCCCGGACTCTTGCCTTTGACGTTTGGATCGCCGACAACGACCAGACCTTCGTACTTGTCCGCGACATAGAGAAACGCATAGAGCGGATGAATCGGCTGCTCCTCGTTTTCCGGACGCCGCGACCGAGCCGGATCGAGCGCCAGCGTGGAGGGGCTTGCGACGGCGGTGGCGTACTTCGTCTTCAGATAGAAGCGCTGGCCGAGGGGCGAGACTGGGGCCGTAATCATCTTCTCGGAAAAACCCTTGTTGTCGATACTCGCGACATCGTAGATGCGCAGACCACCCTTGCCGGTTGCGGCATAGAGATACTCTCCGCGGAGCTGCACATCGAGGACATCACCTTCATGATGAATCGCCTGCTTGAGTTCGCGATTTTTGGCGACATGCGCGCGATAGTCGTCCGGATAGGCGAGGCGCTGCAAGTAGCTGCCGATGACGGCGGGCGGTTCGTCATGTTCGGCGGTGACGACGGCATCGAATCCCTTTCCGCCTTCCGCCACGTAGATGTAGCGCCCCATGAAGTTCACAAGGTTCGTACCTTGCAAGAGAACCTGGGCCATCCAGGCATTGTTGTCGTCGCGCTCCGTCAGGTGGCAGTCGTCGCACGCCTTCGTTTCCTTCGAGCGCACGGTGTGCGGAACGAACGTGCTGAACGCGGTCCCAGCGAAACCTTCGGCCGATACGGTCTGCTGCATGTAGTAGAGCCAGTCACGGTTCGCGTTCTGCGAACTGACGAGAATCGCGCAGGAAGAGCGCGCCGGGGCGACCCGGTGGTTTGTCACCGTGCCGTCGATGCCGAGCATGAAGCCGTCATCGCGGAGAACCTGGAAACTGTAGTTCGTCCAGTTGCGCGTCATCAGGCCTTCGTTGTGCAACATGGGCTTGCGCTGGTTCGCCGTCATGGCGAGATGGCAGCCCCAGCAGTTCGTCGTCCAGGAAGTGTGGCACGCGTAGCAGGTCATCTTGGTGTTCGGGTGGGCGAGATGAGAAGAGTCGCCCGGCACGCTGCCCCAGGTCTGGCCGTCAACCTGAACGGTTTTCGCCCAGCGCGATTTTTCGCTGTAGTGGGGATTGCCGGGCGTGATGGTGTCGAGCGTCTGGACCACTTCCCATTCGACGTTAGGCTCGAGCATCGAGCGCTGGTAGAGCTTGCCGCCGCGCCATTCGAACCGCCGCGTTCGCCAGGGCGTGCGGAGAGTCTCGAGATGAGTGCCGCCCGCAGGAGCGCCGGGCCCGGACGTGATCAGCGTGGCGTGCTTCTCGATCGTGCCGTGGCAGTCGACGCAATCGAGTTCGATCGCCGCGCGCGGTTCGCCATAGAGCTTTCCGGTGCCGTGATTGTCCTGCTCGAAATGACAATCGATGCACTGCATGCCTTTTTCGAGATGAATGTCCTTCAGATGAACCGCTTTTGCGAATTTCTGCGGATCGTCGGGCGAGACGATCTTGTTTTCGGCATCGAGCAGATTGCCTTTGCGGTCACGCTTGAAAACGGCGCGGAAAATCCAGCCGTGGCTGTGGAAGTCGGCAAACTGCGTTACCCGGAGTTGCTTGTTGAATTCAGGGCTGCCAACCTGAGCGAGGAATTTCGTATCCGACCAGAGGCCGCGGGGAGCGGCACCCTCGGGGTTTCTGAGCGCGACCTTGTATTTTTCCTCTTCGGTCGGGCGCCGCTGCTCGTGCGGATACATGAACTCGCCATCGGCTTCGTTGTCCCACCAGGTGAACCCGAAATAAGTGGTCTCCATGTTCGTGCCGGGATGAACATGGCAGACCATGCACTGGCTCGAGGGAATCGATCGCGTGAATGTGTGACGAATCGAATGTCCCGATTCCTGCTTCGGGATCGTCGGATCGGACGTGGCCGTCTGTCCCAGATTTCCGTAGGCCGCGTAAGGGCCGGAATGATCGGGGGAGCGGTCATTCGCGTAGACGACGTGACATGCGGTGCAGCCGCTGCCGCGGTAATCGCCCGGCTCGTCGTTTGTTCCTGGCAAATAGAGCAAGGGATCGAGCAGGCGCGTCTTCTGCAATCCGAGAAAGACCGGATCGGTGCGCAGCTCGGTGCCGAAACCGCGCTCGCTCAGTTTGTCGTCCGGGCGGCCGGATTCTTCCTCTCGGTTCGGATTGCCGATCTCGGCTTTCTTTGTGCCGCCGCGCTCGAAAACGCGGAGGACGTTGCCTGGCTGCGAAATCTCCCATCTTTGCAACGGCGTGAGTTCCGGCAGAATGCCTTTGGCGCGAGTTTCCTCGAGCGTCGGCGGAGGAAACGTACGCAGAGCCTGCGGAGTGCCGTCGGCTGCGTAGCTTTCGCCGAAGCGCGAGTTCTTCAGCGGGAAGGCGCCATTGTTATACAGCGCCGCGCCCCAGAGGAAAGCGCCGGTGGTCATCATGCTGGTCTGAACGCGGCGGACCTCCGCGACGTGACATCCAGATTGGCCGCATGTCTGCGGTGCGACGCGCAGATCTCCGGGGTTGATGAAGCGGATGTAGTCGAGGTTCTCGCGCAGCCAAGCCGTGTAGGGGCGAACGGGATTTGCGGAGCTGCGCGCCCAGTCCCGATTGCTCGATTTGGGATGCGCGCGATTCTTTGCGTCTTCGTATTCGGCAGAACCGGGTTTTGTTTCCAGCGTGATACGGACACTCGTGTCTCCGCCGTGACAATCCACGCACGCGAGCCGCACGGTTCCCGTGGGATGCATGGTCGGCTCGTCCGTAACCGTGTGGCAGCTCACGCAGCCGGCGTTCTTCGTGTCGACGTCGGCTTGCGACTGGCCCTCGGGGCTGGACTGAAGCGCACGCGGCTGCTCATCTTGTGCCCGCCGGGGGTGTGGCTGAGCACTCGAGCGCGAGTCCATCGCGAGCGCAACCAGCATGGCGAGCAGCAGCGCGGGGACCGGGAGATATCCGAGCTTCATCCGTCTGCCCAGCGCTCGCTTCGATTGCCCTGAAGAGTCCATCCAAACTCCCGCGTCCCTAAACTCGTATGCGATGCACCGCGATTAGAATTGAAAGCGCACATCCGTGAACAGAGAAAAGAGCGTTCTGCCACCGTAGATGTCCCTCAGACCCTGCGCCGGCGTGAGTCCGGATGCTCCTGCCGTGATCGAGAAGTTCTCCGTGAGCGGCGGGCGATAGCGCACGCCGATGCTGTAGTCGTAGCCGATCGGACGGTGAATATTCTCCTGAAAGAGCAGCAACTCGAGCGGTTCGGTGTGCGCGAATTGCAAATAATTCACATTCACGAAACCGCGGAGCTTGGGAGTCAGGTCGAGGTTCGTTCCGGCGTTGAGAAGCAGGATGCCCGGGTTGACGAAATTCGACTGGCCCTCATATTTGCTCGATCGCAGATCGGGCAGGATGCTGTTGGGAGGAGTCAGAAGGACGCCGGACCCAGTGAGACGGATGCCTTCGCGGTTCCACAGGCTGAAAATGCCTCCGGCAAATTCCGGAAAATCGTCGATCGAATCGAAACCGCGCGCGCGGCCCTTTTCTGGATCGCCGGAGCCCGAGGCATACAGCCCTGAAATCTTGAAGCGCGCCCAGTCTTTGTCCACGGAAAGCTCCGCCGCGGCGAATTGGGCGTTGATCGTCACCGGCCGACTGGCAATCGGATTGAAGCTGTCGTTGCCGAGCGCCTGATAGAAGGCGTGCGTGAGATTCAAGCGACCAATGTGGCCGTCGCCGGTCCAGCCAAGGTAGACGGCATGAATGCTGTGGGGCCGGATCATGTTGTTGGAAACGACGCCGCCGACCGGAGAGGGGCGGACGAGAAAGCCGTTGTCGTCGAAATGGATCGTCGCCTGATCGATGTTGTAGTGCACGCTGAACTGCGCCGTGTAGCCCGGGAACAGAAAGTCCTGGCGGTAGACGTTCGCGAGAATCAGCTGCTGCTTGCGAAGCGCCATCGAGTTCAGATCGCTATTGGTGTTTTTCTCGAGAAAGTTGAAGTAGGCGAGATTGTACTGCCAGCGATTGCTCGAAAGATTTCCAAAGAAACGCACGCCCGGCTGTTGGTCCACAAACAAGAAGCCGCGAAAATCGCTGTTGAACTCCTGTATGCCCGCGCGGACGGAAATGAAATCGTAGTTCGGGCTCAGGTCGGCGAGCTTCACTTCCGCAAAAGCTTCTTGCAAGCCGATGTGCGAATCGAGTCGCGTCGTACCATCCTTCACGTTGATATTTACGACGCCCAACTCGCGGACATCGAGGTAGTTCAGACTGATCACTGGTGTGACGCGAATCCGCCAGTCCACCGGCCGGAACGAAGTGTCGCCGTGAAACAGGTCGAAAGAGAAGAGAAACTCCTGATCCAGAAAAAACTGCTCGCCTTTGCCGAAAAATCCCGACTCGCCGGGTTGAGCGGTGCTGACGTTGCTCGGCGTGGGCAAACGCCGGCCGTCGACGAACGTATCGCTCACGCCTGTAAGGTTGAAGAACGTCTGCTGGCCGAAAACGGGAAAGTCGCCTTTGAGCTTGTTGCGATCGAACGGGTCCCAGCGATGGCTCTTCACGTAGGGGCGCTCGTTGCCGACTCCATAGCGGTCCCATTCGGGCATCATGATGGCCCAGCGATCGCGTTCCGGAACGAAAACCTTCCCGGGCGGCGGCAGAGGTTCGGCCGTAGCCGGCTGTAATATCGCCGGTTGGCCCTCCTCCAGGCGTTGTAGGACGCCTGGATACGGCGGAGCGGGTGGGGGGGCCGGTGATTCGGGCGGTGCGCCGGCGATCTTTACCTGCGGCATGACTGGAATATTTTGCAGGGGAGGCGTCGCAAGCGAAGTCGCGTTGAGCTTGATTTCGCGATCGAGCACCTGCGCCGGGCCGACGTTGATATCTGCTTCAGCGTAGGACTCATAACCTTCATGCGCGATCTTCAGTTCGTAATGCCCGGGCGGCAGATCGAGGAAGCGGAAGACGCCATTCGCATTCCCCGCCTGCTGTCGCAGCTCACCTGTCGCGAGATTGCGCAGCGTTACGGTCGTGCCCACGACGGCTCGGCCGTCACCATCGTGGACGATGCCTTCAATAGCGCCCGTACGGATCGGCTTGGCTTGTGGGAGTCGCTGCTGGGGCGGGACCGACTGTGATTGTACAGAGAGTCTCGCCGACGAGGTGGCCCCGATCGCTTCGTTGGCGGTCCTAGCCAGGAGAGGCTCATTCAGGGATGCGAGACGAAAACCAGGATACTCAGCAGCAGTTTTGCCTCTCGTCGACCGGCGTCTGACGTGGCTGCGATGATGTTTCCTATGCGATGACCGGTTATGTTTTTTTCCGTGTGAATGGACTGAATAGTCTGTACTTGCCAGCGTTGGGGAGGCGGTAGCCGCAGTGGACGCGACGAAAACAAGCAGACAAAAGCAGACCGCGACCCATAGCGACGCATGTTTTTGGAGGATGTAAGGTGCGGGGGACATCCCCTCGTAGTCTCGCTTTGCCCGCGTCGATTGCGAGTCGGGATGTTTGCTTGGTTATCACAGTTCTCGCGGGCGTTCAAGCGCTTTCGGTCCATTCGAGCTGCGGCTCGCGACGGAAAGATCGCGCAAACTCTCGCTACAGAACCGATGATCCGGCGCGGGAGTTTGAGAAGCAACGTTGCTGTGGTAAGAATAGTGACCATGTTTAAGGCGCTGGCCCGCGTCCTAACGCCTAAGCCTTTTTTGCTTCGAATGGTCGCGTTTTGCTTGGCGCTGTCCACTGCAGTTTCCGGGTGTAGGGGCGGCAGCGGTTCCTCGGGAGGGGGAGGGGGTAGCGGCACGCAGTTCCCACAGCCGCCCCCGGGTGCGGCATTCCTCACGCAAAGCGACGTGAGCATGATCGTGCAGACGGCAGCCGCCACAGCAGATCCCGACACGATGGCGATCGCCGTCGTGGACCGGCTCGGTGTGATTCTGGCAATGTGGAAAGGGCCGCACATGCCAGCGATGTCACCCAGCAATTTCGGCGTCATGGTTCCAACGGAGGAACTGGCGGTTTCGCTCGCTCGCACCGGCGCATTCTTCAGTAATGACCAGGCGCCGCTTTCGTCGCGGACTGTGCGCTACATCAGCGGCATTCATTTTCCACCGGGCATCGCGAATACGCCCAACGCCGCTCTCTACGGCATTGAAAACACAAATCGAGGATGCCCTCTATCGAATAACTACCTGCCAATGGAGAGCATTCCGCTTTCGACGCTCACCGATTTGACGACGCCAAGTCGTCTCGGCATCATCACGGGCAAAGCCGATTTGATGGATAGGGCAGGCAACGACGCTCTGGCTATCAACGACGTGAATCCTGGCGGCGTGCCGATTTTCAAGACTGACCCTGTTGCGAATGGAGTTCACGACGTAGGGGGAATCGGAATCGCAGGTGTCCCGCTCGATGTCGCGGAATTCGTAGCATTCCAGGCTGCGGGAATGGTCGCTGAAGGCGGGCCAAATCCCGCGACGGACTACATCGGTTTCAATGTGGCCCCGCCCGGCGTGGTCACAATCAATGGGATTGCCCTGCCGTTCGTAAATCAAACATCGCCGCCTAGCGACCTAGTCGCTGCGAGCGGCCCGTTCGACTCGTCTGGTTACATAGTCACGCCGAGTGCCAGCAATGGGCCGCCGCCGGAAGGCTACCTTGTTGGGCCGAATCCCGGACCGCTGGGGGGCCTCACTGCGGAGCAGGTCAACCAGATCGTCACGAATGCCGTCAACACAGCGTTACAGACCCGAGCAGCCATCCGGCTTCCGCTTGGCTCGCGCGCGCGGATGATGATCGCGGTAAGCGACCTCGACGGCACGATCATTGCAATCTACCGGATGCACGACGCCACGGTTTTCAGCATCGACGTTGCCGCTACGAAAGCGCGCAACGTGATCTACTTCAGTGGGCCGAACCGCACCACGGCCGATCTGCCGGGCGTGCCTATGGGTACGGCGGTGACGAACCGCACGATCGGCTTCGGGGCTCAGCCGTTCTATCCCCCGGGCATCGACGGCACATCGCCGGGGCCGTTCTTCGATCTTTACGTGCAGGATGTCGCGAATCCTTGCACGCAGGGCGCCGATCCTCCGGGTCCTCCCGGGCCGAACGCCAGTCAGAGCGGCATCGTCTTCTTTCCGGGCTCCGAACCGCTCTATATCAACGGTACGCTCGTCGGTGGACTGGGCGTCAGCGGGGACGGCGTGGATCAGGACGATTACGTTACGTCCGGCGGCGCGGCGGGATTTGAAGCCCCTGCCAACATCCGTGCCGATCAGGTGATCATCGATGGAGTGCGCCTGCCGTTTCTGAGCTTCCCAAGGAATCCGACAGACTGAAGCTTTCGCGAGGAATCAGACACGTCCCTTTAATCAGTCATCCTTCGCGGAGTTTGTGTTTAGCGAGGTTTCCGAGGCCGTCATACGCGGCGTATTTGTACATTTCTGAAAGCGTCGGGAAATTGAAGACGAATGCAATGAACAGGTCGATCGTGCCTCCGATTTCGAGGACAACCATTCCGGCGTGAATCAGCTCGGTGGCACTCTCACCGATGATATGCACGCCGAGCAGCTTGCGGTCGTCGCGGCGGAACAGGAGCTTCAGCAGCCCGGACATGTCTCCGACCATGGCGCCGCGCACGTTGTTCGCATACCGCGCGCGGCCAGCCACGTAGTCGATCTGGTGCTCGCGACACGATTCCTCTGTTTCCCCGACCGCAGAAATTTCCGGGATCGTATACACGCCCATCGGAAGTTGGGAGGCCAATCGCTTCTTGTACCCGAAGCCAAAGGCGTGGCAGATCGCAACGCGCCCCTGCTCCATCGACGTGGACGCGAGGGCGGGGAATCCGATTACGTCGCCGGCTGCGTAAACCCACGGTATCGACGTCTGGTAGGACTCATTCACGTCAATGTAGCCGCGCTGGTTGAGGGCGAGATTGATCTTTTCGAGCCCCAAACCTTCGACCGTGCCGCGTCTTCCCGCCGCGAACAGCGCCGCATCGGCCTCGAGAACCTTTCCGGATTTCAGGGTCAGGCGTGCGCCGTTCGGCGTGCGCTCGGTTTTCGCGACGCGTTCTTCGAGGAAGAATTCGACGCCGAGCGCGGCCAGGCGCTCGCGCAGAAGATTGCTCAGTTCCGCATCCAGAAACGGCAGCAGGCGGTCGCGTCCATCCACAAGTGAGACCTTTACCCCCAGAGCCGTGAAGATGGAGGCATATTCGCAGCCGATCACGCCGCCGCCAATCACAACCATGCTCTGGGGCAGGCGATCCATCTGCAGAATCGAGTCCGAATCGAAGATGAACTTGTCGTCGAACGGAATCTCGGGAGGGCGGTGCGGGCGCGATCCAGTGGCAATCAGGATTACTTCGCCACGCAATTGCATCGGCGGATTTTTCGGCGACGCAACGGCGATCGTGTGCTGGTCTTCAAAAGAGCCCGTGCCCCAGAAGACATCCACGTGGTGTGCGGCGAGGTTCTTTCGGATTTCCTCGCGTTCGAGTTCGACGATGACATTCTTGCGATGCGTGAAGCCTTCGACTGTAAGTCCTTCGCGGAGCGAATAATCAATGCCGTAGAGCCCTCGCTGTTTGAGCCCTGAGAAATAGAGCGCGGATTCCCGCAGGATCTTGCTCGGAATCGTTCCCGAGTTCACGCAAGCGCCGCCTGGATCGATGCCCGATTCGACGAGCGCAACCCGCTTGCCGAAATACGCCGCTTGCGCCGCGGCTTTTTCGCCCGCTGGGCCGGAACCGATGACTACCAGATCGTATGACTGCACAGGGCCTCCGATTTCAAGATGCGCACTTTGGAGCCGGGCTTCACGACCGCCACTCATCGATCAAATTGGCGACGAGGCCGGTCCAGCCCGTTTGGTGGCTTGCGCCGAGGCCAGCGCCGGTATCGCCGTGGAAGTATTCGTGGAAGAGCAGATGGTCGCGCCAAAGCGGATCTTCCTGGAATTTTGTTGCGTCGCCAAAGACGGGACGCCTACCTGATGCGTCGCGACGGAACATGCCGATCAAGCGCCGGGCAATTTCCTCGCCCATCGCGCGCGGCGTGACGGCCTTGCCGTCACTGCTGGGCATGGCGACCGCGAAGTCCGGACCAAAGGCCTCCCCGAACTTCAGCAGCGATTCGATGATGAGATACGTGGTCGGGAACCAGATCGGACCGCGCCAGTTGGAATTGCCGCCTTTGATTCCCACGTCCGCCTCTGCCGGCGCGTAGTGCACCTCGCTTTCGCCAAAGGCGAAGGGATGGTGTTCGTGGAATTTCGAAAGACTGCGAATGCCATACGGCGAGAGAAATTCGCCGGGATCGAACAGCCGCTCGAGAATGCGCGAGAGCTGGTGACGGTCGAGAATCGAGAGAACGTGGCAGCGGACTCCGTCGCGCGTTTCCGAATAGCAGGCGCTGCCGACGAGATCGGGCCGGCTCTTAATGAACCAGTTCAGACTGCCGGGAAAATACGCGAGGTGCTTGATTTCATCCTCGCGCAGGAACTCGATTGCGAACATCGGAATCAAGCCCACGAGCGAGCGTACCCGGAATTTGTGGAATTCGCCGTTCGCGTAGCGCAGTACGTCGTAGAAGAATCCCGCCTCTTCGTCCCACAACTGGTAGTCGCGGCCGCCCATCTTCTTCATCGCCGCGCCGATGCCGATGAAGTGTTCGAAGAATTTGATGGCGAGGCCTTCGTACACGCGGTCCGCCGTCGCAAGTTCGAGCGCGATACGCATCATGTGCAGGCAGAAGAAACCCATCCAGCCGGTCGCGTCGGCCTGCTCGAGAATCGCGCCATGAGGTAGCTTCGCGCTGCGATCCACCACCGTGATGTTGTCGAGGCCGAGGAACCCGCCTTCGAAGACGTTCAGGCCCGTGCTGTCGATTTTGTTGACCCACCAGGCGAAATTGATGAGCAGCTTGTGGAAGCAGCTTTCGAGAAACTCTCGATCGCCGGTGCCCGTGCGCTTTTTCTCGATCTGATAGATCCGCCAAGCGGCCCACGCCTGCACGGGAGGATTCAAGTCGGAAAACTCCCATTCATAGGCGGGAATCTGTCCGTTGGGATGCTGAAACTGCTCGAAGAGCAAAACCCAGAGGTTTTGCTTGGCGGTTCGGGGATCGACAAGCGCGAGCGTGACGCAATGAAATGCGAGGTCCCACGACGCGAACCATGGATATTCCCATTTGTCCGGCATCATGAGCACGCGCATGGAGTTCAAATGGCGCCAGTGGACGTTGCGAATATGTTTGCGCGATGCCGGCGGCGGGCGGTGAGGATTGTCGCCATCGAGCCAGAGGTTCACGTCGAAGAGATAGACCTGCTTGTTCCACAACATGCCGGCAAGGGCCTGGCGCTGGATCATCCGCTCTTCGGGAGTGGCTCGCGGAGGGTGAATCGAATCGTAGAATTCGTCAGCTTCTTCCTTGCGCTGCTTAACGACGGAATTCATTTCCGCAAGCGGCGCGCTCCCGACGCGGGTCTTTTCCGACGAACACAGTCGCAGCGGCACAACGACGGACCGGCCGGGAGGAATTGTGAGGGCGTAGTGAAAGCAGGCTTTCGTGCCTATGCGCTCGCGGTTGACGCAGTCTTCGCCCTGAATAATGTAGCGGTGGAATGCGTCTTTCACGTGGGGCTTTCGACTGACATTGCCCGCGCCAAAAACGCGCGGGCCGTTGGTTTCGTTGTCGGTGAAGAGAAGCCCCGCGCCCGCCGGTCCATACAGATGCATGCGATCGAGGCGATATTCGAATTGCAGGTTCCCGAGAGGCTTGGTCTCACTCGCATCGGCTTCGAGGAAGAGAGTTTCCTTTCCGGTGGCGCCCGCGCGGATGATGGGTTCGGGCGCGGAAGGATCCGTCCAGGCCCACGTGTTCCGGAACCAGAAATGGGGAAGGAGATGCAGGACTGCTTCTTCGGGGCCGCGATTGAAAGCCTCGACGCGGATGCAGATATCTTCGGGGCTGGCCTTGGCGTACTCGACGAAGACGTCGAAGTAGCGGTCGTCGTCAAAGACGCCTGTGTCAAGCAGCTCAAATTCGGGGCCACGGCGCTCGCGGCGGCGATTCTCGTCGATCAGGCGCGCATAAGGGAATTCCGCCTGCGGATATTTGTAGAGCATCCGCATATAGCTGTGCGTCGGCGTATTGTCGAGATAGAAGTAGTATTCCTTCACGTCCTCGCCGTGGTTAGCCTCGGAGCCGTTGAGGCCGAACATTCTTTCCTTCAGGATCGGGTCGCGGCCATTCCAGAATGCGAGCGCGAAAACCAGAAGCTGATAGCGGTCGCAGATCCCCGCGATCCCGTCCTCACCCCACCGATAGGCCTTGCTGCGGGCGAGATCGTGCGGCAGGAAATTCCAGGCATCGCCATTGGAGCTGTAGTCTTCACGAACCGTACCCCAGGAGCGTTCGCTGACGTAGGGACCCCAGCGCCGCCACGGAGCGACACCGCCTTCATCGGGCGCATTCAATCGTTCAGATTCGCGCGGGAGCGGCTTCGACGGTTTGGCCATCAGGGGTTAGCGGAGAAGCGCGCTCACCTGGCGCATCTGGCGGGAGAAGCGATTGGCGTCGTAGTTCGACGGAATCTGGAGCTGCTCGAAAAGCCCGCCGATGGCCGCGCGGACTTCCGGCGCATTCGGCACTTTCTCGTTCCGGTCGTAGGCCACGAAGAGCGACTGCAAAGCCATGGCGGCCTGCGCGGCAGCATGCTCGTCCTGATTTGAAATCGTGTCGGCATCCGAGCAGATCCGCTGCAGCACACGGAGAGTGAGCGCGCGATCGTACGACATCGAGTCGAGTTTGCGCGCCAGATCATCGGCAAGCTGCGCGCCACTGGTTGCCGCCGCGGCGACTTCCGCGCGGTCCGGGTTCAACGAACTCATCAGCTTCACGACGTGTGCGAGCTGCGGATCGAGATTCTCCGCTGCGACTGGATCCACTTCGCGCACGACTTCTCTGAAGACGATGTAGCGAGAGGCGTTCCACGGCGGATCACCGGCACGACGATTGGGATAGCCACGGGCCTGCCGCCAGCTCTGTTCGGCAGGGCCGAGCGAGTGATGGCACGCGTAGCATTCCAATTCGGAGTATTCCGGCCAGAACTTGCCGTGCGTCCGCTCCGCCAGTTGAGAGAGACCCTGGCGAAGCTGAACGGCTTGGCCCGCGGACCATTCGCGGACTTCGTACCAGGAATCGCTGCCTTCCGGCTCACCCGGTTCACCAGGCTCCTTCCAGTGGCGGGGCATCGATGCGGAGAACGAATCGAGCTCGAAATAGAGGTCCGGATGACCGGCGGCGATCATTTCGTGATCGACGTACTTTTGCGCGCTGCCGAGATGGCAGGAGAGGCATTTCTCGGTGCGCCGGGCGATGTCGCGCGTCTCCGTCATGCCTGCCTGAACAGATTGTTCGTGGGTCCAGTTCCGTTCGGTGTGATGTCCAAGCCACGCCGAGGCCGGCCCGTGGCAGCCTTCGCAGCTCACGCCTTCGCTGAGATCAAATGTGCGCGCGCGTTCGTTCGCGGGAACGTCTAGCGCGTGACAGGCGAGACACTTTGGCGCCTCCTCGGCCTTGCCGATGCCGAGAATTTCAGTCATGCGCTCCCCGACCGTTCCGGTCAGGGCCTGGTAGGCCTTCGAATGCTTGTCCCGAACGATCCAGACGCTGTATTCGTTCTGGTTGACGCGATTCTCCGTGCGCGGGGCGATGCTGCCGTGGCACGTTGTCGAGCTACAGGAACCTGGGCCGGTATATTGGTGAGGCTCGTCCGCGGGTTGGCCGGGCGCGTTTGAGGAAGCCGCCAGCGATCGAGTTCGCCCGGGGAAAATGCCGACTGCGGCGAGCGTTGCAGCAAGTGCCAGCGACGCCCCGACGAAGCGCTTGGTTCTTCCGTCCATCCTCAGTTTCATCTTCACTTCAGCAGGCCGGAGCGCTGAGCCGCGCAAGCAGCGGCGAGAAACGGTCCGAGAATGTGGCGTCCCGACGCTTATACTATCCGCTTCCAGCGCGATGTCAACGAGATGAGGCGCGCCGTGTTGCGAATCAGATTGCGGGACTCCGCTCGGTTGTGGACTGCTTCGTGAGACTTGCTATACACTCTTGCCCGACTCACAGTCTCGGCCGTTCTTACAGTCACCTTAACGCAGAATGACCTACGAACTAGTCTGGGGAGAGTGAAGGTTGATTGTCAGGGAACTGAGGGCCGTCCAGTCCCAGTTCGGCTATCTGCCGGCCGATCAGCTTCAAGCGCTGGCCAAAAAGATTGACGTCCCGGTCACTCGTCTGCATCAGGTCGCCAGTTTTTTCCCGCATTTCCGTCTCACACCGCCTCCCAAGGCAGATGTGCGCGTCTGCCGCGATATGTCGTGTCATCTTAGGGGCGGGGATCGACTGCGCGCGAACCTCGAGGGGCGGTTCAAGGGGGCGAGCGAGCAGGACCTGACCATTCGCGGAGTGTCGTGCCTCGGGCAGTGCGATCATGCTGTCGCCGTTTCGATTAACGACCGGGTCTTTGCTCCGGCGGACGAGGCGCGAGTCGAGGAAATCGTTCGCGGCGCGATGCTCGTGGGCGAATTGCCCGAGCCCTCCCACAGGCACGAACGCGCAGAATGCGCGTCGAATCCCTACGTTGACGGCGAACGCTATGGCGCGTTTCGGCGACTAGTGGAATCCCGCGCGTGGAACACGGCGCTCGAAGCTCTGAAGGCTTCAGGACTTCGTGGGTTGGGTGGCGCGGGATTTCCCACGGAGATGAAATGGCAGCTCGTGCGGCAACAACCGGGGCCGGAAAAATACATCGTTTGCAACGCTGACGAAAGCGAGCCGGGCACCTTCAAGGACCGGTTCATCCTTACGCATCTTCCTTTTCTCGTGGTCGAGGGCATGATCATCGCCGGCCTAATCACGGGCGCGCGCAAGGGAATCCTCTACATCCGTCATGAATACGAGCACCAAGAACGGATCTGCGAGGAAGAAATTCGCCGCTGCCACCAAGCGGGCTTATTGGGACCAAAGATCCTCGGGACCGATCTCTCGTTCGACCTGGAGGTTTTCGTCAGCCCGGGCGGCTACATCTGCGGCGAAGAAAGCGCGCTGCTCGAAGCGATTGAGGGCAAGCGCGCCGAGCCACGTAACAAGCCTCCGTTCCCCGGACAGCAGGGCCTGTGGAATAAGCCGACTGTTATCAATAACGTAGAGACCTTCGCGAATGTTCCGCAAATCCTGGCTCGCGGCGTCGAGTGGTACAAAGCCCAGGGCGCCAATGGCACCGCAGGATTGAAGTTTGTGGGCGTAAGCGGCGACGTGGTGCGGCCCGGAGTCTATGAACTTCCGATGGGCACGCCGATGTCGGAGCTGATCTTCCAGAGAGCGGGAGGTATTCGCGAGGGCAAGAAGCTGAAGGCCTTCGCGCCTTCAGGACCGTCTTCGGGCTATCTGCCGGCTTCGATGGTCGACGTGCATCTCGATTTCAAGTCGCTGGTAGATGCAGGTTCTATGATGGGTTCGGGTGCCGTCGTGGTTTGCGCGGAGGGAACGTGCATGCTCGACATGGCGCTGAGCGCGACGCAGTTCTTCCGCAATGAGTCGTGCGGCAAGTGTGTACCTTGCCGCGTCGGTTCTCAGAAGATGGTGGATATTCTTGCCGGATGGTCGCAGGGGCAAGGCTCGGCGGGCGATATGGAGCTGATCAACGAGCTTTCCCAGGCGATGATGCTGACTTCGATCTGCGGGCTGGGACAGGTCGTGCCCGCTCCGATCAGTTCCGTGTTGAAGTATTTTCGCGATGAAGTGGAGGCGCACTTCACGCGCCGGGAGTGCCCTTCCGGAATCTGCTTCTCCGATATCCCTGCCCGCTCCGTTGCTGCTGCGGCTCCGAGGCTTGTGTGAACTCCGACAATATCGACCTGACGATCGACGGACGAAAGGTGTCCGTTCCCCAGGGTACGACGGTGTTCGATGCCGCGCGATTGCACGGGATTCCCATTCCTACGCTGTGCCATCAGCAGAATGAGACCCCCGTCGGAGTCTGCCGCGTCTGCGTGGTCGAGGCCGGGGGACGAGTCCTGACCGCGTCCTGCGTTCGTCCGGCCGAAAACGGCATGACCGTGAACACTGCGTCCGACAAGGTGCAAGCTGCGCGGCGGACACTCGTCGAACTGTTGATGTCCGATCACCCGAGCCCGTGCGCGCGGCAACAGCATACGGGTGACTGTGAACTTGAGACCCTGGCGCGGCAGATGGATGTTTCGCAACCGCGTTTTCCACGCCGCTCAAGCGGCCGCGCGAAAGACGATTCGTCGCCGAGTATCGCAGTCGATTTCGATGCCTGCATCCTGTGCGACCGCTGCATTCGCGGGTGCAACGAAATCCGGCACAACGATGTACTTGGCCGCATGGGAAAAGGCGGCGCGGCCGGAATCGCGTTCGATGCCAATTTGCCGATGGGGAATTCGTCGTGCGTTTCTTGCGGCGAGTGCATGGTTTCGTGCCCCACCGGAGCGCTGACGAACAAGGTAACGACAGGCACGGAACTCGCTGGGAGCGCGGACGTCGAGCCGGTCACCGTGGAGGAGCTGGAACGGCTGGGAGTCTTCAAGGGCGTTTCCGGGACGTTCCTGAGTTTGAACCGGGGCGCAATCGTGCGCCGCAGGTTCCGGCGCGGCGACGTGATCTGTCGCGAGGGCGAATACGGCTCCACAGCGTTCTACATCCTGGAAGGGAAGGTTCGCGTTTCGATTTCGAGCCCGATCGCACACGTCAAGACCGGCGGAGGGGCAAAAGGATTTCTCAGCAAATTGACCAGCGCGCTCGCGCGACGCCAGGAAGATGAGCGCGACGAAGAAACGGATCAGCGGTTCATCCCGATCGATGCGCCGGTCGATCTAGCCTACGAAAACCCCGTCGGGGAGTTGGGTCCGCGCGATCTCTTCGGCGAGATGACGTGCATGAGCCTGTACCCTCGGTCGGCGACCGTGCGTGCTGAAACCGACTGCACGATGCTCGAAATGCTGCGCAACGTGCTCGACATCATGCAGCGAAACAAGAATTTCCGCGCGCAACTCGACAAATCCTACCGGCAGCGCGCTCTCGACAGCCACTTGCGGGGCATTCCGGTGTTTGCCTCGCTTCCCGACGATTTTCTCGCCGACCTTCGGAATCGCGTCGAACTTGTTCGCTACGCTCCAGGCGAGGTGATCTGCCGGCAGGGCGAACTCGCTAACAGCTTTTATCTGGTGCGTATTGGGTTCGTGAAGGTATCGCAGGTGCATCCGGGCGGCGAGATGGTGCTGGCATATCTTTCGCGCGGCGACTATTTCGGGGAAATCGGGCTGCTCGAAGGCGACGTGCGCATCGCGACGTGCACGGCGCTGGATCACGTGGAACTCGTCCGGATTTCGGGCGAAGACTTCAGCAACATGATTGAAAAGTTTCCAGAGATCCGCAAGAAGCTTGAAACGGTGGAACAGGACCGTTTGCAGCAGAATCGCCAGCGGCTCACGCTGATGCAGAATGTGCCGCTGGACAGTTTTCTTGCGCGCGGCCTGATGGAGGCGCAAAGCCTCTTGCTGCTCGATCTAGAGCGGTGTACCCGGTGCGATGCATGCGTGCGGGCCTGCGCGGATGCGCACGACGGAATTACGCGGCTGGTTCGCGACGGGCTGCGCTTCGACCGCTACCTGGTCGCTACGTCGTGCCGGCAATGCCGCGATCCGCTCTGCATGGTGGGCTGCCCGGTTGGCTCGATCCGAAGACGGAACTCGCTCGAAGTGATCATCGAGGATTGGTGCATCGGCTGCGGCTTGTGCGCGAAGAACTGCCCCTACGGGAACATCAATCTCCATCCGTTCGAGGTGATGGTGGACGATCCCGAGCGGCCGGGCAGGAAGAAAGCCAGCGTGAGCCAGAAGGCCACGTCGTGCGATTTGTGCGCCGACCACTCCGAACCGAGTTGCGTGTATGCGTGCCCGCATGACGCGGCGCATCGCGTGGACCCAACCAAGTTTTTCGCCGGGATTCTGGGAACGGCGCCGGCAAGCACGCAGAAACCTTAGGACGCGAGTTCAGCGCACCGGAATCACGAACGTGCACATCGACAGCACACACAAGAAGTGGTTGATCGCCTCGCTGATTATCTTCGCCGTAGCGACCGCGATCTACATACCGTATGCCGCGGCTTCGCCTCACGGTCCGAGCGGAGCCAGCGCTCTCGGCCTCACGTTTGGCATTCTCGGCTTTGTGTTCATGGTTTTCGCGGGACTCCTCGGGGCCCGCAAGAGGTTCCCCGTCTGGCGAGTCGGACGCGCCCAAACATGGATGCGCGGTCACTTGTGGCTGGGTCTCCTCGCTCTCCCTTTGATCTTCTTTCACGGCGGATTCCGCTTTGGGGGACCACTGACGGCCGCGCTCATGATTCTGCTGATCATTGTGGTGGCGAGCGGCTTGTTTGGCGCCGTCTTGCAGCATTACCTGCCAACCGTGATGACGGTGGAAGTGCCCCTCGAAACGATTTTCGAGCAGATCGATCGCGTTCGGGGACAGATGCTGGACGAAGCGGACCAGATCGTCGGCCGCGTGACCGCCCTGGTCAGCCCGCTGGCAACCGCGGTGCCTGCCCGCGTGGCTATCGCGACGGAAGAGGTAGCCGCGATCACAGAGGCCGATATCGCACCGCTGCGAACGTTCTACGGCCATCAAATGCGGCCCTTCCTGGAAAAGCCGGACGCGCGCGGGCACGGTCTCGCGGATCCGGCGAAGGCGCGAGCGATGTTTGAAGGGCTGCGCACGCTTTTGCCGCCTGAAGTCCACGAGTCCTTGAAGGACCTGGACGACATTTGCGAAGAAGAGCGCGAGCTGCGACGCCAGGTCCGTCTCCACCACTGGCTGCATGACTGGTTGCTCTTGCACATTCCTTTGTCGCTGGCGTTGCTGTTGCTGGCGGCGGTGCACATTGTGATGGCGCTGCGGTACTGAACCGATCCACGAGCCCGGAGCGCGTTTACAAGAGTTTTTTCGACGAGAGAGATCGTGCCGCGAGCAAAGCGGACAACCAAGCAGATCGCACAGCGCATTGACCTGAACTATTTTAAGCGCCCGAATCGCTGGCGGACGTGGCGCTTCGCGCTGTCGGTCCTCCTGCCTTGCCTCGCCGTAGTTTGGCTCGCGGCGTACGGCCTTGCGCGAAATAACCGTCTCTATAGCAGCGGGAAGATGTCGCCCGCGCACGCTGTGCTTACCCAGCGGTGCGGCAGTTGCCACGTGTCCGGCGCAGGGTCTTTCCGCGCCGCGGCCAGCGATCAGGCGTGCCTTTCGTGTCATGACGGGCCGATCCATCACGCGGACCAGGTATTCACTCCGACCTGCTCGTCCTGCCACGTCGAGCACCGCGGCCAGTTGCGGCTCGCGGCCACCGCCAATCAGAGCTGCACGCAATGCCACTCGAATCTCCGCACTACCGGAGCGTCGATTTCCTACGCGCGGCATATTATGGAGTTCAGCACCGGGGAACATCCCGAGTTCGCGGCGCTGCGGTCCGGATTTCGCGATCCGGGCACGATCAAACTCAATCACGTGATCCATATGAAGGCCAATCTGTTGGGACCGAACGGCACGCGCGTGCAGCTCGACTGCGACGATTGCCATCGCTCGGATTCGGGAAATCAGAACTGGCGATTCGGCACGCCACAGACACCCCAGCCGATGGGGCCCATGGCAGCGTCTGCGGTGGCAGGACAGGTCTCGCCGGTCGCGGGCGTGCACGCCTATGGCCCTCCGTCTCGCTCGTTGGCGCGCGCGTACATGCAGCCGGTGACCTATGCGAAGCACTGCATCGGATGCCATCCGCTTCCTTTCGACAAGCGCTTTGCGGAAAGCGTTCCGCACGATACGCCCGAGGTGGTTCACGCGTTCGTTGTAAAGAAATTTGAAGACTACATCGCAACTCATCCGGCCGAACTGCGCGAAGTGAGGTCAACGATTGCTCTCCCCACAAGACCTTTGCCCGTTTCGCCGCGGGTCTACAGTACTCCGCGCGAGTGGGTGAACGTGCGAGTCGCCGAAGCCGAGGAATTACTTTGGCGCAAGACCTGCAAGCAGTGCCATTCGCTGACGTTCACGCCGGGCGCCGACTTGCCGAACGTTGCGAAGTCCAACATCACAGTGCGCTGGTTCCAGCGCGCCGTTTTTGACCACGAAGCACACCGCATGTGGACCTGCACGAGCTGCCACTCGCAGGCGATCTCGAGTCAGGAAACGGCGGATGTCCTGCTGCCGGGTGTTCGCACGTGCGAGGAGTGCCACCACGCGGGACCCGAAGGCGCCGAGGCGCGTTGTTTCGAGTGTCACACCTATCACGACTGGAGCCGAGCTAAGCAGGTGAAAGGCACGACGCATCTTTCTTCCGGGATACAGCCTGCAAAAGGCCCCATGTCTTGACGAGGGAATTGTGGAAGGACTCTGGAGGACTTCGAACTAAAGTCCGAGCAGGTTGGCGTGCAGTTTCTTGTAGCCGCGCTCAGTCGCCCAGAGATTGAGGGGGATTGTTGCAAGCTCGTCGACGACCGGCAGCGCGCGGCCATTTTTCGTCAGGTCGACCGTCTTGATGTAGGTGAGACAAGTGTCGCAGGCTTCGACGCGCACGTAGCCGAACTCCTGCGATGTGTAGACGGCGAGCTTGTGCACGTCCTCCTCGCCGCAAGCAGGGCACACGATTCGGCGATATTCCCATTCGTTCGAGCACAGCGCACAAATCAGCGAGCGCTTGGCGCCGTCGCCTTCCGGCCGAAGCACTCCTACCTGAGGTTTGGTCAAACAGAGAGGACACTCAGAAGGAGTCGCGTGAAGCGGTTCACGCTCTGTGTGGTCGGCCAGGTATTCCGCATACGGTTGCAGGAACGTCCATGAAAGAAGTGCTTCCGTAGGTCCGGAAAGGAAAGGCGACTCCGCACGATTCTGCCAGAACCCCGCCAGGAGCTCCTGCCAGCGTTGCGGATCGCGGGCGCGCAAGTCACGTGCTGCTTGCGCGAGGGGAGCAGGGGCGTGACCTTCGATCTGTGACAGGAAGAAAGGAAACAGGGGCAAGAGTAAGAACGGGTCAAACTCTTCGCGAAGTGCGCCGATTGCCCCCACTCTTTTCTGAGAGCCGCATACGGCCTCAAATTTCGCGTAGAGTGACTTCTGCAACCCGGTGACGTGTCCGTAAAAGCGAAGCCCCTCTAAGGCAAACGGATGACTTGAAGCAAGTTCCTCGGCGCGGCCGATGCGCGCGTCCCACTTCGAAAGTTTCACTTGCTCGCCGCGGATTGTCGCAGGACTTTCTCGTACCAAAGACGATGGAACGCGCGAGCCCAGGCCTGGGACACATCCCCGCGAATGATCGAATGGAGCGCGCCGCCCTCGACCGCGAGTCCCATGTACAGGTGAATCATGAACAGGGCGATTGTGAGAAGCGCCGTGACCGGGTGAACGATCACAGCGATGTAACGAAGGAATCTCAAATTCCAGGGAATCTCCTGCGGAAACCAAAGTACGAGACCTGAGAGCAGCAGCAGAAGCCCACACCAGAAGAAACCCCAGAAAAGCAATTTCTGGCCGCCGTTGAACCGGCCGATCTTCGGCAGGCGATCATCCTCGTTCCTTATGTAGTGCGGGAGAGCCCGCCACCATTCCTTATCGACATCTGTCTCCCGCATTTGAGATGCCCACGTCTGATACATCCAAATCGTGGCAGCAACAAAAAGCAAACCAGCCCAGGGATGCAGTTCGCGGGAGATAGTCGCGCCTCCAAGCACCACGGCGATCCAAAACAGCCACGGCGACCAAAAGGCAAGGCCGGTGAGCAGCAGATACACGTACGAGAGGCCCGCGCACCAATGCATCAGGCGTTCGCGAAACGTGTACCGCAGAATTCTTCCGTTCGGAAGGAGATGGGCTTCGTCGTTCATCGCTGTACACCTTGTTCAGATTGTTTGGGAGGCTCCTCAACTTCTTCCGTTTTCGGGCCAAAGCGCAGATAGTGAACGGCCAAGCCGACCAGACCACCGATGATCGCGAAATTCCCCAGCCACTTCAGCGGCGTTTTCCAGAGCCGTACCGTCAATGGAATCGTCGGGTTCTTGGGTAATCCGCCGTAAAGTTCGGGATTCGTCGCATCATGCAGCACATAAATCACGTGCGTCCCGCCGACTCCAGCCGGATCGTAGACGCCGGCGTCCGCAAATCCGGAATGTTCGCGAAGCTGCGTGGCGCGATTCTCAGCCAGCTCCTTCATGTCCGCCTTTGACCCGAAGTGCAGGCAGCCCGTCGGGCAGGATTTGATGCAGGCGGGCTCGAGTCCCTGCGTCACGCGGTCGTTGCAGAGCGTGCATTTGAACACCTTGCGTGCCGTGGGACTGAATTTCGGGATGTTGAACGGGCACCCGGTGATGCAGTATCCGCAGCCGATGCAATGGTCCTGCTGAAAGTCCACGATGCCATTCGCGTATTGAACGATCGCTCCATCAGCAGGGCACGCCGCGAGACACCCGGGCTCCTCACAGTGCATGCACTGATCCTTGCGCATGAGGAGCTGCATGGTGCCGTCGTCGCGCTCGTGCTCGTTGAATTTGATCAGGTTCCAATAGTTCCACGCCGTCTCCGGCATCGTTTGATAGGAGTTGTTGAAGGTGGTTTCGCTGAAGGAGTAGCCGTTCCATTCAAGGCAAGCGACTTCGCAGGCTTTGCACCCGATGCACGTGGTCGTGTCGATCAGCTTGCAGACGTCGTAATCCCGGCTGAAACCCTCTCCGGGAACCGAGCCGGCATGTCCTGAAATCCGCCGAATTTCCATGGTCGCCTGGCTCATCGTCGTCTCCTAAGCCTTTTCGACCTTCACGAGAAAGCCCTTGAATTCCGGGGTGTAGGCGTTGGGATCGATGACGGTGGGCGAAAGGAGATTCGCCGGCGTGCGAGCGTTGCGGCCAGCGTCTTCGTCGATTCCGCGGAAGCCCTGGTGAATTGGCAAGCCGATTTGATACACCTTCTTGCCATCAATCGTCATAGGCTTGATGCGGCGCGTGACGAAGGCCTTCGCGATATACGTGCCGCGGGCGCTTGTGACTTTGATTTTTTCCGCGCCGCGAATTCCCATATCGTCTGCAAGCTCTACTGGGATTTCAATAAACGGCTCGGGGATCAGCTGAACGTTCATCGGGTTGTTCTTCGTCCAGTAGTGGTATTGCTCGGTGAGGCGGTAGGTCGTGCAGACAACCGTGAAGCCTTGTTCCGGAGTCCCAAACTTGTCCGCAGGTGTCGTCAGCTTCTTCACGACGGGATTGTTCGACTGGTTCGGATGCAGAGGATTCTGTATCGGGCTTTCGAAGGGTTCGTAGTGTTCCGGGAATGGCCCATCAGCCATGGCACCGAGGGGAACGAACAACCTGCCGACGCCCTCGGGATTCATGATGAACGGACCCAGGTGGTCCTTCGGATGAGAATCCGCTTTGAAGTCCGGAACATCGTTCCCCACCCATTTCTGCGCAGCTTCGTTCCACCAGACCTGCCGCCGCTGCGGATCCCAGGGCTTGCCGTCCAAATCGCACGAGGCGCGGTTATACAAGACACGGCGATTCGCCGGCCACGACCACGCCCAGTTCGGATAAATCCCCAGACCGGATGGATCCTCCGTGCCGCGACGGGAAAGTTGCGGGCCCGCTTCCGTCCACGAGCCGCAATAGATCCAGTTCCCACAGGAGGTTGTTCCGTCGTCCTTCAGCCAGGCGAAGCCGGGGAGTTGCTGGCCTGTTTTGGTTGTTTGCTGTGTCGCCGGGTCCGTAAGGTCCGCAAGAGCCTTACCGTTGATCTCTTTCGCGACATCGCTGAGCGCTGGGTGCTGCGGATCGGTGTACGGCCACGTCAGATTCAGAATCGGATCGGGAAACTTGCCGCCCTCTTTCTTGTAGAGATCACGCACTCGCAGGAATAGCTGGGCGACGATGTCCTGATCCAGGCGGGCATCGCCCGGAGGAGGAAGCGCCGTATTCTTCCACTGGAGCCATCGCGCTGAGTTCGTCATGCTGCCATCTTTTTCGGCGAAGCCGGCGCACGGCAGACGGTATACCGTCGTCTGGATACTCTTCATTTCTTCGGCGGAGGTGCCCGGCGCGCGCCAGAATTCGCTGGTTTCATCCGGATAGATTTCGCCGACGACAAGCCAGTCCGCCTTCCTGAGCGCCTCGATGTTCTTCTTGGTGTCCGGGCCGATCATGACGCCATTCATGCCGAAGGCAAAAAGTCCTTTTACGTTGCCGCGATACATCTGGTCCCAGATCTGCGTCCAAGAATAGTTGCGGTCCACTTTTGGCAGATAGTCGAACGCAAAATCGCTCTGCTTTGTTGCAGCATCGCCGTACATCGTTTTCAAGAACGAAGTCACAAACTTGGGTGTGTTCGACCAGTAATTGAAGGAATCCCACGCCCCGGGCTTCGATGACGTCGGCGTGATGCGCTTGAGGTAAGCCGCAAGATCGGTATCCGTCGGATTCGGCACCTTGAGGTACCCCGGCAAGTTGTCGAAGATGCCAGCCATGTCCGTCGCGCCCTGAATATTCGAATGGCCGCGCAGCGCGTTGACGCCGCCGCCCGCTCGGCCCACATTCCCCATCAGAAGCTGCATCATCGCCGCCGTGCGGATGATTTGTGTCCCGTAGGTGTGCTGCGTCCAGCCGACGGCATAGATGATTGTCGCCGCCTTCTTCATATCGCCGTTCTTACGAATGGACGTAAATAGATCGGCGGCCTTCAGGAACTGGTCCTTCGGAATGCCCGTAATGCGCTCGACCATCTCCGGCGTGTAGCGTGAATATTGCTGTTTCAATAGCTGGAAGACGCATCGGGGATGCTGCAATGTCAAGTCATGGGCCACGTTGGCGGGCAACGCGGGCGGCGGAGGAGTCTGGCCAGGCTTTGCCGGAGCGGCTGCGGGCGCTGGCTTGTGCGAAGCTTCAGCGGCGGCTTCTTTGCCGGTCAGGTCGCCGCCTTCTTCATAGTTCCAGGAGGATTTGTCGTACGTGTGCGCCGCCGGATCGAAGCCGGAATAGAGACCGTCTTCAGGCAGCTTGAACCCTTCCTTGACCACGAAGGAAGCGTTGGTGTAGTTGACGAGGTAATCTTTTGCGATGCGGTCGTTTGCGATCGCGTAGTTGATGAGGCCGCCCAGGAACGCGATGTCGGCTCCGGCGCGAATCTGAAGGAAAAGGTCAGCCGTGGAAGCGGTTCGCGTGAAGCGCGGGTCCACACAGATTATTTTGGCGTTGCGGTTCCGTTTTGCCTCGATGACCCACTTGAAACCGCACGGGTGGTTCTCCGCCGGATTTCCGCCCATGATCAACATCATGTCGGTGTTCTTGATGTCGATCCAGCCGTTCGTCATGGCCCCGCGTCCGAATGTTGGTCCCAAACTTGAGACCGTGGGGCCGTGTCAAACACGGGCCTGGTT
>JBEKAE010000003.1:0-219764 GCA_050018375.1 Candidatus Acidiferrales bacterium | reverse complement strand
TTCTCGACGCGCGAGAGGTAGCACCGGAGCAGACCGGTGCGTTTTTCGATATCTCCTTGTGACAGATGCTTTTGCTCCCGCAGGGCTCGCAACCTGTCAGCGATGATCATGTTTGACTCCTCTTATGCCGAAGTATGATCGAAACAACACGGCATCTCCAGATTACCTGAGGATCCGATGAAAGATGAAGCGTGCCGCACCCTCCGCTCTTGATCTCGATTTGTATGGTCCCCGATCGCGGGAATCAATACAGGGTATTACCTACGTGTTTCTACGCAAAGACTCCAGTATGAGGCAAGCATCGAGCGTGCGTTCGACCGAGCCTTGGCACAACTCCAGAGACTTCAGCTAATGCGCCTTGGCCGGCCTGTCTTACCCGCGATCAACGTCGGCGTGTCCTCGTGACTCCGAATGCGTTGGTAAGAAGCCAGAATTGCAAAACGAACTAAGTTATCCCTTCCGAAGCTAAAAGGTACAAGATTCGGGACTATGTGCGACCCGGCCGCTGATCCACGCGGCTACTATCATGACGACCACCTCGATTGCCGCGCACAGTTCCCGTAGGTGATTCTTGCGCCTCCGACGGAGCGCCAATAGAGACTGACCGAAACAGGCTTAGAGAGAGAGGAAAACGAAAGACTGCAGTTGTCAGCACCTGTCGGATGGGTTTGCGTCTACCGCGCAAACTGAGGCACCGACTTTGGCAATCTGGCCTTCCTGCACGTAAATCTCGTGCAAGGTCCCATCTAATGCCGCGGCGATTTCCTGGTCGACCTTTTCCGTCTCGATCTCGTACAAAATCTCGCCCCTTTTGAAGGACTCACCGGGCTGCTTGTGCCATTTCACGATCGTGGCTTCTTCCATGTTCATCCCGACGCGGGCGAGCTTGAGATTCATTCTCACGAGCGTTGGCCTAATGTGTCCATGCGCGCACGAGATCTGTGGCCACCCGTGCGATCTGATCGTCATTCGGCAATACGCGGCTCTCCGCGTTCGGTGCGTAAGGCATCGAAACATCAGGAACGGTGACGCGTTTGACCGGGGCTTTCAGAGCTGAGAATGCCTTGTCTGCGACGATTGCCGCGATGTGGCTTGCGGCGCTGCAGCGATCGCGAGCCTCATCGACGATCATAGCCCGCCCGGTCTTCGTGACCGATCGGACGATGGTATCGCTATCGAGCGGAACCAAGGTCCGCGGGTCAATAACCTCGGCGCTGATTCCGGTGGCGTGCAACTTCTCCGCCGCACTGAGCGTTGGTTTCAACATGGACCCGATCGCGATGATCGTGATGTCCTTCCCCTCACGTGAGATAGCGGCTTTTCCAAACGGGATAGTGTAGTCCCCATCGGGCACCTCCCCGCTGTCACCGCCACGGCCGCTGGCCTCCATGAAAAACGTCGGATTGTTGCCGCGAATAGCTTCTTTCAGTAACCCCTTGGCGTCCGCCGGCGTCGCTGGCACGAGCACGTTGATGCCGCCGAGGTTCATGAGGACCGGATGAGGCGTGTCCGAGTGCTGCGCCGCCGTGGAGCGGCCGCCACCGTAACCCGCAATAACCGTGATAGGCAGCTCGATTTGGCCTCCCGTCATGAGACGCAGCTTCGCCATCTGATTTGCGATTGCGTCGAATCCCGTGTAAATGAAGTTTGAGAACATCATGTGCAACACGACACGATAGCCCGTGGCAGCCGCGCCGACCGCCATTCCTGCCAACGTGGCCTCGCAAATTGGCGTGTTACGAATGCGATCGCGTCCGAAGCGATCGAGCAGACCTCTCGTATCTCCGAAAATAGCCAGTTCCACGTCTTCGCCGAAAACAATGACCTTCGGATCCCGTGTCATTTCCTCCAGCAGTGCCTCGTTGATCGCTTGAATGTAGCGTTTGCTTGCCATGATGGACCCTCAGGGTTTCTGCCCGACGAACATGACGTCGAACGCTAGCTCAGGGTCCGCCAGTTCGCTTGCCTCGGCAAATTCGGCGGCGTCATCCACGACCTGAGCGATCTGTGACCCGATTGCGTTCAATTTGCTCTCGTCGCAAATGCGCGAGGCGACTAAATGCTCTCTAAGGCGGTCGACCGGATCACGTTTCCGCCACTCATCGATTTCCTTTTGTTCGCGATACTTCCCGCCGCCAAGGAACATGGCTTCGGCCTCGAGATGTCCCTGGATTCGATAGGTCTGCGCTTCGATGAAAGAGGGGCCTTTGCCGCTGCGAGCCCGTTCGACGGCCTCAGCTGTTGCTTTCCAGACCGCTACGACGTCGTTTCCATCCACGACAGCGCACGGAATCTTGAAGGCCCGGGCGCGATCCACGATCTGCCCCGCCGTCACCGTTGCCGAGGGTGTAAATTCGCAGAACTGGTTGTGTTCGCACACGAACACGACCGGCAGTTCCCACAGAGTGCTCACGTTCAGGGATTCCATGAAAACACCCTGATTGGCTGCCCCGTCACCGAAGAAAGCGACAGATACGCGCCCATTACCGCTCAGCTTCGCGCCCAGTGCAGCTCCGACGGCGATCGCGAATCCGCCGCCGACGATGCCATTCGCGCCGAGAATGCCCTTGGAAAGATCTGCAACGTGCATCGACCCACCCATGCCACGGCAGATGCCCGTCCGCTTGCCCCAGATTTCGGCCATCATGGCCTTCGGATCTCCGCCCTTTGCCAGGAAGTGACCATGCCCGCGATGGGTGCTGGTAATCCAATCTGTATCGCTCAAGTGAGCACATACGCCGGCAGCGATGGCCTCTTGACCGATGTACAGATGCACTGCACCCGGCAATTTGCCTTCCGCAGCGTCTGACCTTAGACGCTCCTCCATGCGACGGATGAGGAGCATCCTCTCGTACAGTGAGACCAGTTGTTCATTGGTGGGGTTGGGATTCTGTCGGTCTGCCATTTCAACCGCCTTCCCAAAAGGGGTAGATGACTGGGCGCGTCGTACTGAAAGGCTCCCGCGTGCCTACAGAAACGAGCGCAACATCTGGATTGCAGACCAGGCCGCGTCTGATGCGGCCGGCGCCAGGTACTCAAGCACGCTCGTTGCCGACGTTCCGAATTTCACGAACACGCAGGCAACAGTCCAGAACGACGAGGTCTACGCTATAACGGCGTCCTGAGGACAGGTAATCCCCGCGCAACCGTTCGAGCGGCAAAGACGCTCCAGGGACCAGCCATAAGCAGATGAAGTGGTAAGAACCATCCACATCACCGGTACGCTCTCAGTCGTCGCCAGGTGCGCTGACCGCTTCCGGAATGGATTGCTTGGCGTGGAGGGCGTTCAAGATTTTTTCGGGCGTAATAGGCAACTCCTTAACCCACACGCCGGTTGCGTTAGCGATGGCATGGGCAACGGCACCGAGCACCGTACAAGTACAGCCTTCGCCGATCTCCTTGGCCCCAAAAGGACCTTCCGGCTCGTAGGAATCCACCAAGCCGCTGAAGACTTCAGGAGCATCCTTGATCGTCATCATCAGGTAACCATGCAGGTTTGGGTTCATGATGTGGCCCATTTTATCGAACTGCACGTCCTCCATGACGGTCTCACTCGCGCCCATGACCATCGCGCCCTCGACCTGCCCGTGCACCATTTGCGGATTGATGGGGGTTCCGCAGTCGTGGAAATCGGTGAACTTTTCGACTTTCACCTTACCGGTCTCCAAGTCCACCGAGACCTCGCAGACTGAACTTCCGAAGGAATAGGCGGGGCTGGTGCCGACGGTGGCTCCTTTGTAATCGCCGCCCAGGCCCTCGGGCGGTTTGTAGCAGCCGGTGCCGACCAACGGCCCCCGGTCATTGAAGTACTTTCGCGCAACCTCTTCCCAGGGCACGCTGCGTGTCTCATCGCCGGACACAAACATTCTGGCGTCTCTCCCCACTGCCACCTCGGCCTCGCCGCAACCCAGTATCGCCGCGGCATACGGCTTCATCTTTTCCACCACCGCGGCCGCCGCGTTCTTGACGGCATTGCCGCCCATGAGTGTGACGCGCGAAGAGTAAGCGCCCAGATCAATGGGCGAGATGTCGCTATCCTCGGTGCGGACGCGGATACGCGAAGGTGGGATTCCCAACGCCTCAGCGGCAATTTGCACCATGACCGTGTCGCCGCCTTGCCCGATTTCGGCCGCCCCGATCAGCACGATCACGGCCATCCCGTCCTCGTTCACCTTGACGATGGCATTGGCATGCGGAAAGATCGGTTTCTTCACGAAATGCTCCGTGGGCTTTTCGTGCGAGAGCTGAACTTGGCCACGATAGATGGCGTAGCCGGCTCCCGAGACGAATCCTCCCGAGCCGATTCCAATGCCATGGCCCTTTGCGAGCTTGCCGTACTTTTCCTTCCACCCCGACTTCGCGCGTGCGGCCTGGAGCGTCGCCGTGAACTCGCAGCTCTTGATGTCCAGGTCGTTGACGGTCCGAGTGTTGGGAGTCATGGCGTTGCGCAGCCGGATCTCAATAGGATCAATTCCGATATCTTCCGCCATCATATTGAGCAGGCATTCGAAGGCAAACCGCGGCTGGGGTACACCGTGCCCGCGAAAGGCTCCGCATGCGGGCTTGTTGGTCATCACCCGGTAGCCGTTGTATTTGTAGTTGGGGATGTGATAGAGCGTCGGCATCATGCTGCCGGCATAATAAGAGGTGGCCACTCCGAAGGAAGTGTAGGCCCCGCCATCCAGATAGATCTCGTTCTGGAAGGCCTTGATCTTGCCATTGCGGTCCAGGCCCAGCTTCATCTTCATGTGCTGCTTGTGCCGCCCGCGGCCGTAGCGGGTCATCTGCTCGCGCGTAAAGACCATCCGCACCGGGCGTCCTGTGATCCTGCTCAAGATGACGGAGCAAAGGTCCAGCGGCGAGGTGGCCGCCTTGCACCCGAAGCCTCCCCCCACCGCCGGCCGAATGACCCGTATTTTGCCCAACGGGATGTGGAGCACGTGGGCCAGCATGTACTGCACATAATGTGGAGCCTGCGTGGAGCTATAGAGCACCACTGTGCCGTCATATTCCCAATAGGCCATGGAGGCGTGCGGCTCCAGCGGCTCCTGCTGCGTGTTGTTCCCGACGAATGTTTCTTCCCGAATGAAGTCCGACTCGGCGAAGCCCTTCTCGACATCGCCAAACGTGTGGTCGACCACCGTGTTGATGTTCCTCTTGTAGCGGGCATGAAGCTGGGGCGCTCCCTCGGCGACGGCTTCCAACGCATCCAGCACCACGGGCAGCTCTTCGTACTCCACCTGAATCAGCGCCAGGGCCTTCTCCGCCGTCTTCTCGTCCACTGCCGCCACCGCCGCCACATTATCACCTTCGTGCAGAACCTTCTCCTTCGCCAGGACGTGTTCATCGTAGCGAGCGGGCGAAACGCCGTACTGCGTATCGGGCACATCCGCTCCCGTAATGACCGCCAACACACCGGGCAGTGCCTTGGCTTTGGAAACATCAATTCGCTTGATCCGGCCATGCGCAATAGGCGAACCTAGAATCTTGCCGTGGATCATGTTCGGCAGCGTGATGTCGGCGGTGTACCGCGCCCGGCCCGTGACTTTGTCAGCGGAATCCACGCGCGGCATGGGAAGAGTTACGCTCGTGAACCGGCTGTTCTCGGCCGCAGGGGCCTCCTTCTTGGCGCAGGTGCCGTCGTCGCGGTAGTTCTCACAGCGCTGGACCGCCCGAATGATGCCCGTATACCCTGTGCAACGACACAAGTTGCCTGCCAGACCATCCTTGATTTCCTCCACCGTGGGCCGGGGATTTTTATTCAGCAGCGCGACCGAGGACAGGATCATCCCAGGGCTGCAGTAACCGCATTGAACCCCGCCTTCCTGGATGAACGCCTTCTGGATGGGCGCCAGATTCCCGTTGTGCGCTACGCCCTCGATGGTGGTGATTTGCTTACCCTCTATTTGGCTGGCCAGCAAGAGGCAACTGTTCATCGGCTCGCCATCCACCAACACGGTGCAGGCGCCGCAGTCGCCCAAATTGCAGCCCTTCTTCGTTCCGGTCAGATTCAGCTTGTCCCGCAAAACATCCGCCAGGATTTCGCCCGGTGAAATCGACACTGCCCGGTCGTAACCGTTGACCGTTAACGTGTATGTCCGTATCATTGCTGTCCTCCAAGAGCCCGCTGTCGGGCACTATCAAGTGCTCGGCGCGTTAAGATTCCGATCAACTCCCGCCGGTAATCAGCCGAACTGCGGATGTCCGAAATCGGTTGCGACATTTCCCTGGCCTCCTCCGCTGCCTGGCGGAACGCCGCTTTGTCAGCGACTTTGCCCACCAGGGCCGCCTTTGCCGATTTCACCAGCTTGGGCGTGGGAGCCACCGCCCCCACGCAGACGCGTGCATCCCGGATGATGCCTTTCTCGTCCAACTGGAGACTAGCTGCCACTGACGCCACCGCGCAGCCGTTGGCTTCTCGCAACGCGAATGGGGCGTAAGCCGCGCCGAACCCCGGCGGCGGATAGGGCAGGCGAATCTCCGTGAGGATTTCCTCATCCCTGCGGACCGTCTGTCGTGGGCCGACAAAGAAGTCCTCCAGCGGCACCTCTCGCTCTCCAGACAACGACCACAGGATCACCGAGGCATTCAACGCTATCAAAATCGGCGGCAGGTCTCCCGACGGAACGGCGCCGGCAATGTTGCCGCCCACAGTGGCCATATTGCGGATTTGCGGCACTGCCATGTCCCGGACGGCATCCACGATGGCCGGGAATCGCTCCCAAATCGTTGTCGAAGCCCAGAGCTGGTTGGGCGTGGTGAGCGCCCCGATGCGCAGACTCCCGTCGCTTGTCGCAAGACCGCGTAGAGAGGCAATTCGATTGAGGGAAACAACATGGCTCGTGCCATATCGGCCCGTCTTCAAGTCCACCAGCAGGTCGGTTCCGCCGGCCATCAAGCGGGCATTAGGCGCGTACTGCCCCATCCACTCCGAGGCTTCCTTCAGGGTGTTCGCCTCATGGAACTCGATATCAGTCAAAAGCACGGTTTGTCCTCCCTGTGCATGTCTTTGTAAATCTGGGTCACGCTGTTTCGCCGAGAGGGGCGGCCCGGTGAGGCAACGGAAAAGAGCTCTTCCTGGCTGTTGCGGCTACAGAGAACAGTAGGAAAACCCTCAACCAGCTTGGGCACGAATTTTGCATCTCGGCCCTCGGCGGAGCTTCCGTCCACCGCCAGCGATGAAACTAGAAGTCAGCGGCTGTCACTAAATTTCAGCAATCATCCGGAATGTCCGTTTTGACTTCCGCGCATAACATACACCTGACCCTGCCAGTGTGCAATGCTCCAGCCAGCTTTTTGAGCGCAGAGCCTTTCGGGCTGCCACGCAAAATTCCTAAGTCAAAAATTAACTCTTCGCCAACCCGATTCCTCAGAAACTTTTCCTTCTCCACCCTCGCTTGGCACCCTAATGCGAGAAAAATAGCTCACACAAGTACGATTCTATTAAGCCAGAATTTCCCTGTTGCACCCATTTCCGGCACGCGGGCAACGGCCTCCAGCAGCTTCCCCATCCTCATCCGATTTCGGCCTCGGCGCCAAGCTGCTCCACCAGGTAATCGCGGTATGGCCCGCTGGTGAGGAAAATCAAAAAGGTTTCATGAACCAAGTGGATGAGCCTCTGCAGAGCGTATCCGTAGTCATCGTCTCTGACGGCCATCGTCAGAGACACGCTGCCGCGCCGGTTTGCGCACCGAACGCGCGCTTTGGTTTTTTCGATCCGCCGGTGATCCGGCAAGGTTGCCGCATGGTGCGATTCGACGAACGCCTTGAAATCTTTGTAAAGGGGCGAGCTGGCCGGCACGGCAGGCAGAACCACTGGAATCAGGATGGTCTTCTTTTTTGTGTCGACGATTAAATCGAAGACCCGGTCCCGATGCCAAATCATTTGAAAGGCCGCGACGCCGTTGCGGACTCGTTGCTTGTTGAACCCGCGGAAGACGCCGCGTTTCGCGTAGTCTTCCATGAAACTACGGACCGCAGACAAGTACGACTGTGCTTTCCTTGGGGCCAAGTGCTTCCACTCCGTGAGGGAAAATCAGGACGGCCACTCGGGCCGCACAGCTCGCAGCCCGGCCTGGAAGAGGCTGGGAGATCAGTGACTCACGGCTCCGACTCCAGGCTCGGGCGCGAAACTCAGGGCCGGAGGATAGAGCTTGTCTACATTGAATTCCTTCATTCCTTGGCAGTTGATCAGCGTTGAAAAATCTTGTTTTGCCGCCGCGTCGTAGCTACGTCGTAAGGCGGCGCGCAACTCTTCCGGCGTGCGAACGTACTCGCCGCGCGCGCCGAGTTCCTCGGCCATCCTGTCGTAACGGATGCTTTCTTGGAACAGGTACATGTGCAAGGCTCGGGGCGTGTTCATGCTCAACGCGAACGGGAACGTCCCCCACGAGTCATTGTTATACACAATGCAGATCACCGGGACCTTATACTTGGCGAAGGTATCCAATTCCATCAGGCTGAAACCCATGCCGGCGTCCCCGGTCACGACCACGACCGGCGCGCCCTTGTAGGCAGCCTGCGGACCTAGGCCTCTTTGCACCGCTACGCCGGCTCCCAACATCATGGCCAAATCCGGTCCCATCGGTCCGAACTGGTAAACGCAAGGGATCTCCTGCGCTGGACGATTGGCGCGCAGCCATCGCATGGAGCCGAATCCGATCATATTGCCGCCCCAACCCGCGAGGGTCTGTTTCGGATCGATGTCGCCTTTATACAGAAAATCGTGAACTTCCTTGCACAGAACGAAAGGATGGAGGGTGTTCGTGTCGCGGCTATACTTGAGATACTTCTCGTTCAGTTCTAGATTGGCCTGCTCCCGTTTCTGCTTGTCTGCGGCGACTTCATCGACCCAGCTATCCCGCTTCTTGGGCGGGAGGCCATTCGCAAGCGCTTCCATGAAGTCCTTTTCATCACCCACAATTCCCAAATCGACCGGCCAGTTCCTGCCCAAGTCTTCTTGCACGGGATGGACCCGTATCGTCTTCACTCCCGGGGGCAAAGTCCATTCCCCGGCCGACGGCATCTGGTACTGACCAACGAAAATGACCAGGTCCGCGCTCATTAGGGCGAGGTTGGACATGCTCCCCGAGAGCCGGTGATCGTCCGGGAAGTGCCCTCGCACAGGCCCGGATCCGACCACCACCATCTCATGCTTCTCGGCGGCCTGCAGGAGCGCGTCCCAGGCCTTGCGCACATAAATGCCGTGTCCGGCGATCAGCACCGGGCGCTCAGCCTTGTTGATCATATCAATCGCCTGTTGGACTTCCTTCGACCCGGGACAGGCCCGGGATTCGCTGCGGTATCGTTCCTTGCTGAAAAAACAGCCGAGCTTGGACGGATCCTGAAAGCGTTCCGTGGCAACGTCGATTGGAAAGTCGAGGTGCACTACGTCTGGCACGCCGGATTTCAGATTTCGAAACGCATACGCACCGTACTCATATACCCGGTTCGGCGCGGTGATCCGCTTACCGTACTTCTTGATGCCCTCGGTCGTCGGCTGCTGATACATGAACTGTATCCTCTTCCAGTTGTCCTCCTGCTGAAGGGACTGATTGCTGGCGAGCACCAGAACGGGGCTATTGGAAAAGTGTGCCGTGGCGATATTCATGATCATGTGTGTGAATCCCGGCCCCTCCGTGCCCGAGCACGCCGCGACCTCGCCCGTCGCGCGCGTGAAGCCGTCCGCGGCTGCGCACATCCCTCCTTCCGTCCGCCCTCCGTAACAGGGAATCCCGACCTGCGCGATCTCGTTGATGATGTAATAATTCCCGGCCGCGCAGAACAGCGCCGCCAGATCTTCGTCTTTACAAAGGTTGGCGAAGACCTGGGCTCCGGTCATACCTTGGCCCGAGAAGTCCGCTCGGCGGGGCGGTGCGGCCAAAGATTCGGTCACAGCCTTCGGAATGCGTATGGAAGGAATCGAAGTGTCGCCAAACAGTTGTTGTGGCTTCAGGAGTGCTCCGGCGGCCGTGGCGGCGGCTACTCCGCCGAGAAAAGCTCTGCGCCGCGGCCCGCTGTTCTTTTCGGCCCCCGCCTTCTTGCCCATCCGGCGTTCATTACTCACGGATAAGCTCCTTAGCTGCGATTTCCAATCTGGTCCGGAACGACCGGCAACATACAACTGAGCGCCTCAGAATGCAATGCGCTGGTCCAATTTTCGACTCATCGTTCTCCCAGCGGAGTAGTCCATTTCTGCTTGAGGGCGCACACTTGCGCTGCACCTTGAATTGTGCCACGTTGTGCGGGAAAGGGGAGCAGTGCGAAGTCGGAAACTGGCCGCATCGAGGCGGCGCGCACGTGCCATTAGCGGCGTCGGGGCAATGCCACGCGGGCCTGTCGGTTAACTCAGTTGGGTGTGGACGACTTGATACTGCTTGATACGGTTTGTCGAGGGCTAAAAATCCATGAACACGAAGATCTATGCGGGCGATTCGATCCGGCTTATGATCACGGGGCTGGTGACGGCTCCAACCCCTGTTCCTTACGGTACGAAACTCAAGGGCGTCTACTTTGATGGCTACCCGCAGCTCGTGAAGCAACGCGGATCGCAGCCGACCTACGAGGTGAAAACCGAGAAGGACATCATGGTTCACATGCGCGATGGCGTGCGCATCGCGGTGGACGTACACCGGCCCAAAGTCGAGGACGAGAGGTTTCCGGCAATATTGGCTTGGGGCATGTGGGGCAAGGACCTGCAGGAAGCCGTGCGATGGCTGGCCGACAAACCACAGCCTTACTACGACAGTCCCTTCTGGGACGGAACCATGGAAGCCGGGAACTTCATGTACACCGTCCCCCGAGGTTACGCCCATGTCATACCCGACCCCAGAGGGGTTGGTAACTCGGAGGGTGGCGAAGAGAGGACCGACGTCGATATAGGTCTTCTACACAAGAAAGAGGATATCTACGACCTGATCGAATGGATCGCGGCGCAGCCTTGGTGCAATGGCAACGTGGGTATGATGGGTCCTTCCTCGTATGCCGAGGCACAGATGGCCATCGGCGCCGATCCGCCGCCGCACCTCAAAGCGCTTCACCCCGATGAATGCCCCACCGGCACGGGCGATCACTTTCACGGCATCTTCGACACCATGCCGTACCACATCATGTACGGCCGGCACGGCAATGACAGCGTGTTCCCTGTAGCCAATTATCCGTACAAAGTGAAACGGCCTGAGTTGCTCGACCTCCCGAAGGAGGAATTGCAGGCCAGGCTTGAGGAAGCTCTCAATCATCCTGATATCAAGTACAACAGCAAGTGGTACTCGTACATCAAATACCCGCTGAAATCCGGGTTCACTTTCAACAGCCTATTGAATTCCTTCCATCCCCGGCCCGGGCAACCTGCCCTTGGGGTGTCACCGGACATTGATAAGATCAAGCTCCCCATCTATCTCGGCGCTCCCTGGGGCATCCGCCTCTATATGTTTGGAGCGTTCGAGGCCTACGAACACGTAAGCACGCCGGCACGGAACAAGAAGCTGATCGTCTATCCGCCCGGCTATCCGCCTCGGCCTTACACGTGGTATCACGACGAGATCGTCCGCTGGTACGACTACTGGCTCAAGGGCATCGACACGGGAATCATGGAAGAACCGCCCATCAAGATGTTCGTGATGGGCGTCAACAAGTGGCGTTTTGAGAGCGAATGGCCCCTCGAGAGAACGAACTGGGCGAAACTGTACCTGCATCCCGGCGGCCGGTTATCGACAGACTCGGTTTCAGGGAAGCCGGAGCCCGACCGTTTCACTCAAGTGGCGCCGTACAAAGATCCGGCCGTCTGCTGCCTCACCTACCGCACTCCTCCGCTTGTCGAGGACACGGAAATCACTGGACCTGTCGCGCTCTACCTGGACGCTGCGATCGACAAGGAAGACACGAACTGGATGATAGACCTGGTCATGGTCGATGCGGACGGCAACAGGCAGCTGATCAGCCAGGGTCACCTGAAAGCGGCGCACAGAGCGCTCGACCAGAGCAAGTCAAAAGCGTATGACCCCATCCATCCAAGACAAGATCCCGTTCCCGTTCCGCCGGGAAAAGTCGTTCGGTACGGAATATCGCTCTTGCCGGCTGCTTGCGTGCTCAAGAGAGGCTACGCTCTCGAATTGATAATCAGAAACCAGGACGACGTCCTGAGCAGGCTGGGCACTTGGGGTATCTATATGTTGCCATTCATGCAAACGGTGACGCACGAGATCCATTTTGGCGACTCCCATCTGCTCGTTCCACACATTCCCGCCGGCCAGAGGCACAGCCTCAAGATCTGACGACGATGGTTCTGTTGCGGCCGGCCGGGAGGCCCGGAGGCGTTGCGCACGGAGTCGCGTTACGCCATCTTGAATGCACGCTCCAGCGGATAATACTTCCCGTCATGCTTCTCGAGGTAATTCACCAGGTGTGCTGCGCAAAAATTCGATCCAGCTCCCATCTGACAGAGATGCCGACACTTATTTGTTCAGCTCGCTGCCCTAGAAAACCCCAGAAACCAGCTAAGCTACGTCCCTGCTGGCAGCAGGGCTCCCGTGTAGGCATCTATCTCGGTGACAACGCCTTCGAAAGGAGCCTCAATGCGTGCATAGGCGTACATCGCCCGGTCCCTTTCGAGCGCGGCCTTGGAAGCAAGCAACTCCTGTTCGCTCGCGGCCAGCGAGTCCTTTGCCGCGGATGCCCCGGCGCTCGCTTCCAAGTCCTTCCCCTCCGCGACGTCGATTTCTTCCTGCGCCACCAGTTCCGGCCGCGATTTCTGCACGTCCGCCAGTCGCGAGTATGTAAGGTGCGCGACGGTGTAAGCCGACTGCGCGCGGTTCAGTTCCTCGCTGGCACGGGCCAGATGAACAACGAGCTCGGTATGAAACTGCCGCGGCTCTAGTTCCTTCCCAAGACGTCTGGGCCGGGAGTTTGATCGAACCTTGACACAGCTCGCGTTTCAGAGCGCCTCATCCGGTGTATGGGAACTAGCGCAATGATCCGATCTGATAGTTCAGGGCCGAGATCTGCGTCTGATAGTCGTACTTGGCGCTGGCCTGCTCGATTTGGGCCTGCGTTTGGTTCAGCTGCGCCTGGCTCAACTCGATAATGGAACTCAGACCCAGCTTGTAGCGCGACGAAGCCAAATCGAGCGCCTGATTCGCTTGGGCCAAGAGCTGATCCGTCACGGCCAGACGCTGGTACGCCGAGTTGGCGCTGAGCCAGGCAGTGTGGACATCGCGCACGATGCGATCCTGAAGGTCGCGAAGCGACTCGTCTTCCGCGCGTGCCCGAGAGGCCGCTTCCGAATGGAGAGCGCCGAAAAGGTGCCCATTGAAAATCGGGATGTTGACATTGAATCCCGCCGCGGCGTATCGAGGAGCGAGCTGATTGGCTCCTTCGGGCGTGAGGCCCGCGGTGCCGGCGGCGGACAGCGTCGGAAACCACAGGTCGCGCTCGGCGGTGGCATAGCTGTGAGCTGAATCGACGTTCAAACGCTGGCTGATCAATTCCGGGCGATTGGCGAGCGCCTGCTGGATCAACTGGTTGATGTCCGCCGGGGGAGCCGCCGGCAATGGCTGCTCGACGAGCTGAAACGTTCGCTGGTCGGCGTAACCGAGCGCCGCGGAGAGTTGAGCGAAGGATGCGTCGACGTCGTTCTGTGCCTGAATCAATAGAAGCCGCGCCTGTGCCAGGTCGACATTCGCAAAGCTGACGTCCAGGCCCGACTTGATTTTGTTCTGCTCGAGCGCTGTGACCTGATCGGAAACGAGCTGGCGCTCTTTGACCGTTTCCTCCGCGACGGTTAGGACCGCCTGTGCCCTCAGGACGGCAAAGTACGCCTGGTCGACGGCAACCAAGACATCGGCGTGCGTCGTGACGACGTTTTCCTGCTCGGCCTGCGCGTGATAGTTAGAACTCTTCACGAGCTCATGCGTGCGGCCGAAATCGGTGATCAGTTGGTTCACGGTGAGGCCATTGGCGTAGCGCTCGTAGATGATGGGGTTATTCAAGGCGCCGGCCGTGATCCGGCTGTTGTTCTCAGCGTCCACTCCCGTGAGGCTTCCGTAGACCGTCGGGTAATAGGCGGACTTGGCTTCCGTAACCTGCGCCTTGGCCGCGGATGCCAGGTAGGTCGCGACCTGAATCTGGGGGTGATTCGAAATAGCGATTTGCTCCGCCTGCTCCAGCGTGAGGGTTTGTGCTGTTTGAGCTCCGGCCGTTCCGGCACGGAGCGCCGCGAAAAGAAGGCAGAGGAGCAAGCCCAAACCATACGGCCCTCTCATTGGGTTGCCTCCACAGCGTCTGATGCCTGCGATCGCTCCCTGCGCTCGTGGATCAACAGATACGCGGCGGGCACCACGAAAACCGTCAAGATCACGGAAACGATCAATCCACCGATGATCACGCGAGAGAGCGGTGCGTAAGCTTCGCTGCCGCTCTCGAGCTTCAGCGCCATCGGCAGCAACCCCACAATCGTCGCAAGCGAAGTCATCAGAATCGGGCGAAGGCGAATGCGGCAGGAGTGGGAGATCGCTTGGCGAATGCCATCTCCTTCCTGTCGAAGGCGGTTGGCAAAGTCGACGATCAGGATGCTGTTTGAAACGACCATGCCGGTCAGCATGATGATTCCCATCAGCGATTGAATGTTCAGCGTAGTGTCCGTGAATGCCAGCGTCAGCATCACTCCCACGAGGCCGGTGGGAATCGCAAGAACGATCAGGAACGGATCGATGAAAGATGAAAACTGCGCCACCAGGACGAGGAAGACCAGCAAGATCGAAAGTATGAGTCCGAAACCGAAGCTACGGAAGGACGAGTTCATGGTGTTCACCAGCCCGCGCACGTTGATGCGGATATTGGAAGGGAGCTGCGTGGCGGCGACGATCTTCTCGACTTCCCTGGACGGTCTGCCCAGATCTTCCCCGGATGGGGCGACGTATACGTCGATGGTTCGTTGCAACTGATAGTGATCGACTTCGGTCGGTGTGAGGATTGGATTGATATCCGCAACCTGATTCAGATACGTCGGAAGCTTCAGGTCCGGAGCATGCAGGGGCATCGTCTTCAAATCCTCGAGCGTCTTCACCTGATTTTCCGGGTACTGCACCGTCACGAAGTAGTTGTTGCCAGTCTGCGGGTCGACCCAGTAGCTCGGGGCGATCATGGCGTCCGACGTTAACGACGTGATCAGGTTGTCGATGACCTCTTTCGGGCTCAGGCCCAATTCGCTGGCGCGTTCGCGGTTCACGTTCACTTGCAGCGCGGGATAGTCCATATCCTGCGGGACATAGACATCCGAGACTCCGCGAAGCTCGCGAAACTTGTCCTCGAGATTCAAAGCGATGTTATCGACAGCCTGCAAATCGTTTCCGCTCACTTGCACGTCGATGGGGGCAGGCATTCCCTGGTTCAAAACCGAATCGACCAATCCGCCGGATTGGAAATACGTGCGCAGCTCGGGTAATTCCTCCGAAACGCGCTTCCGGACCTTGTCCATGTAGACGAAACTGCTAACCTTGTGATCCTCCTTCAGCCCGACTTCGATGAATGCGGTGTGCATCGCGGAGTTAGGAGTGGACAGCGAGGACAAGTCAGGCGTGACGCCGATGTTGGACACGATCGCGTTCAAGTCGCCAGGCCGAACGACCTGGTGAACGATGTTTTCCACTTTCTTGACGTAGTCGTTTGTGACTTCGATCCGCGTGCCCGTTGGGGCCTTGACGTCGATGACAAACTGCCCCGCATCCGTCCGAGGAAAAAAGGCAAGGCCGACCAACGGATACAGCGCAAAACTCAAAACGAATACGCCGAGGAATCCAAAGACGACTTCCTTCGGGCGATCCAGGGCCTTTTTCACCCAGCGGTCGTAGTGCCCCAAGAAGCGCTCGAACCTCCTGTTGAATTGCGCGTGGAATCTCGCACCCCAAGATTGCCGCTCCGTGGACGCGCCCTCAGCGCCAGCCGCCTCTTCCGCCGGGACGTGATGCGCAATTCCCTTCAGCAGGTTCGCGCAGTAGAGCGGCACAACCGAAACCGCGACGAAATAAGAAGCGAAGAGAGAGATGACGACGCTCAGGGCCAGAGCCGTAAACAGAAACTTGCTTACGCCATAGAGCAGGGTGACCGGAAAAAACACAACGACGGTGACAATGGTGATCGCCAGCACGGCGAGACCGACCTCATTGGCCCCCTTCTCCGATGCAATCGCGGGTCCCTCGCCGAGCTCCATGTGGCGAAAAATATTTTCCAGGACGATCACCGAGTTGTCGATCAGGCGTGAAAACGCAAGAGCGAGGCCGCTCAGGATCATGCTGTTGATCGTCTGGTTTCCGATGTGCAGGAAGAAGAACGTCGCCATCACGGAAAGAGGAATCGAAAGAAAGACCGCAGCCGTCGCCCGAAGGCTGCCGAGAAAAATCAAAACCATCACCGCTGTGAGCAAAAGGCCTATTCCGCCTTCGCGCAGCACGGTCGAGATCGCTTGCTTCACGAACAACGATTGATCGAAGACAACGTGCGCCTTGAGTTGCGCAGGGATGTCGCGCAAGTCCTTGATCGCGTTTTTGATCCCGTCCACGACCGCGATCGTGTTGCTGTTGCCTCCCTGCTTTTGGACCGGAACGTACACGGAGCGCTGGCCATTGACACGCACGATGTTGTATTGCAACGCGGAACCGTCGACGGCCTTGCCCACATCGGAAAGGAATACCGACTTTTCTCCCGCCGTTTTCAGCGGCAGGCCATTCAGGGCTTTCGCGTTTGGGACTTGAGCATTTGTGTAGAGGTTGTAATCGAGCGGTCCAATACGCACGTCGCCTGCGGGCAAGATCAGATTCGATTCATCCGTGGCGCGCACGACATCCATGGGACTCAATTCATTCGCTTGCAGTTTGAGCGGGTCCACGTACACCATGATCTGCCGGTAGCGGCCACCGTACGGCGGCGGTACCGTCGCTCCCGGGACGCCCGCAATCTGGTTTCGAATCTGGAATTGCAGGTAGTCGTGGAGTTCCGTCTCGGAAAGGCCCTCTCCGTCAACCGTTAGCAGGCAAACCGGAAGACTGGATGCGTCCATGCTCATCACGACCGGAGGAAGCGTGCCCTGGGGAAGGCGTCGCAAATCGGCCATGGCGAGATTGGAAATTTGAGTCACATCGGCGTTGGCATCCGTGCCGGGCTGAAAGTAGACCTTGATGAGGCTTACGCCGGACATGGAGCGCGATTCCATGTGGTCGATGCCGCTGCCCAGCGTGAAGAAGCGCTCGAACGTGTCCGTGATGTCCGCTTCGATCTGCTGCGGCGGCATTCCGCTGTAAAAGGTCGCCACCTCGACCACGGGGATGTTGATCGGCGGAAACATGTCCACCGGCATCTGCACCAGGGTGGTGAGCCCAAGGACGCAGACGAAGAGGCATATAACCACGATGAAATAAGGATGCCGTAACGAAAATGACGACATGAAAACTCCTAATTCACGTCATTCACATCCGGGGGCGTCGCCACGACCGGCGCGACGAGCTCCCCGGGCCGGAACTGCGCCTGTTCACCGAAAACGACGCGCTCGTTTTCATTCAAACCGGATAAAACCTCCGCGTCGGTGGAGCTTTCAATCCCGAGAGTCACTTCGCGCCTCTCGATCCGGTTGCTCGAGTTCACGACGAGCGCGGTGCCGCGTCCCTCGGCCGAAGTTTGGAGGGCCTGCACCGGCACGGTCAGCGCGTTTTGCACCGTGTGCAAGGGAATCTCGACGGTCGCGTACATGCCGGGCACAATTTCATACTTGGGGTTTGGGACATCCACTTCGGTGTGCATGGTGCGAGTTTCAAGATCGATCTGGCCGGAAAATCTCACGATCTTCCCGTCGAATTTGCGGTCGAGACCGGAGACGTTGACGGCAACGGTCTCCCCGACATGGATGTCGGACACCGCGCGTTCCGGAACCGGGATCACAAGGCGCAGAAGATTATTCTGCGAAAGATGGCACAGCGCCTGGCCGCCTTTGTTCGAGGACGTCCCTGCTGGCAGCAGGGCTCCCGTGTAGGCATCTATCTCGGTGACAACGCCTTCGAAAGGAGCCTCAATGCGTGCATAGGCGTACATCGCCCGGTCTCTTTCGAGCGCGGCCTTGGAAGCAAGCAACTCCTGTTCGCTCGCGGCCAGCGAGTCCTTTGCCGCGGATGCCCCGGCGCTCGCTTCCAAGTCCTTCCCCTGCGCGACGTCGATTTCTTCCTGCGCCACCAGTTCCGGCCGCGATTTCTGCACGTCCGCCAGTCGCGAGTATGTAAGGTGCGCGACCGTGTAAGCCGACTGCGCGCGGTTCAGTTCCTCGCTGGCACGGGCCAAGTCTTGCTCGCTCTTCTTGACGCCCGCCTCGTCCTGTTGAAGTTGCTGCTGGAGTTCCGGGATTTCCAGGACCGCGAGGAGCTGTCCCTGTGCGACGTGAGTGCCCCAGTTCACGTCGAGCTTTTGGATGTAGCCGGAGACTTTCGCATAGACGTTGACTTCCTGATAAGGCTGGAACTCGGAGGCGATTTCGAGCGTGCTCGAAAGATTTCGCCTCGTCACCTGAACCACAGCGACGCGCGGCGCGCTCGCGGCCTTGCCGGTCGAACCACAACCTGCAAGAAGCCCTGCTGTAAGAAGGAGCGCCGGCAGTGCTCGGGCATACTCTCTCCGCCGGAATATGTGGCTCGATCTCATGCGCTCACCTAGGTTGGATGCCAGTTGGCTGGGGTATCATTTCGGTATTTGGTGATCCAAGACTGTGTCACGAATGGCCTGGCGAAGTTTTTCGATCGTGAAGCCTGCCGAGCGGCGCAGCCCTACGAGATCCTGCCGCCGCTGCCGGATTTCACGCGCCGCGGCGGGAACTTTGTCAGCAATTTCGAGCGGGATCGTTTGAACTCCATGGCAGTCACCGTGAATCAGATCGCCCGGCTGAACTTTCAGGCCTCCCACCTCGACTGCCCCGCCGAAATCGAAGACGTGGGAGTACGCATGTGAGACCGACACGTTCCCAGCAAACATCTGAAATTCCGTCGGCCGAATATCGGGAAGGTCCCGCACCGCGCCGTTCGTCACGATCCCGACGCAGCCCAAAGCGAGGAGAATGTTCGCGTGGACTTCCCCGACGAATGCTCCCAGTCCCGGAGGATTGTCCACATCCTCGATCACAACCACTCGGGGCGCCGGGATCGAAAGGATGTTGTTCCACCAATCAGTCCGGTCGTAATAGTCGTAGGACTTACCTGCCTCCATCCTTGGATTGGAACCTCGCATGCGAGCAGTCGCGGCGTATCCAGCCGTCGCCGGCTGGTCTTCGAAAATGCACCGAATGCTCGAATCGGCGAAGCCCGTGTTTGGAAGCCGCACGCGGAAAGTTTCAATCGCGCTGGCAACCAAACAAGTGCTCAGTCGGCGAAACTGCTCCAACTGGGCGGGCTTTAGTGCTCTCATCGTCATACGACCAACTCCCACAAGTGACTAGTGCACCTCAAAATATGTATCGATGGCACGAAACCGATGAATGTCCCATCCGGTATCCTTAGCATGGTCGGCGACGCCGGCCGTCACAGTGCAAGCTCCCGTGTTCTTTACTTTCAGGTGATGACCGAAGCCCCTTCCAGGTCAGCGATTGGTTGATGATTGGAGTTCAAGGCCTCGCTCCGTGTATCCAGCGCCACCAGTTCCACGGTAAGGCGTCTTCTGGAGGGGCACCACTGAAGACATCCTGAAGATTTGATTAAGAGACGTGACTACAGGTATGAGTCACACAAATATAGCTAAATCTTTGTCTTACGAATGCTAAAGCTGCGTCTTTGGGTTTTCAAACCGGGCGCAGGGGTGCGTGTCCGTTGGACCCTAATGTCGCATCTCGTGGTTGGAAGGACACCCCACGGCCGGGAGACGGATCCAAAATCTTGCCCCTGCACCAGGAAGATTGATCATCCCGATTTCGCCATTGTTGGCTTCCACAGCCCACTTGGCAACGGAGAGTCCCAGGCCCGCGCCCATGTCGTCGCCCGTTCGGGCCTCGTCCACGCGATAAAAGCGCTCGAACACTTTCGCCGAATGCTCGGCCGAAATCCCTGGGCCGCTATCGCTGACTGAAAGTTCGACTCGAGAATCACTCTTGCATTCGACGTGTGCGGAAATCGACCCGCCGGGGGGCGTAAATTTCACGGCGTTATGCAGAATGTTGATCACTGCCTGTCGTATGTAGAGGCGGTCCGCCTGCGCGCCCACCGTTTCGTCGCCCGCAAGTGTGAATGTCAGACGCTTGTCTTCGATGAGAACCTCCAAAAGGGCGGCCGCTTCTCGCACCAGAGCCTTGAGGGGGAAAACTGACACTTGCATCCTGATCTGACCCGCATCGGCCCGCGACAGCGTAAGCAGGCTCTCCACAATCGCGCTGAGCCTGTTGACCTCCTCAAGCATGCTTCCAATCGTGTCTCGGTATTCTTCTGGCTTTGCATCTTCTTGCAGTCTCACTTCACCGATGCTCCGGATAGCCGCAAGCGGTGTGCGCAACTCGTGCGAGGCGTCGGCTGTGAATCGCTGCAACTGTTCGAAAGACTGTTCGATTCGGGATAGCATCGCATTGAAAACTCGCGCGAGATGTCCGAGTTCGTCCTCTGGGTTCTCAATGGGCAGCCGTTCGTTCAAGTGCTCCGAATTGATTTGCTCGGCCCGATGCGCCATCTTGCTGACGGGACTGAGCGTGCGGCCCACCATTTTGTAACCTGCGTAAGCAGTGCCGGCGAGCACCACAGGCGAAGCCAGAAGCAAAACGAGGAGTGTTTCCTTCAACTGGTTCCATATCAGGTTCTGGCTGTACCCGACTCGAATCAGGATGGTTCGACCCTGCAAGTCATATTTCCGGCTGATCAGAATGATCGGCGTTCCGTCGGACATTCTTGCGGAGCGCCCGGAGTATCCGTGTTCGCCCTCGCCCGCGAAGGGTGCTCCGCCAATGGTCCGGCTGCCTAGCCTTTCATTCCGATAGAGGATGGACCCATCCGGTCCAAGTATCTCCAGCAGCCGTTCCTGGACCTGCTTCCAATCCGTATGGTGGTGATAGTCTTCGCGCACACCAACTTGATCGTCGCCTTGCAAATACAGCAAGCCCTTGATCGTCTCCAGGTCTTCGGCGGCAAGCCGTTTCAAAATACCGCTCATTTGCCAGAACAGCAGCAGTGATACACCCGCAAAATACACTGCAAGCACTCCGGCAAGCATTCCGACGTACAAGAGCGTGAGCCGCGTTCTGACGCGCTTGGGACGAAGCGACATCATGGAGTTTCCTCACGCAACACAAAGCCCACACCGCGGACCGTATGCAGGAGTTTCTTCCTGAATGGCTCGTCCAATTTTCGCCGAAGGTGTGCGATGTGAACGTCGATGACGTTGTCGAGTGGCGTATAGCGCGCGGTTTCCTGCCAAACGTCGCGCGCCAGCATCTCCCGCGAGACGACTCGACCCTGCTGCCGCAGCAGATACTCAAGTAGGTCGAATTCGCGCGCCGTGAGCGTCAGTTCTTTCCCATCTCGAAAAATCTTCCGCCCGGAGGCATCCATTTCGAGATCTGCAAGTCTTAATCTGTCTCCTAATTCCGGCTTGCCCCGCCTCAAAAGCGCCCGGATGCGCGCAAGAAGTTCCGAAAACGCGAAAGGCTTCACGAGGTAGTCGTCAGCGCCCGCATCTAAACCCCGCACTCGGTCCCTGACCGTGTCTTTCGAGGTGAGTATCAGCACGGGCACGGACACGCCTTTCTGCCGCAAGGCCGCCAATACTTCCATGCCGTCACGGCGAGGCAGCATCAAATCGAGGATGACCAGATCGTACGTTTCGGTCGAAGCAAGAAAGAATCCTTCTTCTCCCGTGTGCGCGACGCTCACGGAAAATTGGTCTGCTTCGAGCCCCGTCCGCAAAGCCGTGGCCATTTTTTCTTCGTCTTCGACGATCAGAATGCGCATCTGAGTTTGATTATCACTCGCCAAAACTCTGTCCGACCACAGACTCAATAGCTTACAGCAATGTCCCACCGCTTGATCTGTTATACGAGCCAAACGCGTTTCGCGGTTTCCCGGGACAGGGAGGGGCAGAAATAAGTATCGATGCTATATCAGATGAAAGCTCGACGGAATTCTTGCGCAGCACAAGGGCGTGCGTTGAAAGAATTCGATGTCAGCATTCTCGCAACCACAAAGATCTCGACGCATATGGACACGCGCATTGCCGCGGCCAGACGGCTATGGATTCTTTTGAGCTGCTTCAAGCTCGGCCTTGTAATCGTGGTGGATGACTGCTTTGGCGTCGAAAGGCGAGATGTGATGCCATAGACCATCTGCGCCTTCGAGGCATTCGTCTTCGATGATCCTGGCGCCCGGTCTTTTGTCGCGATAGAGAAGTAAGCGGACGCTCCACGGTTTGGCGTAAACCATGGGGTCTTCCATCGTGGCCTCGTACTTCATCGTGTCAGGACCGAGCAGCGTGTAGCGCTCCACCACGTGCAACTGGTCGCTGTGATAATTCCCTGCTGCGTCCAGCCAGGTTTGATCTCCCAGATCGGTCACGTCGATGACAAGTGTATTCCCTTCCCAATGCCCTCGCGAATCCCCCATGAAAAAGTCGATGCCATCATCGTGCGGAATCCCCGATGGCAACACGATACGATAGGCGTGATTGTCCGTGTAGACGATCGCCAAGTTGCCTACGCTTTGGACGATTTGAAAAGGCGTCGGCAGATACGTTGCCCGAGGCACGCCGGCTTGGAAGCAATTGGAAGCGGGATCGGCGCTCGTACGGTTCTCATAGTTCCCGGCTCTTTGCTTCAGAGCGTCTGCTAGGTAAGGAATCTTTCCTTCCGGTGGGTCGACAATGATGCTCTTGGCCGCGGCGAGTCCCTTTTCCGCAGGATGGCCCTCGATATTCACGTACGCCGTGGTTCGCGCCTGCCATATCCCTCTGAAATCCGGCGTCCCATCGGCAAGCCGCGACGGGGAATACAAGTCCGTTTCTTTGCCTTCATTGCTGCTGGCTGCGCCGCGCGCCGCAAAACTGACGCACGCCGCAACGACCACTGTCGTCATCAACACGAGGATACGATGCCTACTCATGTTTATTGCCCTTGTTACCCTCCGAACGAGTGTAGTGCTGCACATCTCGTTCGCCTTCGTGGCAATCGTAGTAAACGATCTGCTCCTTCGCGGGATTTCTCTTCAGAGTCAGATGTAACGTCCACGGCCTGGTAAACACCGTAGGATCTTCAACCGTGGCTGAGTACTCGATTGCGTTGGGATCGACCATAGTGTATCGCTCGACGACGTGCTCGTTTTCGTCGACGAAATTTGCTTCCATATCGAGCCACGTTCTGCCGTTGAAATTTGCCACGTCCACCACAAACGTGTCTCCCTCCCAGTGGCCGCGCGAATCCCCATCCCACGTCCAATAGTGCTTTGGGTGGGAGCTACCGTCCTCAGGGATGATGCGGACGTCGTGCGTGTATTCAAATAAAAGAACCACATTCTTTTCGTCCTGAATGATCTGGAAGGGAAAAAGCGAGGTTGGTTGTTCGATTTCTCGCGGTACTCCAGGGACGTGGCAGTGTGCTTCGGGATCATGGTAGGGATCGTGGAGGTTCCGATAGTCCTTCACTTTTTCCGCGATCGGCAGATAGGGCAACGGCAGGGGAAAGCCGGCGCCGTGGAAGTCTCCTAAAGCAACGGCTAGGTTGGTGGCGCCCCGTATGTTCTTCATGGCGGCCTGATATCCGCTGTCGTTGTGCCATAGGCCCTGAAGGTCCGGATGGCCATCGGCGAGCCGCGGTATGCCGGCGGCCTTCGCATCCGTTGTCGCTGAAGCGGATGTCCCGGAGGTTTGACCGATGGCCAGCCGAATAGGGAACAACACAAAGGCCAGGACGGCTGAGCTGATCGGCCATTTCCGCAAAGTCGCCTCTCGCTATTGATTCGGCTGCTTGTCGGGCGGTAAAGAATCTTGCGGCTGCGTTTCTGGAGCAGGTCTCGGAGCCCCGCCCAACACTCGCCGTCCATCCGCGAGCTTCGCTTGGGATCCGAACATCGTGTTCGATCCGTCCCGGGCTCTGAATCCGCTGATCGTGAGTTCGTCGCCCGCTTTGACCGAGTCCTTCCGCCATCCATTCCGATACAATGTGCTGGGAGCCCCCATTTCGACGCTCCAGCGTGTCACGCTTCCATCATCGTTCTTCACATCCAGTGTGATGTAGCCGTGAGGGTTAATCATTTCCCATTTGACGGCGGTCCCGTGCAAGGTAACCGGCTTTTCAAGGTCGAATTCAGCGGCGAATGAATGATGAGCCAGGGTGGGCACTGCGGCCATGAGCCAGACGGCTCCAGCCGCGACTGCGGCGAACGTGGCGCTCTTCATTGAGTCCACCAGTCCGTGATTAACGGGGTCCTCACCCTCAATGTTCACCCACACCTACATCTGCCGTCCTGCCGTGTCAAGTTCAAATCATCTTGGCCACCCGGGGCGTGGCAAGCACTTAGTTAGAAGCGCCGCTCCCACAAACGCAGCGCCATGCAAGCCGCGGGTCGGTCGCGGTCCTCGGCTACGGAGCAGTTTGAACTGGAGTGACTTTGGTTTCGGTCTGCGTGAATTCGAATCGCAAGGTCCACTCACTCGGAGCGTTCTGACCATCAACCCTCGGCGGAGCAAATTTCCAGCGTCGCGAGGCGTCCGCAGCGAGGTTCGCAAAATACTTGCTCGGCCCCGGGGAATCGAGACTCGTCCCCACCACACTACCTGACGAATCTACCTGGACTCTTATGCTGACTCTAACCGTTCCCCGAATGCTGTCTCGCGCCTCTTGGGGCATATCGGGCAGGACTTGATGAGCGACCTCGCCTCGAACAACGCTGCCCGCGTGGGTATTCGTTGCCCCTGTCGGGCGGATAGGAGCAGCTGATGCGCCGCCATCCGAAGGCACTTGCCGATCCGTGATTTTCCCTGCGGGCTGTCCCGTTTGAGATTTCTCTCGTTTCCGCTTCGGTGTCGGTTGTTCGGACGCGACGGATGAGGTCCGCCCGGTCTCTGGACGTTTGTGTACGAGTCTCGGCGCTGCTAGTAGGACGGCGACCGCCACGACCGCTGCAATCGCCGAAACAATGTACCGCCACTTCCCGAGCGCCTTCCCCGGCTTAGCACTCACCCTTGTCGGCCGTACCGATGAGGGCGGCTGCAAGAGAGCCGCGATATCCGCGACTGTGCACCGAAGCCGAGGATCTCGACGCAGACAATGGCGCACGATATCGACAAACGGCGTCGGAAGTGTCTCCGGCAGGATTGGTTCCTCTTGATCTGTGCGCTCCCAACGCGGGAGGTGCTGCGTCAGCACCTCGACCAGCGTAACGCCGAGCGACCAAACATCTCCGGCCGGGGATTTTCCCGCGCCGACAGTCTCGGGCGCGTCGTAAACGTCGGGCTGACCTCGATCGGCGCTTAACGCGCTGACTCCGCAGATTCCATCGCTCGAAATCTTTAGCCGATCATCGATGGCCATAATGTTTCCGGGTTTTATGTGCCCGTGGACGAGGTTCCTGCCATGGAGGTATGCGAGGACCTCGAGAGCGGGACGGAGCATGTCTCGGGTCTCCGCAGATGTTAGCGGCCGGTCGAGAAGAACTTGCGACAGGTTTTCTGCGGCGTACTCCATCACGACGTAGAGCTTCTCTTGGTTGCCCACATGGCAGCGTCCCATCTCAAACAGGCGGATCAAGTTTGGGTGAAACAGATTCGCGGCCAGCTGCCACCGCGAAAGTTGGAGTTCCGCAGACCGTGGATCCGCGGGAATGAGTTTAATGGCGGCCTGCCGAGGTTCGCGCTCTCCGCGCTCCTTGAGGAACACGGAGCTATGGTCGGAGCCACCCAGGTATTGTTGCAGGTGGAATTTCCCCTCGACCAACTGTGCTTCCCAGTGCTTCAAGGTTTCGGTCATCTTGCCCCCCGCCGATTGCTGGCAACACACGGTCGGTACAACTCAAAGAAGAGCGCTAGGGCGTCCCAACTTACGGTTCGAACTCAGAGTTCAAATGGCAGACCTCGGAAGGTGGACCTCGCACACGATCCTTCGGTCTTCTAGGCTGGGCTTTGCCGATTACAAGTAGGTCGTCCCCCGTTCGCAACAATCCTCGGGGCGGACCCCAGAAGCATCATGATTCGATCCGGGTGGAAAAGCAAAATGGCCTTGCCCAAAAAGACATGACAACGCTACTCCGCGACCATGAGGGCGACAAGAAGGCCCAGTAAATCGCGCTGCGGCTGAGAGGTTGGTAATCGTTTGGGTTCACAAAAATGACCTGCGCCAGAGACCGGATGTTCACAATCGTGGACGCCGCCTGCGGTTGGAGAGCTTCCGCACGAGTGCCGAAACTAGCCGGTCGCGCTACCCGCCAGCAAAGTAAGGAGATACAGGCGCCATCCATCCGATATGGGAGTCCGGTAACCAAGTTGCTAGTACTTCTGAGGGGGTTCAGGCTGAGATGCGCTCATTTGAATTCATCTTTGACCGATCCATGTAGATGAAATTGGCGTATCACACGACGGCCAAGATGTTCTGGAAAGCCACCGACCGGCTGTTGTTGCCGGCTTTCTTTTTCCTCATTGCTTTTGTGTCTGCTCTCACCTTCTGGCAATTATTGATTTCGCACCGGCGTGCGGAAATTCAGGCGGCGACAAATGAACAGGCCTCGTTCGTCAAGCTCGAGATCGAGGCCGAACTGAAAGCGCGAATTCTTCCGCTCGAGCACCTGGCGGAGCGCTGGAAGGCTCGCGGCCGGCCGGATGACGCGGGCATGGAAGCCGACGTCGGTCTCGTCATGAGCGGCTACCCAGCTTATCAGGCCGTCGAGTGGGTGGACCCTACGTTCCACGTGCGCTGGGTAACGCCCCAGAAGCAAAGTGAAGCCGACCTGGGCGCGGACCTCGCCGCCGACGAGCGCCGGAGTGCCGTACTACGGGCTGCCAAAGCCAGTGGAAGCGCGCAGGTGACGCGCCCGATCGACTTGCGGCAGGGGGGCCGCGGTTTCTTGGTGTGCGTACCCGTGTACGCGAATCGAAGACTCGACGGTTTTCTCCTCGGCGTGTTTCAGTATCAGAATCTGCTCTCCTCGATTCTCCAGGGCGCTGGGCAGGACTACTGGGTGGCCGTCTACGATGGCGGCGAGAAAGTCTACAGCCAGGGAGCGGACCTCGCGCCGCGGGATGCCTCTTGGGCGCAGATGGCGGACACCCGCATTCAGCAGTTGACTTGGCGCGTGCGCGTGTGGCCGAGGGCCGGAACGCTTTCCGATGCGCTTTCGCCCCTCCCGGATTTCGTGTTTGTCGGCGGCATCCTGATGGCGGCACTGCTCGCCTTCATCGTTTATCTCGCGGAAACCGCGCGGCTCCACGCCAGGGAGCTTGCCGCCGCGAACAAGGAGCTGGAAAAGGAAATCGCGGGCCGCGCGCAAGCCGAGGAAGCGTTGCGTCAGGCGCAGAAGATGGAGGCCGTCGGCCGGCTGGCCGGTGGCGTAGCGCATGACTTCAACAACTTGCTCATGGTGATCCGCGGCCATGCCGCCCTTTTGCTGCGGAGACCTGGTTCCGATGGTCCGCTGCACCGCGCCCTGGGCGAGATTTTGAAAACCACCGATCGGGCTTCATCCCTCACGCGGCGCCTCTTGGCCTTCAGCCGCAAGCAGGTGCTTCAGTTGCGTGTGCTGGATCTCAACGCTCTCGTCGCCCAGGTTCAGGAGCTCCTGCCGCCGGTGCTCGGTGACGACATCAATCTCGTTCTCGATCTCGGTTCCGGGTTGGGCCGCGTGAAGGCGGACCCCGCTCAGATGGAACAGGTCATCATGAATCTCGTCCTCAATGCCCGGGACGCCATGCCGAATGGTGGCGAATTGACGATCCAGACCACGAACGCCTATCTCGATGAGAGTTGGGTCCATCGTCACTTGGCGGTTCGCGCCGGCCCGCATGTGAAACTCGCAGTGCGCGATACCGGACACGGTATGGACGGCGACACTCTGTCGCACGTGTTCGAGCCCTTCTTCACTACGAAGGACATCAGCAAAGGTACCGGGTTGGGCCTGGCAAGCGTCTACGGGACTGTCAGGCAGAGCGATGGCTGCGTCACGGTCTCGAGCAAGGTCGGGCAGGGCACGGTCGTTGAGATCTATCTTCCGCGTGTGGAGGCTCCCCTCGAACCGTTGGAAGTTCCGAAAAAGATTCGTCCGTCCGTGCATGGCGCCGAAACGATTCTTGTGGTGGAAGACGATGATGCCGTCCGTCGCATGACACGCGAGTTCCTCAAGATCAAGGGCTATACCGTGATCGAGGCCAGCCGCGCCACCGAGGCCATCCAGCTCATGCAGCGTCACGGGGAGGCGATTGATCTCGTGCTCACGGACGTGCTCATGCCCGGAATGAAGGGACGCGAACTCGTCGAGCGCCTGGCCGAACTCCGGTCAGACATGAAAGTTCTCTACATGTCGGCCTACACCGAAGACGCCGCCGTCAACATTGGCGTCCTCGACCCCGGCACGCAGTTCATCGAAAAGCCGTTCAGTCCGGACGATCTTGCCGGCAAGGTCCGTGAAGTCCTTGGCCGGGCGCCAACAATCCGTCAGTAACTTGCCGCACCAGAAAGACCAGCGACAGCTGGCTAGGCGTAGCGGAATAGCGCCTTGAAACCGTAATCCATGTGCTGTTGGATGTGGCAGTGGAACAGCGACAGCCCCGGCTGATCGGCGGTCAGGTCAGCGGAGACGCGGCCGTAGAGCGGAACGATGACCGTGTCCTTCATCAGCCCCGCGGTAGATTTTCCGTTAACGTCAACCAGCTCGAAAGTGTGACGGTGCAGGTGCACCGGATGCGCGTCATCCGTGCGGTTGCGGAAAACGAGACGGTAGCGCGCCCCTTCCTGCAGCACGAATTCGCGGTCATGAGGGTACGGTTTGCCGTTGACATGCCAGATGTTGAATTGGCCCGCGCCGCTCGGGATTTTTTCGAAGATCATGTCGATCGTGTGTTCCGGAGTCGGACGAGTGGGCGAGGCGCTCGTTCCGAAGACAGTGTAATCCCAGACAGGTGTCGAAGGCATGATCCACTGCGGCTCGCGATGCTGGTTCTCATACTCGACAATTACGCCCAGCCCGGCATTGCGTGTGGCGTCGTCGGTCGAGCCCAGGACCCAGACTCCGGGCTGGTTCATCTCGATATAGGCATCAATGCGCTCGCCCGGGCCGAGCATGAGCACATCGACCGATTGCGGTGAAGGGACCTTGTTGCCATCCATGGCGACAACGCGAAATTGATGGCCTGACAGCGCGATCGTACGGTTTTCGATCGCACTCGCGTTCAGCACGTGCACGAGAAGGCGTTGCCCGGCTCGAACGCGAATGGGCTCGCCGGCGCCCAGAGCTTTGTCGTTGATTGAAAACAGTTGAGACGCAACTTCCAGGCCGTTCGGGCGCGTATCGAGCACAGCCGGTCTTTCGGGTTGCGGGCCCAGTCCGCCCCCTTCCGCCGCTTCGTTTTCCATCTGGTCGGTGAAATAGGGTTCCCAGTCGCGCAGAGCCAGAAAGACTTCCTTGTCATACTGCCCCGGATCATTTCCTGAATCGATCATCAGAAAACCGTATTGCCCGGTGTACGTCCCACGATGCAAATCGGCGCCCGCCATCGCGTGCGAATGGTACCAACGCGTGCCAGCGGGCCTCGGAGTGAACTGGTAACGATGGCGACCTCCCGGCGGGACCATCGGCGTGCCCTCTTCTTCAGCGCCGTCGACTTCAGGCGGGACGAACAGGCCATGCCAGTGGACCAATTCCGACGCGTCCGTGTCGTTTATTACGTCGATGCTGACGGGCTTGCCTTCGCGCATGCGGAGGACAGGTCCGGGGGAAGCGCCGTTGTATCCGATGGTGCTGATGAAGCGGCTCGGGGCAAGCTCTAGGGCAATCGGCGCGATTCGCAGCATGAAATCGGCGGGACTCGTTTCCTCCGGCTTGCTGGCAGTGGGATTCGGCGAAGGCATCTGCATGGGCATCGGATTCTGCGTCTGTCCCGATGCGCGCGCGCCGCTGGCGGCCCACAGCAGCCCCGCGCCTCCCAATTCCATGAACTCCCTTCGCCTCACGATTCCTCCGAAAAGACTCCAGCGGCAGCAAACGCGAAATCGTCTCACGGCTAGATCAACACATACAAGCTTGCCCTGAGTGACGTGGGCGATGCGACGCGGCAGCGCGTCGAAGGCTCCTCCGTTCCATTTTCGGGTAGCAGGCACCCCGATTCTTTGTTTTGAATGAATTGCGGACGATTCTACTCGGCAGCAGTGACGGGTAGAAGGGAGGCTAGCGAAGCGAAATTCGAAATTGGAAATTCGAAAATCGGAAATCGGAGCGACCACGAAAAAGTCGCGATTAGAACGAGGCCCGATCGTTTGTTTTCTGTGCGTTAGATGGGATTCTAATTCTTGGATTTTGCGATTAGAAAATGGTATTTCGGCCCTTCGTTCCCCCCGGGCCGGGGATGATCGATGACATGGCTGGGCGGGTTGACCAATTGGAGGGAATTGTTCCCCGCCGCCGGGGTCGATTGGAAAGCACGACCAGAGAGGTCCCTCGGCTCGTCCGCCGCGGCGGACTCGCTCGGGACGACGACCCTCGTCGGGTCGTCGATTGTTCGATGATGTGATGTTCGTTCGCATAGCTCCAACGAAGCTAGCACACGGCCGCGCGGTCCGGACTGTCCCGCAGTACAGAAGAAGGTCAGTGCTCTTTTAGCATTCGTAGCGCGCCCTCCGCGGCAACCGACGCGCCGCTGCGGAGAACAAAGTGTAAGCTTTCAGTCATGACGCGTGGTTGACGAGGAGCTGACATGAAAAAACCTGGAATCCTCATAGACATCCCGGTATTCGGACGGCGGGTGATTCACACAATCATCAGCGATTACACCGGGACCCTCTCTTGCTATGGCAAACTTGTTCCCGGCGCAAAGCCGCGTCTGCGCCAACTGCTGAGGCTCGTTAACCTCGAAATCGTTACCGCCGACTCCTACGGAACCGCGCACCAACAGCTCAAAGGGATCACCGTCCCAAACATGCTGAAACAGAGAAGACACGACATCGAGAAGCGGGATTTCGCGCGACGATTCGAACTCAAGAATGTCGCGGCTTTCGGGAACGGCAATAACGACAGGCTCTTACTGCGAGCGGTGAAGGAATCCGGCGGCCTCGCAATCGCCGTCGACAACGGGGAAGGCTGCGCTCTGGACGCTCTTTTACACGCAAATATTTTTGTCGTCGGCGCCGTCAACGCCCTGAATCTGCTTCTCACGCCGACCGCCTGCAAGGCGACTCTGAGGTTCTAGCTTCCAGACGTCGCGAAGCGCACCTGCTTGCCCTAACGTAGGAAGGGCACTGAGGCCGCTTTCTGGCCGACGAGGGATCTGCTCGTCGGGACGCACACAACGCGAAAGGCGGCCCTTCGGCTCCGCTCAGGACAGGCCGCTACGAAGGCGAGGCAGCAGAAGCAGCACGTTTTGCTCTCTGGGAGGATCGCCGCCGCCCCGCAGAACCGTCCGGGGCGCGGAAGGCGCGCTTCGTGCGCGAGGAGCTGCGCGCGGACCGAACCTCGAAGCGCACGCCTTCCGCGTGCTGCAAATAGGCAACGATTTCAAACAGATTTCTGGCGGTGGGATTTCCACTCGGGCCGAACATCTGGTGGAGAGTCTTTACGTGGATTTTTGTATGCGCGGCCAGCTTGGGAAAACCGACTGTGGCATTGATGTAGTCACGCAATAGCTCTTTGCCGAGTGCCACCTCGCCAGAGAGAAGGCTTTCGATAGCCTCACTAAGAAGACCCCCTCGAAAGGCAGGGTCGCGTTTTACGCGTGCTTGAACCGTTTCTCTAAAGTCTCGCGTCAAAGCCATTTTTCATTCCTCTTCCTTCTGCTGTTTCTTCCTTCGCTTGTAGTCTTCCCACCGTTCGAGCGCAAGCCTGATGTCGTTCTGCTAGCGTTGCTTTGTTCCACCACCAAGCAGAATAACAATCCGGTCGCCATCTTTCCCAAAGTACACTCGGTAACCGGGGCCGAAATTGATCCTGCACTCGTAAACGCCGGCCCCAACACTTTTCGCGTTCGAGAAGTTCCCCAGTCCGACGCGGTATAGAGCCGTTGTCACCTTCCGCGCAGCCTCTGAGTTCAACTTGTCGAACCACTCGCGAAAAGGGCTGCGACCGCCAGGGTCGTGATATTCACGGATCTCAACCATCATTGTGATGGTAACATATATTGTACCATAGTCAAAACGAGCTGGCGGACCCGAGGCTGCGCCTGGCTCCCCGCCGGAATTGCGCAAAACCTGCCTTTCAAGGCCACTTAAGGAGCCAAAAAGTGGCCAAAATTGCCACCACCAGTAAACGATTTGATCCTTCAAACTCGAACGAGTTCACGGGAGCTACCCTGGCGTCGATGCCGAGGAGCGAGGCCTGCGTGGTGTCCTAGTTTCAGCGGGAAGTTGATGCATGCTCATGGTGAGAGTCGAAGAAACAGCAGGTCCCTTCCCGCGAAATCATCCGGGACGCAAACACCGCGCACCCGCCATCCGCAAAAAAGCGCGGCTGCGTTCGGGATGACAGCTTGCGGACAATGACGATTCGTCAAATTAGGACACTACCCGTGGCGGGCTGAGGTTGAAGACGAGGATTCCAATCTGTTAGGCTCGAAGATTCTGAGGGATCGAGCTTATGAGATCTCTTCGGCGCATTTCCACTCTCGTTCTTCCATTGGTTCTGGCCAGTGGTGTGCTTGCCTTTCAGGAGGGCGGGTATCAGTGGTTCCGGCAGCAGAGCCCCTCCTATTCCTATGATTCCTATGGCGGCGGCAGCAACGAACGTTCCGAATTCTATTGGTCCCGGCTGCGGTACACCTCCAGGACTGACAGCTACAGCGGTTTTGGCGGCTACGGATATGGATACGGCGCGAGCTGGTCCCGGGACTACCCGAAGGCGGACCGACAATTCCTGATGGCCATGAAGCGTCTCACTCGAATTCAGGCGCGATCGACCGAGCAGGTCGTGGACCTCGATAGCGACGACATCTTCAACTACCCGTGGGTTTACGCGGTGCAAGTGGCCAACTGGACGTTTACGGATGCCGAGGCCAAACGCCTGCGTGAGTATCTCCTAAAGGGCGGATTCCTGATGGTGGACGACTTCCACGGGACAGCCGATTGGGACCGGTTCATGGCCGGCATGCGCATGGTGTTTCCCGACCGGCCCGTCGAGGATTTGAACGACAACGACGAGATCTTTCACGTGCTGTACGACATCGGCGCGCGATTCCAGGTGCCGGGAGAACAATACGTCGTCACGGGCAGGACGTACGAGAAGGATGGATACGTGCCCAAGTGGCGGGCGATTCGCGACGACAAGGGCCGCATCATGGTCGCTATCTGCCACAACATGCATCTCGGCGACGCCTGGGAATGGGCCGACGATCCCCGATACCCCGAGCGCTTTGCTTCCATGGCCTTTCGCGTGGGTCTCGACTACATCATGTACGGCATGACGCACTAACAGGCGGGCTTGGGACCGCGATGGGGCTCGCGGTTGTGCGAATGATGTTTGAATTCTTTTTCAAGTATCCGGCCGCGGTCTTTTCAAAGGGCGACTTCGTCCTTCTGGGCGGGTGGCCGAAGTGGATTTTGTGCCTGCTCGTTATTGGCACAGCGGCCAGCCTGGGTTGGCTAATCCGCTCGCGCGTCGGGCGCGCTTCCCACAGTCTGAAGCATTGGCAGGCGGGCATCATCTGGCTGCTCGAGTCCCTCCTTGTTTGCCTGATTCTGGTTCTGCTTTGGCAGCCCGCGATTGTGATCGCCGAGCTGAAACCGCAGCAGAATATGATCGCGGTCCTGATCGACGATTCCCGCAGCATGGGCATCAGCGAGGGCGGCGCCACTCGGGAGGCGCAGGCAACGAAAGCTCTTCGCGACGGCGTACTCGCGCAATTGCAGGAGAAATTCCAGACGCGCTTGTACCGGCTCGATGGCCATCTGACGCGGCTTTCGAGTTTGCAGGAGCTCACCGAGGCGGGCGCGCCCGCAACGCATATCGGAGACAGCCTCAAACAACTGGCGTCCGAAACGAGCGATTTGCCGCTTGGCGCCGTCGTCCTGCTGAGCGACGGCTCCGACAATTCCGGCGGTATCGACCGGGAAACGATTGCAACTCTTCGCAACCGGCACATTCCAGTCCACACGGTTGGCTTCGGCCAGGAAAGCATTTCGCCGGACGTCGAAATGGACGATGCGGTGGTAACGCCCCGCGCTCTTGCGGACTCGCGGCTGTCGGCGGCGGTCAGTTTCCATCAGCGGGGATACGACGGACGAAAGGGCACGCTCGTCGCGCGCGATGGCGATCAGGTTCTAGCGTCCCGTGAGATTACGTTTGCCTCCGGCGGCAAGATTCAGACGGAGAACCTGCTCTTCAATGCCGGCACAGCCGGGGCGAAGTCTCTCCAGTTCTCGATTAACCCGCTGCCGGACGAACGGAACAGCTTGAACAACGGCGTGACGCGTCTGGTTAATGTGGACTCGGGCAAGCGGCGCATCCTCTACGTCGAAGGAGAGCCGCGCTGGGAATACAAGTTCATTCGCCGCGCCGAGGACGACGACCGAATCGTCCAAATCGTCTCGATGCTCCGCACCACGGAGAACAAAATCTATCGCCAGGGCATCAGCGATCCGAAGGAATTGGCGGACGGCTTTCCGACACGCGCTGAGGACCTTTTCGGCTACCAGGGAATCATCATCGGGTCCGTCGAGGCCGGTTATTTCACGCCGGTGCAGCAAGACTTGATTCGCGAGTTTGTCGACCGCCGGGGCGGCGGCGTGCTGTGGCTCGGCGGACGCTCTTCTCTCGCCGACGGAATCTGGGGCGGATCGAGCCTGGTCGATCTGCTCCCGGTTGTGCTGCCCAACCAGAAAGGCACTTTCCACCGCGCGCCGGCCAATGCCGAACTCACTTCAGTTGGCGCCGATAGCTTGATTTGCCGTCTGGCTGACGATCCACAGGCCAACGCGGAGCGCTGGAAGAAACTTCCTTACCTTATGGATTATCAGGACGCGGGCGCTCCCAAACCCGGCGCCGCGGTGCTGGCCGAAATGAGGGCTGGCGGCCGCAAATACCCGATGCTTGTGACACAGAACTACGGGCGCGGGCGGACGGCGATCCTGGCGACTTCGGGCACATGGCGCTGGCAGATGAGCCTGCCGTTGGGGGATACGAGCCACGACATGTTCTGGCAGCAGCTGCTGCGCTGGCTCGTATCGGATACGCCGGGACACGTCGTCGCGTCAATGGCAAACCAGACGCTGTTTGATGACGGATACGTGGAACTGTCCGCGGACGTGCGCGACAAAGAATATCAACCCGCGGCTGATGCAAAGGTCGAAGCGCACGTTATCGGTCCAAGCGGCATCTCAGCAATGGTCGAAATGACTCCGGTTCCAGATGCGCCCGGCGCCTTTCAGGCGGATTGGACCGCGGAGAAGCCCGGTTCCTATGTTGTCGAGATCACGGCCCAGAAAGGCGACGAAGAACTCGGCCGAGACGTCTTGAGCTTTCAGCGCATGGACGGAGTCGCAGAAAACTTTCACACCGAGCAGAACCGCGAGCTGCTCGAAAGACTTTCCTCGCAGACGGGCGGACGCTACTGGCGACCTGAGGAGCTTTCGAAACTGGCCGACGAGATTCCCTATTCCGAAGCGGGAATCACCATGCGCGAGACGAAAGAGCTCTGGAATCTGCCTGCGGTCTTCCTGGCGATTCTTCTGCTGCGTTCCGCCGAGTGGCTTCTCCGACGCAGATGGGGGATCGTGTGAAGACGCTCCTATTGAGCGCGTGCGCGGGAGCACTGCTCCTTGCGGCCCTTCCGGCGCGCGCGGGCACCTACTACGTGACTGTCGCGGGTCTGGGCGGAGAACCTGACTACGAACAACGCTTCACTGCGGCCGCGACCGATCTCGACCGGATACTGAAGGCATCCGGCGGCGACGTTCACGTCTATACGTTGACTGGTGCGGACGCCACTCGCCCGCGTCTCGAAGAGACGCTAGGTCTGGTTGCCCGCCAGGCAAAGCCGGAAGATGATTTCGTGCTGGTCCTGATCGGCCACGGGACATTCGATGGAATCGAATACAAATTCAATCTTGCCGGACCGGACGTCTCGGCAACCGAGTTGGCCACCTGGTGCGATCGCATTCCCGCAAAGCGTCAACTGATTGTGAACACGACCAGCGCGAGCGGCGGTTCCATCACAGCCTTGGATCGACCCGGACGCGCCGTGATTGCGGCCACAAAGAACGGGACGGAGAAAAACGCCACCGTATTTGCCCGTTACTGGGTCGAGGCGCTGCGCGATCCGACATCCGATGTGAACAAAAACGACGCGATCAGCGCGCTCGAAGCATTCGAGTATGCGGCCACGAAGAGCGCTTCCTTCTACGAGACACAAAAGCGCCTGGCGACCGAGCACGCCGTCTTTGAGGACACGGGCAAGAGCGAACCCGTGCGGACAGCTTCGCCGGAAACCGGCGAGGGGCTATTCCTTTCCAACTTCACGCTGGTTCGGCTCGGGGCGGCGCAAAAGGCGTTCTCCGACCCGGCCAAGCGTGAACTCCTTGCGAAGAAAGAGGAATTGGAACAGAAAATCGATACGCTCAAGTATCAGAAGGCCGCGATGTCGCAGGACGACTTTAAGCAGCAGCTCACCGATGCCCTCTTGGAGCTGGCACGGGTGCAGGAGGAACTCGATAAGTGATTCGCGGACTCCGAGCATCGGCTCTCTGCGCGCTGCTTTTTGCGAGTTCCGGCATCGCCTTGGCCGCGACGCCCGATGACTGTGCGACGCTGCGTAAGCACGGCCGGAACGCAGACGCGCATGCCTGCTATGAAGCGCTGACGCAGCAACACGACCCCTACCTTCGCGCCGAGGGGTATTGGGGACTCGAAATGTATCAGCAGGCTAACGACGCGTTCCGCGTGTCCGTCGCCCAATCGGACAACAACGCGCTTTACCGCGTTCGCTGGGGCCGCCTGCTGCACGAGCGCTTCAACAATACGGACGCGGACAACCTCTTCAAGGAAGCGCTTGCGAGAGATCCTCAAAACGCTCAAGCCTATCTCGGCCTTGCACTGGTGAGTGCGGATGGATTCGACAATGCGGCCATCCAGTGGGACGCCAAAGCGCTCGAGCTTGATCCCAAACTGGTGGAAGCCCACGAGCTGATGGCGAACCTGGAGCTCGAGGACTCCGATGCCGCGGAGGCGATAAAGCAAGCCGATGAGGCCATCAAGCTCTCAGGAGACGCCCTGGACGCGATGGCAATCCGCGCCGCTGTGGAGATTCTCGCGGACCGATCGCCGAACGCTTGGCTTGACAGAATCCGTCAGGTGAATTCCTCGTATGGCGGAGGTTACGCCCTGGTGGCGCATCATCTTGTGCTCAATCGAAGATATGAAGACGGCGTGGCCTACTACCGCAAAGCTATTGAGGCTGATCCGCAGCTCTGGTCCGCCCGTTCGGAACTGGGCATCAATCTGATGCGCCTAGGTCAAGAAGACGAGCCCCGCCGGCAGCTCGAAATGTGCTACGACAACGGCTACCGGAATGAAGCGACAGTGAACACCCTTCGCCTGCTCGATAGCTACAAGAACTTCGTGACGTTCAAGGATGAGACCACGATCCTAAAGCTTCAGAAGAAAGAGGCGGACCTGCTCCATCCCTATTTCGAGGCCGTGATCAAACGAGCGATCGCGACGTATGAAAAAAAATACAAGATGAAGCTCCCCGGCCCGGTCCAAATAGAAGTGTACCCGGACCACGAAGATTTCGCCGTGCGCACGTTGGGGATGCCCGGCCTCGGGGCGCTCGGCGTGACTTTTGGAGAGGTCGTTGCGATGGACAGCCCGTCAGCCCGCCAACCGGGCGACTTCAATTGGGCGAGCACGCTTTGGCACGAGATGAGCCACGTGTTCATCCTTACTGCGACGAACCACCGCGTGCCGCGATGGTTCACCGAGGGCCTTGCCGTCCACGAAGAAACGGAGGCGTCACCGGAATGGGGTGACCGCGTCACACCCGAGATCTTGGTCGCCATCCGCGACAAGAAGTTACTGCCTGTCGTGGAGCTCGACCGCGGCTTTGTCCGGCCGGAATACGAGGCGCAGGTGATCGTCTCCTATTATCAGGCCGGGCGAATCTGCGACTACATTCAGAGCCGCTGGGGCGCCGACAAGCTGCTCGACATGGTGCATTCGTTTGCGAAGCTCGAAACCACAGCCGAGGTCATCCAACAGGATCTCGGCCTGACGCCGGGCGAGTTTGACCGGCAATTTCTGGCGTGGCTCGACAACGATGTCGGCAAGACGGCTGCTAACTTTGACAAATGGCGCACCGGCCTGAAGGAGCTGGCGACCTTGGCCAAGGATCATCAAAGCGACGACGTCATCAGGGGGGGCCAAGAGGTTCGCAGCCTGTACCCGGATTATGTATATGACGCGAACGCGTACGAATTCCTGGCCGAAGCTTACCTGGCAAAAGGAAACAAGCAGGAGGCAACCGCTGTCCTCACCAGTTACGAAAAACGAGGCGGGCACGATCCGGCTACCCTGAAGGAACTGGCTTCTCTTGAGGAAGAAACGGGGAATCCGAAAGAAGCTGCGGCAACATTGGACCGGATCAACTACATTTATCCGGTCAACGATGAGCAGCTTCACCGGCATCTGGGCGATCTGTGGCTTGCGCAGAACAACTACCCGGGCGCGATCCGCGAATATGCGGCCGTGCTGGCCATGCACCCCCTAGACATGGCCTCGGCTCAGTTCAATTTGGCGCAGGCGTATTTTGCGGCCGGCCAAGCGGACAAAGCCGAGGAGAACGTCCTGCAAGCCCTGGAAACGGCGCCGGATTACCGCCCCGCTCAGAGACTGCTTTTGCAGTTAGAAGACGCCAAGAAAGGGAAATGACGAATGGCCACACCCGCTGAAACCAATATGGAGTCTGCGGAGCTACAGAAGCGCGTCGAGCGCTTTCGGTCGGTGCGCGACGGAATTCTCGCGCAGGTTCGCCAGGTCATCGTCGGTCAGGACGAAGTGCTCGACCAGATCCTGATCGGGCTGTTCGTCGGCGGCCACTGCTTGATCACCGGGCTTCCGGGCACGGCAAAGACCCTGATGGTCCGGACGATTTCCCAAACGCTGGGACTGGCGTTTCGTCGAATTCAATTTACGCCGGACTTGATGCCATCCGACATTACGGGGACCGATATCATCGAGGAAGATCCTACGACCGGGCGGCGTCACTGGACCTTTGTGCAGGGCCCCATCTTCGGCAATATCCTGCTGGCCGACGAGATCAATCGGACGCCCCCCAAGACTCAGTCGGCACTGCTCGAGGCCATGCAGGAACTCTCCTGCACCGTTCGCGGAAACCACTACAAGCTGCCTTTGCCATTTTTCGTTTTGGCTACTCAGAATCCGATCGAGCTCGAAGGAACCTATCCATTGCCGGAGGCGCAACTGGACCGTTTCCTCTTCAATACGGTCCTCGACTATCTGAGCGCCGAGGACGAGGTAAAAGTGGTGGACCTTACCACGACGACGCGCGTTCCGGAAGTCCAGGCGGTCACAAATGCAGAGGAGATTCTCGACTTCCAAAAGCTGGTTCGCATGGTGCCGGTCGCCGAGTCACTTGCAAAATACGTGGTGAGCATGGTTCGCGCCACGCGCCCGAAGAACGCCGAAGCGCCGGACTTCGTAAAGAAATATGTGAACTATGGAGCGAGCGTCCGCGCGGCTCAGTTCATCGTCCTTGCCGCGAAAGCCCGCGCCCTGTCGCGCCGCCGCTATCACGTGAGCTACGAGGACATCGCCGCGCTGGCCATTCCCGTGCTGCGCCACCGCATTCTGCTGAACTTCCATGCGGAGTCCGACCGCATCGATTCGGACGAGATCCTTGTGCGCCTTCTCGAACATATGCCGCCTCCGAAAGGAGCTTGATCGTGCAACGCTTTCTCGATCCGTCGGTCCTGGCTGAGATTTCCGGGCTCGATCTCATCGCCAAGACCGTCGTCGACGGATTTGTGGCGGGCCTCCATCGGTCGCCGGACTTCGGCTTCAGCCAGGAGTTCGCCGAATACCGTGCCTATTCGCCCGGCGACGATCTCCGGCACGTGGACTGGAATGTCTTTGCCCGTACCGAGCGCGCCTATCTGAAAAGGTATCGCGGAGAGACCAACAGCATGCTCACAATCCTCCTCGATGCCAGCAATTCGATGAATTACGCCTCGCACAAGGTGAGCAAGATGGACTACGCGCGTTTTGTGGCGGCCTCATTGTTCTATCTGGCGATCCACAATCAGCGCGACGCCGCGGGGCTGATCGTATTCGATGACGAAGTCCGCAACTATATCCGTCCTTCCACCCGGCAGGGACAAGTCAGCCGCCTGCTGCACGGACTCGAACTCGCCGAACCACGCGCCCGAACCGATTTCGCCAAACCGATGAATCATTTTCAGGAGTTCCTGCGGCGCCGCGGTCTCGTTCTCGTGATTTCCGACTTCTATGAAACGCCGGAGCGGATCATTCGAACGATCGAGCCTCTGCGTTTTCATGGAAACGAAGTCGTTCTATTTCACGTTCTCGATCCTCGCGAGATTCGTCCTGACCTCGGTGAGCCTGCGATTCTGGTGGACCTCGAAACGCGCGAACACATGGAAATCACTCCCGAATATGCTCGCGACGAGTACCGGGGGAAAATTGAGGGGCACATCGCGGCATTGCGCGACTCCGCTCGCAGCGCCGGGATGGACTACCACTTGCTCGTAACGGACCAGCCGCTTGACGGCGCCCTGCGGCAATACCTGGCGATTCGGCAAAAGAGAAACTGATGGGTTTCCTTGCTCCCTGGTTCCTGATTGGCGCGGCTGCGGTGGGTTTGCCGCTTTATCTCCATCTCCTCCGCCGCCACACCACCACGCCACATCCATTCAGCTCCCTGATGTTTTTCGAGCAGCGCACGCAGAGCTCGATCCGGCATCGCCGTCTGCGCTATCTGGTCTTGCTCTCGTCGCGCCTCGCGCTTCTATTGTTGCTGGCGCTCGCTTTTGCGAACCCATACATCAAACGCATAACCGCCGGCGCATCAGGGAACAAGCTGATCTTTCTCGTGATCGACAATTCTTTCAGCATGAGGGCAGGCTCGCGACTGGCCGATGCGAAGCGACAGGCGCTTGCCGTGTTAAGCGCTCGGAACGCGGCGGACCGCGCCCAGATCGCGGCGCTGGGCTCGCAGCTTCACGTCCTGACCCAACCGATTCAAGATGCGTCCTCATTGCGCGCGGCTGTCGAAAGCATCGAACCCGGCGACTCTCGCGGAAGCTTCGGCGAACTGGCTCGCGCGATTCGCCCGCTATCCGAGAGCGCGCGCAGCCCTATTGAAGTCCAGCTATTCAGCGACATGCAGAAATCCGACATGCCCGCGAGCTTTGCGGAGCTGGCCCTGCCGCCCGGTGTCACCCTTGTCCTCCATCCCGTCGTGAAAAGCACCCAGCCGAATTGGGCCGTGGAAAGCGTTCATGCTCCAAGCCGGGTCTGGGATCCCAAGAAGGCGCGCGTTGATGCGGTAATCGCCGGATATCAGACGCAGGCTGCCGTGCGCACCGCCTCGCTCGTCGTCAATGGGAAAACGATCGCCACTCGTAATGTTGAAGTCCCCGCGGGAGGACGCGCCAGCGTGGAATTTCAATCCCTTGATGTGCCGTATGGCTTCAGCCGGTGCGAAGTACGGATCGATTCCGCCGATGTGCTGCCCGCCGATGATGCGTACCTATTTGCGGTCGAGCGATCCGATCCTCAACGCGTTCTTTTCGTCCACGAATCATCGGATTCTCGATCCCCCTTGTTTTTCGGGGCGGCCCTCGGCTCGGCTGCTGAAACGTCTTTCTCCTTCGATCCTGTCACGATTGAACGCGTATCGGGCATCGAGCCCTCGAAATATGGTTTTGTGGTCCTTTCCGATGTTGTATCGCTCCCTTCTCAGTTCGAAAACGACCTGCTGCGATACGTCCGGAGCGGTGGAGGAGTCTTGATCGCAGCGGGAACATCCGCAGGCCACCGTTCCCGTGTTCCGGTGTTCGGAGACAATATTCTCGCGACGCACGATTACACGAGGGACGGTGCGCGATTTCTCACCGTGGGTGAAACCGATTCCTCTCATCCGTCGATGGAGAACAGTCAGCGCTGGGCGGGCGTAAAATTCTATTATGCGGTCTCAGTCGATCCTTCAAGCTCGCGTGTCGTCGCGAGGCTCACCGATCAGACTCCGGTGCTGCTCGACAAAAAGATCGGCGAGGGCCATGTGCTTCTGCTTGCGTCGGGTCTCGACGATCTGACGAACGACTTCCCGGTTCAACCGATCTTCGTCCCCTTCGTGAAGCAAACGGCGCTCTATCTCTCAGGGACAGCGGATCGCAGTGGCTCCCGGTTGGTGGATTCTTTCCTGGAGCTGCGAACGACGAAAGAACAAGCGGTCAGCGTCGAGATCGTTGATCCCGCGGGACGCCGGCCTTTGTCGCTGAAAGAGGCGACGTCGGCCGAGTCCTACCAATTGACGAGCGCGGGTTTTTACGACGTCCGCCTGGCCAACGGCCGCCAGGACGTGGTCGGAGTGAACGCGGACCGCCGGGAGTCCAATCTCGAAGTTATTCCGGACGATGAGCTCGCGCTCTGGCGCGGAAGCGGTGGTGCCGAGCCAGTGCAAGCCCTCGGCCCGGGCCAAGGACCCGAGCCGGTGAAGCCTCGGAGCCTTTGGTGGTACGCTATGCTCTTGGTGCTGGCGGCCGCGCTGCTGGAATCGTTGCTGGCGGCGCGATACCTGGCGACTCAAAGGGAAGAATCGTGACGGCGCGCCAACAACTCAATACGTACATTGAGCAACTACAGCGCCGTTTGCGCCTTCGCACGTTTCTGCGCGGAGCCGCCATCCTGGCATTGTCGGCGCTCGTGACGACGGTCGTTCTGGTGGTCATTGCAAATGCCCTTGCCTTTTCCAAGGCGAGCCTCACCAGCGCCCGGATCATCCTGTTTCTCGTCATCGCCGGCGGCATCGTGTTCGCATGCACCCTGCCCTTGTTGCGCCTTAACCGCCGCCGGACCGCCTGGGAAGCCGAAGCGGCCGTGCCGAGCTTTGAGCAACGCCTGCTCACTTTGGCAGAGCGCGGCGCCGACGATCCGGAGCCATTTACCGAACTGCTTGCTGCTGACACTTTGGCAATCGCGCGCGAGGCCGAAGCCACGAGCGTGGTTCCCAACAAGAAACTGTTGATCTCGCTCGGCACGGCGATAGCGTCGCTTGGAGTCTTGATCTGGATGATTCTTGCGGGTCCCGGCTATCTCGGCTATGGAGCAGCGCTCTTGTGGGCCGGCGATGCCGGAGCCGGTCCGCTCTATGATCTTCGCGTCAGTCCCGGCGACGCGACGGTGCGGCGGAATTCCGACCAGCTGATCAGCGTGCAGCCTCGCGGTATCCAGACAGGCGGCGTCCGCCTCTATGCGCGCCACGAGAGCGCGTCGAAGTGGGAGCAGCTTCCGATGCAGCCACAGCCGGGAACCTCGAGCTTCCAGTTTCTATTCGCGGGGCTTCCCGAAGGAGTCGAATACTACGTCGAAGCGGGGCCGCTGCGTTCCCGCCACTTCAACATCCGCGTGACCGATTTGCCTTCCGTAAAACAGATTCGCGTCACGTATCATTTCCCGTCCTGGACAGGCATGCAGCCGGTCGTGGAAGAGCACGGCGGAGATCTGCGTGCCATCGAAGGCACCGAGGCGAACCTCGAAATAGGAGTGGACCGGCCCTTGCATGACGGTGTTCTTGTCCTCGACGATGACCGGCAGATTCCGTTGTCCGGCGGCGCAGGCAATTCATATAAAGGTGCGATTCGACTGGATAAGGATGGGACGTATCATGTCGCCGTTCTCGATCGAGGTCAGCCTGTCCGTATCTCCGAGGATTTCTTCATCGAGGCGAGCAAGGCAAGTCCTCCGGATGTCGTCATCTCCCGGCCGGGCGGCGATTATCGCGCGAGCCCGATCGAGGAGATCACCGTTGCGGCCAAGGCGGACGATCCATTTGGTCTGGATGATTTCAGTCTGCACTATTCGGTGAACGGGGGTCCCGAACAGACCGTTAATTTCCTTAAGCAGAAAGGCGAAAAAACGGCCGACGGATCGACGACCCTCGCCCTGGAAGACTTCAAGCTCGTGCCGGGCGACATCGTAAGCGTCTATGCCGCGGCCAAAGACGCGCATGCGGAATCCAGAACCGACATGTTCTTCATTCAGGCCGAGCCTTTCGAGCGCGAGTATTCGCAGTCGCAGGAATCGGGCGGCGGTGGCGGAGGAGGCAGCGGCAACGCACCGGATGAGATTTCGCAACGCCAGAAGGAAATCATCGGCGCGACCTGGAAGCAGCTCGGTGACAAGAACGCCTCGGCGGAGAAAACTGCCGAGAATGCAAAGTTCTTGTCCGGCGTTCAGTCGAAACTGCGCGATCAGGCTGTGTCGCTCGCCAACCGTTTGCAGATGCGCGGACTGATCGCCGAGAATGACGAGTTCACTGCGTTCCAGAAGGACATGAACGCCGCCGCTGAAGCCATGGGCCCGGCGTCACAGAAACTGCAAGGGCAGAAGTGGAAAGATGCGATTCCGGAGGAACAGAAGGCCCTCCAATATCTGCTCCGCGCAGAGGCGACTTTCCGGCAGATTCAGGTCGCTTTCGGCAATGCCGGCAGCGCCAACGGTGGCGGGGCCGGAACCGCAGGGCGCGACCTGGCAAGCCTGTTCGACCTCGAGCTCGACACGCAAAAGAATCAATACGAGACCGCTCAGACGGCACAGTCGGCCAACCAACGCAGCGAGGAGATCGACGAAGCGTTGCGCAAGCTTGATGAGCTGGCGCGTCGCGAGGAACAGCTTGCCTCGCAGAACAACAGCAGTCAGTCGCCCGAACAGCGGTGGCAACAAGAGATGCTGCGCAGGGAAGCCGAGCAGTTGCAGCGCCAGATCGAGCAGCTTTCACGGAACGGTCAATCGTCGAACGGGTCATCGAGCGGGCAAACTTCAGGACAACAATCGCAAGGGAGCCAGGGCGCATCCGACCCGCGCATCCAGCAAGCGCTCAATCAACTTCGGCAAGCCAACGACGACATGCGGCGCGCTTCCTCGCAGGGACAGGGTCAAGCCGACGCCCGGCGCGCCGCCGAAAGGCTTCGCGAGGCCACAAGTCTCCTGGGAGGCACTCAGCGCCAACAGAACTCCGGACGTCTCGATACATTGGCTGGAGAGGCGGATCGCCTCGCAAACGAACAGCGCAATCAATCGGATCGAATTCGCGATTTGTCGCGCGCGTACGCTAACAGCTCGGGGACGAGTTCCACGCAGGACACGCCGCAGACGCTGGCCGATAATCGCCAGCGTTTGGCAGACGATCTGGGGCGGCTTGAAAAGGGGATGCGAGACGCCGTCCGCGATCTTTCTTCCGGCGATCGCGCCGCAGCTTCGAAACTGCGCGACGCTTTGCGCGAACTCGATCAATCCGATCTCGACACGCGGATTCAGAGAAGCGCGGACATGCTCCGGCGGGGTATGAATCCCGATCGGAACGGCAGCGAATCGCAAATCGCGTCCGACTTGCAACGGCTCGGCCAACAGGCGCGCGACGCGCGCCAGGCCCTCGGCAGCGGACAGCAACCGGGAGATTCGCAAAGCGCGCTCGATCAGGTTCAGAATCTTCGCAATCGATTGGAAGCTTTGGACCGCGACTTCAGCGGCCGCAATGCTCCCGGCGGGCGCCAAGATGGGCCCGGCGGCAGAACCGGAGCCGTGGGAGATTTCGTGAATCGGGGCGGCGGCGCCTACAATGGGCCCGTTTACGGAGGGATGAATACAGGCAACAATCTCGGCCAACTCCCATCGCCCGCTTCTCCCGATACTTATCCTGTCCCGCCCGAACGTGCTTACCGAGAAGGAGTGGCCGAGCTCGACAGGCTTCGTCAGACGGTAAAAGACGATCCCGAGGCGCTTCGCCAGATTCAAGAGTTGATTCGAGAAATGCAGCGTCTGGATCCCAGCCGCTTCCCTGGCAATCCGGCGCTCATCGAGCAACTGCACGATCAAGTGCTCGGCGATGTGGATAAGCTCGAACTACAGTTGCGGCGCGCTCTGGACCGCAAACAGTCCGGCCAGGTGCGCAGCACGGATTCTCTCCCTGTGCCCGCCGGCTACGAAGATGCCGTTGCCGACTACTTCCGGCGTCTGAGCAAGACGCCTTAGGTTCGCACTCGCAAGGTTCGGCCCTTTCAGGTTTTTCATCCACACCGCTGGATAATTCTGTTATATGTGTGGGCGCAATTTCGCCGGGTGAGTCCGCGCGGGGGACATCGATGTCCAACAGCCACGACATCATTGCAATTGGATCCGGTCACAACGGGCTGGTTGCCGCTGCCTATCTGGCCGCCGCCGGCAAGAACGTTCTGGTGCTTGAGCGCAATGCCTGGTTTGGGGGCGGCGTTGTCACAGCGGAGCTCACCGGGCCGGGCTTTCTGCACGACCGGTTCAGCACGGGACACATCTTCATCCAGGGCAATCCGCTGCTGAAGAACGACGAACTCAAGCTGCTCTCGCGCTATGGGCTCAAATACGTCTATCCGGAAATTCCGTTCATGACTGTCTTCGACGACGGCTCGTCGATCGGCCTGTATCGGGACCGCAACAAGAACTACCAGGAAATCGCCAGGTTCTCCAAAAGGGACGCGGACACGTTCCTGAAGTTCGCCGAGACCTCGATGCGTTACCTGCCGATGATCTCGGCGTCGTTCTACACACCACCGCCACCGATGGGCGCCATGCTCGCGATGCTCGACCAAAGTGTGGAAGGCCGCGAGCTATTCGCCCTGATGCAGAAGAGTCCTTACGACGTCATCCTGGAGAATTTCGAGAACGAGAAGGTGCGTCTGTTTTTCGTGCGCATGGTCTCGGAAAATCTTACGGGCCCAGAGGAGAAAGGGACCGGCATCGGCATCTTCGTTTTCCTCGGCTTCATGGAACAGTACGGCATCGGCGTCGCGGTGGGCGGCAGCGGCTCCCTGACGGCTTCGCTGATCCGCTGCATCGAGGCTCACGGCGGCACGGTTCTCAACAACACCTCGGTCGAAACGGTTCTGGTGAAAGGTGGCCGCGCCGTGGGCGTTCGCACCGCGGACGGTGCCGAATACGCCGCGAAGGACGGCGTCATCGGTTCGATCCATCCCCATTTTCTCGGGCGATACGTCCCCGGACTCGACGCCAGGGTCACGCGTGATGCGGAGCGTGTCGAGCTTTCGGCGAACTCGTGCTTCACTGTTCACGGCGCGCTGAACGAGCCGCTGCGCTTCAAAGCCGGGCCGCATGTCAGCAAGTCCTATTTCACTGATCTCGTGCCTTCGAGCATGACCGTGCTGCGGCAGTACTTCGACGCCCTGCGATACGGTCGCATTCCGGACACTGCGCTGCTCGGCATTGCGTGCCCTTCGAATTTCGACGCCACGCGCTGCCCCCCCGGAAAAGCCACCTTTCATATTTGGGACTACGTCCCCTATTCGCACCCCGATGGAGGGCCGCAGCACTGGGACAAGGCAAAGGATGCATTCGCCAGAACGATGATCGACCGTACGGCGAAGTTCTGCGAAAATCTGACACCGCAAAACATCATTTCCTATGTTTGCGACAGCCCGTTGGATCTCGAACGCTGTTCCGAGAGCTTTCAGAGGGGCGATCTGCACGGCGCAGCTCCTTACCTCTATCAGTCCGGCTCGCACCGGCCGACTCCAGACCTCGGCCAAAATACCGTGCCGGGCGTGGAGCGCCTGTATTTGGTAGGACCATTTCAGCATCCGGGCGGCGGCGTGTTCGGGGCGGGCCGCGCCACTGCGATGAGGATGTGCGAGGACTTGAAGCTGAATTTCGATAAGATCGGGCAGCAGCGATGATGAAAATCTACGGACAGGACAACAGCGAGCTGATGCAGGTCACGTCGCTCGAGCGAGACGGTAATTCGCTGGTGATGAAGGGGAAGGTCTTTGGCTCGATGCCGATGACCGCCAAGCTCAATCCGCGGGAAGGGCGAAACGCCCTCAAGCTCTTGAATTTCAGGCTGGCGGCGTTTCTCCTGACGTTCTTATTCCGAAAGTAGCGCTGGCGCGATTCACAATATCCCCTGACCTTCATCGCGCTGGTCCGTGCCTGCGACTTGCGCTGGGGTGCGGATGCGTGATACATGGGGACCACGGTAGCACTCCGATGGTCAAGGAGCAGGCTAATGGATCCAATACAAGAAACAGTCGCCGCGCGGCATGCGGCTGGCGCAGCCTTGGGTCATGACTACAAGAGGGGCGAGTCGCGAATCCGACGCTGGAATGTTGGCGACGTCAAAATCACCAGCGTTATGGAATCGGCGGAGCGGATTCCTTGGGCGCCTCTATTCCCCGCGGAAACTTCCGAACTCTACAAGAAATACGATTGGCTGGTGCCGCGCTTCATTACGCCCGAGGGACAGATCATACTGGCGGTGCAGGCGTTTGTGGTTGTAGTGGGCAGCCGGCGAATCGTCGTCGACACCTGCGTCGGGAACGACAAGCCGCGCGAAATCGAGCACTGCACCGATCTGCAGACCGCGTTTCTCGAAGATTTGACGGCAGCCGGTTTTCCACCCGAGACCATTGATACCGTCCTGTGCACGCACCTGCATTTCGACCACGTCGGCTGGAACACTCGTCTGGTAAACGGGCGGTGGGTGCCCACGTTTCCTAAAGCGCGATACCTGTTCGGGCGCCGCGAGTGGGAATTCTGCCAAACCCTTTTACGGGAAAAAACCGTCGACGTGAGACATATCCTGGATTCGGTTCAACCGATTCTGGATGCGGGCCTGGCCGACCTCGTGGAAACCAATCATCGCTTAGCGGACGAAGTGTGGTTGGAGCCTACGCACGGACATACACCGGGACACGTCAGCGTGCATATTGCCTCGCAAGGGCAGGAAGCGGTCATCACGGGCGACGTCTTTCATAATCCCATCCAGTTCGCGGAGCCTGAGATATGTTCGGTGGGCTGTGTGGACAAAGACATGTCGCGCAAGACGCGGCGGGAGTTCCTCTCACGTTATGAGAATAAGCCGGTTCGCCTGTTCGCCGTTCATTTCAACGATCCGGTGGGGCGGATTGTGCGCGACACGCGCAATTGGCGCTTCTCCACCGACTAAACCTTGGCTGGTTTTGAGTCGTTCGCGGGGGATTGGATTGCGGCGGGGGAGGCTTGGCAATGCCAGAGAGCACGCGTGATTCTCGGAGTTTCGATTTCATCATCGTCGGGGGCGGAACCGCCGCCTGCGTCCTTGCCAACCGCCTGACGGAGGACCCTGCTGTCCGCGTCCTGATGCTCGAGGCCGGGCCTGAGCCAACGAGCATGTGGATCAAAATGCCGCTGGCCATGGGGAAGCTCTTCATCCATCCCACGCTGAATTGGGGTCTTTACACCGAGCCCGAAGCAAAACTCAACAATCGGCCGATTTTTTGGCCGCGCGGGAAAGTTCTGGGCGGATGCAGCTCCATCAATGGTAGCGCTTACGTTCGCGGTCAGGCCGAGGATTACGATGGCTGGCGGCGGCTCGGCAACGCGGGCTGGGGTTGGTCCGACGTGTTGCCCTACTTCGAGAAGATGGAGCGGCGCGAATACCTGCGCGGCGAGTCCCGCAACGGCACGGGTCTGCTTTCAGTGAACTATCCCGTGTACGTCCATCCTATTACGCGGGCCTTTATCGAGGCTGGCGTCCGTGCCGGTTTGCCCGCGAGCGACGATTTGAACGGGGCCGTTTCCGAGGGCATCAGCCTCATGCCCAACTCGGTGCGTAAGGGCGTGCGCCAATCCTCGGTGGAGGCATTCCTTCGCCCGGTACGCAACCGGCCGAATCTCGTGGTCGAGACTTCGGCCTTTGCGCGCCGCATTCTAATGCAAGGGCGCAAGGCAACTGGGGTTGAATACGAACGGGACGGGACGATTCAAAAAGTGCTCGCGGCACGCGAGGTTATTCTCGCGGCCGGTGCAATCGGCTCCCCGCAGCTCCTCATGCTTTCTGGCATAGGCTCTGGCAAGCACTTGCAAGAGCATGGAATCACGGTCGTGGCGGACTTGCCCGGGGTCGGAGAAAACCTGCACGATCACGTGTATGCCAACTGTACTTACCGTACTTCGCCGGAGAACTCGCTCAACCGGCAATTGGGCGGGCTTCGAGTGGTTTGGCACGCCATCACCTACTATCTCGCGAAGCAAGGGCCGCTCACCAACGGCGCGTCCCAGGCGACTGCCTTGGCGCGCGGTCTGCCGGACGCTCCTTGTCCCGACCTGCAAATCGTTTTCCGTCCGATGAGCTATGTCTATGACAGCAGTTCGAGGATCGCCCCGGATCCCCTACCCAGAGTGACCGCTGGCGTTGCTTACGTGCGCCCCAAATCGCGAGGACGGCTGCTGCTGAAATCCACCGATCCGCGCCAGGCGCCGGCGATGTACGCGAATTACCTGGCGGAAAAAAACGACGAGGATGGATTGCTGGCCGGCGTGAAATGGGTGCGGCGCATCTTTCAGACCGAGCCGGTCAAGTCTCGCGTCCTGGGCGAAGACTCGCCGGGCGACGCCTGTCGCACCGACGACGACCTCCGCGACTTCCTGCATAAGACGGCCAGTACGTTTTGCCACCCTAGCGGCACATGCAAGATGGGGCAGGATGCCATGTCGGTGGTGGACGAGCGGTTGCGCGTTCGCGGCATCGAATCGCTGCGAGTGATCGACGCGTCGATTATGCCGGCGCTACCCTCCGCCGGTCCCGCGCCTGCTGTGTTCATGATCGCCGAAAAAGGAGCCGACCTCATCAAGGAAGGCCAGTTAGGTGGCGCCACTTCAGAAGAAACCAGGGTCGCTGCTTCAGCCGTCTCCATTCGGTCTTAGATTCTTCTCGGGAGCGAAACGATGTCGCGTCTCAAAGGGCAGGTTGCGTTCGTCACTGGAGCCGGACGAGGAATCGGGCAAGCGATGGCCCTCGCATTCGCATCGGAGGGCGCGACTGTCGGCGTGGCGGACATCGATCCCGCCACCGCGCAGGCGACCGTGCGCGAAATTGAAAAGAACGCAGGCGTAGCGCGGGCGTTTGCGATTGACGTGAGCCGCCGCGATGATTTCTTGCGCGCCGTGGATCAACTTGTCGCCGAGTTCGGGCGGTTGGATATCATCGCAAACAACGCCATCGTGTTCCGCCGCGAGCCGGTCGCGGAAATCCGCGAGGAAACCGTCGCTCGCATGATTGACGTCGGCCTGAAATCGATTTTCTGGAGCGCGCAAGCTGCCTTGAGGCACATGGATCCGGAAAGAGGAGGCGTGATCATCAACAACACTTCGCCTGCGGCGGAGCTGGGTGTGCCGCGCTCGACCGTCTATTCTGCGATCAAGGGCGGAGTGTCCTCGCTCACGCGTTCGCTGGCCGTTGAATTCGGCCCACGTAAAATCCGCGTGAACGCCGTATGCCCGGGCACGGTGCCGACGCCTGGTGCGCGCGCCATGAACAACAATGACGACGCGCTCTACGAATCGCGGCGGCAGAGGTGTCCGCTGGGGCGGAATGGGACGGCGGAGGACATTGCGTCCGCGGCGGTTTTTCTGGCGTCGCCGGAGGCGTCCTATATTTCGGCGGCAATCCTGCGGATTGATGGCGGGACTACGGTGAACGGCGGGGCGTGAGAGAACGCGTGCCGTTTGCTCCTACAGCGTGCTCAAGTAGTAGCTGTCCAAGTACTCGCGCAGGGCGATGACCTTGTCGTCCTTGATTTCGATGAAAAACGCGTAGCGGTTCGAATACTCCTTCCCGTTCTTGAAGCGTCCGAGGCCTCGCGCCTCGACCGCAACAACAGGCCCCTTGGAAATCACGCGGTCGATGTGGATCTTGGGGTCGCCCGGCACAAAGAGGCCGCGCGCAGGGCCAAGAAAATCTTCGATGATTTCCTTTCGACCCTTCTTTTCTCCCGCGCCCTGAATCCCGATTGCCATTACATTCCACGTAGCCTGCTCGTGCAGCAGCATCCTCAGGCGCTCGAGGTCGCCTGAGCTGAGCGTATCGAAAAATGTCCTGGCCACTTCCTCGCTGTGCCTCTCGGCGTCGGACATGAAATCCTCCCTCCCCAGTTGGCAGGCGCGCATTATACATGCGCCTCGCCGCAATTCCAGCCGCATCGTGCCGCGCGCTCCGGCATGTCCGGCCAGCTGGACGTATTCCGGATTTTGGGTATGATTGGCCGCCAGGGAGCCCCCATGACAACATTGAGACAGCTTTCGAGAGCGAGCGGTGTTCTTCTTGTAGCGTTGCTGGCAGTTGTTGCCGCTGCTTCGGCGCCGGCGCAGCATGCGGCCAAGCGGCCCAAGACGGTAAGGCTGTACGTTTTCGACTGTGGGGTGATCAAGGGCCTCGATCCGGGACTGTTCAATTTCAAGAAGGAAGAGCTCGCCGAAACAGAACTGGCAGTTCCTTGCTACTTGATCGTCCACCCCAAGGGCACTTTGATGTGGGACGTCGGCGCCATTCCGGACACCGCCTTCAAGGGAGACGGCGCTCCGGTGACGCAGGGAGTCTTCACGTCAACGAGGACGCTGAAGTCGCAGCTCGCCGAAATCGGTTACGCTCCGACCGACATCACGTATCTTGGCCTCTCGCACTATCATGGCGATCACATCGCCAATTGCAACGAGTTCGCCAGTGCCACGTGGCTCGTGCGACAGGTGGAACGCGACGCCATGTTGGCCGACAAACCTCCGGCACTTTCTGATCCCAAGGACTACGATCTGCTAAAGAACAGCAAGACCGTCATCCTCAATACGGATGAGTACGACGTGTTCGGCGACGGAACGGTGATTATCAAATTCGCTCCGGGCCACACGCCGGGGCACCAGGTGCTGATCGTGAAACTCGCGAAAACCGGTCCCGTGATGCTCGCGGGCGATCTCTATCACTATCCCGAAGAACGCAAGCTGAACCGCATCCCCACATTCGAGTTCAGCAAAGAGCAATCTCTCGCCAGCCGGGCGATGATCGAGGATTACGTCAAGAAGACGAATACGCAGTTGTGGATCGAGCATGATTTCGCGGCCAACTCCAAACTGAAGAAGTCCCCGCAATACTACGACTAGCACCTACGGCGTGACGGCCGTAGCGGCCGTCGCCAAACCGCCGGCTTCATTTCTTGCCCAAAGGGAGACGGTCTTCCCGTCCTTTTCGGGTTTGCCACAAACCCGGAAGGGCGCAGTGTCGAATAGCGGGCTTATTGCGCGAAACGAAAAGCGGGCCACGTTTGCCTCGGGCATATTGCGCCGCAGCAGATCGAGCAACATCGTTGCGATGAGCGGGCCGTGCACCACCAGGCCCGGGTACCCCTCGACCCCGGTGGCGTAGCGATAGTCGTAATGAATGCGATGAGCGTTGAACGTCAGCGCGGAGTAGCGGAAGAGCAGCACGTCGTCGGGCCGTATGATGCGTTCCCACTCCGGATCGGCAGGCGCGGGCTGGGGCGGCGGTGCCGGCTCGCCCGGCTTGGTATGGCCGCGAAATACCAGATCTTGCTCCTCGCTTAGGGCCATTCCTTTCTCATTGCCGATTTCGTGGCGCACCACCACAAACACGAGCGGGCCGGTGCGGCCCTCCTTGTGCTGCACATCGACGATTCGCGACGTTCGCGTGAGAGTTTCTCCCACGCGCACAGGGCGATGGAATTCAAAGCGGCCGCCCGCCCACATGCGGCGCGGCAGCGGCACGGGCGGTAGGAAACTACCCTTCGTTGTGTGACCTTCCGGGCCAAGTTCAAATTGCCGATGAATCCTTAAGAAATAGAGCCAGTGCCACAGAGGCGGCAGTGGATCGCCAGGTCGCGGCGGCGAAGCCTCGATGTCGAGCGTCGCGCGTAGCGCCGCGATCGGCACCGGCGTAATTTGATCCGACACGGTCTCGGTCTTTCCGACCCATCTCCGCAGTTCAGCGGTATCCACGTCTGCAAACTCCAGGCGATTTGCCAGAAATCTTGTGCGCCACCGGGCACATTACCATGCTTCTGCTCGACGCAAAGCGTGCGTGATACACTCCCGCTGCTCAAAACGAGGACAGTCGAATGCTCAGCGGTGTACCCATAGCGACGCTGCCATCGACCGACAATGCGAATCGCTTTGCCGTCGGCTGGCGCATGTGGGTGCCCGTTGTCGTGATGATGACGTGCTCCTTGCTCTCCTACATCGATCGCCAGGCGCTTGCGGTCATTTCTCCAATGATTCTCCAGGACACCGGCTTGAGCGCAGCGTCCTACGCGGACGCGGTCTCGGTATTTTCTTTCGTTTACATGATCGCGAATCCGTTATGGGGCTCGCTTTTGGACTATGTCGGGCTTCGCATCGGCATGCTTGCCGCCGTCGGAATCTGGACGCTGGCGAGTGCCTCGCATGCGTGGGTGGGAGGGTTTCTTGGCTTTGCGGCGGCTCGCGCGCTACTTGGTTTTGGTGAAGGCGCCACGTTTCCGGGCGGTCTGCGAACCGCCGCGGAATCTCTGCCTCTCAACCGCCAATCGCGCGGGATGGGGATCTCCTATAGCGGTGCATCTCTGGGATCCGTTTTCGCGCCGCTCGTTATTACGCCGATAGCGCTGCGATGGGGATGGCGCGCGGCGTTTCTGGCCACGGGCGCGCTCGGTGCGGCGTGGCTGGCCGTTTGGTGGCTCGTCGCTCGACCGCCACTGCTGCGACCGGTGGGGCGGAAGCAGCGAATGGTCCCGTGGCCGAACATGATGGAGCGCCGTTTCTGGCTGCTCGTGTTTGGCATGGGACTCGGAGGAGCGGCACTGGGTCCGACTCTCTATCTCTCCCCTGTCTATTTGAACCGCGTGCTCGGCCTGACACAAGCAGAACTGGGGCGAATTCTCTGGATTCCCGCAGTGTGCTGGGAGCTCGGCTATTACTTCTGGGGCTGGGTGGCGGATCGTTATGTGCGCGAGGAACCGCGGCCAGTGCGTTTGTATGTGCTGCTTACGGCATTTGCCTTAGTGCCGTCGCTCGTGACAAAAGCAGGGTCGTGGCCGGTCGCGCTGGCATTGTTTTCGTGGGCGATGTTTGTCGCGGTTGGTTTTATCGTCGTGTCGTTGCACCTCAGCGCGAGGGCGTATCCGCGCGAAGAGACCGGCATGGTAGCCGGAATCGGCTCTGGCGCGTGGTCAGCCGTTGTTGCGATCTTGATGCCGATCTACGGAATCTGCTTCGACCATCACTGGTACGGCGCGACTTTCGTTTCGCTGAGCTTGATCCCGATCTTGGGCACTACGCTTTGGTGGTGGATCGGCCGTGGGGATGAAATTCGCGCAGGCGCATCTGCCGCGTGAGTTGTGTGCCTACCTCATCACGAATGGATTCGGAGCGCTACCCGCGATGTCGATCCAGACGCTCTTCGTTTGTAGGTACTCGCGGATCGCCTCCGCCCCGCTTTCCCGCCCTATGCCCGACCGCTTGTAACCCCCGAAAGGAGACATGTAGCTCACGGCGCGGTACGTGTTTACCCAGACCGTCCCAGCCTCCAATCGCTCGGCCATGGTCAGAGCGCGGCGGATGCTGGTCGTCCAGACTCCGGCGGCGAGACCGTAGACCGTGCCATTCGCGATGCGAACGGCTTCGTCCTCATTATCAAAGGGGATGATCGAAAGAATCGGACCGAACACTTCTTCCTGAGCGATTCGCATTGCGGGCTGAACGCCGGTGAAGATCGTCGGCTCGACGAACCATCCCGAGCCGCACTCCGGGCGTTGCGCCGGCCCACCGCCCAGGCGGCAGACCGCGCCTTCCTCCTTCGCGATTCGAATATAGTCGAGGACTTTGTCGTATTGCGGTCGAGTCGTGATCGGCCCAACCTGCGTGGCCGAATCGAGCGGGTTGCCCATGCGCGCCGTTTTGGCGAGGGCCAGGAGGTGGTCGACAAACTTCTCGTGGATGGGGCGATGAATCAGTGCGCGTGAGCCTGCAATGCAAGTCTGACCGGTCGCAGCGAAAATGCCCGACACAACGCCTTTCACCGCCTCGTCCAGATCGGCGTCGTCGAACACGATGTTCGCGGACTTCCCTCCCAGCTCAAGCGTGATCCGCTTGATGCCGCGTGCCGCCAGTTGATAGACGTGCTCGCCCGTGCGGTCGCCGCCCGTGAACGCGATCTTTGCGACGTCCCGATGCGTGATCAAAGGCTCGCCGACTTCGTTACCGTACCCGGTCACGATGTTAACCACGCCGGGCGGGAAACCGGCGCGCTCGAACAATTCCCCGAAGGCGAGCGCCGAAACGGAGGAGAATTCCGACGGTTTCCAGACAACTGTGTTCCCCGCCGCCAATGCCGGCGCGAGCTTCCACGCCGCCAGCAGCAGCGGCGAGTTCCAAGGTGTGATCGCGGCGACGACGCCCAACGGCTCTTCGCGCGTGAAGTTGAAGACGCCGGGCTTGTCGATCGGAATGACGCGGCCTTCTATCTTGTCCGCGAGGCCGCCGAAATAATGGAACCACTGCGGGATGTACTTCAACTGGCCGCGCATCTCGGCGATCAGCTTCCCGTTGTCCGTCGTCTCAATCTCGGCGAGCCTATCGGCTTCCGCGGCCACGAGGTCGCCCAAACGGCGGAGGAGATCGCCACGGGCAGTCGCGGTGAGCTTACGCCAATCGGTTCCGTAAAAAGCCGACTTGGCCGCAGCCACCGCCCGGTCGACGTCCTCTTTCGTTCCGCGAGGGATGAGCGCCCAGGGAGCGGCCGTGAATGGGTTCACGGATTCGAACCAGATCCCAGAGTGAGGCTCGACCCATTGTCCGCCGATCAGCATAGAGTGTTTCTTCATTGTGATCGCTCTCTCGAAAGGCCCGCGCAACCCCGCCCGACCACTACTACTTGGGAGTTTTCTCTTTCTGTTCCGCGAACACTTCCCGCGCGATTCGGAAGGAATCGACGGCCGCCGGCACGCCGCAATAGATTGCCACCTGCAGCAAGACCTCCCGTATCTCCACCGGAGTCACGCCGTTCACCAGCGCGCCCTTGATGTGCGCCTTCAGCTCGTGAGGCCGATTCAGCGCGCTGATCATCGCGAGATTGAGCATGCTGCGGGTTTTGCGAGGAAGTTCCTCACGCCCCCAAATCGCGCCCCAGCAATACTCGGTGACGAGTTCCTGCAAAGGACGATTGAAATCATCCGCGGTATTGAACGCACTATCGACGAACTCTTTGCCGAGCACGGAACTCCGGATTTCGCGCCCGCGGTCAAATGTTTTCTTATCCATGTTGGTACCTCTCCTCGAGTCGAGAATTCAAAACCGTGACAGGGATTGGATACGCGCAGCCAATCCCTCACTTCTGCTCGACGCGCACGCCCGCCCATTCCTCGACCGTCTTCGTCAGCGCGGTCATATCGGCGTCGAGTCCTTCACTTGCCGTCGCAATTGAGAGAAGTTGTCTGACGGCGCTTCCTACGACCATCGGCACACCGAGCGCGTCCGCTTCTCCCATACACAGTCGAATATCCTTGTTCAACAGCCCGATCTCGAACCCGTAGCTGAAGTTCCGCGAAATGACGTGTTGCTTCATCTTATCTTGGGTGGCGCTATTCCGGGCCGTACCGGCATTGAAGATATCGATCATTTGCGTCGGATCGAGCCCCGCCTTGACGCCCATCACGACGGCCTCAGACGTGATCGCCATGGCAGTCGCCGACAGGAGATTATTGAGCAACTTCATCGTCTGTCCCTGGCCGGGCTGCGTCCCGACGTAGAAGAGCTTCCCGATGACCTCGAGGATGGGTTTCACTATCCCGAATGTTTTTTCGGGGCACGATACCATCACCGCGAGCGTCCCTTTTTCCGCTCCCGTTATGCCGCCGCTGACGGGTGCGTCGACAGCCGTGATCCCCTTGGCCGCGAGGCCTTCCGCCACTCGCTTCGCGACGGTCGCGCCCGTCGTCGATACATCGATGAATACCTTGACGTGGCTTCCCTCGACGACGCCGCCCGGGCCAAGAGCGACGGCCTGGACGATTAGCGGCGTCGGCACACTCGCAAACACGATTTCGGCAGCCGATCCGACAGCGGCCGGCGAGTCGGCGCGCGCGGCGCCAAGCTGCACGAGTGGCGCCACCGCGGCTTCGCTGGTGTCGTAAATGGTGAGCCGGTAGCCGGCTTCGATCAATCGGCGCACCATGCGGCTGCCCATTTTCCCCACTCCCACAAAGCCGACACTTTGCTGCGCCATTCGCCCTTCCTCCGTTCATTCAGCGCTGCGAACTGACGCCGCATTATGCCCTACGACGGCGCCCCTAACAATTGACGTCCAGCTTGGCAATGCGTCATTCTAGGCCGCCGAAAGAGTGGCTTGCGAGGCATTCGTGCAGATGGAACCTTTTGAGGTTTTTGCCATTCGGTATGCGCATCTTGGCAACCGGCGTCCCGGCGAGAATTTCCTGCTCGCGGATCCGCACGAGTTTGCTTCCGACCTGGACTACTTTGTGTGGGTCTTGCGCAGGAGCGACTGCAGTTTTGTTGTAGATACCGGGTTCGCTAAAGAGGCCGCCGCGCGGCGACGGCGCGACTGGCTTCGCTGTCCGGTAGAAGCGCTGCGGTTGCTCGAAATGAATCCCGATCAGGTGACCGACGTCATCCTGACCCATCTCCATTACGACCATGCGGGCAACCTCGATCGCTTTCCGCGCGCGCGATTCCATTTGCAAGACCGCGACATGGCGTACGCGACCGGCCGAAGCATGTGCCACGAGACGCTTCGAGCGCCCTTCGACCTCGAGAACATTCAGTTGCTGTTGCGGCACATCTATTCCGACAGAGCAGTGTTCCACGATGGTGACACCGAGCTTGTACCGGGGCTGAGTCTTCACCGGGTCGGCGGTCACTCAGCCGGTCTCCAGGTTGCGCGGGTTTGGACGCGGCGCGGGTGGGTTGTCGTTGCCTCGGATGCCTCGCATCTGTATGCGAATTTTGAGCAGCGACGCCCGTTCCCCGTTGTCTACAGCGTTGCGGAAATGCTGGAAGGGTTCGACCTACTCTACCGGCTGGCAGACTCGCCGGAACACATCGTCCCGGGGCACGATCCGCTGGTCATGAAATACTACCCCGCGGTCAAGCCGGAGCTTGAGGGCATCGTTGTGCAACTCGACGTCGCGCCACGCCGCCACTAGTTTTAGAGAGGGCAGGCCCGCCGCGTCGCCAAGGAAATTCCTGATGCACTCCTGGGGGCACCTCTGTCTGCGAAGGCGTGGTTAGCGCCTCCTCAATGGCCCACCGAGATCGGCAACGCTCCGCTAGAAACTGTACTTTAGCGCGAACTGCATGGTGCGCGGGTCATTCACCGTTTGGTTGAGAGCGCCGAGGCCCGCGGTGCTCGCCTGGGTCGGTTGTCCAAAGGTTGGCAACACGTAGAAACTTTCCGGTGGGTACAGGTTCGCATGATTCGGCATGTTGAAAACTTCCCACCGGAACATCAGCTGCTGGCCTTCCCGGATCTGAAACGTCCGCGCGAGAGCTGTATTGATGATGATCGAACCGGGCCCAAACAAGCTGTAGTTTCCTACGTTTCCAAACGTATATGCCGTTGGCGGCGCGAAAGATGCTGGATTGAGCCAGCAAGTGCGTCCCTTGTTCGGGCAGTACGGATTCGCACCGGGAATCAGATCGGGGCGCTGCGTAAGTCCGTTCCCACTGCCCGAAAAATCGACGAGGTTGTATGGTTCGATATCGGTCCCGGATTGTATGATCCCGGATAGCGAGAATTCCCAATGCCCGAGGATCATGTCCTCCGTGTGATTTGAGAGGGTGGGCATCTGGGCGACGAGCGTCTGATTGAAAATATCGTGGGTATCGGCACTGGGGCAGTTGCCGCGATCCGCATGCCGATCATACGGGACCGCTTCTGCCGCAAGGAAAAATCCGAGCGTCGTGGTGTAGTTGTCCGAGATGCAATGGGACCATGTGAAATTCGTGATGGACGTGTAGTGGCTGCCAAAGGAGTGTCGTGCGGAGAGCAACAGGCCGTTGTAGTTCCCGGTCCCCCCCTCTTCGAGAACCAACGTTTCGCCATAGCAGGACACGCCGGGTGCGGTGAACGATGGGGTTCCGCAGATCGAGCCCAGGAAAGCTGGGCTTCCGAAATTGTAATGATAGAAGAGACGGTTGGAACTTAGCGAGAAAGCGGTATTCCGAAATGGAGGTACGGGAGACGACGGGCTCCCGCAAAGAAACGGGGGAAAGCCTGGCGGGCATGGCCCCGCTATGGTGTTCCCACCCCCGCCGGGCGCCGTGCATGTCACGCCGGAGGGGAGCGGATAACCATCCGGGTATGCGCCGGGACACGGCCCCTGAAGGCCGGGATTGGCTTCGTTGTTTCCCCACAGGTGGCGCTGCTGGCTGCCCAGGTAGGTAATCGACAGCAGCCAGTTAGTCTTCACCTGCTTTTCTACGGCGAGGTTGTACTGCATGACGTACGTTGGTTTGATCGTCTGCGGATAGCTGAAGATTAAAGCGTCCGGCAGATAGGCAACGTCCTTCGGCCCTCCGCCGACGAAGTCTGTTGCCGTTCCCGGCCCTGCGCCGAACGGATTTGTGCCCGCTGCCTGTGCGGTTGGAACCCCGTTTAAGTAGGAGGTAAATGCCGGGAAACTGGCCCAAGGATTCGTCAGATCAGTGCTACACGGGAAGCTCGGACAGGCCGCGCCGGGCACTGTAAACGAGCCGCCGTAAGGCTCCTCGAATCCGAACTGGTCATACGAGAAATTCGGGAAGTCGTAGAAGATGCCAAAACCTGCCCGAATGGCCATGCGCCCATTGCCCTTTGGATCCCAGGCGAGGCCGATTCGCGGGCTCCACTTGTTCAGATCGTTCGGTGTCAACTTATCTCCCGACGGTGCGCCCGGATCGCCGGGAAAGAGGAACCCGGCCGGTGCGAAGGGATATTTCACGCTGTGGACGTCGTTGATTATGTTCTGCAGCGAGATGTTGACGACGTCATAGCCGTTGGGAACGGTGTGCCCGAAAAACGGATCCCACCGCAGGCCTGCCGTAACGGTTAGTTTGCGGTTCACCTTCCAGGCGTCTTGCGCATAGATGGCGAAGACGTTCTGGTGCTGGAGCGAAGGAACGGGGGCAGCCTGCGTGTAGCCGCCGGCTGCCGACGTCTCGCCCAATAGGAAATCGGAAAGTCCTGAAGCTGGGCAGGCGCTGCAGCCAGTCTGGCTGCCATCGAACAGGAAATTGCCCTGGTTATTGAGATAGTTGTGGGCAAAAGCTCTGAGGTTTATGAAATCGACACCAAAGGAAAGCTGGTGGGCGCCGCGCGTCCAGGAGAGATCGTCGGAGAACTCCAGGGTATCGTATGGCTGGAGACTCGGCGTAGAAGGAGTGAGGCCGAAGAGTCCTCCTCCGGTCGGATTAAAGTCGGCCATGTAGTGCGGAAAATTGGGCGGACCCTGCTGGTAGATGTTGATGCCCGACGTGATTCCAGCGGCTGCAAACAGATCGTTCAAGTCGACGGTCGTGTTTTCAACCGTGAGGTTTCTGCTGCGATTCGCGGTTGCGTGAATACTGTTCACCATGTTCGAGGAGATGAGATAGGTATCGCCGAGAGTCAGGTTCTGCACGCGATTGAACTGACCGTCAATGGCGGCAATCAGCAGGTCCGGGTTTCCATCCTGCAGCTTGTCAGGGGCGCCGGGGGGCTGAACCCAATTCGTGATGAAGTAGCGGCCGAAGATTGTATTCTTGTTACTCATGTGGTAATCAATCCTGGCCAAGCCTTGGTTTTCCGTGAAGTTGGACGGCGATTGGTAATTGTAAGTGCCGCATTCGTTCCCCGGTGCCGCAGGCGCCACAGGCATGTAGCTCTCGAGGGCCATAATGACGGGACTGAAATTAGCTGGATTCGTCTGGTTTTTTCCGAAGCCGCCAGTCCCGTAAGGAGCTGTGAGAACGAGCGTGTTTCCAGGAGTCCCGCTTCCGTTTCCGAGGCACGGCTGGAAATTGCCGGCCAGCATCGCAGCCGTGGGCAGAATTGTCTGGGCCGGGTTCGTCGAGCGCTGGATTGTGTCCTGCCAGCCGAGGAAGAAGAAGAGCTTGTCCTTCTTGATCGGTCCGCCGACCGTGCCGCCAAACTGATTGCGTTTGAGGGGTGGCCGGAAACCGAAAGTAGCACCCGTTAAGGGATTTGTCTCGGCCGCCGCGGCGAAGGCCGTATTCTTAGAATCGAAAATGTAGTTGCGCACGTACTCGAAGACATCGCCGTGAAATACATTCGTGCCGGATTTCGTGACGACGTTAACGGAGCCGGAAGGATGTGTGCCGTATTGCGCGGGCAGGGAACTTGTCTCGACTTTGAATTCTTCAACAGTATCCGGGAAGGGGAGTGGAAGATTCTGGTTGCTCAGGGGATCGTTATGCGTGCCGCCGTCCAGCCAATAGGCCACGCTGCCCTGCGCGCCGCCTGCGACCGAAATGACGGCGGACGAAGGATAGGAGGCTCGGAAAGCTCGACCCTGACCGACAGCGCCGGATAGAGAAAGTAAGTCGGTCACTTGCCGTCCGTTGAGCGGGAGATCCTGAACCACTATCGGAGGCGTCACCTCACCGACACCAGTGTTTTGGGTCTCTACCATGGCAGCTTCGGCGTTGACCTGAACTTCTTCGGTCACCGCCCCGACCTTCAAGCTCACATTAATCATCGGGTTGGCGCCCACCTCCAGCACGATGCCGGTTTGCAGGTATTTGGTGAAGCCTTCCTTAGTGACCTCGAGTTGATACGACCCAACGGGCAGATCGGGCAGCGAGTAGCTTCCGTCGGTCCCGCTGGTCGCGGTTCGCACGGTCCCCGTGGCCGTCTGCGTCAGCTTGATTTGTGCGCCCGCAACGGCCGCGCCGCTTGTGTCCTGGATCGTTCCCCTGATCTGGGACGTGGAGATGGCCTGTGCCCACACCACCGTCGCAGCAAGGAAGAGGACGAGTGTGAATGCTGACTTTTTCATGTGCCCCCCTTTGTGGTCGCTCGTTTGCCGGGAAGGAAACCATGTGCGGCAAGCGGCGCTGTCAACGGTCGTCAACCCCTTAGGAACCACCGCACATTTGCGCGGAGTCTAATCTTCTCGGGCCGCCAAACTTTGCCGTGGGTGCAAAATCAGTTTTCTTATAGAGAACAAGACACGCGGGGAAGTCAATTGCCTTTCGCGCGAACACTTCGCGGTGACATGTCGAACTCATCCTTGAACTTGCGGCTGAAATGAGTGTAGTTGTTGAATCCCCAAGAGAATGCGATATCCGTAATCGACCGACCGGCCAGCGCCGAATTTTGCAGATCGCTTCGGCTGCCTTCCAGTCTCGCCTTCCAGATCAAATCGCCGATCGTGGTTCCTTTATTCGCAAAGACCATATGCAGGTATCGCTTGCTACAGCGCAATGCGCCGGCAATCTGCTGGATATTCAAGCCGGGATCGCGAACGTTCTGCATGACGTATGCGCACGCTCGCGAGTACAGCGCTTCCTTGAAAGATACGGATGGATAGTCGCCCGCATACTCCAAAACCGAGTAATTCAAGAGTTCATGGATCGTTGCAGCCACACTGCGCTTCGAGGTTTCGGACAGGTTGGGAAGCTCTGCAAGAGTTGTATTCAGGAGCTGGTAGATCAGTTTCCCGAGGCCTTTCCTGCTGGGAAAGGAGCGCGCCCGCAGGTTCTCGTGGACTTGGAACCCTTGAAGCTGCGCATCAGGAAGCATCAGCAGCAGTTGTTCGACCCTATTGGGAACGAACACCAGTTTCGACCACGACCGCATGCCGCTGACACTCCACTCCCCGGGAGACAGCGAAATCCGGGTGCCGTCCTCCTCGAAATAGGAGTGGCCTTTCACCTGAAACACAACCGCCAGATTGCGCGTGTATTTCTCCCACGCTCTCTGTTGTGGACGGTCGACACTGTGGGCGTCAACCTTCAGTTTGCAAAGCTGTAGATTCCCCAGATCCCCACACTCTAGAGACCCGCAAAAAGCACGTCCGCGCGGTAGCACGAAGCGCGACTTGGCGAACTGCTCCCAGGTCTGTATCGTGTCGCTCCAAAAGGAAAACCTCTCCCGTGGAGGAACGGCGTCGGTCGACACAATCCGGAGACTTGCCACGCGAAATACTCCGATGCCCAATCTGTCTGGAACTGTAGCCCGGGGATGCGCGCCCCCCAGCGCGGGTTGATGGGAGAGGATTTACTACTTGGTGGAACAGGTTGTCAAGCGTGAAGCGTCCCCGTGGAACTGTGGCGAGTTCTCTAGGAGCTTCCACCAAGGTCTAGCTCGGGTTGACAGCTATGGGCTCGTCTATATAATGGCGCCCGCGTGTCCATGAGAACCCCGCCCGGTGTAAGCAACAAAGACTTTTCCGAGGCACACAAGCGGTCCGGCCGGCCACGCAGCGCGAAGCCAGCTGCACCAGCCCAGGGAGGCGTCAAATGGGAGCTGATCAACACGGCTTAGAGAAAGACAGGCTTCTCCACCTGAAATCGGTCATCGAGGACGACGTCAGGCGCGGCTTGTACTACGGCGCGGTGATAGTGGTCGCCCGGCACGGCGTGATCGGCCTCCATGAGGCTGTCGGCCATGCGAATTTGAAGGACAAGCGGCCGGTCACCAAGGGTTCCGTCTTCAGCCTCTTCTCCACCACGAAGGCGCTCACCAATGTCCTCGTGTTTCGCGCCATCGAGCGCGGTGAGTTTGCGCTGACTACCAGGATCTCCCAGATCATTCCGGAATTCTCGGGCGGCCAGCGCGAAGAGATCACCTTCTACCATCTTTTGACGCACAGTTCGGGCCTGCCGAGTGTTTTTACGCCTAAGCCCGGCATGTACATCGACCAACTCGATGAGATCATTGCGGCCATCTGCAAGTATGTCCACTCCATCGAGGCGCCGGGGAAACTCGTGACCTATGCGCCGATGGCGGCGCATGCCTTGATGGGAGAAGCGGTGCGCCGCACCGACCCCAAGAAGCGCTCGTACCGGCAACTGGTCGAAGACGAAATCCTGACTCCGCTGAAGATGAAGGACACTTCGGTAGGGGTCCGCAAGGATCTGCGCGCTCGCCACATCGTTCCGATCTTCCTCGATCAGTCGCCGATCGACCACTTGGGGCACAGCAACCTCGGCCCCAACGGCGCCTTCGAAGAGGAGAAGGCGGAGATGCCCTGGGTTGGATGCATCTCCACCGCATCGGACATGTTCCGTTTCGCGGAGATGTTCAGGCGCGGCGGCGAGCTTGACGGCGCACGGATCATCTCGCCGACGATCCTCGACATGGCAACCCGGAATCAAACGGGCGAAAGGCCGAACGAACTCTTCAAGCCGCTGGCGATCAGCCGCGGCTGGGAACCCTCTCCGGCCTATCTCGGAATCGGCTTCTTTTTGCGGGGAGAAGCCATCTGCCACCATCACTTCGGAACTCTCACGTCGCCCCGGACCTTCGGCAACTTTGGCGCGGGCAGTTCGGGCTTCTGGGTCGATCCGGAACGCGACATGACGTTCGTCTACCTCTCGGCCGGCGTCATGGAAGAGTCAGCCAACATCGAACGTTTCCAGCGTCTGTCCGACATCGCCGTCTCGGCGGCAACCTGAGTGCGTGTAGCAAAGGGAGCAAGCGATGAAGGTTCCGCCTGGCGTGAGTCCCGGTGATTTTGCCGACGCGATCAAGCAATTTGAGGAAGCCGTAGGCGAGGAGTGGGTTTTTACGAGCGGTGAGGATGTGGACCTCTATCGCGACGCTTATTCGCCCTTCTGGCACGAAGAAGAGGATTCGGTTCCGTCCGCGGCGGTCGCGCCGGAAGGCGTGGAGCAGGTGCAGAAGGTCGTCCGGATTGCCAATACCTACAAGATTCCTCTGTGGACGATCTCGACGGGTAGGAACCTGGCGTACGGGGGTTCAGCGCCTCGTTTGTCGGGCAGCGTGGTGCTCGATCTCAAGCGCATGAACCGGATTCTCGAAGTGAACGACAAGAACCACTATGCGCTGGTCGAGCCAGGCGTCAGCTATTTCGATCTCTACCGCTACATTCAGGACAACAAGCTCAAGGTGTGGATCGACCCGCCCGATCCCGGTTGGGGCAGCCCGGTTGGCAACTCGCTCGAGCGCGGCGGAGGGCGGACTCCCATGCGCGATCACTTCGCCGCCGAATGCGGGATGGAAGTGGTCCTCGCCAACGGGGAGATCGTGCGGACGGGCATGGGCGCGCTGCCGGGTTCGAAGACGTGGCAGCAGTACAAGTATGGGTTCGGTCCGTATATCGACGGCATGTTCTCGCAATCCAATTTCGGCGTCGTGACGAAGATGGGGTTGTGGCTGATGCCCGAGCCCGAGGCTTATCGCGATGGCACGGTCATGGTGCAAAAGCATGATGACCTCGTGCCCTTCGTGGAGATCCTGTCGTACTTGATGAATTCGGAGATTGTCCGGGGAACCATGCTGCTCGAAAGCCCGCTGCTCAACTACAGGGCGTCGCAGGGCGGAGGAGTCCTGGACACGCCGGGCGGTCCCTCGATCGCAGAGATGGAGCGGCTCGGCCAGGAGAAGAACCTTCCCTATTGGAGTGTCGAGTTGCACTTCTGGGGGCCTGCCAAGGTCATCGACGCCCAATGGGAATATACGCAGCAGAAATTCTCGGCCATTCCGGGGGCCGCTTTCAAAGACGGCAGGTCGTATCGGTTTCCATTGGAGCTGAAGGAGACCGAAGACGCGCCCAGAGTGGCATTGGGCATCCCGAATCTTTCGGTATTCGCGCTGATCGCGGGCGCTCAGGGACACATGGATTTTTCGCCGATCATCCCGATGACTGGCGAGGCCGTGTTCGAAGTGTTGAAGGTGTTTGGCGAGGCCTACGCCGAACTTGGCGTAGCCCCAAGGAACCAATTCTTCGCGCTTCCCTGGTCGTTTTTCCCGCGATCTTTCGTTCTCCTCTTCGGCTTTCCCATCGAGCACGATGTCGAGAAGAACAGGAAAAGCCGCGAGATTTTCAAGCGCTTGGTCCAAGTGTCGGCCGAACACGGTTGGGGAGAATACCGCACCCATATCGCGTACATGGACACGGTTTCGGACGTCTACTCCTACAACAATCACGCGCTGCGGCGTTTTCACGAAACGGTGAAAGACGCGGTCGATCCGAACGGCATTCTTTCGCCGGGGAAAAGCGGCATCTGGCCCAAACGCATGAGAGAGGCGAGGATGAAAACGGGAAAGGCCGGCCGCTCGTGAGTGGTCAGCGATGAGGACGATTCCTATGGCGCGCGCCATGAAATTGTTGAGTATCTTTTTGCTCGCGGCTGCGTCTGTGTATGCCCAGGATGGCGCGACCCACGCCGATTGGCCGAGTTCTGGTGGCACTCAACTGGCTTGGCGATACAGCTCGCTCGATCAGATCAACACAACGAACGTGAAGAATCTCGCGCCCGCCTGGATCTTCCAGACGGGGGACTACGCCGAAAACCTGCAGGCCACCCCGATTGTCGTTGACGGCGTGATGTACCTCATCACCGCGCGCGATCAGGTCTTTGCGCTGGACGCGGCGACGGGACGCATCATTTGGCATTACGTCTACCCTCCGCCCCGGCCCGGACGTCCCGGCAGCTTTTCAGGTCTTGCGCAGAATCGCGGTGTCGCAGTGGGAGACGGGAAGGTCTTCTTTGGCACGAACGACGCCTTCCTCGTTGCGCTCGACCAGAAGACCGGGCGCGAACTGTGGAAGGTGAGCGTTGAAGACCCCATGCAGTGCGGGTGCAATATTTTCGCCGCGCCGCTGGTGGTGAAGGACAAAGTGATCGTCGGAGAGAACGGCTCGGACGTGGCGCACCACGGCCACCTGAGCGCTTTCTACATGAAGACGGGACGTTTGGCCTGGCGCTGGGACGTGATCCCCGGGCCGGGAGAAAAGGGGCACGACACGTGGAAGGGTGATAGCTGGAAGTTTGGCGGCGGCGCCGCTTGGACGACCGGCTCGTTCGACCCGCAACTAAACCTGGTGTATTGGGGCACGGGCAATCCGTCCCCCGATTATTACGACGCCGAACGCGTCCCGGGCACCAGTCAGGGCAGGGACATCAATCTCTACACCGATTGCATTGTGGCCCTGGACGCGGACACAGGAGAGTTGCGCTGGCATTATCAGGAACTACCCGGCGACATCATGGACTTTGACTCCGCCTATGAAATCGTCTTGATCGATCGTGAAGTGCAGGGGCGAATGCGGAAAATCCTGGTGCACGTGAACAAGAGCGGCATAACGTTCGTCCTCGACCGCGTGACCGGGGAGTTTTTGGGCGTGTTCTCCACGCCCGAGGTGCAAACGTGGATCACGGGCGTCACTGAAGGAGGCGAGGTGGTCGGGCGCAAGTACCCCGAGGTTGGCAAAACCATCACGCTGTGCCCGGGTACGGCCGGTGCCAAGAGTTGGAACCAGGTGGCCTATTCGCCGCGCACTGGGTTTGTCTATATGCCGATCAACGAAATCTGCGCCGACATAACCCCCAATAGCCAGCCACCGGAGGAGGGAGGCTTCGCCATCAACGCGGCCGTCGAACTCAAGGTGCCGCCGGGCCGCACGACCTACAGTCATGTCGACGCCTGGGATCCGGTGACCGGAAAGCGCCTGTGGAGCTATCCGTACAAGTATCTCCTGCTGGCTTCCGTGCTGGCGACAGCAGGTGATCTGGTCTTCACCGGCGATCCCGAAGGCGACTTCTTCGCCCTCGATGCGCGTACGGGCGCAAAGCTGTGGAGTTTTCAGACAGGCGCAGGGAATCGTGGATCAGCAATCTCGTATGAGGTGAACGGCCGGCAATACATCGCTACGCCGACGGGATGGCAGCAGTCGCAGGTCGGAGCCTTCGCATCGGGACTGTTTCCAGACCAGTCGTGGCGCCAGGGCTCGACTTTGGTCGTGTTCGCGTTGCCCGAGGGATCGAGATGACGCGCTCGTTGCTGTTGCTCGTCCTCTGTACCCTTGCTTGCCCGGCGCTGGCCTGGTCGCAAAACACGCAGGACGTCCTGAAACAAGGCGAACAGGTTTTCAACTTGCGTTGCGCCACCGGATACTGCCACGGAGCGAGGGGCACGCCCGCCGGCGCTCCGCGGCTTGCAGCCCGTGGCTTCGACCAGGCGTTCATAAGCGATACGGTGAGCCACGGCGTGCCGGGCACGGCGATGTCTGCGTTCGACAAGATTCTGCCCCCGGCAGAGCTAATGGCCGTTGTTGCTTATGTGGCCGGTTTGAACGGGATTGCCAACCCGGACCTGAATGTGGGACAGGCTCCCGCTCAACCGGCTGGCCCGCCGCTTTCGCCGGAAGCCGTTCGCGGGCGTGACCTGTTCTCGGATTCGTTCCGCGGCTTTGGAAGATGTTCCACCTGTCATGAGATCAATGGGATCGGAATCCCTGTGGCAACGCCCATCGCCACAGTTCCGGCGGATGTTCAGGCCTTGCGCGCGCTGGCAACGCCGCAGGTAACTACCGCCGCTTTCGGCGGCGAGATGATGCCGGCCCTCGTCGTGCGAAAGGGCGCCCGGCCGGTGGTCTTCTATGACCTGACGATTCCGCCTCCGGTTCTGACAACGGTTGATTCAGGCGCGGTGGATTTCTCGGAAGGCAGCGCGTGGAGGCATTCGTCGGTAATCAGGTCTTATGGCGATGCGGACTTGACGTCGATCCTCGCGTATTTGCGCGAAGTAGCTAAACGTTAAGTCGCTTGCGGGTGCGCTAAGCTGTCTGCGGGGCGGAAAACTATTGCAGACGGGTCTTCGTCATGAGGTATTCGTCGACCGTTTTCGCGGCGCTGCGGCCTTCGGAGATCGCCCACACTACGAGCGACTGGCCGCGCCTCATATCGCCTGCCGCGAAAACTCCCGGCGCTGATGTCACGTAACCCTGCGTGGCCACATTGCCGCGAGCGTCCAGTTCCAAACCGAGTTGTTCGATCATTCCCTGTTTCACTGGTCCGGTGAAGCCGAGCGCTAGCAGGACCAGCTCCGCATCCACCGCGAATTCCGTGCCGGGCATAACCTCAAACTGAGGGGGCGGACCCACTCGGATCGCGTGCAGCTTTCTCACGTGGCCGTTCCTGCCGGTGAAGCTCGTCGTCGCGACGGCCCAATCTCGCAGGCCGCCTTCTTCATGCGAACTCTCGCTTCGCAGTTGCAGCGGCCACAAAGGCCAGGGTGTGCTCGGAGCCCGCTCCTGTGGAGGCATGGGCATGATTTCGAATTGAAGGACCGACTTTGCCTTCTGCCGGTGGCAGGTGCCCAGGCAGTCCGCGCCGGTGTCGCCTCCACCGATGATCACCACGTTCTTGCCGGTCGCCAGGATTTGATCCGGGACGTCGTCGCCCGCGTTGCGCTTGTTCTGCTGCGGCAGAAATTCCATGGCGAAATGAATGCCCTTCAGATCGCGCCCGGGCACTTTCAAATCTCGAGGATGCTCGGCACCCCCGGTCAACAGAATCGCGTCAAATTCCTTGTGAAGATCTGCAGCAGGGATGCTGTGACCCACATGGGCTTTCGTTTCGAAGCGAACGCCTTCTGCGATCATCTGCTCGACTCGCCGGTCGAGGACGCTCTTTTCCATCTTGAAGTCGGGAATGCCGTAGCGCAGCAAACCGCCGATGCGGTCTGCCTTTTCAAATAACGTCACCAGGTGGCCTGCGCGATTCAGCTGCTGTGCGGCCGCAAGACCGGCCGGCCCAGACCCCACGACAACAACGCGCTTGCCCGTGCGCACCGCGGGCGGCTCAGGCTTGATCCATCCCTCCTTCCACGCCCGCTCCACGATCATTTTTTCGATCACCTTGATCGTGACGGGCGGCTCGTTGATGCCGAGCACGCAGGCCGCTTCGCAAGGAGCCGGACAAATGCGCCCTGTAAATTCGGGGAAGTTATTCGTGGCATGAAGCACGCGAATCGCTTCCTTCCAATCATCGTGATAGACCAGGTCGTTCCAGTCTGGAATGATATTGTTCACCGGGCAGCCGGTATGGCAGAAAGGAATGCCGCAATCCATGCAGCGCGCCGCTTGCGTGCGCACCTTCTCTTCGGGGAACGGCTGGTAAACCTCGAAGTAGTCGTTGACGCGCACCTCGACGGAGCGGCGCTCCGGTACCTCGCGCGCGTATTCTTTGAAGCCCGTGACCTTACCCACCGCTCACCTGCCCGCGCACCTGTTTCGGGTCGTGCGCTGCGATGACGCCCGCGGGGACTCGCGGGATGCCGAGAACGCGCTTGTATTCGTGCGGGAACACCTTCACGAATTTCGGAAGTGTGGCCTCCCAGTTCTCAAGGATCCACTTCGCCTGGGGGCTGCCCGTATTCTCGCTGTGGCGCGCAATCAACTCGTATAGGGTTTCGATGTCTTTCGGGTTCGTGACCGGCTCCAGATCTACTTCCGTACGGTTGCAGCGAACCGTCCCGAAGTCGCCCGCGCGGTCCAGCACGTAGGCGATGCCTCCCGTCATGCCGGCCGCGAAGTTTCGGCCGGCCCGCCCGAGCACGACGACCAGCCCGTTCGTCATGTACTCGCAGCCATGGTCGCCCACGCCTTCCACTACGGCCGTGGCACCCGAATTGCGCACGGCGAATCGCTCGCCCGCCATGCCGCCGAAGTAGGCTTCGCCACTCGTGGCTCCGTAGAGACAGACGTTACCGATCAGAATGTTTTCCTCCGGCACGAATTCCGATTTCCGTGGGTGGCGGATAATCAGCTTGCCGCCGGAAAGTCCTTTGCCGACGTAGTCATTCCCTTCGCCTTCCAGCGTCAGCGTGATCCCTTTGGCCAGAAACGCGCCGAAGCTCTGCCCGGCGCAGCCTGTGAAGTCCACTCGAATCGTGTCATGCGGCAGGCCGGCGGAGCCATACTTCCGGGCGATTTCTCCGCTGAGCATCGTCCCCACGGTGCGGTGAATGTTGCGTATCGTCATGCTAAGTGAGACCCGCGAGCCGTTCTCGATGGCCTCATGCGCCATCTCGATCAGTTTGCAATCGAGCGCCTTGTCGAGACCATGATCCTGCGCCTGCATCGAGCGTCGCCCCACGTGACTTGGCATCGGAGGATCGTAAAGAATCGCGGACAGGTCGATTCCCTTGGCCTTCCAGTGCGTCACGTCCTGGCGCTGGGTCAGGCAATCGACGCGGCCGACCATTTCGTTCACCGTTCTGAATCCGAGCTCCGCCATGATTCTCCGCAGATCTTCCGCCACGAAGAAAAAGAAATTGATCACATCCTCGGGTTGACCACGGAACTTCTTGCGGAGTTCCGGGTCTTGCGTCGCCACGCCCACGGGGCAAGTATTCAAGTGGCATTTCCGCATCATGATGCAGCCCATCGAAATCAGCGGAGCTGTCGAGAATCCGAACTCCTCGGCCCCGAGCAGAGCCGCGATTGCGACGTCGCGTCCGGTCTGGAGTTTGCCGTCGACCTGCAGCCGGACGCGGCTACGGAGATCGTTGAGCACCAGGACCTGCTGAGTCTCGGAAAGCCCGAGTTCCCATGGAATGCCGGCATGTCGAATGGAACTGATCGGCGAGGCGCCGGTACCGCCATCGTAGCCGCTGATGAGAATGACGTCCGCGTGGGCCTTTGCGACGCCCGCCGCCACAGTTCCGACTCCCACCTCAGCAACGAGCTTCACCGAAATCCGCGCCCGCGGATTGGCGTTCTTGAGATCGTGGATGAGCTGCGCCAGATCCTCAATGGAATAGATGTCGTGGTGCGGAGGCGGCGAAATCAGCCCCACTCCAGGGATCGAATGGCGGACACGTGCGATGACTTCGTCCACCTTGTGGCCTGGCAATTGGCCGCCTTCGCCGGGCTTGGCGCCTTGCGAGATCTTGATCTGCAGATCGTCCGCATTGGCGAGATAGCTCGCAGTGACGCCGAAGCGCGCCGACGCAACCTGCTTGATGGCGCTACGGCGTAAGTCCCCGTTGGGATCGGGCACAAATCGCTTCTCGTCCTCGCCGCCTTCGCCTGTGTTCGACTTTCCGCCGATGCGGTTCATGGCGATCGCCAGCGTCTCGTGCGCTTCCTTGCTGATCGAGCCGAACGACATCGCGCCGGTAGCGAATCGCTTCACGATCTCGGAGGCAGGCTCAACGTCGTTCAGCGGAATCGGCGGGCCCGCCGGTTTCAGATCGAGCATGCCGCGCAGCATCAGGAAGTCGCGATTCTGCTGGTTCACGATATGCGCGAACTCCTGGAAGGTCTCGAACTTCGACTGCTGCACCGCATGTTGGAGCTTGCTGATCGTCAGAGGATTCAGAAGATGACGCTCGCCCCGCACGCGGTACTGATATTCGCCGCCGACGCGCAGTTCCGTGTCGGAGTCGCTGGGCGGCTGCATCGCGAACCGGTGTTTCAGGAGTGACTCTCGGGCCAGCACTTCGATGCTGACGCCCTCGATCCGCGAAGCCGTCCCGGTAAAGTAGCGTTCCACGAGCGAACGGTTCAGTCCTATGGCCTCGAAAATCTGGGCGCCCTGGTAACTTTGTAGGGTCGAGATGCCCATCTTCGAGAAAGTCTTCAGAAGCCCCTTGTCAATCGCCTTCATGTAGCTCTTGAAAGCCTTGTCCCACGTGTACTCCGCCGGGAACGCACCATTCATGTAAAGATGCTCGAGCGTCTCGATGGCGAGGTATGGATTCACGGCGCTCGCGCCATAGCCCAGAAGCAGTGCAAAGTGCATCACTTCGCGCGGCTCGCCGGACTCGACGATCAGAGCCACCTGATTGCGTGTCTTCTCACGGATCAAATGGTTGTGAACTGCCGAGAGCGCGAGCAGGCTCGGAATGGGTGTGTGTGTGTCGTCCACTCCGCGATCGGAAAGAATCAACAGCGTGTAGCCGGACTTGATCGCCAGCGAAGCGCGGCGGCATAGCGAATTCGTTGCCGCTTCGAGTTCCCCTTCACCGCGGTCTATACGGAAGAGAGTCGGCAGCGTGGTGGCAAGGAAGTCTCCCCAACTGACGCGGCGGAGCTTCTCAAGCCTCCAATTCGAGATGATCGGATGGCGAAGCTTCAACGTATGACAATTCTTTGGCGTCTCTTCGAGGATGTTCCCCTCGGAACCGATGTAGCTGTTCAGCGACATCACCAGATCTTCGCGGATCGAATCGATAGCCGGGTTCGTCACCTGGGCGAACATCTGTTTGAAGTAGCTGAACAGCAGTTGCGGTTTGTCCGAAAGACACGCGAGCGGCGTGTCGATCCCCATCGATCCCACCGGCTCTTCGCCCTTTAGAGCGGCGGGCTGCAGGATGGTTTTCAGATCCTCGTCCGTGTAGCCGAATGCACGCTGGCGCATCAAGAGCGTTTCATGGTCTAGGGACTGGACGTGCCGGGGGCTCGGTAGATGATCGAGGGTGATCTGGTTTTCCTTGATCCACTGGGCGTAGGGTTGCCGGGAAGCCAATTGCTTTTTGATTTCCTCGTCTGAAATCAGCCGCTTTTGTTCGGTATCCACCAGCAGCATGCGGCCTGGCGCAAGCCGCCCCTTCATTCGCACGTCCTCGGGCTTGATTGGGAGTACGCCCGCTTCCGAGGCCATGACGACCATTCCGTCATGAGTCACGAGGTATCGGCCCGGCCGCAGGCCGTTCCGATCGAGCTTTGCGCCGATCACCCGCCCGTCAGTAAATGCGACCGCAGCCGGGCCGTCCCACGGCTCCATCAGTGACGCATGGTATTCATAAAATGCTTTGACGTCCTCGGGCATCGTGGGGTCGTGCTCCCATGCCTCGGGGATCAACATCGACATCACATGTGGGATGCTGCGGCCCGCCATCGTAAGCAGCTCCACCGCGTTGTCGAGGTTGGCCGAGTCGCTGCCGCCCGGCGCAATGATTGGAAGCAGCTTCTGCATGTCCTCGCCGAACAGAGGAGAAGCCAGCACGGATTGCCGGGCGTACATCCAGTTCACATTCCCGCGCAGCGTGTTGATCTCTCCGTTGTGGCACACGTAGCGGTAAGGATGCGCCAGTTGCCAGCTCGGGAATGTGTTCGTGGAGAAGCGCTGGTGAACGAGGCACAACGCGCTCGTCACCTCCGCATCCGAGAGTTCTTTATAGAAATGCATGATCTGCGGAGCGAGCAACAATCCCTTGTAGACGATCGTCCGCGACGACAGAGAAGGAACGTAGAAGAACTCCTTTTCCTTCAGATCGGACTGCGCGACCGCAACCTCCGCCTGCTTGCGCAGCACGTAGAGTTTGCGCTCCAGCGCGTCCTGGTCCATCCCCGAAGGTCGGCGGATGAAGATCTGCTCGATGTAGGGTTGGGTGTTGCGCGCAACGCGCCCAATCGTATTTCCGTCAATGGGGGTGTCGCGCCACCCGAGCACGGTGAGTCCATGTTCGCGCGCGATCCTCTCGAGGATGCCCGCGCACAGCATTCGCTCCTGGGGATCGACCGGGAGGAACACCATTCCGACGCCATATTCGCCCGGCGCCGGCAAGGTGAATCCAAGGCGCGCGCATTCGCGGGCGAAGAAGGAATGGGGAATCTGGATCAGAATGCCGGCGCCATCCCCCGTTTCCGGATCGCAGCCGCAGGCGCCCCGATGTGTAAGATTGATCAGGACTTGGATGCCCTTCAGCACGATGTCGTGAGACTTCTGGCCGTCGATGCGGGCAACGAATCCGATGCCGCAACCGTCGTGCTCGTGCTGCGGGCGGTATAGTCCCTGAGCCTCGGGCAGCCCCAAGCGGGGATAGTTCAGCCTTGTTTTGTCGTCACTCTTCATTGCAGTTCAGACCAGCCCGAATATAGTGCCAGAGACAGACGCCTTCCGCTCGGCCACTGCTGCTTGTCCTGTGGGCCCCGGGGGATTGCCTCTTCGCCATGTTTAAGAATAACCCAGCGGCGGTTATCTCGGCTACAGTTAAGAATTTCTGGCGGTATACTGCGGTTCTCGCGTGAGGGCCGCATTGGCTGGCGTCCGATTTCCTTGGCAGGCGGTGAACTGACCACATGTGCGGAATCTGCGGCGTAGTCGGAATCGAATCGAGGGAAGCAGGTGAAGCCGCTGCGCGCCGCATGATGGCAGCGATGGTCCACCGCGGACCGGACGAAGAGGGGATTCTGGTTGCCCCGCCCGTAGCTGCGGGGATGCGCCGTCTCAGCATCATCGATCTTCCCGGTGGCAGCCAGCCCGTCTGGAACGAAACGGGAACGCTCGCCGTGGTTTTCAACGGCGAGATCTACAATTTTGCGTCGCTTCGCGAAGAGCTCGAAGCCCGCGGCCACCGCTTTCGCACGCGCTCCGATACCGAAGTCATCGTCCACGCCTATGAAGAATGGGGCGAGCGCTCGGTCGAGCGGCTGCTCGGAATGTTTGCGTTCGCCGTCGTCGAGATGCCCCAGGGCCGCGGCGGACGCGCCTCGCGCGTTTTTCTTGCGCGGGATCGGTTGGGCATCAAGCCCCTCTACTATGCGGTCGTCGATGGCACGCTGCTTTTTGCCTCGGAGGTGCGCGCCCTGCTTGCCAGCGGCTGTGTTCCGCCGCGTCTTTCACCCGAGGCTGTCCCAGCCTATCTGCTCTTCGGTTCGGCGTGCGAACCGAGGACGCTCGTTGAAGGTGTCGCTTCGCTCCCACCGGGCCATACAATCAGCATCACGACCGGTGAAACGATTCGCAACCCCGAGCCGAAGCCCTACTGGGATCCTTGCCACGCTGCCGTCTCGCAGCGCGGCTCGGGCAAACCATCCGCGTCTCCCGTTCAACACGTTCGCTTGCTGCTTGAAGAGGCGGTTGCGTCTCATCTCATCGCCGATGTCCCCGTTGGCGTATTCCTGAGCAGCGGGCTTGACTCGACGGCCATCGCCGCGCTCGCGAGCCGCACACGAAGCGGAATTCACACGTTCACGGTCGCTTTCCCCGACGCGGAATTCAGCGAAGCGGAAAAGGCTGCGCGTACCGCCAAGCGTCTCGGGACCGAGCATCGTGAGCTGACGCTTTCCGATCAGGAAATGGTCGCGCGGCTCGACGAAGCCGTTGCTGCGTTCGATCAGCCCAGCATGGACGGCATCAACACGTATTTCGTTTCCTGGGCGGCGCGTCAGGCGGGTTTGAAGGTTGCGCTCTCAGGTTTGGGTAGCGACGAAATTTTTGGAGGCTACAGCTCATTTCGTGCGACGGCAGCCGTCGCGCGCGTGGCAAGGCTGGCCCGCTTCTGTCCCCGGCCGCTCCGTGCGGGTGCCGTCGCCGCATTTGCTCGCGCGGGAACCCCTGGGTCTTCGCCGGCCGCGAGCCGGAAAGCAGGCGCAGCTTTTCTGGACCCGCATCGGCTCCCGCATGCTTACTTTTTCACGCGGCTGCTCTTCACGCCGCAAACCGTCGAGTCGGTGCTCCGCACGGAGGACTCCTCGTGGGACGCTCTGCCGTGGTATCGGTGGTTTTCCGGCGCGGTGGCTCAGGCGCGCTCGATGGATGCATTCACCGCAGTTTCCTGGCTGGAGTTGCGCGCCTATCTCGTTAACACGCTTCTGCGCGACACCGATACCATGAGCATGTGCCATTCCCTCGAAGTCCGCGTTCCGTTTCTGCACTCGCCGCTCGTCGAATACGTTTTGTCGGTCCCGGAATCCGAAAAGCGCGATGTCTCGCGCCCCAAGGCGCTGCTTGTCGCGGCCCTGCGCGATCTCCTGCCCGAGGAGATCGTGGCGCAGCAAAAGCGCACGTTCACGTTTCCTTGGGAGAACTGGCTCCGAGGATCGCTCGGCAAGCGCATCGCGTCCGGCCTCGCCGATTGGTCGCCCGTGCTCGAATCGCAGCTTGGCAGAGACTTTGCGCTCGCAATATGGCAGGATTTTACGCGGGGTCGTACAACCTGGTCGCGTCCCTGGAGCCTCTACGTCTTGAACGAGTGGGTGAAGCGGAATCTTCGCGCGGAGCGTGCGAGCAGTGTCGATTCCCGCAAGCCCGCTGCGGTGTCTTCGTCCTGAGGGTCAAAACGGAATTGCACGGTTCATGATCATTCTGGGGATCAACGCGTATCACGCGAACGCGGCAGCCGCGATTGTGATGGACGGCCGCCTGATTGCCGCTGTCGAGGAAGAGCGTCTCAACCGCATCAAATACGCCGCGGGCCTCCCGGCTCGCGCGATCCAGTTCTGTCTCGACCAGGCGGGTGTGAATCTGACTCAGGTGGACCACATCGCTATCCCGCGCGACCCGTGGGCCCGCCTCGGAACGAAAGTCCGATACGCGATTCGCATGCCAAAGTTCGCCCTCGACCGCGCGCGTGTGATGAAACGCTTCGCCGGGATTCGCGAGGATCTCGCCGCCGCGTTCCAGGTTGCCCCGGACGACATTCGCGCGCGTTTCCACCGCATCGAGCATCATGCCGCCCATCTTGCGAGCGCTTACTTCGTCTCCCCGTTCGACCGCGCCGCGGTCCTTTCGGCGGACGGCCTCGGGGATTTCGCGAGTTCCATGTGCGCGATCGGCGAAGGGCCGCAGATGCGTGTCCTCGGCGAAGTCGCCTTTCCTCATTCGCTCGGGATGTATTACACGGCGCTGACGCAGTATCTCGGCTTCTGGAAATTCGGCGACGAATACAAGGTCATGGGGCTTGCGGCCTATGGCCAGCCCGAATTCTTAGACGAATTTCGCCGCATCGTGCGGCCCGATGGCCCTCTTTCTTTTCGGCTGGGCCTCGAATACTTCACGCATCAGTCGCAAGGCGCCGATATGACGTGGCGCGAAGCCGATCGCACGCCCATATTGGGGCAACTTTTTTCGCCGTATCTCGAGAAGCGCCTTGGTCCCGCGCGCGACCCGAAGGAGGCGCTCACGCAGCGGCACCATAATCTTGCCGCGAGCATGCAGGCGGCCCTCGAAGAAGTCCTCGTGGCCTACTGGAACGGTCTTGCGAAGCAGAGCGGTCAAAAATCGCTCTGTCTTGCTGGCGGCGTGGCTTTCAACTGCGTTGCCAATGGCAAAATCTTCGACTCAACGCCCTTCGAGCATGTCTTCGTTCAGCCCGCAGCCGGTGACGCCGGTCTGTCTGTTGGCGCTGCCTTTGCCGTGCACCACAAGACTCTGGGCCGGCCTCGCGAGTTCGTGATGGACCATGCCTACTGGGGCCCGTGCTTCTCGCCCGGCGAGATTCGCAGAGTAGTTGACGGCGTCGGTTCGGCGGACGAAGTGGATATCGCGCACCTCGACGAACCCCAGCTGCTCGAAACGACTGCTCACCACATCGCGGCCGGAAAGATTGTCGGCTGGTTTCAGGGAGCGGCCGAATGGGGCCCGCGCGCGCTCGGCAATCGCAGCATCCTAGCCGATCCTCGCCGCCCGGAAATGAAGGACATTCTGAACCGGCGCATCAAGCACCGTGAAACGTTTCGTCCCTTTGCGCCTTCGATCACCGAAGAGGCGACGGGAGAATTCTTCGAGAAAACGCACCCCTCGCCTTTCATGACGTTTGCTTACCCCGTGCGCCCGGAAATGCGCGCCGCGATCCCTGCGCCTACGCACGTGGACGGCACCGCGCGCCTGCAGACCGTCAGCCGCTCGGCGAATCCGATTTACTGGAAGCTTTTGCGAGCCGTCGGCCGCCTCACCGGCGTGCCCGTAGTCTTGAACACCTCGTTCAACGACAACGAGCCGATCGTCTGCCGCCCCCAAGAGGCGCTCGAATGTTTCCGCCGGACGCAGATGGATGTTCTTGTCCTTGGCAATTTCGTTCTCGAAAGAAAGTCTTCATCCGCCGATCGTGAGGAGTCTGCCGAGCGCTTTGCCAGGCGCGAGAACTGAAGCGCATGCACATTTTGCTCCTGAACGAATACTACCCGCCCGACACCTCCGCCACGGCGAAAATGGCCGCGCTGGTGGCTGAGACTCTTGCCAAGCATCACAATGTCACTGTCGTCGCCGGGCGTCCTTCGTACGATCCCGACGAGTTTTATCCCTTCGCATTCCTCCGCCGCGACACGCACAACGGTGTGATCGTCGAGCGCGTCGGCTCGACGGCATATCCGCGGCACCGGATGCGCCGCCGCGTCTCGAACTACTTGTCCTACCTTGCGCTCGCGATTCCCCGCGCACTCGCGATCCGTCCCGACGTGGTTCTCGCCATGACGGACCCGCCCGTCGCGGGAATTGCCGGAGCCTTTATCGCGCGCCTCGCTGGCCGCCCGTTCGTCTACAACATCCGCGACCTCTATCCGGACATGGCGATCGGCGGCGATATCGTTCGCCCCGGTGGATGGGTCGAGCGCTGGGAAAAAATGCACCGCCGCGCGCTCAAGCGAGCGGCCCGCGTGATTGTCCTCGGCGACGATATGCGCAGCCGCATCCTCGCGAAGGGCGTCGACCCTGAACGAGTCGTCGTTGTGCGCGACGGCACGTCATTTCCGGCCTCGATGCCCTGCCAAAACGATCCAGTCGTCCAGGAAATCCGCAGCGGCTTCCCGTTTGTTGTCCTGCACGCTGGCAACCTCGGCTTTTACGGCGCTTGGGGCACGTTGCTCAAAGCCGCGGAAATTCTACGCAGCGAAGATGCGGGATTCGTTTTCATCGGGGACGGAGCCAATCGCGCGGCTCTTGAGGCCGCCGCGTCGAATTCTCCGAACGTTCGCTTCCTTCCTTTCCGCCCGGTCGAGCAAGTGCCCCACGTGATGATGGCGGGCGATCTGCACATCGTGACGGTACGGCGAGGACTCGAAGGTGTTGTGGTCCCGAGCAAGCTCTATTCGACTCTCGCGGCTGGGCGCCCGGTCCTCGCGGTCGCGGCCGCCTCGAGTGACGCGGCGCGCATCGTCGTCGAATCCGGTTGTGGGCTTGCGGCCGACCCGGACGATCCCGCCGCCGTGGCCGCCGCCATTCGCGAGCTCCGCGATGATCCCGCTAGGCTGCGCGAGATGGGCCGCCGCGCGCGGGAAACCGCGGAAAAATATGCTAGAGTACGTGAGCTCGATCGTTTTGTCGGAATCGTGGAAGATGCCGCGCGCGAAAGAAACGGAGGGGGAAATCATCTGGAATCGTAAGAAAGTTCTCGTAACCGGGGGCGCTTCCTTTATCGGGTCGCACCTGGTGGATGCCCTGGTGGAGCGCGGCGCCCGGGTGCACGTCGTTGACGATCTCACAAGCGGCAGGCTGAGCAACATCGAGCCGCACATCAAGGCGGGCACCGTCACATTTCTGGAAGCCGACCTGCGCGAGCCGGGCGTGACGCGCACCGCGATGAGAGGCATCGATGTCGTCTTCCATCTCGCCGCCGATCACGGCGGACGCGGCTACGTCGATTTGCACCAGGCCGGCCCGGCCTCGAATCTCTTCCTCGACGGCCTCGTTTTCTGGGAAGCAGTCAAAGCTAAAGTCGAGAAGGTCGTCTACGCCTCCTCGGGCTGCGTCTACCCGAACTACATGCAGACCGATCCGAAAAAGGAAATCTATCTTCGCGAAGAAGACGTAAAGCCCCCTCACGACGCCGACAACATGTACGGCTGGGCAAAACTGATGGCGGAATTGACTCTCCAGGCCTATCACCGCGAGCACAAACTCGGCGCCGCTTCCTGCCGCTATTTCACCGTCTACGGCCCGCGCGGCGTGGAAAATCACGCCGTGATCGCCATGATCGCCCGCGCTTTTATCCGCCAGAATCCTTTTGACGTCTGGGGCGACGGCCAGCAGATTCGCAATTGGACCTATGTGGACGATATCGTCACCGGCACGATCCTCGCCGCCGAAAAAATCGACGATGGCACGGCCGTCAATCTCGGCACCATGGAGCGCGTGCGCGTGATCGACGCGGTGAAAATGGTGCTCGAATACTCAGGACACAAAGCCGAGCTGCGCTTCCGGCCCGACATGCCCACTGGACCCGTGAATCGCGTCGCCGACAACCATCTGGCGAAGAAGGTCCTCGGATGGGAACCGAAAACGCCCTTTCGCGAGGGTTTGCGAAAGACACTGGACTGGTATTTCGCGAGCCACCAAAGGGACGACGTGAGTGAAGTCCTCGAAAAGATGCTCACTGCGCGCTGACCGGATTCCGGCGGGCTGTCTTGGAAAGGACAGCCGTCGTCGCGCGCCAAATTAAGATGACTCCCGTCGAGCGATGAACTTCCACTCCGATCTGGTCGCTTTTGCCGTCGCGCTCTTCGCCTCACTCAGTCTTACGGTGCCGGTTCGCCATCTTGCGCTGCGTTACGGCATGGTCGACAAGCCGGGCCCGCGCAAGGTTCACCTCACTCCGATTCCTCTCCTGGGTGGCATCGCCATCTATCTTGGATTTGTCCTGGCGATCCTTCTTACCCTTCACGGCGCGCCGCAGCAGCAGATCGCGGGCATCCTCGCCGGCGCCACGTTGCTCGCCACCGTCGGATTCCTCGACGATGGCGGCCTGCTGCACCATCAGGTGAAGCTGTTTGTCGGCATGCCGGTCGCCGCGCTGTTTCTGCTCGCATCCGGCATCCGCGCCCAGTTTTTCTCGGCATTCGTTCCCGGCGTGGCCGGTACGGTTCTCGACGGCTGCTTCACGGTCCTATGGGTCGTCGGCATCACCGCTTCCTTCAGCATCCTCGACCACATGGATGGCCTCTGCGCGGGGATCGCCGCCGTCGCGGCGGGTTTCTTCACCCTGTCGGCCAGCCTCAGCGGCCAGATGCTGGTCCGCACGCTCGGCGCCGCCGCGCTGGGCGCAGCGCTCGGCTTCCTGTGTTGGAATTTCAATCCCGCCAAGATTTTCATGGGCGATGGCGGCGCGATGTTTCTCGGATTCCTGATGGCCACGCTCGGCCTGAAGATTCGTCCCGAAGGGATGCGCTTCCCCACCACTTGGCTCGTCCCGGTCCTGATCTTGGGCGTTCCGATCTTCGATACGACGCTCGTCTCCATTTCCCGCGCTCGCCGCGGCTTGCTGCCCTTCACCTCACCGGGCAAGGACCACACGGCCCATCGCCTGTCGAACCTCGGGCTCGGCCATCGCGGCGCGGTCGTCGCGCTCTATTGTCTGGCCGCGGTCTTCGGCAGCGTGGCGCTGATCGTCCCGCATGTGTCACAGAAAGTCGCGTATCTGCTGGCAGGAATCGTGGCCGTCTGCGGTCTGATCGCGGTCGCGGCTCTCGAAGGCGCCCCGTACGAACGCCAGGCCAAGCTCGTGAAACGGTCCGCCCCATCCTGAAAGATTGGGACCCGCGCCTTTATCCGGAGTTAATTCTGCGATGAGAATGTGTGACAATACCTACATGAAAAAATCATTCACGGTGACGGCAGCACTACTCGCTGCCGGACTCATGCTTGTAGGCAATGCCCGCGCACAGCAGACCACTGCGCCGGCCGCAACGACTCAACCGGCTCCCGCCGCCAAGTCTCCGACGACCCCTGCGCCGAAGACTCAGCCGGCGCCTGCCGCCCAATCGCAGAGCCTCCCGGCCCTGAAAACACAAAAAGAGAAAGACAGCTACGCCCTCGGGCTGAATATCGGCCGGGGCCTGAGCAAGCAACCGGTCGACCTCGACACGCCCAGTCTCCTGCGCGGCTTCAAAGACGCGCTGGCGGGCGCCAAGCCGCTTCTGACAGATGCAGAGGTAGACGCCGCGCTCACTGAATTACAGACGCAGGCGCACGCGAAGCAGGACCAGCAGCGGCAGCAGGCTGGGGAGGCAAACATGAAAGAAGGCGCGGAGTTTTTGGCGAACAATAAGACGAAAGAGGGCGTGGTCACGCTGCCCAGCGGTCTTCAGTACAAAATTCTGAAAGAAGGCACGGGACCGAAGCCCGCGGCCACTGACACGGTCGTCTGCAACTACCGCGGCACGCTCATCAATGGCAAGGAATTCGATAGTTCCTACAAGCGCGGCCAGCCCGCCACGTTTCCGCTGAATCGAGTCATCAAGGGATGGACGGAGGCGGTCCAGCTCATGCCCGTGGGATCGAAGTGGCAGCTTTTCATTCCGCCCGATCTCGCCTACGGCTCGAACGGCGCGGGCCCGGACATTGGTCCCAACGCCACCCTTATCTTCGAAGTCGAACTGATCTCGATTCAGGGCAAAAGCCAGTAACTCGCAACCTCGAATTTTCGATTCTTACGGCTGCGCGGGGAGCTCTTGCAGGTTCTGGCGCAGGAACGCCAGCACTTTCGGTATTGCGTCGAGCGAGGATTCCGCATCGCCCTTGACCGAGCCACCCAGGTCCATCTCTTGACCCGACACTGGTTGCTTCACTTCCCGTGCCAGGCGGGAATAATCTCCGGTCGTCCCGCCGCGTGTCCGGCATGAGGGTACTTCAGATTTTCGAAGCTATAAGCAAAGTGAGACCTTTTCAGGCGGCCGACAACGTCGTCTGCCATCTCCGATGAATTCCAGACGTGGTCGTCCTCTCCGGAGATCATCAGCACCGGTCCATGAGTCCTCTCGACCGCGATCGTAGCCCTCATGACGAGGTCCGCCTGCTGCCGCATCCGCGGGGGCAAATACGCCAACGGCATTGCTTTCCATGTCCAGGCGTAAGGCACCTCGGTGTTCCCGCAGCAGGCCGGATAGCGCACATCGGCTGGCACGTAGGCCACGACGGCCCGAATCTGCGGGAACATGGACCCCAATTGCAGCGCGAGTTCGCCTCCCCGCGACGTTCCCATCACCGCGAGCCGGTCGCTCTCGATCTCCGGTCGTTGGGCCATCCAGTCAAACGCGCGTTCGAAATACTCCAGCGGAATGGCCTCGAGGTCCCGCGGCAGGTCTTCATAGCGGAAGTAAGCCAGCGCAAGCGCGGCGTATCCCCGGTCGGCTAGCCATGCGGCTCTCTCGAGGGGCATGCCGCCTTCCGATCCTCCCACCACCAGCACCCCCGGATGGCGTCCATTTGTGCCCGGCAGAAAAAGTACGCCGTGAAGTCCCTGCTCGCGCAAAATAACCCGCTGTACTCCGTCGGCGAGGACCGCCTGCTGTAATTCCGCGTTCGCGACTTGCTTGTCATTCTGCATCAAAGCAAACTCGATGGCCTGCGGGGTCCCGCTTCTCATGGGCCGGTACATCCCTGCCTTTTTGTCCGCCGGCATCATGGACCAGACCAGTCCCATGGCTGAAACTTCCTTGTACGAGCCGCCCACCGGGGCCTGCTTCGATGTGTCAACGTTCCCCTGGGCGTCAGCGATGAACTGGGCCTCCGACGCCCAGCGTTCGCCGTTTCCATCAGTCAATTCGGCGCGGATCGTGATGCGTTCATTTGGTCGCAGTCCGCTCACGCGGATCGCAGCTGATTCATCCACTAGTACGTGATCCGGAGTCACCTGAAGCGTTTGGGCTGGAAGAAGACCGAACCCGCCTGTGCAAAGGACGGCTGCCAGCGCGAAGATTGCGTTCCTCAAGGCGTGGCCTCCGTTCTGCCTTTGAGCGGAATCCCGGTTTCAACTTCGTTTCGTGCAAAACGTAGGCCAGTCGTTCTTTCATGTCAAGTTCGCATCGTGACGACGCCGAACCGGGCGTTACCGGCGCCCCAAAGGCATCGCCGTTGGCGGCGGCGTGTCCCTGGGATATACTTGGCGCCCTAGCCTGTGGTCCTGACTTCATAAGATTCTGGCTTTGCGAATTTCGCGCATGAGGCCGATTGCTCAAAGCGATGATGGTGAGCCCACAACGCCCGGAAGAAAGCGATCCTATTTCCACCTCTCGCACAGATAGACCAGGCATCGCGGTGATCGGCGGGTCGGCTGCCGGACTGTTCACCTCTCTCCTGCTGGCGCGGCGCGGCCTCTCCGTTCGCGTCCTGGAACGCATCGAAACCCTCGAACCCGCCGCGCGAACTCTGATCGTCACCCATCGTATGCTCCCGATCCTGGGACGCGCCGCCGAAGGCACCGTCCTCAACGAGATCCGACGCTTCGAGCTTTTCACCGACGGCCGCGCCGCCACGATCGGCCTCCATCATCCCGATCTCATCATTGAGCGCCGCACCTTGATTCAGAATCTCGCCGCGGAGGCGCAGCGCGCCGGGGCCAGGATCGAACTCGGCCGGCGCTTCCACGCCCTTCATCCCAATGGAAGGGGCCTCGTTGTCGAGGCGGAGCGCTGCGCCGACGGCGTCCGCGAGGAAGTTCACGCCGACGCCGTTATTGGCGGTGACGGCGCCGCCAGCCGCGTGGCTCGCGCCGCCGGATGGGCGCCGCTCGAGACCGTTCCCTTGGTCCAGGCGATTGTGACCCTGCCGAAGGATATGCCGCCGGACACGACGCGCGTCTGGTTTGTGCCGGACGACACGCCCTACTTCTATTGGCTCATTCCCGAATCGCCTACGCGTGGCGCTCTGGGCATGATCGGCGAGTCGGGAGCTGAAACGCGCCGCTGCCTCGAACGCTTCCTCGAAAAGCGCAAGCTCGATCCGATTGAATTTCAGGGAGCTCGCATTCCCGTCTACAACCGCTGGGTCCCGGTGCGGCGGCAGGTCGGCTCCGGTTCTGTCTATCTGGTCGGGGACGCAGCCGCCCAGGTAAAAGTCTCGACGGTTGGCGGCACGGTCACTGGTTTCCGCGGAGCCATGGGCGTTGCCGAGTCCATCCTCAATGGCGGCTCGAGCCGCGAGTTGCGCACTCTGCGGCGGGAGCTCGACCTGCATCTCTTGCTGCGGCGCTCGCTCCACAACTTCCAGCAATCGGACTACAGCCGCCTCGTGGACCTGCTCAACGATCCGGCCAGGCAATCCCTCGGTGAGTATTCCCGCGACGAAGCCTGGAAGATTCTTTGGCGAGTCTGCTTGCGCCAGCCGCGTCTCGTCCTGCTCGGCCTGCGCGGCTTGATGATGCGCGGCCGTTCCCTCGACCGCCCCCGGGTTTAGCCTCTCTCCGACCTAAGCCATCGGGGTCTCAACGCGTGACGCACGCTTGACCGCAATGGCTCGAACGCCGCACACTGCTGGCGGAAAGCGCCATGCCCGAGAACACGCTCGACACCTCCAACGCCATCACCGTCGAGCCTCGCAGCTCTCGGCGTCGTCGGCAAATCATCCTCCTCGTTGTAGTGTTGGCGCTCTGCGTGGCGGCGGTTGTCGCCTTTCGCGGTGTGGGACGGTGGCTGGTTCGTGAAGATCCGCTTGCCAAGGCCGATATCATAGTTGTCTTGAGCGGAGCCATGCCCGCCCGCGCCGAGGAAGCCGCCGAGATTTTTCGGATGGACTATGCCCGCGACGTTTGGGTAACCCGCCCGGACAGTCCGGCGAATGAACTTGCGGACATGGGCGCCCACTACGTTGGAGAAGAGGAGTACTCGCGTCAGGCTTTGATCCACGGAGGCGTGCCGCCGGAGGCGATTCGCATCCTGCCGGATCCTGTTATTGATACGGAGCAGGAAATCGATGAAGTCACTCTTCGCATGCGGTTGGAAGGAGAGCGGACGGCGATCATCGTAACGTCACCGCAGCACACGCGGCGCGTGAAGACGCTCTGGCGCAAGCTCGCGGGAGAAAAACCAGTGGCGATTGTGCGCGGCGCGCCGCAGGATGGGTTCGACGCAGCTCACTGGTGGCGCAACACGCGCGACACTTTTTCGGTCGTCCGCGAAATAATGGGTCTGCTCAACGCCTGGACCGGCCTTCCCGTGCGCCCGCATTCCCCCTGAAACGCCGCCTTTACTTCCCGCCCGTCGCAAGCGGCATTGCCGCGGATTCCAGAATCTTCCAGCGCTCCCACTCGGATTTCTTGTTCAGATCGCGCAGCCGGAGTTGCCACTCGATCCCGAGGCCGTCGTTCCGGTCTGAATAGAACGCGTGCCAGGAATTCGCGTTCGCCGAAATCTGATCTGCGCCCGAGTTTCCATTATCTGCACCGTCCGAAGGATCGTGGCTTCGAAACTCCCCCAGCAGGGCCGTATCAAGAGGCACGCGAAAGAGCACGACCTCCTCGTGTCCTGTTTGCGTCCGATTGCCGTTGGCGGAAGCGCCGCCTGCGAGATGGCCGATCAGGTCCACTGAGTTCTCGCGAAGGATCAGCTCGAGCGAAGGCGGACGCTCGGCCGAAAGCCCCGGACGCGAGAGCGCAAGTTCCCAAAGCGTGAGCGCGTCGCCGCTCTTCGCCGGATCGGGATAATAATCGAGCGAGCGCGTCTGCCACCCGGTCGCTTTCCGGTCCGGGAGCACTTCCGTGATCGTCGCCACCGTATGGCTGCGCCATCGTTCGAGTTTCACCGAGCCCACGAAACTGCCGAATTCCCGGATGAATTTCAAGTCCTCGTCGGTCGCGTGCAGTGCGTCGCGCCAGAAGTGGTCGCTCAGGCGGAAAGTAAGGGTGAAGACTTGCTCGAGGGGCACGGGAGCCGATTCGCTGAGACGCCGGCGAAATTCTGGGTCGGTCATCTCCTCGAGATCGCGAACGCGCTCGAGGAGCCGCCGTATCGTCCATGCCTGTTGCCGCAGAACTCGCTGCCAGTGTTGCGCCAGCACGTAAAACACGAACGTCACGATCACGCCGATGCCTAGCGCCGGCCAGAGAATCTCCATTCCGTCTGCTCTCCGGACTGACTCGAACGAAACGCGCGCCGCACTCCCGATGTGCGGGGATTCTACTACCAATTCCACGCTTCTCCTACACTGCGCCGCGCGCTCGCCGAGCGGGTTGCAGCCGCAGCGGCGGCGAATATATGATGAATTCGCCTCTCGGTGGACGGCTGGCCATGAGAATTGCAACGGCAATCCCACTTTTTCTCGCCGCAGCCATTGTGTGTGTGGCGGCGCCCGCGCGAGCGCAGACGCAGGCTGCGCAGACCGAGCAGGCGGGCTCCAATTCCGCCAACGCCAAGTCCTCCGAACTCGATATCAGCGCTTCCAAACAATGGATCGACACCAATATCGATCTTCGCGCGGGCGAGAAGCTCCACATCGCAGCCACCGGCACGATCACGTATCCCGCCGGCGAGTCCTCCAAGTCGAAAGCGCAGTCGTTTGGCCCCGATGGACTCGCGCGCGGCTGGTCCGATCTGATTCACCAGTACGCCGTCACCGACGCTGGGCACGGCGCGCTCATTGGGCGGCTGGGTTCGGGCGACGCGGCGCAACCATTCTTGGTGGGCGCGGCCAAAGACTATGAAGCGCCGGTTGCCGGCCGCTTATTCCTCGGGATCAACCAGAGCTACAAGGACGCGTCGAATGCCCAGGGAAGTTTCCTCGTGACGATCGACGTCGTCGATCCGGGCCTAAGCACCGCCACAGCGATGGTCGTTGGCGGACCCGCCGAGACGGCCATTCCTTCGATCACGGCCACAATGCTCGGGGAAATCCCCCGGCGCGTCACCGACCCGCAGGGCAATCCCGGCGACATGGTCAATGTCCTGATCGTCGGCTCGGAAGATCAATTGGTGCAGGTGTTCACGGCCGCCGGATGGGTGAAGGTGGATCGCTCGGTGCAGGAGACCGTCCTGACAGGGCTGCTCGATTCGCTGTCGAAGAAGGATTACCTGACGATGCCGATGAGCACGTTGTATCTCTTCGATCGGCCGCAGGATTACGGCTTCGCGCACGCCGAGCCGGTGCGAGTCGCGATGTCGCGGAACCATCTTCGGGTGTGGAAGTCGCCCTACACCGCCGACGGGCAGCCCGTGTGGTGCATCGCCGCCACGCACGACATCGGATTCGAGCGCGATCAGCGCAACAACCGCGTCACCCACAAGATCGATCCGGCGATCGACGGCGAGCGCGAGTACGTCAACGACACGCTCTCGGGCACGGGGCTCGTGGTCGCGCGCGCACACGTCACGCCGTCAAGTCCGCTCACCGAAGCGAAAACAGCCACGGGCGGCAGTTTTCACTCCGACGGCCGCATCCTGGTCCTCGTCCTGAAGCCCGCCGCGACCGCCAACCGATAGGGCTTCGTTGCGAATCTCGAATCGGCCGTCTTCGCTACTGTGTCGCGGTGGCGCCCGTGATTTTCACCCTGAACCACGCCGTGCCGGTTGGGTACTGCGCGTCGCGGAACTCCACGTTTTGTTCCTCGCCCGGCCCGATGCTGGCCTTCATCTCGCCCTGATTCTGCCCGATCACGCTGTTGTCCGCGCCACCGTACGTCGTTTCGTATTTGATGTGGCTGTAAGTGAGTGTCGAGGATGAATTCTTCACGTCAACCAGCCACACAGCGACCAATCCCGTGGAGTCCTTGTCCATCTTCGCGCCGAGCACGTGCAGATCCTTCGCCGGGTCGGCGTTGGCAACGACGGTTGGTGCGCTCGTTGTCGCGGCTGTGGACGACGAAGACTTCAGAGCGCCCTTTGAGTCCAGGTAGATGAGCGTGCCCACGATGGCCAGCACGACCACCACCGTGATGGCGATGATGATCCCCCTCGTACTGGATTGCTTATCCTCTTCCTGAGTTTCTTCAAACATCGCAGTGTCCTCCCTGTGCGGCCGGCGGCGCGCCCACACTCCCGCCATTCCTCATTGAATCGCGTGCGATGACGGGTTCGCCGAATCGCATACGAACTTCCATCGATACATTCCCCCGTTGGGCGGAAGGTAGCACAGGGGACTTGCCGGTTCAATAAAATCTGTTTTCCGCGCACGCGCGGAAGCTGTAAAGTGTTGCGTCCCGCCCGAGCCGACGGACATCCAATGCTCGATAGGCGAATCCTGCTGATCCCACGGAGGAAAGATTCATGGCGACGATGAAGGCGGTTCGCATCCACGAGTACGGCGGACCCGAAGTGCTCAAATACGAAGACGCGCCGCGCCCACAGCCTGCGGCCGGCGAAGTCCTGATCCGCGTGCACGCCGCCGGCGTGAATCCCGTCGACCGCGGGGTGCGCTCGGGCTTCCTCAAGGAGCGGCTCAAGTACGCACTGCCCATGATTCCGGGATGGGACGTCTCCGGCGTCGTGGAAGCCGTTGGCTCCGGCGTCTCGCGCCTGAAAGTCGGCGACGCGGTTTACAGCCGTCCCGATATCTCCCGCGACGGCTCGTACGCGGAATACATGGTCGTGAAGGAATCGGAAGTCGCGCTCAAGCCGAAGTCGATCGACCACGTTACGGCCGCCGCGGTTCCGCTCGCGGCGCTGACGGCGTGGCAGGCGCTTTTCGACGCCGCAAAGCTTTCGGCGGGCCAGACCGTACTGATCCACGGCGCGGCGGGCGGCGTCGGCTGCTTCGCAGTGCAGTTCGCGAAGCTGAAGGGCGCGCGCGTGATCGGTACCGCGTCGCAACGCAACCACGAATTCCTGCGCTCGCTCGGCGCGGATCAGGTGATCGACTACAACACGACGAAGTTTGAAGACGTGGTCCACGATGCGGACGTGGTCCTCGACACGATCACCGGCGACACGGCGGACCGTTCGTACCAGGTGCTGAAAAAGGGCGGGATCTACGTTTCGATCCTGGCGCCACCGTCGCAAGAGAAGGCCGCCGCGCATGGCGTGCGGTGCGCGCACACGTTCGTTCAGCCCAACGTCGCGCAGTTGGACGAAATCGCGAAGCTCATCGATTCCGGCAAGCTCAAGGTCGTCATCGAGAAGGTCTTTCCGCTCGCCGAGGCGGCCGCTGCCCAGGACCTTAACGCCACGCGGCACACCCGCGGCAAAATCGTCCTCCGCGTGATTTGACCGCTGCGTTCCGATCAAATCGAGCGCTGAAGACACCCTCGTTCCAGTGACGGGTAGCGGGCACCGCCATCGTTTCTTTTCAGCAAGTTGCATCGTTTTCTACTCGGCGGCAGTGACGGGTAGATCGAGCGTTCGTGCGTCTGGTCCGGCGAACTCGGCGGAGCTGACTGCGGCGGCGATGGCGACCGCCGGGGGCGATGCCATGCGAGTGCCTGAGGAGACAATGACGTGCGCGGGCGGCTCGATCCATTGGCCGTCGCGGTTGAGGCAGCTATCCGACCGCTAGATTACGAACGAGCCGTGGTCGTCGATGAAAAGGTCCAGGCAAACAAACAAGGTTTAAGATCCTGGCTTGCAACTCAGAACGTTGGGAGGCGAAGGTTATGCCTGCCAGCCAAACCTACTCAGGCTCGTTTACAGGCGCGGCCAATACTTCTGATTGTGTATCACGAGGCTCGAAACTACTTTGTTCCGAGCCGAACTTGCGATGCGCTGTCCCCAAGTGGTCGCGCAGTTCACGTTCCGAATTATACTGAGCGTCGCATTGGCTACAGGTGGTCTGAGCCATCTGCTCTCTCCTTAGTTCCTCTTGCCTTGTCGCAAGGGATCAATCCGTTCGATGGAGCCTATTGTTTTCGCTGTCCCGCGACGAGCACGATGACCCCGCCGACCAGGGCGACTACGCCGATGATCGGAGGGAGCGGAATCGTGTGATGCTCCTCTTTGGTAGCGTGGATCGGGCCAATGTCCAGAACTCTTTTCCGCGTGGTGTATGTGATTCCCTGATAGACCAGAGCTACGATCCCTATCGCCATCAGCACAATTCCCAGCCACGTGGTTGATTTCATCACTGCCTCGTCATTTCAACCAAACCTCACTAGGTCAAAAATTAAGTTCAGTGGATTCTTAATGCTCCGAGCAGGTATAGGACCAGGACAATGAGTAGGACCGTCCCCACGATCCCCAAGCCCCCTCCTGTTCCCCATCTCGAATACCCGAAATAGCCCCCACCGCCGGCGAACAACAAAACGAGGATGACAATAAGCAGCAACATGGGAGCCTCCTAGGCGAAACAATCTTAAGTTTAAGGAGTGATAGGAATGAAACCTGTCCCAAATTGCACCATTCGGGGAAAAAGAGGTCCTTGGGGACGATGCGGCTTCCCAATGGTTAACTCGGAGGCCGCCACTAGCGATGGAACGCCTGAAATCGGAATGAATAGCCGACCCCGATGAAATGATCCACCGCAGCCGGCGATAAGCCCACGCCGAAGTGAAAATCGAGCTGTTGCTGCTTTGCGATCTTCAGTGCTGTTCCGAAATGTAGTCCGGCACAGTGAAACGCAACTCAGTCTTCGTGGCGACACCAAAACGCACTAAGGTCTCGGGGCCGTCAAAGACGTTCTGCCCGTGGCTGTCGGTTTCGAGGACGCCATTCTCCGCCTGAAGACTGCCGGACGGGACGACAACGCTGGAGTTGGTAACTGCCGGCCGATCCGTTGCGATCGGTCCCGAGGTGTCAGTCGTTGCAGGCTGATCTTGGCCATGTAATGGCGCCAGTGGGATCAAGAGGAAAGCCAGCAACGCAGCCGAAATCCGAATAAGCATTCAGTGTCAGGCTCCTAAGGAAACGGACCGTGAAATTCGCGGGGTCATGTAGACGCTACCTACCGAGTAAATGCTCCAGAATCGGTCCCAGCGTCAGCGCAGGAAAGAAACTGAGGCCTCCCACAATCAACGCGGTGGCTATCAGCAGAACAGCAAACAAAGGTCCGTCGGTAGGAACTGCGTTTCCTACTTCCTGCTTCCGGAGCTGCTGAGCCATGAGTCCGGCCAGCGCGAGCGCCGGAATTGCCAGCGCGAAGCGGCCCATCATCATGGCAACCGCCGTACTGAAGTTGTAGAAAACTGTGTTCGCATTCAAACCAGCGAAGGCCTGTCCGTTGTTGGCGAAGCATGACGAATAGGCATAGAAAATCTCGGTGAGGCCATGTGATCCCTTGTTGATGACCAATCCCGAAAGTCCAGCTTTCGTGGCCAGGGCGACTGCCGTGAAGGGAAGTACCGCAAGCGGACACGCAAGCGCATAGAGCGTGATGAATTTGGTTTCGAGAGGGCCGATCTTCTTGCCCAGGTACTCGGGCATTCTGCCAATCATCAGCCCAGCCAGAATCATCCCGATAAGCGCAACCATGATAATGCTGTAAATTCCTGTGCCCAGCCCGCCGAATATGATTTCCCCCAGCAGCATATTGACGAGAGGTACAGCGCCACCCAGCGGTGTGTAACTGTCGTGCATGGAGTTCGTCGAGCCGGTCGCGCCACTGGAAGTAACGACCGCCGTTAGTACAGATGCACCAATTCCGAAGCGAACTTCTTTGCCCTCCATGTCTCCGCCGGATTGCAATCCACTCGCGTGTTTGGACAGCCCCGGAATATCGGCGAGTGCTCCATGGCCGGCTTGTTCCGCGTGTCCGCACAGCAAGAGCCCCGTCGCAAACAGGACAGCCATCACGATAAACAGCACCCAGCCCTGCCGAGGCCGGCCAATCATCCTTCCGAAAGTGTTTGTGAACGCCGCCGGCAGCATCACAATTGCCAGCATCTCGAGAAAATTGCTCAGGGGCGTGGGATTCTCGTACGGGTGAGCGCCGTTCGCATTGAAGAATCCGCCGCCATTCGTTCCAAGATTCTTGATGATCTCGAGCGCCGCCACCGGCCCTTCAGGGATGGTTTGTTGTCCGTTCCCGAGAGTCGCGGCGTGAGCGTAGGGGTGCCAATTCATCGGCACGCCTTGCCAGACCAAAAGCAAACTACCTAGCAGAGACAACGGCAGTAGAATCCACAGAATCGAGCGAGTCACATCCACCCAGAAGTTGCCAAGCTTGGTGGTCTGGTGGCGCGCGAACCCCCGAATGAAGGCCACGCCGACAGCCAGCCCGGACGCTCCTGCCAAGAAGTTCTGCACCGTCAAGCCAATCATTTGACTCGCGTAACTCAGCGTATTCTCCCCGCCGTAGGCTTGCCATGTTGTCGTCGTCGAGAAACTGATGGCGGTGTTCATGGCCAGGTCTGGGGTCACAGGTGTGGTTTGATAAGCTGGATAGAACCACGGCAGGAATCTTTGCAGACGCAGGATTCCGTAAAGCAACAGTGTGCCGATGAGCCCGAAAATGATGAAGGCGAGGGAGTACTGTTTCCAGTCCATCTCCGCGTCGGGTTTGATTCCGGTCAGCCTGTAGGTCAGCCGCTCAATGGGGAGCAGCACTCGGTCCAGGAAGGTTGGTTGACCCTGAAACACACGGGCCATGTAGCCGCCGAGAGGTTTCACCAGCACCGCGACGACGGCCAAAAAGAATGCGTACTGCAAGAGGTTGGGACCGCTCACCGGCGCCCTCGGAAGCCGATATTACATCGTTTCAGCATCAGTCTTCACAAGAGTGTTCTGTGCGAGCACCGCTCGCAAAAGCGAAGCTCGCATCAGTGATGCCAGGCGCTCGACGAGTTGAGCAGCATGACGAAGATGAATACCGCTAAGAGTCCGAACAGTCCCACAATCTCGCTGATCAGTATCTCTGGTCGCAGGACCGCTTCGGTCCTCGTCGGCTGTCCCTTACCCGCGTAGAGAGACAACCTTGTGGACTGGAGAGCCCGCTCGACGCGAAGCAAGGCAACAGCGGGCAGCTTCGAGTGGCGATGGTATCTTTTCCCCGTGCTCGCGAATTGGCGATGAAAGCGCACGAGCACATAGATCAAGAAGGCGCAGGCCACAACGCCCAACACGCTGAAAGTGATTGGTTCCAAGTGGGCTCTCCTCGCCTGGCTGCTCCAGGCCAATGCGTTCACAGTTGCATATCAACAGAGAATCTACGGGATCGGGCATCAACAAGGCATAAGACATCCGTAAGATTTTTATTGGGTCACGCTCGCCGCTAAGCCACGTATTTTGTGTAAAAATGCGGATTCCAGCCAGAGTAGTTCGAACGGATGCGGCTAACTGGCGCGTTCCGCTTATGGGCGAGCGGGAGGAGGCGGGAGGGCGGGAGCGCCGCTCTCGATGTACGCGCGAATCATCTTCTGCTGCTCGGGCGTTAGAACCGCCTTCGCGGCCAGGATCGCGTCGAGGTAGTGATTTATCAGCTGCGACGTGGATTTGGAGATTTCGTCACCTTTGCTCATCACCGCGGCCCTGTCCGGCTTGTCGGCACGAAGAAGTTCCCGCAGATCAATCGAATCCACCGCGGTGACCGCCCCCGTCTTGATCGTGAACGTTTCCGTATCGACGACGATTTTCCGGAGGCTATCGGCCTGCTGGTCCGTGAGGCCGAGCATGGTCCGGACGCGCGGGTCGTCCAGCGCCGCCATCAGCCTGGAAACCCTCTGAAGGGGTCCGCCCGGTTCGTGGCCGCACCCTCCTGCGTCCTGAGAGCGCCACAACATCGGTCCCATCGTCTGCATCATCTCGGGGGTCATCATGCCCGCGCCCATTACGACTGGGCCCATTGGCCGCTGGCCGGGAACCGCAGGGTTGGCGGACTGTTGCTGGCCCTGTGCGGATTGCGCGGGTGGAGGCTGGGGCGGCGGATTCTGCGCCGGGCCTTGAGCAGCACTGGTGCTTGCAAATACCGAAAGGCTCGTTACAAAAATCAAGGTGACAATCATCTTGGATCGCATCAACTTCCTCCTACCTATCTATACGCGCTGACCCTAATCCGAGTTTCGGTTTCGTCCCGGCTTGCATCCGATGCCCCAGTGGCTGCAAGCATACGCAGTTTACCAGAGGCGTTCCTCCGGGAGCATCACCGATAATTCGTAACAGCGCTCGATGCACTTGAGCGGCGCGTCCCGCAAACCCGTCCGGGACGCACACTGTGCGCATCGTCGTTGCATGTGCGGGAGCGGATGGGATATAAACGCGCCGGTGCCGGTTGCGAGACGCCCGCGTAAAGGCGGCCGCTACAAAACACACGGAAGAGAAACGCGAACGAGCTGCGGCGCGTCACACTAGCCACAGATGAAGCCTCGAATACTGTTTGGGGGGACCTGCATGATTAAAAGCTATTGTATGGTTTTGTCGTTGTTGTTTGCGCTGCTGCTTGCGGGAGCGATGGCGCCGCGGGCGAATGCACAAGTAGAGGAGGGAGTGACTCCGCCGCCGGCGCAGGGGCAAGCGCCTCCGGCGGCGGGCGCCGCGGCACCCGCGCGCCCACCGGCGCCACCTCCTGGGATGTTCGCGCTAGGGCCGCTGCCGCACGGCACGGTGAAGGATTACAAGCCGGTCACGGACCAGGACCTTTTGAATCCGAGTCCGAACGACTGGCTGCAGTACAGCCGCACGTACGACGCGTGGCGCTACAGCCCGCTCAAGCAGATCAACAAGAAAACCGTCAGCAACCTGCACATCGCCTGGGTGAAAGGCTTGCCGGCGGGCATCACGGAGACGATCCCGATCGTCCACGATGGCGTGATGTATCTGGTGGCGCCGGGCGCGGACGTGATGGCCGTCGATGCGACCAACGGAGACATCATCTGGGAATACAAGCGAGCGTTCAAGGACCCCAGGGTCACCTCGCAGGAACGGACCAAGGCAATCTCGATCTATAAAGATATGGTTTACTACTCGTCGCCCGATGGGTACGTGATCGCGCTCGACGCGGCGACCGGCAAAGTCCGCTGGGAAACATACAAGACGGACACGCAGAATACGTCCGGCACGATCGTCGTCGAGGGGAAAGTGATTTCGGGCGGCACGTGCGGCAAAGGACGCGAGAGCTGCTTCATCGAAGCGGACGACGCGGACACGGGGAAGGAAGTCTGGCGGTTCTACAACGTCGCGGCGCCGGGCGATCCGGGCTACGCGTCGTGGAACGGCGCGGACAACACGAACTACACGGCGTCCACGTGGGGAATGCCGGGGAACTACGACCCCGTTCGCAAGGTGATCTACTGGGGCATCGCGAACCCGTCGCCGTACGAACGGCTCGCGCGCCACGGCGGCGACCCCGACGGCACGTCACGGACGGCGCCGGCCGATTTGTATAGCAACTGCACCGTCGCGCTCGATCCCGCGACCGGGAAGCTCATCTGGTATTACCAGCACCTTCCGGCCGATGATTGGGACACCGACCACACGCACGAGCGCACGCTCGTGACTACGACGTTCAATCCCGATCCCAAAGCGGTGAAGTGGTACAACACGGAAGTGCCGCGCGGATCGAAGCACGACGTGGCGGCGATGGTCGGGGAGAGCGGCATCATGTTCGTGCTCGACCGCAACAACGGGCAATTTTTGTGGGCCGAGCCTATCCCGGTCGACACGCCGAATCTGGCCATCTCGAATATCGACGGGAAAACCGGGCTGGCCACGATCAATTATGACGTGGTGATGAAGAAGCCGGGAGATCATCACGTGATTTGTTACTGGAACGGGCGCAGCTACTGGCCGACGGCGTACGATCCGGAAACGAATTCACTGTACACCGGCTACATCGACAACTGCCTCGACATGACGGCCAACGGCCTGAGCGGACTCAGGCACGGCGTCCTGCGCGAGGGCTCCGATATCAATGCGATTGCAGGTCTCGCGAAGATCGATCTCTCCACCGGGCAGATGCAGAAATTCGACGTCCAAAACGCGCCGGGCACGGGCGCGCTCTTGGCCACCGCCGGCGGATTGATATTTCACGGCGACATCAACCGGCGGTTCCGCGCGTTCGATGCCCAGACCGGAAAGCAACTGTGGGAATCGATTCTCGGCGGACCGATCTCGGTGAGCACGATTACCTATGCGGTGAACGGAAAGCAGTACATCGCGGTGATCACCGGAGACAATCTGGCGGAGCCGGTGCTCAGCAGGCAGAGCGGCGTCCAGCTGACGACCGGGCACAACGCGATCTATACGTTCGCGTTGCCATAGACGGCCGCGTCGCGCCGCCGGGCTAGTGCGAGACGTCGGCGAAGCTGACGGCGACGGGCGCCTTGTCCATTTCCGCCACGTGGAACATCTGGCGCGGCGTCAGGCCCATAGTGCCGGCCAGGATCGCGTCGGGCATTTCCTGGATGCGAATGTTGAAGGTGTTGACCGAGTCGTTGTAGAACTCGCGCCGGTCGGCGATCTGGCTTTCCAGGTCCGTGATGCGCGACTGGAGCTGCATGAAGTTGTTGTTCGCTTGCAGCTCCGGATAGTTTTCAGCGGTGGCGATCAGCCGGCCGACGGCGGAAGTCAGAGTCGCGCTTGCCTCGGCCTTCTGGTCCACGGTGGTGGCTTGCGAGTACGCCGACCGCGCCTGCGTGATTTTCTGGAAAGTGTCCTGCTCGTACTTCATGTAACCTTTGCAGACTTCGACGAGATTCGGCAGCTCGTCGTGGCGCTGCCTGAGCAGAACGTCGATATTGGCCCAGGCTTTGTCGACGTTGTTCTTCACCGCGATCAGGCCGTTATAGAGCGTCACCACATAGGCCACCGCGCCGCCGACGACAAACAGGAACAGCAGCAAAGGTATCAAGGTCATCATCGTTCCTCCTCTCGAGCGCTATCGCCACCCGAGCATGCCCAGCAAGATGTACAAGCAGACCAGCGTGAGAACCGGACCGCCCCAGATGCACAAGGCCGACTTCCATCCGAGCGACTGCACAACCTCCCGCTGGCTCTGCGACGAAATCGTGAACGGATCGTTGCGCGTTCCCTTACCGATGACCACAGACGCGTCGAACACCGACTCCTCCGGGCGCTGCGCTGCCGGGGGCGCCTGCGCGCTGGGTGCATCGGCGACAGCCGTAGCCGTCGCGAAGGGGACTTGCGGAATGGGCGCGGCGGGCGCTGGCGCGGGCGTGGTTCTGCCGGGCGGGTGCACTTCGTCCATCGAAACCGAAGACCAGCTACTGGCTGCGGGAGTTGCTGGTTGATTTAGTGCCGGGCTGGACGCAGGGATGTGCGCCGTCGATGCGCCCAACGGCAACCCGGCGACGCCGGTCACGGATCGGAACAGCCCATTTCCGAATGGGAACGAAAAGCCGGCGCGAGAGCGAATCGAGGACGACGCGACGGCTACGTGCAGCGCAGGCGGGCGGTGGCCGCGATCCGGATTCTCGCCGAGCGTTCCGAGGATGAACAGCGGGTAGCCGGGCTGGATGCAGTGTTCCTCCAACCGGAGCTCTCCCGAAGCGCCGATGCCGTTGCGCAGCAGATATTTCGTGACGCTTGCGGGGACCATGTCGCGGCCGCCGAAGAGAGACGTGTTGAATTCATCCTTGAAAGTGCGATGGACGTCGAGGTCAGCGCCTTGCGCGTCGACGAGCATTTTTCCTGTGGGGTCCTCCACGAAGAAGGGCACGTAGAGACTTTCGTCTGCCACCCGCTTCCATTCGCGCCGGTTTCCGGATTCCCGCAGTTCCCAGGCGGTTGCGCGATAGTAGAAGCAAGGCTCTCCGGTGATTCCGGCTGGGATCGTCTGCGGCCCGGCGGCCATCCCGCTGACCTCCACCAGGCCCATCGAGGCGCTGCGAATCTTGGAAAAGGGCGTGTTCTGAATGAGCCGCTTGTATTGCAGCATGCGGAAGCCGCGGTAGAAAAGAACCGCGCCCAGCACGGCGCCGATCGCCGTGTAAAACTCGATTCGCCCGCCGTCAACGGACAGGCCGGCTGCGAGCATGGATGCGCAGGTGTCGAACGGCAGATTCAATCCGGTGCCTCCCAAGGGACGGGCCTTTCGAATAGTCTAGGTGAGGGCCGGCGCAAACCCGAAAAGGTGTTGCGGAACGCGTGGCGAATCTCTTACTAGCGGTTTCGCGACGTCCCAAATTCGGTGCGCGGTCTGCGTCCCGATAGGCGGCGCGCGGCGCCGTAGAAGCGGGTGTATAATCCGCGACCGAATCGGAGATCCCGACTGCGATCGGGGGCTCCGGCTCGAAGGCGCGGCCCAGGAATCAAGAAAGCAGCAGCGCTGCACAAGAGGGATTCGCATGAGGCATGGTTTGCGTGTGGCTTTGTGTTTGGCTGCGTTGGCAGCATTGTTCCTGGCTGTGGGGCGGGCGTCGGCGCAACAGTCCTGCGAGAGTTTGGCGTCTTTCAAGATGCCGAACGTCACGATCACGATGGCGACGGCGATCAGCACACCGCCGGATTTCGAGGTGCCCAGCACTCCCGGGCGGTTCGGCACTCCTCCGGGCCTGAAGGTTTCGGTGCCGTTCTGCCGCGTGGCCGGATTCTCGGCGCCCACGAGCGATTCGCATATCGGCTTCGAAGTGTGGCTGCCCGTCGCGGCGAACTGGAACGGGAATTACGTGGGAATTGGAAACCCAGGATTCATCGGGTCGATCGGCTATGGGGGCCTGGTCAGGGAGATCGCGCGCGGCTCGGCTACCGCTTCGACGGACACAGGCCATTTGGACGTCGGCGCGACCAGCGAAGCGCCGGACGCCTGGGCCATCGGCCATCCGGAGAAGGTGGCTGATTGGGGCCACCGCGCGGTCCACGAAACGGCTGTCGCGGCCAAGCAGCTCATTCAAGCGTACTACGGCAAGCCCGCGAAGTTGTCCTTCTGGAGCAGTTGTCACGAGGGCGGCAACCAGGCGCTCACAGAAGCGCAGAAGTACCCAACAGACTACGACGGAATCGCCGCCGGCGATCCCGCCTATTACATCACTCACCTTCAGGCCGTCTCGGAGTACATCACGTGGGTATCGCTGAAGGACGGAGTCAAAGCTCCGGGTTACATTCCGCCCAGCAAGTATCCGGTGATCCATCGGGCCGCGCTCGACGCCTGCGACGCGCTCGACGGCGTTCGCGACGGGTTCATCGAGGATCCCACGCGATGCCACTTCGATCCCGAATCCATCCGGTGCCCGGGCAAGGGCGACTATGCGTCGTGCCTCACAGAGCCGCAGGTGCAAACGGCGAAGCTGATTTACGCCGGGCCGAAATTCTCGGACGGCAAGCCGGTCTATCCCGGCTTTGATCCCGGCAGCGAGCTTGGCTGGGGCTTGATGGCCGCCGGCCCCGAGCCGCTGAGCATCAGCACCGGTTTTTTCAAGGCGATCGTGTTCGAAAATCCCAATTGGGATTTCCGTACGTTCGACGTGTCTCGCGATACGCGCCTGGCTGACTCAAAGGCAGGAGCCTCGCTGAACTCTTTCGATCCGAATCTGAAGCCCTTCAAGGACCATGGCGGAAAGCTGCTCCTCTACGAATCGTGGGATGAGGCGATCATTCCTCCGCGAGGCGCGATCGACTACTACAACAGCGTCCTGGCCGCGATGGGCGGCCCAAGCCAGACGCATGATTTCTTCCGCCTGTTCATGGTGCCGGGAATGGGGATGTGCCCCGGCTTCGGGCTCGGGAATAACGGCACGTTCGACGCGCTCGATGTAGTCGAGAAATGGCGCGAGACAGGCGTTGCGCCGGACAAGATCATCAATTCGCACAAGGTCGCAGGCGCTGTGGACAGGACGCATCCTGCGTGTCCCTATCCTCAAGTGGCCATCTACAAGGGGACGGGCGACCCCTACGACGCCGCGAACTTCACGTGCGGAAATCCGAAGTGGTGACCGCAGTAAAACAGAAAGACCGGAGCGCATCGAGCAGGACTTAACGGGAGAGGCCACTCCGGCCGCGAAATCCCTCTTGACAAAATATATCCGTTATTGATATATCCGACGCTGGTAGAGTGAGAGTCCTTCCGGCCTGCGGCCCATGGTTTCGAGAACCGCCAACCTGTCCGATGACCAGCGGAAGTTGATGCCGCTCACGCCGGCGGTCTTTTTCATACTCTTCGCGCTGGCCGACGGGGAGAAGCACGGCTACGCAATCATGCAACAAGTGGGGGTCCTTTCCGACGGCAAGGTTCGAATGGGCCCCGGCACGCTTTACACGACGATTCAGCGTCTTCTCGGACTTTCGTTGATCGAGGAGACAACGACCAGCGACGAGCGCGATGAACGCCGGCGCTATTACCGGCTGACGCGCGTGGGGAAGGCCATTTTACAGGCTGAGATCGGCCGGATGGATGCAGTCTTGCGAATCGCTCGGCAGAAAAAGCTGGTGCCCGATCATGCGCAATAGAGCCCGGACGACCGCGCTGAATATGAGCTGCCGTTTGTACAACCTCGTGATGCCGCTGTACCCGGTGACGCTCCGGTGCCAGTTTGGCCCCGACATGGCGGACGTGTTCGAGCAGCAGGTTCGGGGCGAATGCGAACGGTACGGATTTGCCGGTCTGGCGCGAGTGTGGTTCGGCGTCGCTTCAGATGTGATTCAAAGCTCCTTGCCGGACGAGATCAACTGGCAAAGGGCTCTTGTTCCCGTGCTTTCGCTCGTGGGCTCGTTCGCCCTCTTCGCACTTTTCTTCGCAGCGAACGGGCTGGCGAAGCACTGCATCAAGTAAGACCAACATAGGCGGGCAAATTCCCTTTAAGGACGCAACGGTGGGGGTGTGCCGATGCGGTTGCAGTCATGGATGAAAGGAGAATTGAAAATGAAGCGCAATTTGATGGCTGCTCGCGCCGCGGCACTGGCGCTGTCCACGCTGTTGATGGTTCCCGCACCGCCGCGAGCGGCGGACGCTCCGGCAACAATCGATCAGGTGATCGAACAGTACGTTCATGCGCTCGGGGGCCGAACGGCTCTCGAGAAGCATTCGACCCTCGTTCTTAGCGGCAATTGCGAAGCTTCCGCACCAGAAGAAAGCGGCCCGATCGAAATCCTCGTTCGCACACCGCAAGTCGCGTTCAACCTGGGCAAGGGCGGGCTTCAAATGGGGTTCACCGGGACGGCCGTCTGGCGGCACGCAGCCAACGAAGGCTTGCAGCAACAAGCGGGGCGGCAATACGCGGAACTCGTAACCGTATTCGATCCGGCGCGCGTGCTGTCGTGGAAGGAGTGGTATCCGGAAATCGCCGTGACCGGGATAGAGAAATTGGACGGCCGGGAAGCCTACGTCGTCGAGACTCATCCGGGCAGCGCCGCATCCGAGCGCATCTTGATCGACCGGCAATCGGGCCTGCTCGCGCGTGACGAAGTAATGCCCGGCAATGCCTTCACTTTTTCGGATTATCGAGCGGTCGATGGCGTTCAGATTCCGTTCACGATTCAACAGACGGCGCGCAACGGCCTGAGCTACACCTACCGATTTGCGGACGTTAAGTACCAAGAGACGATGGATGACTCGCGCTTCCAGCCGAGGTAACGGGTTATGGCAACGCAGAACCCGCAGACGCCGGCAACTGTAGCGCCGAGTCTTGGGCCCGGGTCGCCAAGGGACGCGAGAGAGATATGGAACTACCTCGCCCTTGCGTTCGGAATAACCTGGCCCATCGAGATCTTGGCGAGCCTACTCGGCACTCGTCCGGGGGGCGGCGAATACGCGCTTTCATTTGGTATCGCCGGCCCAGCAGTAGCCGCCATTCTGCTCTCGCGTCGAGGCCGAGAGGCCATTCGCGCGAGCTCCCGCCGCCTGCTTTGGTTCCTGGCGCTCTGGCCGGTGTGCTGGACCGCGTATGTCGCTAACGACAGGATGCGGTTTGACACACCACCATCGTCGTTGCACTACTATCTGGCTGTGTCGGTACTCGCGCTGATTCCGGCGGGAATCATTTCAGGGATGGTGTCGAAGGACATCGGCGTCCGCGAACTGCTCCACACGCTGATCCGGCCGCAGAACTGGCGATGGTAGGCTGTGGCATTGTTTTCCATTCCGATCTTTATGCTTCTACCGGCGGCCGTGGCACATCTCTTTGGCGCGACGGTGCTGTCCCCGCGACATCGCGGGACGCTGTGGTCGTTCGCCATCTATGGCGCCGCAGCATTTCTATCGGCGTTCTTCTTCACGGGAGTTTTTGAAGAAGTAGGCTGGCGAGGCTTTCTGCTTCCTCGCTTACAGCGGAAATTTTCGCCGCTCGTTGCCAGTCTTCTGGTGTGGTTGCCGTGGGCTCTTTGGCACGCCCCGCTCGATGTCACGCGCTTCCGGCTGCACATGTGGACGTGGGCGAACTACATGCAGGTCCGCGTGATTTTCTTGATCCCGCTCGCGATCATCTTTACTTGGCTCTACAACCGTTCCGGCGGAAATGTTCTCGCCTGCTCGATATTCCACGCAGGTGCGGACGTTTTCCCGATCTTCCTGCCCTTCGCTCCCAAAATGCGCGCCGTGATATTTGTGTGGGCAGCCTGTGTCGTAATCGCCGACCGGATGTGGCGAGTCAAGAAGGATCGCGACACACTCGGATGAATCGCCGCGGGAACAGCGGGCGAGGGCAGTCGAATCCGCGCTAGGCGGACTTCAAATTGTTCCGGCGCTTTTCCCACGCGTTACTGAGGCGGCGGATCGTCTCGCGGAGGCGCACGGCGAGGTCAACGACGGTTTGCAGCCTCTGCGTGTCCACGGCGGTGAGACGGTCCCGGTGAGCGAGCAGCAGTTCGGCGTTGCCGAGGATTCCGGTGAGCGGATTATTGATTTCGTGGCGGAAGATCGCGCCGATATCGCCGGGCAATTCGGCCCACGGCGGCCCAAACACGGATTCGGACATCGCCGCCCAACGCAGCCGCCGTTCGACGAGGGCGGCGGCCAGCGGAACGAAATCTCCCACGCGCGCCACGAATTCGACGTCGCCCCCAGCCACGAGCCGCGCGATCTCCGCTTGCCGTTCGAGCGGCGCGAGCAGAATGACAGGCGCCGTCACCGTGAGCTGGCGAAAGAACTCGGCGAGCGGCGCCCCATCCAGGAGCTCGTAGTCCAGGAGAATCACCTCCGGCGCGATGTGGCCCGCCAACTGCCGCAATTGTTCGACACTGGAAGCCACAACGACGCGGCCCGTCCTGGAAATGCGCTCGACCTCGCGGGTGAAGCGCTGCGCCACCGCCGCGTCGGCGACACCCAGCAGGGGACTGCGCTCGGCGGGAATCATGGCCCTCTTGGCAACACCCTCCATTTCGCTCAGGTCCTCTTTCGTCAGGTCTTCGGACTCAGGGGATTCAGGGTCCGGCCTCGCGCTGTACCTGCGGCTGTACCCGCGAACTGGGGCCTTGCGGCAGGCTTTCGGCTATCGGCGAGGAGGCGATTCACGGCAAGCTTCAATTCCTCGACCAGAAACGGCTTCGCGAGATACGGGAGGCCCTTCTGCACGAGGAACTCGAGCGTCCGCGGCGCGAGCGTGTCGCCGGTGATGAAAATGATCCGGTTTCGGATTGGACTGCCCGCCCGGACGAGCGCTTCGTAGAAGGCCGGTCCGTCAAGCCGCGGCATCCGCAAGTCGCAAATCACGAGATCGTACCGGCTGCGGGAAAGGCGCGTCAGCCCCTCCTGACTGTCGAGCACCGCTTCCGCCTGGTGGCCCTCCTCCCGGAGGACATCCACGACCAGTTGCGCCACCGTTGGCTCGTCCTCGACCACGAGAATCCGGCCCGTGGTGGGCAGAACACCGGCCTGGCCGGCCGGCTCCGACGGCAGCGGCTCAGCCTCCCTTGCCGGCACCGCGACCACGGGCAGTTCAACGACGAAACGGGCGCCGCCACCGGGCTGGTTTTCAAACGTCACTTCCCCGCCGTGCTGGTGCACGATTCCGTACACGATCGAAAGCCCGAGACCGGTGCCCACGCCCGGCGGCTTCGTGGTGAAGAACGGATCGAAAATCCGCGAGGAGATATCCGCCGAAATGCCGGGGCCGTCGTCCGAGACTTCCAGCTCGATGCGATCTCGCGAGCGATGGCCCACGCCGTGGACCACATGGCGCGTGCGGATGCGGACGCGTCCCTGCCCGCGCTCCTCGAGGAGGGCCTGCTCCGCGTTGACGAGAAGATTCAGAATCACCTGCTGGAGCTGATACGGATCGGCCATCGTCAGCGGCAGGCCGGGTGCGAGTTCGCACTCGACTACGATGTTCTCGATCTTCAGTTCGTAGCTGCGCAGGGCGAGCGTGCGTTCGACGATTTCGTTCAGATCAACGCGCGTGCCTCGGGCTTGTTCCCGCGCGCGAAATAGAGCAGGTTTTTCACGATCCGGCGCGCGCGCTCGGCCTCCTGATAGACCTTTTTCGCGTCGGAAAGTTGAGCCGGATCGAGGCCGTGCCCGAGCATGAGCTGCGCGTAGCCCATAATGGCCGTGAGCGGGTTATTCAACTCGTGCGCGATGCCGGAGACAAGCTGGCCGAGGGCGGCCATTTTTTCCGTTTGCAGCATTTTCGATTGGGTTTGCCGCTTGCCGGTCACGTCGGAATAGATTTCGAGCCACCCAAGGGAGCGCCCCTCCGCGTCGAGGACCGGCCGGGAAAAGCGCTCGAGAACGCGCCGGGCCGGCCGCACCAATTCCAATTCGTCGTGTCCCGGTTCCGCTATGCCGCTCGCATATGATTTCCAAGGCGCGGCAAAAGCTTCCGGACTGCGAAAGCGCACCGCAATCAGTTCCCGAAGCGCCTCAAAGTTCGCGAGCTTTCCCAGGTCGCGGACGCTTAGCCCGAAAAGCAGCCCGAACCGGGCGTTGAAGAAACGAAAACGGCCGGAAGGATCGAGCAGAATCACGCCCGTCTGCACCGAATCGAGGCCGCTGCGGAGCTCGGCTTCGACGTGGCGCCACTTCGCATCCGCACGCTGAACGATCGAGCCCTCTTCCAAGCACAGAAGCAGGTGCTGCGATCGGGGTCGGATCGAGCGGAGCGTGATGCGAATGGGAAATCCGCTCGCGAGCGCGGCTTCGAGACTCGGCGGCCGCACCGCGCGGTGCCGGTGCGTCCAGAGCGACGCCAGTTGGCCGGCGGGCGGCCCGGACAGGAAATTGCCGAGACCCGCGTGGCAGCTTGCCGACTCCTTGAGCCGAAGCAATTCGCGCGCGCGCCGGTTGGCCCTTTGGATCACGCCGGCGGGATCGATGACCACAAGGGCCTCCTCGCTTGAATCGAACACGGCGTTGAAGGCTTCGTCCGCGCGGACTTGATGAGCAGCGACCGCCGGCGAATGGGCGGCGGGATGCCGGGACGAATGAGCAGGATCAGCCATTGTGAGAGCGTGTTGCATGGGCCCAACTACCAACGCCACTGGACAATCCAGTAGCCGGACAGGAACGCGATGCCGACGGCGATCGCGTATTCCACCGAGCGGCGCGCCGCATTCTTCAAGCGGGCATTCCGGGCATGACGCCATCCTTCACGCATACCAACACGCTTGCATAACTTTGACCAAGCGGCTTGCGGGACCAAGCCTCATTGTTTCAATGCGTTGGCAGGTCTTGTGGAGAGAGGCTGAAGCGCGGGCTTCCCACTTCGATACGAATGGGGATGCAGGCTTCCCTGTCTAGGAATGCCGGTCAACCCGGCTGCGAATGCGACTCGGCTTCATACTGCTTGAGCTTGCGGTAGAGGGTCGTCTTGCCGATGCCCAGGAGGCGAGCCGCCGCGAGTTTGTCTCCGGCCGCTTCCCGTAAGGCGCGCAAGATGGCGCGGCGTTCGAGTTCCTCGAGCGGCAGCAGTTCGTCGCTCTGGGGCATGCGCTCGCCTGTGCCATATTGCAGGTTGGTGGGCAGATCGGCGACATGCAGGACAGGCCCGGAACCGAGCGCCACGGCGCGCTCGATGGCATTTTCGAGTTCACGAACATTGCCCGGCCAGTCGTACGCGATCAGGCGAGCCATGGCGTCTTCGGAGATAGCGCGCACGCCCTGCGACTCGCTGAACTTCTCGAGAAAGGAGTTCACGAGCAGCGGAATGTCGCTCTTGCGCTCCCGCAACGGCGGGAGCTTGATCTGCACGACGTTGAGGCGGAAGAAAAGGTCCTGCCAGAACTGACCCTGGCGCACGGCGGCTTCGAGATCGCGGTTCGTGGCGGCAATCACACGCACGGAGATGGATACCCGGTCGGTCGAACCCACCGGCTTCACCTCCTTTTCCTGCAAGGCGCGCAGAAGCTTGGCTTGCAGGTCCACCGGGAGGTCGCCGATTTCATCCAGAAACAGCGTGCCGCTGCCCGCCGATTCGATCAGCCCGACCTTCGAGTGCATCGCCCCGGTGAAAGCGCCTTTTACATAGCCAAACAGCTCGGATTCAATCAGCGTGGGCACTAGAGAAGAGCAATCCACGGGAACGAAGGGCCTGCCGCGCCGCGGCCCTGAAAAATGGATCGAGCGCGCAACCAGTTCCTTGCCGGTCCCGCTCTCGCCCAGGATCAGGACCGGATAGTTGTGCTGGCTCACCTTTTCGATCATCCGGTACACCCGCTGCATCTTGGGAGAAACACCGATCAGGCCGCCGAATCCGGGGCGGGTGCGAAGCTGTTCGCGCAGGACGCGGTTCTCCTGATCGATTTCGAGGGAGCGGACGACGCGATCGAGTTTGCCGCGCAGTTCCGGGACGTGGAACGGCTTCGTCACATAGTCGGCCGCGCCCATGCGGGTGGCTTCGACGGCGCTTTCAATGGTGCCGTACTGCGTCAACACCATGACCGCCGTTTGCGGATGGGCCTCCCGTACGCGTTTCAGGAGCTCCAGCCCGCCCAACTGAGGGACACGCAGGTCGGTGATGACGATGTCGATCGGGGACTCTTCGAGGATTTCGAGGGCCTGCTCGGTCGTCGACGCGGTTCGAGTGCGTAGGCCCGACTCGGCCACCACGTCGCGGCAAAGATTGCGCGTGGCGTCTTCGTCGTCCACGATCAGAACGGTGACGAGCGGCCGTTCGACCGCCAGCGCTGCCTCTGTTCCGCTCGAAGACAACTCGAATTCCCCTTTCTAGATTCCCTTTCCGAAATGTGAGTGCAAAATCAGAACCAATCGAATCAGGCCCTTTTGCTGAAAATAGAGGCTCTTATGGTTCACAACCGAGTCTCGCGAGCTGGAGTCTAGGATCAGAATGGAATTGATGACAAGATAGTAAAATTACTTAGGCGGAGCAAGCCCTTGCGTATGAGATATATGCAAGTCTGGGAACGGGACAAATACCGAATTGGAATCGGACGTCGTTCGGGGCTAAACTGGAATTCGGGATGGTCCGCCGGAGGCCCAGACCAACCCTGTGGTCCCTGGCGACATCTGACTAATCGAGTTTCGTTAGACCGCTTTCTATCCAGCAGAAGGCGCCAAGCCAAATGAAAAAGGAGAAGCAAATGAAGCGCACCACTACGCTTCCGGCTATGGCTGCTTTGCTGGCCCTCATGTTCGGCAACGGATTGTTGGCATCTGCACAAGACCAATCCACGGACACTTCGGCGTCCACGGCTCCGAAAGAGGTCGCTCCGGGAACGCGTTTCCTGATCAGCCTTGAAGACTTGCTTAGCACGCAAGACCTGAAAGCAGGGTATCGCTTCCACGCTCGGACTCTCGAGCCGGTGGCAAGCGCGGATGGAACAACGCTTCCGGCCGGCGCGGAAATCCGGGGGCACGTCGACAAAGTCGAAGCTGCGCACAAAACCGGCCGCGCACGCATGTGGCTTACCTTCGACGACATCAGAACGCCCGATGGCTGGATTCCCCTGGTAGCCATGGTTGACGACGTGCCCGGCGTGCACTCCGTCCGAGTCGTCTACGAACGAGAGGGCGAAATCGAGGCCAACTCGAGCAAGCGGGGGGACGCGCTCGATGCCGCGGCGGCCGCGGCGTTCGTGGGTGCAGCGACCGGGGTTGCCACACACAACGGCAAGGACGCAGCGATGGGCGCGGCCGTCGCCGCCGCCACGGCCTATATGGCCGCATCGGGCCTCGGCCAGGAAGTGACTTTGGAGAAGGGCACGAAGGTCGAGGTGATCCTCGAGCGCTCGCTCCACTTCGGCCGAAGCTGATCGCGCAGGCGTCCCGCGGCAGGAGGAGGCGCGCTCGCTTCCGGTGACGGCGTTGCGCGCCAGTGGTGTGTGCGAAGCGAAATCTCATCTCCCGCGAGTCGAGCGGGCGTCATGGGCGTGCTTCCCTTGGATTTACCGGAGACTGCTGGTAGATTCAAATTCCGGATGGCTCCCGAGACTCAATCTCAGCAACGCATCCTCATCGTTGAGGACGAGGAAAACGCCCGCAAAGGCTACGAAGCCCTGCTCTGCAAGTGGAATTTCGATGTGCTGGGCGTCGGCAGCGGCGAAGACGCGCTCGCAAAATTCCCGGAGTTCAGTCCACAGGTGATTCTTGCGGACGTCGAACTTCCCGGGATGAACGGGCTCGATCTGCTCCGCCATCTCGGCGAAGAAATCCAAAGAATCCCGGTGATCATCATCACGGGGCGCGGGAGCGACGAGCGCGTCGTGCAGGCGATCGAGGCGGGCGCTTTCTGGTACATCGAAAAGCCGCTCAAGCCTCCCGTCCTGCGGGCGCTGCTGGATCGTGCTTTCGGACGCATCCGGGACAAGCAGGCGGTCACGGCGCTGACGCGCGAACTGCGGGACGCCGGCAAACTCGGCGTGCTGGTAGGCACTTCCAGCGCGATGCAGGAAGTGATGCGGCAGGTGGAAATGGCGGCGCCGTCGACGGCTTCGGTGCTCATCACCGGAGAAACGGGTTCCGGGAAAGAAATGGTCGCGCGCTCGATCCACATGCTCTCGCCGCGAGCCGACCGCCCGTTTGTGGCCATCAACTGCTCCGCCATTCCGGAATCGCTGATGGAAAGCGAGATTTTCGGCCACGAAAAAGGCGCGTTCACTGGCGCGGCGGAACGCCGCATCGGATGCTTCGAGCTGGCCCACGGCGGCACGCTCTTGCTGGACGAAATCGGAGAGATGCCGCCTCCCACGCAGGCCAAGCTGCTCCGCGTGCTCGAGGACCACAAAATTCGCCGCCTCGGCAGCAAGGTGGAAACGCCGGTCGACGTGCGCGTGCTCGCGGCCACCAACAAGAATCCCGAGCAGGCCGTTGCGGACGGCCACTTGCGCCAGGACCTCTATTTCCGCCTGAACGTTTTTCACATTCACCTGCCGCCTCTGCGGGAGCACAAACAGGATTTGCCCCTGCTGATCGACCACCTGCTCGAGGAGATCTCGAGGAAGCACGGCAAGAAGGTGGCGGGCGTGGGCGCGGACGTGATGGAACTTCTGCGGTCGTATCCGTGGCCCGGAAACGTCCGCGAGCTGCGCAACGTGCTCGAACGCGCGGCCATCGCTACGGACCGCGGAACGATCGGCCGGCAGCACCTTCCTTCGGATTTCGGCCACGCTGTGACTGCGGTCGCGGGGCTGGGCGGGATTCGCTTTCCGATCGGCACGACGGTAGACGACGTTGAACGGGAGCTGATCCTTCAGACTCTCGCGGCCACGAGCCAGAACAAGACGCGCGCGGCCGAATTGCTGGGTATCAGCTTGAAGACACTCCATAACAAGCTGAAAGAATACGAGGCGGGGCGGAAAGATGCGTCTCAGCCTGAAAACTAAACTCACGCTGGCCATCTCCCTGCTGGTCCTCGCGGTCGTTGCGCTGGTCTCGAGCCTGTATCTGGGGCGGCTGATGCGGCAGACGCTGCGGCAGGCGAACGACAACGCCGGCTTTGTCGCTCAGCAGGTTTACGCCGCCTGCGGAAACGCGCTGAAGGAAGCCGCCGAGCGCGGAGAGGCCCCCGCATCGCTCGAGCCGCCCGACCTGCGCGGGTACGCGCGCCGGGCGTTTGACAACAGCAGCACGCTCAACTCACTCATCGAATCCGACGTGGGGATTTCTCCCACCATCTACGAAATCACGATCAGCGACAAGGACGGCATCGTCCTGATCTCGAGCGACGCATCGCTGCGGGACCAAAAGATCGCGGCGCGGCCGCCCGTGAGTGCGCTCGTGCGCGCCGGATTCTTTCAGCAACTGCGCGAGCTGTATGGCCCGCCGCAGATTTACGAGTTCTCGCTGCCCTTCCGGCTGGGCGCCGTTCCCTTCGGGGATATCCGTGTGGGATTGTCCTCTGCTTTGATCCGCGACCAGATCTCGCCGGGGCTTCAATCGGCGGGAATGTGGGCGCTCGGGGCCGTGCTGCTCTCGACGTTGCTCGCATTCATCGTCAGCCGCATCGCGCTCGCGCCCATCGAGAGAATCTCCGCTCAACTGGACCGGATTTCGGCCGGCCAGTTTGACGCCGAGCCGGTCGTCGAGCGTGGCGACGAACTCGGTGCGGTCAGCACGAAGATCGTCGGCATCGGCAAGCAGTTGCGCGACGTGCGCGAGATTTTCAGCGCGCTGCGCGAAAACCTCGACCAGGTGATGACCGGGCTCGGCGACGGGCTTCTGTTGTTCAACGCCGAAGGACGCGCGGTGCTCGTCAGCCCGTCCGTTGAGAAGTTTCTGAGCGGGCGGGCGGGAGAGCTGCAAGGCCGCCGCGTCAGCGAGATCTTTCCGGCGCGCCATCCCCTGCGCGGCGTTCTGCGCATCGAAGGCGAAGAGATCGCACCGGTCGAGGGCAAAGAAGTGACGCTCGACGGCGCGGCGGGTCCACAGCGCGTTGGCGTGAGCGTGCAGGTGATCCGCGAGCGCGGAAAACGGATGGGAACGCTTATCACGCTGCGCGACGTCGAATCGTTCGAACGCATAGGCAGCCAGCTCCAGGTTTCCGAGCGCCTCGCGGCCATCGGACGAGTGACGGCCGGTGTCGCGCACGAAGTGAAAAACCCGCTCAATTCCATGCGCCTCTGGCTGGAAGTCCTTAAAGCCAATATGCCCGTCGAGCCCGAGCCGCAACAGGCCGTCAAGATGCTCGACAGCGAAATCGACCGGCTCGATCGCGCCGTGAAAACCTTCCTCAATTTCACCAAGCCGGTCGAACTGAAACTGGAGGAAACGGACCTGCGGGTCCTTCTCGACGAGATCCTCGATGCGGCGCGGCCCTCCATCGCCAAGGCCGGCCTTACGCTGCATGCCGATTTGCCTGCCGGGCTCCCACCCGTTCTGGTGGACCGCCAGCTCATCCACCAGGCAGTCCTGAATCTGCTGCTGAACGCATGCGACTTCACCGACCCCGGCGGGACGATCGGGCTCCGCTTGCGACGCAGCGGCGACTATGCCGTCATCGAGGTGCAGGATTCCGGAAAAGGGATCTCGCCGGACGACCAGAAGAAGATCTTTCAGCTTTTCTTCACGACACGGCCGGGAGGCACGGGAATCGGGTTGGCCAATACCTTTCGGTTTGTGCAGTTGCACAACGGCCGGATAGAATTCGAATCGGAGACCGGTCGCGGGACGATTTTCCGCGTGGAGCTGCCCCTCGGACGTACGGCCGAAGCGGCCGAGGCGAAAGTCCGCGACTTCAGCCAGCCCTTTGCGGCCGAGAAACGGTAAATGCCCAGCCGCCCCATCGACGCCCGAATCGTCGCCGCCGTCTTGGCCTGCGGACTTTCCCTGGCCGTGGCGGGATGCGCCCGCAAGAGCGTTCATGCCGGCGGGCCTCCGAGCACGGCTCCCGTGCCCGCGGAAGCGCAGCGGCCCATGAATACCGCGCCCGATACCAACGCCGCGCCGCCCGTCGAAGCCGTCGTGCCTCCAGCGGTGCCGGCAACCTCGACGGCCCCGCCGCCGATTGCCATGCCGTCCGCGAAACCTTCGGTGCCGCACAAGCCGGTGGGAGAGCCAGCCGCGGCCGACGCGGATTCGGAACCGTCGGCACATCCTGCCGCCCCTCAGATTTCTCCCCAGCTTTCGCCGGGCGACCAGGCGAGCTACGCCCGCAAAACCGGTGACGACATCGCGGTGGCGGAAAGGAACCTTGGGCAGGCGAGCGGCAAGCAATTGAGCGCCGCGCAACAGGACCTCGTCGAAAAGATTCGCAGCTTCGTCTCGCAATCGCGCGATGCCAGCAAGAGCGGCGATTGGGCCCGCGCGCAGAACCTGGCTCAAAAAGCCCGGTTGCTTTCGGTCGAACTGCTGAATTCGCTGTAGTTCCGGGCACGCGCTCGACCGGTTTACTCCCTCACAGGTAATGCGCCACCTATCCTCTTGGCTTCGCGCCCGAATTGTGGTAATTATTACTGCTATGTGAACGCTCGATCCATCCAGGAGGGAATGACGCCGATGACGAACCAGGAAATCCGGCAGTCCCTATTGGCAAGAGACCCAGAGTTCCGCAGCCTGGCAGAAGAGCACTCTCGTTGTGAATCCCAGCTAGAGCAAATCCTCAAGTCCTCCTATCTGAGTTCGGAAGATCTCCTCCAGGAAGCAACCTTGAAAAAGACAAAGTTGCGCCTGAAGGACCAGATGGAATTGATCGTGGCGCGCCACCAATACGGCGCACACTAAGGTCCAGTAGTCTCCGCAGTTCTGTCGTACAATACGTTTGTATTCGATCAGGAGCGTCCGTCCGCGGCCCTGGGAGCGAATCAAGTGCGCCGCAGGGGTCAGGGGCCCCGCCCGACCGAGATCATTTGTGAGGCAACTCTCGCCCGGATGAAACGGGCTTCCCGCGACCATGGTCAAGGACGCGTATCGATTTGCGATTCCACCGCTCGCGATGGGCGCGTTGTGCGCGTTTTTCGGTTGGAAATGGCCGGCCGCGATCCTGATCGTTCTGGGCCTCTTCGTTTTCTACTTTTTTCGCGATCCCGCGCGGACGATTCCGACGGGTCCCGGGACGGTCGTTTCACCGGCGGACGGCCGCGTGGTTGAGATCGTCGATGAGGCGCTCGATTCGAGGATGGGCCGCCGCATCAGCATCTTCCTCTCGATCTGGGACGTGCACGTGCAGCGCGCTCCGGTGGCCGGTCGCGTCGCCCATGTGACCTATCGGCCGGGAAAGTTCTTCGGCGCGTATCGCTCCGCCGCCTCGCGTGAAAACGAGCAAAACATCATCTATATTGATACGCCACAGGGAACGATGGTCTTCAAACAAATCGCCGGAGCGATTGCGCGGCGCGTGATATGCTGGAAAAAAGAGGGCGATTCGGTAACCCTGGGTGAGCGCGTCGGGATCATTCGTTTCGGCTCGCGCGTGGATATCTGGCTGCCGGCGGAGGCGGAAATCGCCGTACGGCGAGGACAAAAAGTAAACGGCGGAGCAAGCATACTGGCGAAATGGAATTCAACAGCCTAGATCCGATCGGCCACGAAGAAGGCCAGCCCCGGCGGCTATTCCGCAATCATAAACTCCGCCGCGGCGTCTATCTTCTCCCCAGCGCGTTCACGGTCGCAAACCTTCTCTGCGGCTACTACGCCATCCTCGCGACCCTGGAAGGCCGGGTCACCGATTTCGACAATGCGGCGATCGCCATCGGCTTCGCGATCGTGCTCGATTCGCTCGATGGGCGCGTGGCGCGCGCCATGGGCACCAACAGTGAGTTCGGCAAACAGTTCGATTCGTTGGCGGACATCATCAGCTTCGGGATGGCCCCGGCATTTCTCGCGTACGCCTGGGGAATCCGAGCTATGGCTGCCGTGGGCGCGCCAGACGCCCTTCACCTCACGCAACTCGGCTGGCTGATCGGTTTCTTCTACGTCGGCTGCGCCGCCTGGAGACTGGCGCGGTTCAATATTCAGGGCATGGCGCCCGGCAGCAGCCGCTTTTTCGTGGGCATGCCCACCCCCGCCGCTGCGGGAATGATTGCCGCGACGGTGCACTTCTTCCAAATCCCGATTGCGGACGCGCGGTTCTCCGTGCTCTGGCTGCTATTGCTCATTGTGTTGGGAATTCTGATGTCGAGCACGGTGCGCCATTACAGCTTTAAGGACATTCAGTGGACGCGCCGCCGCCCGTCACTCTTCGTCGTTCTGATGGCCCTGCTGATCGGCGCAATCGTCAAGTTCTCCGGACCAACACTCTTTGTGCTTGCCAGCGTCTACCTTGCCCACGGCATCGTGCTTCAGGTCATTCGCGTCGTGCGCCGCCGCGTCGCCTCGCGCCACGCCTAGGTTATGCCCTCCGGGCAAGGAAATTTCCATCGCGTCGCCATCGTCGGCGCTTCTTCGCTCCGAGGTAAGGAGCTGAAACAGGTTCTCGAAGACCGCCATTTTCCGGCGAGCGACATCATCTTGCTCGACGAAAGCGTCATGGCCGGGACGCTCACCGAAGCCGCCGGCGAGGCGACGTTCATCCGCGCGCTCGAAGAGGACAGCTTCGAAAGCGCGCGCCTTGTTTTCTTTGCCGGGACCGCCGCAGACGCAGATCGGAACTGGCGAGCGGCCCAAAGCGCCGGGGCGACCGTGATTGACCTTACGGGCGCGGTCGCTGCCAGCCACGACGGCGCCTCATCCATCGCCTGGATTCCGTCGCTCGCCTCCGCGCTGCCTCTACAGACCGCACCCGGGGCGAATGGAGCTTCCCGTCCGGCGGCGTACTCCTCCCCTGCTGCTCCAGTCATCATTGCATGCACCCTGGCCGCAGCCCTTGCACCGTTGCAGCCGCGGCGGATTGTCCTGCTGATGTTTCCGCCTGTCTCCGAGCGCGACCAGGAGGGGATCGAGGAACTCGAAAGCCAAACGGCTAGCCTCCTCTCATTCCGCGAAGTCGCCCAGCCCGTCTTCGACGTGCAGGTAGCGTTCAATTTGCTGGCGCGCTACGGAGAGAACAGCAAGCCGCGCCTCGCGGATGTGCGCAGCGCCATTGCGCGCGACGCGGCCCGATATCTTGACGGCCGCGCGCCCGTGCCCGCAATTCAATTGGTGCAAGCACCGGCATTTTATGGGTATGCTTTCGCTGCCTATGCGGAACTCGCGACCCCCGGTTCGCCCGAGCAGGTCGCGGCCGCATTCGGGAACCTCGGCGTGAAGATCGCGGCGCCGGATGATGCCTCGCCGACGAACGTGAGCGTGGCCGGAGAAAACGAAATTCATCTCGCGCCGATCGAGCCGGACCCGAACGTCGAAGGCGGCTTCTGGCTGTGGGGCGTCGCCGACAATCTGCGGCTTGCGGCAACAAATGCCGTGCGCATTGCGGAGGAGCTTGTTGCAAAGTCATCGAAGTGAAGGCAGCCGGAGTGAAATGCGGCTCGCGAGCGGCGCGGGTCCGGGCCTTCGGGTTGCAGTTCTGGCGGCAATGCTTGCAGCAACCGTCGCGGCGGGGGGCTGCGGCTACCACGTCGCGGGCCATGGGGCCCAGCTCCCGTCCGAGTGGAAGACGATCGCCGTGCCCGCGTTCAAGAACGATACGACGCGCTATCGCATCGAGCAGCGATTCACCGCAGCCGTGATTCGCGAGTTCATCACGCGCACGAAATACCGCGTCGTGCAGGACACCGCATCGGCCGACGCGGTGCTCCACGGCGAGGTCCTGTCGATCGACACCAATCCGGTGCTGTTCAACGCGACCACGGGCGAGGTTACGACGATGCTCGTCACCGTGCACACCAAAGTCGAGATGATCGACAACAAAACGCAAAAGCCCGTCTACGAGAACGACGACATGGTCTTCCGCGACGAGTATCAGATCTCTTCCGACGTGAATAGCTTCTTCGAGCAGCAGGACCCCGCCCTCGAGCGAATGTCGCGCGACCTCGCATCGCATCTCGTGGCGGGCGTGCTGGAGAATTTCTGATGCCGGCCTCCTCACCGGAGAAGTTGCTCGACCGGCTGGCGCACGGGAAACCCATCGCCGCGGCCGTTCTGCTCGGCACCGACCACTATCTGCGGGAAATGTGCCGCAACAAGATTATCGACGTGTGCGTTCCCGAGGGCGCGCGCGATTGGGCCTTGGCGCGTCTTTCCGCGCGCGACGCAGGCTGGGACGAAATCCTGCAACGCGCGCAAACGCTGCCGATGCTCGCGCCGCGGCAAGTGATCGTCGTCGAGGACGTGGAGTCCGTAGAAAAGTTGGGCGACAAATCGCGGGACGAGATTCTGGAAGCGCTCGGCAAATATCTGGATTCACCCGCTCCGTTTACAGTCCTCCTTCTGGAAGCGACGGCGCTCGACGGCCGCCAGAGGTTTTCCAGGTTGCTGCACGAGAAGGCGCTCGTGGTGGAGTTGGCGATCGGCGGCGAATCGGCCGCCGCGCTTGCCGCGCAAATGGCGAAAGACTTGGGAGCGGAGATCGACCGCGAAGCCGCGGCGCTGCTGGCGGACATTGTCAATGGCGAGCCCGGGCGGATCCGCACCGAGCTCGAAAAGCTGGCCACGTATGCGCACCCGCGCAGCCGGATCACGGCGGCCGACGTAGAAGCTCTCGTGGTGGCCGCGCGCAAGAACACCGTCTGGCAGCTTGCCGACATGCTTGCAAGCCGCAAGCGGAGCGCTGCGCTCGAATTTCTCGACAATCTGCTGCGGGAAGGCGAACAGCCTGCGGGCATCGTCGGCGCGCTTGCGTGGATGTATCGCAAGCTGATCGAAGCGCGCGACCTGCCCGCGCATGCCAGCGGCTTTCAGGCCGCCCGGCAGCTCGGCATGCGGCCCGAGGCCGCGGAAGCAGCCGTCCGGCAGGCGCATCGCATTCCCAAGAAGGAGCTGCTGGCCGGCCTTGCCGCGCTTGCCGAGGCCGACAGCCAGTTGAAATCGGCGAACCCGAATCCCCGCGCGATGATGGAGTTTCTGATCGCGCGCCTGACGTCGCCCCCGGCAGCATCCGCTTCGCGTTCCGCCTGACCACCAGAACAAAAGGCGCGCCGAAACTTCGGAGCGCCTGGAGAAAGACGCGCGATTGCGCTGTGGCTACTTCTTCGCTTTGAGCGCGTTTAAGGCAAGGGTCAAGCGGGACTTGTACCGGTTTGCCGTGTTCTCGGAAAGCGTGCGCTTGCGGATTGCCTTGTCGAGTTCGGAAAAGGTCGCCGAGGCGAGCTTCTCAGCTCCGGTGCGATCCGCGGCGCCGAGCGCCGTGCGCATCCTGCGAATCGCCGTGCGGACTCGCGTGCGGTTCATGCGATTGATCGCCGCGCGCCTCTCGGCCTGGCGAATGTTCTTCAAGACCGACTTCGTCTTCTTCCTGTGCTTTACGGGCGTACCCTGAGCCATTCAGTGCTCCTTCGTGTTTGAGTTCGGATAAATTAGGGTAGCCGACCCGCGTATCCGTGTCAATTTTAGCCCGCAGGTCGTAGTGGCGGCGAAAGGGCCATTCTGCGGCTGCGCCTTGCCAAGAAGGTGCCGACAGCATACGCTCAAAGGTTGCAAACCCGGCTTCGGATCAACGATGACCAAGAAGAAGAAAGTGGCGGCGAACGACGGAGGCGCGGGATGCCTCTATGTGGTCGCGACGCCGATCGGCAACCTCGAGGACATCTCGCTGCGCGCCCTGCGAATCCTGAAAGAGGCCGACGTAATTGTTTGCGAAGACACGCGCGAGACGCAAAAGCTGCTCTCGCACTTCGGCATTTCGAAGCGCCTGGTCAGCTACCACGAGCACAACGAAATCACGCGCGCTCCGGAGATTGTGATCGAGCTCGAGCAGGGCGCGAAGATCGCGCTCGTCAGCGACGCAGGCACGCCGGCCATCTCCGATCCCGGCTATCGTCTGGTGAGCCTCTGCGTGCGGCATGGAATCCACGTGGTGCCGGTCCCGGGCGCGTCGGCGTTCGTGGCGGCTCTGGCGGCATCGGGGATGCCCATCGAAGAATTCGTATTCGTTGGGTTCTTGCCGGCGCGGCCGACCGCGCGCCGCAAGGCCCTGCGCGTGCTGGCGGAGGAGCCGCGAACCATCGCGGTGTATGAGGCGCCTCACCGCCTTCTCGACACGCTCGAGGATGCGCTCGAAATCTTCGGCAATCGCCCCGCGGTGATCGCGCGGGAAGTCACAAAAGTGTACGAAGAATTCCTGCGCGGGCACATCGAGGACCTGCTCGCGGCCGCGAGAAAGAAAGGCCCGCGAGGCGAAATCACGCTCCTGATCGGCCCGCCGGATGGACACGCAAAGCACGCCGAAATCGAAGCGGCAAACAAGGTGCCGCTCGCGCGCCACGTGGACGAGATCATGCGGGAGCGCGGCGTGGACCGCAAAGCGGCGCTCAAGCAGGCGGCCCGCGAACGCGGCCTGACGCGGCGCGAAGCCTACAAGCAGCTTCTGATTACCCGCGACGAGTAGTTTTTCAGCCCGGCAAAATTCCGCTTGACAGGCGCTCTCCAATCTGTTACATACTGTAACGCTACAATGACTAACACACATTCGACGCGACCAAAGGGCTTGGGAGAAGTCGAACAGATGGTGATGGATTACGTATGGGCGCACGGACCGTGCTCGGCGGAGTTGTGCCGGGAGTCGCTGGCGGCCACGCGTCCGATGAAGGATTCGACGGTGCGGACGATACTCCGGCGGCTCGAGGAGAAGGGATTCGTCACGCACGAGATCGAGGGCCGCACGTACATCTATCGCGCGGCCGAAGCGCGGCAGAACGTGGCGGTGCGCGCGGTGAAAAGCATCATCGACCGCTTTTGCGGCGGCTCGGCGGAAGAGCTGGTGGTCGGCATGGTCAAGAATGCCGTGATCGGGCGCGGGGAACTCGAACGGCTGGCGCGAAAGATCGCACGAGAGAAAACCGGGGAAAAACCCGGAACCGGGGCCAGGGGCCGCCCCGAAAGAAAGGAAGGCTAGCCATGGCACCTGCAATCATTCACGCGAGTACGAGCTTTCTGGCTGGGCTTGCGAGCGCGGCTGCGCGTTCGCTGGTACTGGGCTGTTTCGCTGCTGCGGCGCTCGGAGCGTTTCGCATCAGAAGCGTTCGAGTAAAGCTGCTTGGGTGGAGAGCCGTGCTGTTCGCGGCGCTGGCGATGCCCGTATTGATTTTACTCAGCCCCGCCGTTTGGCTTCCGGTGCCGCTGCCGAGCCTGCAGAAACAGAGCGCGGCTGCCGAGGTCGGGGTGGCGCAACCCGCGGCCGCTCCTCTTGCCGTCCCGGCGGCCGGGCCCGGGAGCGGCTTGCAGACCGCTACGCATACCGACGAGCGCGCGGCGCTGGCGCAGACGGCAATTGTCACGAAGGACGAGCCAGGCGTTGCTTCAATTCCCGCTCGTCGAGAGGTTCCGTGGCCCGTTGTCGCCGCCTCGGCATATCTGGCAGTCGCGCTCATACTCTTCGTGCGCTTCTTCATCGGCATGAAGTTTGGAAGGCGGCTGGAGCGCGCCGCCACGGCGATTGAGAATGCCCACGCGCTGCAGCTTCTTTTCGAAGTTTCGCGTGCAGCGGGCCTCCGCGCGGCTCCGAGGCTTGCAGAGTCGGAGATGCTCGCGGTGCCGTTGATGCTCGGCGCGAGCGATCCCGTGATTCTGTTTCCGCCCGAGTGGCGCACATGGGACGAAGACGAACTCGCGGCCGTACTGGCACACGAAGTTTCGCATGTGAAACGACGCGACGCACTGATGCAACGCCTCGCGCTGATTCATCGCGCGATTTTCTGGTTCAGTCCACTGGCGTGGTGGATCGAGCGCCAACTAACGGAACTCGCAGAGCAGGCGAGCGACGAGGCCGCGCTCGAAGGCGGCGTGGATCGTACGCGTTACGCGGAGGCTTTGCTCGGATTCTTCGCGGAGCTCGAAGCGGCTCCCGAGCGCGTGTGGTGGCAGGGTGTGTCGATGGCGAAAGCGGGGCAAGCCGAGAAGCGCGTCGAGCGAATTCTCGCATGGAGGGGTGCGATGTCGAACAAGCTGACGAAGTCTCTGGTAGTGGCGCTCGCGGTGATCGTAATGCCGGTCGTCGCGCTGACGGCGTCTTTGCATCCCTCAGTCCTGGACGTTCAGGAGCCCGCGAGTCCAGCCGCGCCGCAGGCTCCGGCGATACCGGCACAGCCGGGCCTCAACCCGACGCCGGGCTCCACGCCTCCACCGGCACCAATGGCGCCGGCACCGCCCGCGATGCCTGCAGTTCCAGTATCTGCTCCGCCTCTAGCCGCGCCAAGCGTGCCGGCCGTGCCTCAGGTGCCCCCTGTCGCGCCGGTACAAGCGCCTTCGACCGAACCAGCGCCATCGCCGGTTCCGATGCCCGCACCAGCACCCGCCGCACCGGCTCCGCCCGATTCCTGGGAGGCGCTCGGAAACTACTTCGGGCATCTGATGGGCGGCTACTACTACGGTTGGGGACCACGGTTCGCGATCGTCGCGAAGGACTCCGATCGTCTAATGATGTCCGGCTCGGAAGAAGACGCCGAGCACGCGAAGTCGCTGCGCAGCAAAATCCCCGGCGATTTCATCTGGTTCGAGCGCGACGAGAAATCCTACGTCATCCGCGATCCCGCCACCGTCGATCGCGCGAAGAAGCTCTGGGAACCGCAGCAGGATCTCGGCAAGAGCCAGGAGACGTACGCAAAACAGCAAGAGGATCTGCGGAAGATGGAAGACGAGCTACGCAAGAAAATGGAGGACGTTCGCGTGAAGGTGCCCGATCTGTCCGCGGACATCGAAAAGCTCCAGGCGGATGTGAAAAAGCTGAACGAAAGCGGCGCAACCATGCAGCAATTTGGTGATTTGCAGCGCGAAATCGGCGAGATGCAACGGCGTCTCGGCGAAATCAACTGGGATGCTGTGAGGCAACAGACCCAACTCGGTATGCAGCAGGGCGACCTCGGGCGCAAAATGGGAGAGTTGGGAAGGCAGCAGGGCGAGATTGCCCGCCAGCAGGTGGAGCGTGCGCGTCAGGCGGCACGAGAAATGAAGGAACTGCTCGACGATGCGATCGCGCGCGGCCTCGCGCAGCCGGAGTAGTTTCGAGGCAGACGGGCTGACGAGAGCCGACCGCCGAGGTCAGAGCTGCGGCGCAGGACTGATCGGCGCGGCGAAGAAAGCGTCCACGCGGTCGAGGATTTCGGCGGCGGACTGTGAATGGTGGACCGACTGTCGCAGCTCGCCGCCATTGCGCACACCGTGGGTGAAGAGCGTCGCGAACTGCTTCATCTTGCCAATCGCGTCGGGCATCTCGGCGTCCATCAGGCTGCGGAAATATCCGGAGAGCAGGCGATATCGATCGGTTTCCGTCGGCTCGTCGTAGCGGCCGGTCGCGACGTAGTCCGCGATCTGGCGGAAGATCCACGGATTCGACGACGCCGCGCGGCCGATCATCACCGCGTCGCAGCCCGTCTCCTCGATCATGCGGACGGCGTCTTCGGGCTTGCGGATGTCCCCGTTCCCGATGACCGGAATGCGCACGGCTTCCTTCACCGCGCGAATGATCTTCCAATCGGCGAAACCGGCGTAGCCCTGCATGCGCGTCCGCGGATGAACCGCGACGGCTTCGATCCCGATCTGCTCCGCTACGCGCGCAACGTCCACCGCGACGATATTGTTTTCGTCCCAGCCCGAGCGGATCTTGATCGTCAGCGGGATGCGGACCGCCGCGCGAACCGCCCGGAAGAGCCTTTCGAGATGCGGCAAATCGCGCAGCAGACCCGAGCCGCCGCACTTGACCACCTTCTTGACCGGGCAGCCGAGATTGATGTCCACATGGTCGAAGCCGAGGTCTTCGCTGAGGGCCGCCGCGGAAGCCATCACTGCCGGATCGGAGCCGAAAATCTGCGCGGCGATCGGATGTTCATCCTCGCCGAAGTAGAGGTAGCGAAGCGTGCGCGTGGACTTGCGCGTCAGCCCTTCGGCGCTGGTGAATTCGGTCATGATCAGGCCGCAGGAGCCGAGCGACCGGATGACGCGGCGAAACACCGTGTCGGTGACGCCCGCCATCGGCGCGAGGATCGTCGCCGGGCGAATCGCTGCGTCGCGAATTGTGAGTTCCGCCGGGAACATACGAAGAGAGTCTCGCTACGCGACCGTGTTGTCGAGCCGCTCGCGCGAAAAGGTTTCGGCTGCGTCACCGCCATGCCCTACCGCAGGCGTGGACGCTGACGGGCTGGTGGCATGGCGCGCGCCGTTTGCGTTTCCGAGCTGCGCGAGCAGGGCTTCCTTTGAGCCTGCAAAAAAGCCATCGAGGACCTGCGCCAGCGCCTGCGCGCGTGCCTCTTCCGCGCTGAGCCTCGGCCGGTAGACGTAGGCACGGCCCGTCTTGCGCCGCTCGACCACCCCTTTCCGCGCGAGCCGGTCCATGATCGTCATGATCGTCGTGTAGGCGCGCGCGCGGCGTTCGGCGAGGCGGTCTCGAATTTCGCGCACCGTGGCCTCGCCCATCGGCCAGAGCGTGTTCATGCAATCGAGCTCGAGCGGCGCGAGATCGAGGAGAGAGCGCCTCGGCGACCGGATCTGTGGGCCCATTGCAGGTGTTTCGTTCGGCGCATTTCCCGCGGGGTCATTGAGCGGCGGCAGGTTCATCCTTTCGCCGCGCCTTTCGACGTGCCAAAAGGCAGAGTCGGCGTCGTTGGGGCGGCTTCGCCGTTCCGCAAGAACAACTTCGCGCGAAGCAGGGTGCGCCGGAGCGAAGGATTGCGGTCGGTCCAAAGCTCGCCCTCCGCGCCCGATGCAGACTCGAGCGTGGCGCGCATGGCGGCTATCTTCGAGTCCAAGTCATCGATGAAATTCAGCGCGATTGCCTCGGGAATCTGTGGCAGCGAGGGAGAGCCAAACTCGTACGAGCCGTGATGGCTCAGGATGAGATGTTCGAGCAGCACGCCCAGCGGCTCGGGAAACCCCGGAATCGCCTTCCGCTTTTCCCGGACGAGCGCCGCGCCGATCGTGATGTGGCCGAGCAGGCGCCCTTCGGTTGAGTAGTCGATTGCCCGCGTATAGCGAAGCTCGTCGAGCTTCCCGATATCGTGCAGGACGACGCCCGCGAGAAGCAGGTCGGCGTCCAGCTCGGGATAGTGCGCCGATACCGCGGCCGCCAAGCCGATCAGGCTCGCGACGTGCTCCAGCAGGCCGCCGAGGTAAGCGTGGTGCATGGTCATCGCGGCGGGGGCGCGTTTCAGCCGGGGCGCGATCGAGGGATCGTCCACGATGCTCGAGAGCAATTGCTTGAGCCAGGGGTTCTTCATTCCGGCGACGGCGGCCCGCAGGTCGGCGTAGAGCTTCTCGACGTCGCATTTCGTGTGCGGCAGAAAATCGCCGAGATCGTAATCGCGTTCGGCGGCGGGAATGATCTGCTCGAGCGTCAACTCCTTCCGGCCGTTGTAGAGCTTCACGCGGCCGCGGACCTGGACGACGTCGTCGCATTCGAACGTCGTCGCAAGCGCAGCGAAGTTGTCCCACATCTTGGCCGGGATCGTGCCCGTGCGGTCGGCAAGCTCGAGGTGAAGCCAGGAAGCGCCGGTGCGCGCCGACGTACGCACCTCTTTCTCGCGGACGAGAAAGAGCGAAGCGACGGTCTGGCCGTCGGCGAGATCGATGATGAAATGCGACTTCATAAGCCGCCGGCTTTCGGCAAAGGCAGCTTCTTCTTGCCCTTCTTCTTGTCCTGTGCGTCCGGCGTCGGAGCAACTTCCTGGATCACGGTCGCGCCTGCAACAGCCGCGGTATCCGTGAAGCCGGGCTTCACCTGCACGTAGCTCTCTTCACGCAGCTCGGCGAGATAATCGCGCATCGCCGGTTCCATCTTCTGTCTGTAGATCCTGTCCGAGATTTCGCCGCTAACTTTGTCGAGCGGCTGCAACCCGGCCTGGTAATGGTCGAGCACCTTCAGGATTTCGAAGCCGGTCTTCGTCTGGATCACGTCGGTCACCTGCCCCTTGTCCATTTTGAAAACGGCCTCTTCCAATTGCGGCGCAAGCTGGCCGTGCTCGTACGTCCCGAGATCGCCGCCGTCCTGCGCCGTCGAGCCTTGGGAATACCGCTTCGCGAGTTCGGCGAAGTCATCGCCCTTCACGATGCGGTTGCGCAGATCTTCCGCTTTCGTGCGGACCGCCGCGATTTCCTCGGGGCTCTTGCCCTCGGTGCTCAGGGACAATTCCGCGAGCGCCACCTGTTCCGGGCGGTTGAAGTCCTGCTTGTGGGCTTCGTAGTACTGCTTTACCTCGTCGCTGCCTATGTCCATCCGGCCGCCCACTTCCTTGCGGATCACTTCCTGTGTCAGAAGGCCGTTGCGGAGCTGGTTCTTGTAGTCTTCCCAGACGATTCCCTGCGACTCGACGGCCTTTTCGAGGTCGTCCATCGTCGCCAGGTTGTTCTGCTTGCGGATTTGATCGAGCCGCTTGACCAGATCGGTTTCGACGCTGATGTCCATGTCCTTCGCGCGTTCGATCAGGAGCTGCTGGTCGATCATGTCCCGCAGCAGGTTTTTCTGACGATCCTTCAACAGGCTTTGAATTCTGTCCGGCGTGCAGTTCTGGCAGTCTTGCTCGACCTCTTGCTCAAGACCCTGGGCGGTCTTTTCGTAATCGGATAGCGTGATGATTTCGTTGTTCACGCGGGCAACGATCTGTTCGATCAGGACGCCCTTCGACTGGGAGGATTGGCCCAAGGCGGTGAATGCCGGAAGAAACAGCCCGGCGCCTGCAGCCAGCGATGCGAGCAAAACAAACCTGCGGTTTTTCATAAGAGTCTCTCGAGGAAAATTCTATCTCTACGATTGTAGTTGTAGCAATACGTTTCTCACCGCGTCCATGACGCCGCCGTGAAATCCTTTCCAGCCGAGCCACAGCACGCCGCTGGGATCGAGCCGCATGTCCCGGTGCTTGCGAATCAACTTCACCACACGCTCGGGACCGAGCGGCGTATCCTCATAAAACTTGATCGCAACTTGGTCGCCGCGGCGGTCCACCGACGCGACCTGGAGCTTTTCCGCGAGCGTTTTCAACACCGCGTAGTCGAGCAGGTTCACGACGGCGGCAGGCGGCGGGCCGAAGCGGTCCTCGAGCTCGCGGCGGACTTCCTCCCGCTCGGTCTCGGACGTGACGCTTGCGATGCGTTTGTAGATTCGCAGCCGCAGGTTCTCGCTCTCGATGTATTCGGGCGGGATGCGGACATCCTGGCCCAGGTTGAGCGTCGCCCTGCGCTCGGGCGCGACCGCTTCGCCCTTCCGTTCGGCGACGGCGCGCTCCATCATCTGGCAATAGAGGTCGAAGCCGACCGCTTCGATGTGGCCGTGCTGCTCCCGTCCCAGCAGGTTTCCCGCGCCGCGCAACTCGAGATCGAGCGCGGCGATGCGGAAGCCGGCGCCGAGATCGCTGAACTCCTTGAGCGCGGCGAGGCGCTGGCGCGCGATGGGCGTCAGCGACACGTCGGGCGGAACAAGCAGATAGGCATACGCGCGCTGATTTGACCGGCCGACGCGCCCCCGAAGCTGATAAAGCTCCGAAAGACCCATCCGGTCGGCGCGATTGATCACGATGGTGTTCGCGCGCGGGATATCGAGGCCGTTCTCGACGATCGTCGTCGAGACAAGCACGTCAGCTTCGTCCCGGATGAACTTCAGCATCACTTTTTCGAGCTCCGTCTCGCGCATCTGGCCGTGACCGACGACGACGCGGGCGCGCGGCACGAGGCGCATCACCAGCGAAGCGAGCGAGGCGATCGATTCGACCCGGTTGTGCACGAAAAACACCTGGCCGTCGCGCGCCATCTCTTCTTCGATCACGCGCTGCACCAGCGTTTCACTGAACGGCGCGACCGTGGTCTGGATCGCAAGCCGGTCCTTCGGCGGCGTTTCGATCACGCTCATGTCGCGCAGTCCTACGAGCGACATGTGCAGCGTGCGTGGGATAGGAGTCGCCGACATGGTCAGGACGTGCACGTTCTTGCGCATTTCCTTCAGGCGCTCCTTGTGCGCGACGCCGAATCGCTGCTCCTCATCCACCACGAGGAGGCCGAGGTCGTGGAACTTCACGTCCTTCGAGAGCAGCCGGTGCGTGCCGATGACGATATCGACCTTTCCGGCTTCAAGCTCTTCGAGCGTTTTCTTCTGCTCCTTTTCCGTGCGAAACCGGCTGAGCATCGCGATACGCACCGGAAAGGCGGCGAAGCGGCGGCGGAACGTCTCGTAGTGCTGAAAGGCGAGCACCGTGGTCGGCGCAAGCACCGCAGCCTGGGTTGAATCCGCGACCGCCTTGAACGCAGCGCGCATGGCGACTTCCGTCTTGCCGTAGCCGACGTCGCCGCAGAGCAGCCGGTCCATCGGCACCGTCGACTGCATGTCGCGCTTGACGTCTTCGATGGCGCGCTGCTGGTCCGGGGTTTCCTCGAATTCGAACGCGTCCTCGAATTCGCGCTGCCAGTTCGAATCCGGGGGGAAAGCGTGGCCCGGCGTCGTCTTTCGCTCGGCGTAGAGCGCGAGAAGCTGTTCCGCCATGTCGCTGACGGACTTGCGCACGCGCGACTTGCGCGCCTCCCAGATGGTCGCGCCGAGGCGGTCGAGCGCGGGCGGCGCGCCGCCGAGAGACTGGTATTTCTGCACGAGGTCGAGCCGGGCGAGCGGAACGTACAGCTTCGCGTCCCCCGCATAGTGCAGGAGCATGAATTCGCCGGTCGCCCCTTCGGTCACCACCTGCCGCAGGCCGTCGAATTGCCCGATTCCGTGGTCCACGTGCACCACGTAATCGCCCGGCTTGAGATCGGAAAAATCGCTGAAGAAGCTCGCCGTTTTCGGCCGGGAACGCCGGCGCTCGGGCGGTGGAAGCGTCTCGAACAGGTCGGCGTTGCCGTAGAGCGCCAGCTGCACCTCCGGAAAGACGACTCCCTCGGCGAGAGGCGCCTTCACGAGCACCATCGCAGGCGCGCTCCCGCTGGTGCCCTCTTCCGCGAGACGCGTGACCGTGACGTTTTCTTCGAGCTCGCCCATCCGGTAGGGCAATTCGTATTCGTGGCAGATGTCGGCGAACCGTTCGAGTTCGCCCGTGCTCGCGGCCGAAACCACGACCTGCTCGCCCGCTCCCAGCCGCCCGCGCACCTCGGTCATGAACGCGGCCACATTGCCGCGGTAGCGCGTCGTCGGCTGCGTGTGCAGCGCGAGCGGCGCGGTGCCCTCCTTCGCCCTCTCCGTGGCGATGCTCAGTCGCTCGACGGCGAGCCGCGGGAAAAGCTCGCGCGCGAGCGACCACTCTTCGTCGCTCAGAACGTAGCGAGCGGGAGGCTCGGCCAGCGGATCGCCGGATTTTTCGAAGGCTTCGTCGAGGCGCGCGCGATACTTCTGCACCGCGGCTTCGAGCGCCGAGGGTTCGTCCAGAACGACCAGCGGCTCAGCTGCGAGATCGAAAAGCACGGAGTTCCGCTCGGTTTGGAGGAACTCGCGGAATTCCCAGCCGGGATAGAAACCGGCAGGCATCTCGCTATCTTCGCGCCCCGAGGCGGCCCGGACGCCCACGCGCTCGAGAACTTCCGCGTTGCGCAGCGTTTCGGTAAGAGGCAGCAGCGTCGTGCGCTCCACCGGATTGGTCGAACGCTGCGTATTGGGATCGAACGCGCGAATGGACTCGATCGTGTCGCCGAGCAGTTCGATGCGGACCGGCTGCGGCGTTTCCGGCGAAAACACGTCGATGATCCCGCCGCGCACCGCGTACTGCCCCGGCATCTCGCAGGTTACGTGTTTGTCGTAGCCCGCGCCGGTGAGGAAACCGATCAGCTCTTCGTGCGCGATGGATTCGTCGCGCGCGATCGTGCGGGCGAGACCGCGATAGAACTGCGGCTCGCGCATCCGCCACAGCGCCGCCTGCACCGGCGCAATCAATAGATCGGCTTCGCCCGTCGCGAGGCGCCAGAGCGCGACGGCGCGAGCTTCGGAAATCTCAGCGTGCGGCGAGCGGCCTTCGTACGGCAAGACGTCATGCGCCGGAAGATAGACCACGCGGCGCGCGGGTTTGCCTGTGACCGCGCTGTAAAACCACCGCACCGGCTCAAGCAGCGCTTCCGCGCGCTGATTCGATTCGACTACCAGAATCGCCGGACGACCGAGTTCGGCGAAGACAAGCGGAACGAGCAGCGTCTTCGCCGGATCGGTGAGGCCCGCGAGATGCACTTCGCCCGTGTTGCGCCGGAGCAGGTCGCACGCTTCCTCGACGGCGGGCCGGCGGGCGATCCGCGCGAAGAGCTCGGAAACCAGCGGGAGAATCATGCGCGGAGTTCTGTGATGCGTTCGATCAGACGAGTGGTCGAATAGCCCGGCTCGAGCGGGAACCGGACGATCCTGCATCCCAGTGTTTCGGATTCGCTTTCGCGAAGGCTCGATTCGCGCGCCGTGCCGCCTTCCACGAAAACGTCGGGCGCGAGGCGCAGAAGGAACCCGTATGGAGAGGGTCCGTCGAATTCGATGGCATAATCGACGGCGGCGAGCGCCGCGAGAATTTCCAGGCGCTCGACGGCGGGGGTAATGGGGCGCGCAATTTCAGCAGCAACGCGCTCAACGGGAACGACGCGTTGCTGGACGCTCGCGTCACTCTGTACGGCGACGACGAGGATGTCGCCGAGCGAGCGAGCCTGCTCGAGTAGCCGGATGTGGCCGGGATGCAGCAGGTCGAAGCAGCCGCTCGCGCACACTACTCCCCGTCCGTTGCGTTTCCACTCGCCCCGGCGGAGAATCAGCTCAGCTTGCGAGACTACCTGTCCCAATCGACTGCCTCTCGATCCATCCCGACAGGAACGGCCGAGGAGTCCATTCTACCACGCGCGCTCGAAACGCCGCGGGAGGCGCAATGAGCACGCTTCGTAAGAGCTGGCATTTCGTGCTTGCGATTGCGGGCGCAGTGCTTCTCCTCGTTGGCGCGCACTGGATTCGGCACGCCCAGCTCCCACAGCATGAAATCGTTCTCACGGACAGGGGCTGCTCCACCCCCGCCACGGTCATCGATCCTCGACCTGGTGTGGACCCCGGTTGGGGCGGCCATTGTGCTGCATGGCCTCGCCGCCAACAGGCGCGTGATGACGTATCTCGGCTCGGACTTCGCCGGGCACGGCTTCCGCACGTACCTGATCGATTTGCCGGGGCACGGCGACAACACGGATTCGTTCTCCTTTTCTCGCGCGGAGCAATGCGCCACGGTCGCAGTCGAATCTCTCATTCGAAGCCAAGCCATCGATCCGGACAAAACCATTCTCCTCGGTCATTCGATGGGCGGGGCCATCGCCATCCGCATGGCGGATCGCGAGCCAGTAAGAGCCACGATCGCGATTTCGCCTGCGCCGATGACCTTGCCCCAGCGGATGCCCTCGAACTTGCTCGTGTTCAGCGCGCAATTCGACGTCGCGCCGTTGAAGCGTCAGGCCCAGGCGCTCGCGGCCGCGGCCGGGGGCGAACGCGCCGCGCCGGAAGACTTCGGCGAGCAACGCGCATTCCAGTTGGTCTATTCGCCGCTCTCGACTCACACGAGTCTGCTGCTCGAACGCAGCATCGCACACCGCTCCGAACTGTGGGCAATGCAATCTCTGTTCCCGACGGTTCCGGCAAAGACGCTCGGCGTGAATCTGGCCTTGGCGACTTATGAGACGTTCGGCCACGGCCGGCGCCGGTTAGCTGGAGCCGTAGCGGGCCTGCTTGGTTTGCTGCTTTTGTTTCCGCTAGGCGTGACTGGCGCATCGAGGCTCGCAGGACCAGTTCAGACGGACCTGCCGCCAGCGCAGCCCCGTCATCTGCTGGTGCTCGTCGAAGGCGCGGCCTGCGCGCTTGTCGGAACACTCGTTCTCACGCTCTTCACACCGCTTCGATTCGTGCATCTCTATTCCGGCGACTACCTCGCGTCATTGATTCTGATTGCGGGTGTGTTGTTGCTCGCTCTGAATTGGAACGTAGCCAAGAAGTCCTGCTCGTCGAACGCGAGGCCGCTGATTGCCGCCGCGCTGCTAGGTTTCGCCGCGATCCTCGCCTTCGGCGCGTGGCTCAACTGGCAGCTCGCGGACATGTGGCTCAACGCGCCGCGCTGGCTGCGATTCGCTGAACTCCTACCCATCGCCGCGATTTTCTGCTTTGCCGAAGAGGTCGTGCTCGGTCCGGTCGGTGCAGGCAAGAGGCGCGCTATGCGTTTTGCGGTTTTTCTTGCGCTGCGTCTCGAACTCTGGCTGGCGTGCTTGCTCGCGTACTACGCATTCGCGAGCGGCCAGGTGCTGATTCTCGTTCTGGTCGCAACTCTGGCGGGTTTTTCGATCCTCCAGAGGCTTGCCACCGATGCGTTACGTGTCCGCACCGGCTCCACGGCGGCGGCTGCATTCTTTGGTGCTATACTCGCCGCTTGGTTCATTGCGGCCGTGTTTCCGCTGACCTGATCCCCAGTGACAAGCAGCGATTAACGGACACGAAATGGCCATGTTGAGGCCGCCAAAGGGCCACAAAAAGCCAAAAAGAGCATGAAAGAGATTGCGATTGTCGGGGGAGGACCCGCCGGCGCTCTCTGCGGCGAGCGCCTCGCGAGCCGGGGGTTTCAGGTCACGATCTTCGACGAGCGCCTCGCCTGGGAGAAGCCCTGCGGCGGCGGGCTAACTCATAAAGCCATCGAGGCTTATCCGTTCCTTCTCGACTCGCCGCAACCCAAGAAAATCATTCGCACGGCCGAGCTGATTTCCGGCGGCGGCCATCGCGCGCGCTTCGAGATGAGCCGTCCGATCGTGATCTACGCGCGCAAAGTTCTGAACGGCCTGCTGCTCGACCGCGCCGTGGCCGCGGGCTGCGCGGCGATTTGTTCGCGCGTCACGAGCGTCGATACGGACGGCCCGCAGGTGCGCCTCATCGCGGGCGGCGAAGAGCATTGGTCGGACTTCGTCGTGCTTGCGGCCGGCGCGCGCAATCAATTGCTGCCGGGCACGACGGCGCTCGGCGCGAAAGACCTCGAAGTGACGCTCGGCTACTTCGTGCCGACCGAGGAAGACATGATCAAGGTGAAATTCCTGCGGGAGTTCGAGGGCTATCTCTGGTCCTTCCCGCGCGCCGACCATCTTTCCGTCGGCATCTGCGCGAAGATGGGGCAGCGGCCGAGCCAGGAGCTCCGCCGGCACCTCGGCGAATTTGTCCGCGACGAAAATATCCCCATGGACGGCGCGCGGTTTTACAGCCACGTGCTGCCGTCGCCGCAGGCGCAGACGATTCGCGGCCGCCGCATCGCCGGAAGAAACTGGGCGATGGCGGGCGACGCGGCTGCGTGCGTCGACCCGATTACCGGCGAGGGGCTTTACTACGCGCTGCGCTCGGGCGATCTTCTGGCGCAGGCGTTGATCGAAGGCCGGCCGCACGCGTATCCCGAGCGGCTGCGGGCGGCCTTTTCAGCCGACCTCGAATTCGCCGCGAACATCGCGCGAAAAATCTTTCGCGGGAATTTTCTCGGCGGAGCGATCACCACGCGAATGGTGCAATTGCTGAACTATTCGCCCGCCTTCCGCGATCTGATTCGCGACATCTTCAGCGGCTCGCAGGATTATCGCAGCCTCAAGCGCCGCCTCTGGAACCAGCTCGGCATCACGTTCGTCGAATTCACGCGCAACTTCCTGAATCCTCCGGTCGTGCCCGCATCGCCCTCGGCCCGCCGCCAAACTCTGCCATGAAGCCGCGGAAGAAGAAGCCTGCTCCGAAGAGGCGACACAAAGGCGCACCGAAACAGGCGCGAAAAACCACGCTGCTTCCCCCGGAGCAGCGGCCGCGGATCGGTCTCGAAGCCACAGTCGAACGCATCGTGCTGCCCGAACATACGATCCGGCACATCAATCCCAATCTGCCGGCGGTGTTTTCGACGCCCTCGATGATCGGCCTGATGGAGCACGCGAGCGTGCTAGCTGTGCTGCCGGAGCTGCCGCCGGGAGTGATTACGGTGGGAACGCGAATCGAAGTGGATCACCTCAAAGCCGTGCCGCCCGGCGCGACGGTCCGCGCCTGGGCGAAACTGGTGGAACACAGAGGCCGCTTTCTCGTTTTCGACGTCGAAGCCCGTTCAGGCGAGCTCGTTATAGGGCGCGGCCGGGTGTTCCGCGCCATCGTCGAGCCGGCCACGCATCACGCCAAGGCCCATGCCCGCCTGCAGAAGCAGTGACGAGTGGCTAGTGGCTAGTGATTGTGTGCACTGAACCGGGGTTTCCGCCGTTCCGGCGCCGAGATTCCTCGGCCTTCGCCACTGCGCCCGATTTACGCGCAACGCGAGGTAGATGGGCGCGGAAATCGGGCTGCTCAGGCCTCGGAATGACAGTGTGTGCAAAGCGGTGGAAAGTGGCGTCAAAAGGTTCAGCTTACTTCTCGGTGATGTCGACGGCGGCGCGTGTCGTCTCCCAATCGAGCCGCATCGTGCAGGTCTTGCCATCCTGATCGAACGCGATCGTGAAATCCTCGACCGGCGAAGGCAGCTTCGAAACCTTCATGGGCACGCGCGCGAAGTCGTATTGCTCGCCCGGATACGGAATGCCCCACTCGCCCGTCTGCTTGCTGATAATCAGGGTCCAACTGTTCTGCGCAGGGAGCGCGAAGAGCGTATAACTTCCAGCGGGGACGTCTTTTCCAGCCACCGTCACGTTGGTATCGATGACGAACGTCGTCGCGTCATTTGCCCCCGCGCGCCACGGTTCGCCGTACGGCACGAGGTCTCCGAAAATCTTGCGGCCACGCATCCGCGGACTGAAGTAGTCCACATGAATCGTCTTGCCGTCGGAGAATTTGCAGTCAGCCTTGGCCGGGGGGCTGGCAACCTGCGCCGAAGCGGGCATGGCAGAGACCACGAGGCTCAGAAAAATCGCAGCGCAAATCGCGATGCTTTTCATAGGCTCTCCTCAGTTGAGTTTCAGTTTCCGTTCAGTTAGACGCGCGTGCCCGACGATAGGGTGCCGGAGAGCGCGGCTTCAGTTGCCCGTGGGCTTCTTCGCGGGAAAAGCGGCCCCGGCGCTGATATTCAGCAGGCCGTCGAGGCCGAGATTGGGGTATAGAGCTTTCATCTTCGACTTGAACTCGTCCGCGGTCTCGGACGACGCCTGCGCTTCGTCGGAGTCTTTCATGTATTTCTTCATGAAGTCGAGAACGGAAGCGTCGTTCGGCGCGCCGGCGATCTGGTGGCCCGGAATGACGATCTCCGGCTTGAGCGCCGCCTCCTGATCCACGGTGGCCGCCCAATCCTTCTTCTGAGCGGCGGTCATCGGCGCGAACACAAAATGCGCGCCGCTGAAAAGCGTATCCCCGCCGACGATGGCCTTAAGCGACGGTATCCAGACGAACGAATTGTCTCCCGCGCTGTCGCCCTGGAGCGGCCCGAAAATTTGCAGGGTTTCGCCTTCAAGCGTCAGCGTGTTGCCATCAAGCGCGTCGGGAACGATCGGATTGGACGGAATGTTGTCGCCGTACTGCGGCTTCCAGGCGTTCACGCGGTTCTGCCAGCTTGCTTTGATGCCCTCCACCACCCTGGGCAGGGCCACGAATTTCGCGTTGGGGAAAGCTTGCCGCATCACGACGAGGCCGAAGTAGTGGTCGGGATGCGGATGCGTGACGTAGACGGTCGTGAGGTTCTTCTTGCTCTCTAGGATCATGGCAACGAGGCGATGCGCATCGCTCAGCCGGAACTGCGCGTCGATCAGGATCGCGTCCTTGTCGCCGTAGACCAGCGTGGAGTTGACGGCAATGCCCTCCGGCGACGTGAACACCTGCACGTGCAACTGAGAGGCCGGCGCCGCCATCGCGCTTCCGGCGAACAGGATTAGAACGAGGCCCGCAAGAAGCAGCCTGACTCTCATATTTTCCTCCTCCGGTGATTCGTCGCGGGCGCATCTTACCGCGCTCCCTTGCGGATGTCACCCGGCCCGCCGGATGGAAGAAGGGTTGAAACGCGGAGCGGCAGGACTATACTTGCGTCCCGGGTTTGGCATTTAGCTCGGCCACAGGTGGAATTTTCCCCGGGGAGGCGCGCATGGGTCTTGTGAGTTTCGGTCAGCCTGACAACGGAATCATCCAGACGGCATACGTCGTAAAGAACATCCGCGAATCCATCGGCCAATGGGTCGAGAAGCTGAAGGTGGGGCCGTGGTTTTTGCTCGAGCATTTCAGCGGTGAGGACGCGAAATATCGCGGCCAGCCCTCGAAGGCCGACTGCGCCCTCGCCATGAGTTTTGCCGGGCACATGATGATCGAACTCATCGAGCAGTACAACGACGCGCCATCCGTCTACCGGGAGACGATCGACAAGCGCGGCTACGGCTTTCACCACTGGGGCGTGGCCACATCGAATTTCGACCGCGACGTCGCGAAGCTTCGCGCACAAGGATACGAAGAGGGGTTTTTCGCGCGCGTGCCGAGCGGAGGCCGCGTGGCCTACATGGACACAACGAAGGATATGCCGGGGATGGTCGAGTTCATCGAATTGGGAGCTTCGTTCGATCCCATCTTCAGCGGCTTCTACCGTGCAACCATCGGCTGGGACGGCAAGGATCCGGTGCGCTCGTTTCTTTAGGCACGGGGCGCGCTGAGAAACCGGAGGAGGCAGCATGAGAGCCATCGACGAAAACACGATCACGGATGCGGCGCTCGAGCAGATGTCCGGGACTCCGAATCCACGCCTGAAGCAGATCATGGCGTCTCTTGTGCGCCATCTGCACGATTTCACGCGCGAGGTCGATCTCACGGCGGAGGAGTGGCTCGAAGGAATCCGCTTCCTGACGGCGGTCGGACAAAAGTGCACGGCGCACCGGCAGGAGTTCATTCTGCTGTCGGACACGCTGGGGCTGAGCGCGCTGATCAACGCGCTCCACGACAAGCGCGCCACGGAGGCCGCGACGAAATCGAGCCTGCTCGGTCCGTTCTATCGCCAGGACGCACCGATGATGAAGCTGGGCGACTCGATCATTTCTCACAGCAAGGGTACCGAGGTCGTGTTCTACGGGCGCGTGGTGGACGCAGCGGGCCGGGGGATTCCGAATGCGCTGGTGCAGGTCTGGGAGCCGGACGAGACAGGCAACTACGACCTGCAAAAGCACGATCCCTCGATAATGGATTTGCGCGGCTGCTTCCGTGCGGACTCCGAAGGAAAATACTACTTCCGCGGGCTCTGCCCTCTCGGCTACATGATTCCGATGGATGGTCCGGTGGGCGACATGATCCGCGCGCAGAAGCGCCACGGCTACCGTCCCGCGCACATTCACTTCGTGATCGGCGCGCCGGGATACCGCGAGCTGGTGACGGCGCTCTACGTGGCAGGCGACGACCACATCGATTCGGACACGGTTTTCGGCGTCAACCAATCGCTGATTATTTCGGTGAACAGGAACGATCCGGCGTCGCCTTTGCCGAAATTGCCGAGCATTCGATACGATTTTCGGCTGGCGACGGCGTCGAAACGGGATACGTCCGGCCGCGTGGGCGCCGATCCGTCGCAGATCACGAAGAACGCCTAAGAAACAGGAGCGCCACAATGAGCGACGAAATGCTCGAACGCCTGACGATCCGTGAGATGGTCGAAAACTGGGTGATGTGGCGCGACGCTCGCATTTGGGACAAGTTCCGCTCGCTCTGGCACGACGACGGGCGCATGATGGCCACCTGGACGCAGGGGACGGCCGATGAATTTATCGAGATGAGCAAACAGGGATTCGCGAAGGGCGTGCGCATCCTGCACACTCTCGGTGGCTGTACGGTTGAAGTGCGCGGCAATCGCGCGATTGCGCAGACGAAGATGAAGATCGCGCAGCGCGCCCTCGTTCACAACGTGGTGTGCGACGTGGTCTGCACGGGCCGGTTCTACGATTTCTTCGAAAAGCGCGGCGGGCGCTGGGGCCTCGTTCTCCGCCAGCCGATCTACGAGGAGGACCGCATGGACCCCGTCGATCCGGCGGCCGAGCTCCGGCTCGATCCCGAGCTTCTGGCGAAGTTTCCCGAAGGCTACCGCCATCTCGCGTATCTGCAAACGCAGATCGGCTACAAGGTCAAGGTCGATATGCCTGGGTTGACCGGTCCCGAGGTCGAAGCGCTGTACGCTCGCGGCGCCGCCTGGCTCGCGGGCTAGCGCCCGCCGCGGATGGGCTACCTTTTCGTCGCGCTGTCGATGAAGCTCGCGATGTTGCTCTTCAGGTTCGGGAGTTCCTTCTCGTTCAGGTACATCATGTGGCCCGCCTGGTAGTACTCGAGGTGAATACGACTGCGAAGATTTGCGGGCAGCCCGAGGTGATCCATCGTGTATTCGGTCGCCAAGAACGGCGTCGCCATGTCGAAGAATCCATTCTCGACCTGCACCTGCAAGCTCGGATTGACGATGAACGCATTCACCAGGTCGCCTTCGACGTTCGCTGAGGCGGGGCCGAACGCTTCGCGGCCCGTGTTGTGCTTCCAATCCCAGTTGCGGGATATCTCGCCGTTCAGCGTCTCGTAGGTCATTTCCGGATTGAACTTCAGGTCCTCGCGGACGTAGATGTTCAGCGCCGCCGTGAACGCGCCGCTCACCGCAGAAAACGAGGGATCGTACTCCGCCCCTTCGGTCAGCAAGTCGTACGTTGGCCCGGAGTACCGCGAGTCGTATCGCCCGACGGTCAGGCCGCGGCTCCGCTGAAGCTCCGCCTCGAATTGCGGGAGCGTCACGCGCAGATCCGCTTTCACGAGGTAGTCCTCGCTCAGGCCGGTGAAGTCCGCGAGCTTCTTCGCGATGTCCGCTTTCTCGGCGTCGCTCAGGCCCGAGCCTTTCATCAGCGCGGCCGCATATTCGGTCGAGGCGAAATGGCGCGCGTCCTCCAGGAACGCATTGAGATCGTCCGGGCGATTCTTCAGAATTTTGTAATACCACGCGGACGCTGCGTAGCTGGGCAGGTAGAAGACGTACGGCATGTCGTCGCCGGGATTGAAGCGCAGCGTGTTGATATCGAGCACGGTCGAGATCAGCACGATGCCATTGAGGTACACGCCGTCGTGGTCCTGCAAGTAGTTTCCGAGCGCCGCCGAGCGAAACGTCCCGTAGCTTTCGCCGATCAGGAATTTCGGCGAATTCCAGCGGCCGTTGCGGCTGATGTAGATCTTGATGAACTGCGCGAGCGACTTCACGTCCGGATCGATTCCCCAGAAGTCCTTGTTCTGCGCCTTTCCCGCGGCGCGGCTGAATCCCGTACCCACGGGATCGATGAATACGAGGTCGGCCTTGTCGAGCAGGCAGTTCGCGTTGTCCACGAGCTGATACGGCCCCGGCCCCGTGGGCGCGGCGTTCTGCGTCACCACGCGCCGCGGGCCGAACGCGCCCATGTGCAGCCAGAGGGACGCAGATCCCGGCCCGCCGTTGTATATGAACGCCACCGGCCGCTGCGTCAGGTCCTTCGCGTCCGTCCGCGTGTAGGCGATCGAGAAGATGGTCGCCGTCGGCTCGCCCTTGTCGTCCTTCAGCAGCGTCGTGGACGCCGTCGCCTTGTACGGGATCGTCTGCCTGCCGATGCGGATCGTGTGGTCCGTCACCGACGACTCTTCCTTCGGCGCGGCTGCCTCGGGCGCCTTCGTTTCCGCGGGCTTCGCCTCCGCCTTGGGCACCGCCTCCTTGGACGGCTCCTGCGCCTGCGCCGCCACCAGCCTCGCCTGGCCCAACGTGATGACAAATGCCGCCGCAACAAGAACGAACGCGTTTTTCATCAGGCATTCTCCTGGAAGCGCCGATTCTAGCTCTTTCAGACGGCGGTACGCGAGCCACGTGAGCTGGAAAAGCGCTGGCGGTCAGCGGAGAATCCCGTGTCGGAGCCTATATAATCGTCCCCAGGCTGGTGTGGCGGAACTGGCAGACGCGCCGGACTCAAAATCCGAACAGTATAGCCCGCACGGTTCCGTTGCAAAACGCAGCACAGCGAAAATCCCTTGATTCTGCGGTGTATTCCTCACTAGTGAGCGCCCACGATTTCGCAGCGCCGGGCAGTGATTCGCAGAACGAACCGACACCACTACCGACACCAGCCGAAGCCCCCGGCGGTCCGATCCAAGCAGCCAAAAAGCACCCCGCACCAAGTTCGAGCGTATAGACCCATGACCCGCCCCGATATTGCTTGACAACGGCACAAAATCGGGGGTACAAGCCGCCTCAGGTGGGGACTGTGGGTACACTCGGGCCCATGGGTGGCGGTTCGCGCGATGGCGATGTGAGCGTGGTTCATCGCGTGAGAAGGCCCGAAGCACTGAGGCTTGAGCTTCCGCGCAGGTTCCCGAGAACGCGGCGGGCATCGCCGCGTACATTCTCACGCGGCGTGCACCGCGTGCGTGCATGCACATAGGATCTAGCAAAGGGGGGCACAATGTCCTTGGACAATCGAGTTCTTAGAGATCGCAATTCGGTTCGTTGTTCGAGTGTGCTTCGCGCCGGGTTTCTGGCAGCGCTGGCCATACCTTTCTTGAGCCTCCTTTTTGTTGGCGACTTATACGCGCAGGTCGAAAAAGCTACACTTTCCGGAACCGTCATGGATGCCAGCGGCGCGGTCATAGTCGACGCCAAGATCCAGGCGAAGAACGTCAACACCAACGTCACCTATTCCGGCAGTACGGATGGGCAGGGACGCTACGTTCTCCCAGAAATGCAGGTTGGCACTTACGAGGTTTCGGCCCAGAAGGCCGGCTTCCAGGAGATCGTGCAAACCGGCCTCGTGCTGAGTGTCGGCGCGCGGCCGATCCTGGATTTCAAACTGCCAGTGGGCCGAGCCGAGCAAGTCATCGAGGTGCAGAGCCAGGCTTCCAGAGTCGATACCGAAACCGCTGCGGTGGGCCAACTGGTTTCGCCCAATCAAATGGAAAATCTGCCGATCAACGGCCGCAATTTCACTAGCCTCCTCACCTTGGCGCCGGGCGTGGCGCCCGTGGCGCCGACCGTTGGTGGCGGCGGCCAGTCGGAAACCGTCTACGGTGAAGAAACGAACTACTCCGTTTCCGGTTCGCGCCCGGTAGGACTGGCCTACATGCTGGACAACACAGACATCCGCAACTGGCTGGACCATGGCGCGGGCGTCAGCGTGCTGGGCACTTCCCTGGGCATGGAGGCCATCCAGGAATTTAACATTCTGACCAACACCTACAGCGCGGAATTCGGCGGCACCGGTGCAGCGGTCAACGCGGTCACCAAGTCGGGCACCAACAGTTTCCACGGCTCGGCCTACGAATACTTCCGCAACAGCGTCCTGGACGCCATGAACTACTTCGATGTCCCCGGGCATAAACCGGCTTTTAAGAGGAACCAATTCGGCGGCTCGCTAGGGGGTCCCATCATCAAGGATAAAGCCTTCTTCTTCGTCAACTACGAGGGCCTTCGCGAGGGTCTGGGCGAGACCTCGCGCGCGGTGGTGCCTGTCTCGTTGCCCGCCGTGTTCGGGGCCGGCGGCTTTAATCTAATCGCCGGCCAGTGGGTAGGCACTTACGGTCCGATGAATCCGGTGTCGCAAAGCATATTCGGCTTGTATCCGCTTGCCCAAAACGCGGCCCAATGCCCCAATGTGAGCAATATCCCGCTTGTGCCGGGCGTCACCGGCCTCTACTGCTCAGCTAATTCCCAGATCGGCAACGAGGACTACGTGCTGGGACGCGCGGACTACACCTTGGGCATGAAGGATAGCTTGTTCGCCCGCTACAATAGGGAGAGCGCTTACCAGGTTATCCCGTACACGAATTCTCCGCTCCCGGGATACCCGGAAATTGACAACGAGCGCAACCAGTATCTCACCATCGAAGAGCGGCACACGTTTTCGCCCAGGATGCTCAACGAGGTCCGTGTCGGGTTTGTGCGGTCTTTTGCCCTGACGGCGAACGGCGGCGCCACCTCAGGCCCCCTGTTCCAGGTTCCCGGCAGGCCGGCTCTGGACTTTATTACTCCCGGCGACAATCTGTCCAATCTGGGTCCCTCGCCCACGAATCCAAGCCGGCCGGTCAGCAATCGGTTCAGCGCTGGCGACGATGTCATCATATCGCGGGGCGCGCATAGCATCCGCTTTGGCGCCAGCATAAGCCGCGCGCAACTGAATCTGATATGGAACCAGTATGCCGGCGGCGCCTGGATCTCCAACAACCTCGGCGGCGGCTCGTTCGGGCCCAACCCGTTGGGCGGCTCGTTGTACGGCATCCCATTGCTGTGCGTGTGCGCGGCTGGCCCCGGTTACACCTACACCACCCAGGGTGGGACAGCTTATCCCTTCAACACCAACCGCTACTGGCGCCAGACTTGGCTGGATCCATACATCCAGGACGATTGGAAAATCACCAAGAGACTTACCTTGAATCTCGGCGTGCGCTACGAGTGGGCCAGCAACCCAACGACGGCCCGTGAACCCGTGTTCGTGATCAACAACTTAACTTCGCCGACGACGACCGAATTCGACTTCACCACCGCGAAGCATCCCTTCACTAGCAATCCCAATGTCAAGAACATCGATCCGCGCATCGGCCTCGCCTGGGACGTATTCGGGGATCACAAGACCGCGGTCCGCGCCGGCTTCGCCATGTTCCACGAGCCCATCACCGCGCGTACCTATGCCCTCGACAACACGTCAATGCGCCCCGATGAACCGCTGTTCTTTCTACTCTTTGACGGTGGTCCCGCTGGTTTCCCCAATCTGCCTACCAGTCCCAACGAGCTCATAGGTGGCGCTCCGGCAGCCAAATCGATTGCCTGGTACTATGGCATCCTGCAGAATGTGAACCATGCTCCCTACATGATCCAGTACACCCTGAACGTGCAGCGCGAACTGGGGCGCGGGACAGTGCTCACGGTGGGCTACAACGGTTCCCAGGGCGTCGACCTGTTCCTGTGGATTGACGCCAACCCTCCGTTGGCCTACGGCGATTTCACTGCTGCACAACGGGCCACGACGGTGGAACCCGCTAACCTGCCGGCGCCGATCACGATAGCGCAAACCTTCGCCGGTACAGGCGCTACCGGGCTGGGAGCGCGGGGCACGGTAACCAACCCGTTTGTGGACATACACCTCAATCCGAACTTCGGGGCGTTCGAAGCGGCTGAACCCGAGGCACACTCCAATTACAACGCCTTGCAGGTCACCCTGAGCCGGCAGTTCGCCAAGGGTTTGGTCGGCAATGCCAGCTACACTTGGTCCAAGTGCCTGGATGATGCCTCGGCCACCATCAGCACGGAACAGGACGAGTGGGCCGTCGAAGACGCCTACAACCCGAGCCTGGATAGAGGGCCATGCAGCTTCAGCTCTAACCAAGTGTTTACCGCCAATGCCCTTTATCGGCTGCCGTTCAAGGGCAATCGGTTGAAGGACGGCTGGCAAATCAGTCCTATCGTCAGCTCCTATACCGGCCTGCCCTTTAACGTCCAGACCATGCTGGCGGACTATCAATCCCAAACGGGTGGCGCCACCGAAGGCGAGCGCCCGGAGCGCGTCCCCGGCTGCAACCCCATGGTGAGGACCAAAGCCGAGTGGTGGAATCCGCAATGTTTCGTGCTTCCGGCCTTTGGCACCCTCGGCAATGTCGGCCGCGACTCGCTCAATAACCCCAATTTCTTCAACTTGGACTTCGCGATCTTTAAGGACACTAAGCTGACCGAGAAGATCACCATGCAGTTGCGGGCGGAGTTTTTCGATATCTTGAATCACCCCAACTTCACTGCAGCAGAAGCAGAATTCAGTAACAGCAGCGCGCAGCTCGAGTTGATGGGCACCAGCGGCCTCGTTTTTCCCTCGAATCCGAGCTATAACCAACTTTCCAATCCGGCTGCCTATGCGCTCCCGACCGCCACCACCGCCGGTGGTGTGCTGTGCAACCCGTCGCAGGTAGCCGGCGCTGCGCCCGTTGGCCCCTGCTACCTCCCCTCGACCGCACTGAGCACGACCACGCCGAACAGCCAGCGCCAGATTGAATTCGCTCTGAGGTTTATGTTCTAGGCCTCAGGGCGCCTTTCCTCAACTTTGCCGGCGGCAACTCCAGGGTTGCCGCCGGCGGGTTGTTAGTTCCGGCGGGCACTGAAGCTACAAGGTTGCAGCAACTAATTCAGTAAGATAGAGTTACAAGACGGAGCTGGTGTGGCGGAACTGGCAGACGCGCCGGACTCAAAATCCGGTGGCCGCAAGGCCGTGTGGGTTCGATTCCCTCCACCAGCACCATTTTTCCGCCGTTTTGTGATCCGCGTCACCAGATGTGCGTGTCGCCCATCACAGCAGAATTTCGGTGGCATGTTGTAAGTCCTCTGAACTTCGGCTGTCCCCGTTGGGAGTCGGCCGATCCAAAGGATAGAACGCAACGTGCCTCTCCGGGTGTACTTCGATGGCGATTGGGATGCAAAAATCAAAGGCGACATCGAGGACGCAATTCGCGACTGCATCGGCGACCCCCCGGCAGACGAAGACTGGGCCGTGTCGATCGTCCCCAGCTTCTCGTTTCAGTATTGCGAGGTCAAAGTGAAAACGCAGCGCCAGGCGCGCCGGCGCCTGTTTTTCGAGGATCCTGGGATGTTGCCCAGGGCCATCTCGGACTGGATCAAGCTGTATCCGCTGCTTTGAGCCGCCGGACGCGGCCTGCTACCGGTAGGCGTTCCACATACGCAGCGCCCCAAAGGAGGCAACTAGGTGCCCACGCGGAGGGATCGCGTGAGATTCTTCAGCGTCGCAACGGCGGAAAACGCGGCGAGCTGGGAAGTGCGCGGATTCGATTTCGACGGCACGTTCTCCACCTTCACCGTGAGCTTGCCGAATTCGCCCCGCACGCGAATCTCGTGGACGTTCTCATTTCCGCCCGGCACGGCGACGACGCGGACGCGCACCGGAACCGGCTCGGCGGGATCGACCGCGAGCCGCAGCGATGCAGCGACGTTTGAGGTCGCCGGAAACGCCCGCGCGGCCTCTTCCGCGAGACCTTCGAAAATGACGGTCTCTTCCTTGTAGCTTTCGAGCGGCAGATTTCGATCGACGACGTACTTCGATCCCTTCAGGGCCGCCACCGGCTTGAAGCTGGTGAGCACCGCCGATTCGATGCGCCCGATCGACGCGGATTTGATTCCGTCGAGCCCGGCGATCGCGCCCGAGGGAACGTGGATGCGGCAGCCCTTCTCGTTCGCCTGCCGGAACCACTCCTCCCGGCCGAGCAGTCCCCCGACGCTCATGATGAGCATGTCCCGGCCGCGCGCGAGCGCCTTCGGGACAAACTCCGGAAGCGCCGCCTGGCTCGCCGCCTCGACCGCGAGGTCGCAGCGCGCAATCATCTCTTCGATGGAAACGACAGGCGGGTGATTCGAAAGTTCGCGGGAGAGCGCTTCCGCCGCCGCGCGGTCTTGATCGGCGAGCGCGACGAGTTCCGCAGCCAGCTGCTTTTGATCGAGTGCGGTGGCGATAGTTCTGCCGATGGCGCCGACGCCGAGAATCCCGATTCTCATCATGGCGCGCCCTTTACGCGAGCTCGAGCATGCGGTCGATCGCGCGCTTGGCCTTGCGCGCGATGTCTTCGGGCACGCGGATTTGCGGCGTCAGCGTTTCGAGCGAGCGAATGATCTTGTCGAGCGTGATGGTCTTCATGAACGCGCAGACGGCGTTGGAGTTCACGGGGTAGAAGGTTTTCTCCGGGAACTTCTTGTTCAGTTGGTGCATGATCCCGAGCTCGGTTCCGACCGCGAACTCGGTGGCAGGAGATTCGGCGATGTGCCGCAGCATCCCTTCGGTTGAAAGGAAGAACGTGCGATCCGCAGGCAGCGTGCCGTCAACGGCTTTCGCCATGCACGAGCTGACGCAGCCGCATTCCGGATGCAATAGCAGCTCGATATCGGGATGCTCCCCGAGAATCTCCGTCACCTGCTCGGGCCGGATCGTCTTATGCACGTGGCAGTATCCAGGGTACGCGACGATGTTGCTGCGCCCCGCTTGCCGTGCAACAACCGTGGCGAGAAACTTATCGGGCAGGAAGAGAATCGGCCGGTCCGCCGGGATCGCGGAGACCACTTTCGCCGCGTTCGCCGACGTACAGCAGTAGTCGCTCTCAGCTTTCACGGCGGCCGACGTATTGATGTATGCGACCACGACCGCGTCGGGCAGCTTCGCCTTCCACTCGCGCAGCTCCTCCGGCGTGATCGACGCGGCGAGCGAGCATCCGGCGCGCAGATCCGGCAGCAGCACGGTCTTGTCCGGCAGCAGAATCGCGGCAGTTTCCGCCATGAAGTGCACGCCACAGAAAACGATCACGTCGGCATCGGTTTTCGCAGCCGCCTGCGAAAGCTTCAGCGAATCCGCCACCGCGTCGGCCACTTCCTGGACCTCGGCTCGCTGATAGTGATGCGCCAGCAGGACCGCGTTCCGCTCGGTACACAGCTCGCGGACGCGCCGCTGCTTTCGGCGAATCTCTTCGGCCGAGTCGTTCACGGCTTCGATGGCCGGGAGGGTGTAGCGTTCCTCAAAGCTTTCTGTTTTCGGTGCCACTGCAGTTGTCATAACGGTTGTCCTCTTCCTGTGGGGTTATGAAATCCTCTGACAAATATCGAGCGCGCGCACCGAATGCGTCAGCGCGCCGATCGAAATCGCATCGGCGCCGCAAGCGGCGTAGCCTTCCACATTCGATTCCGAAATCCCGCCGCTGGCTTCGATCAGCGCGTGATCCCACAAATCCTCTCGCCGGAGCATGTTGAGAATCGCGCCGATCTGATCCGGTTTCATGTTGTCGAGCATCAGCAGGCACGGATACTCTTCCGCGGCCTCTTCCTGAAGGCGGCGAAACGTCCGCGCCGCTGCGCGCGCGGCACCCTCCCCGCGCACTTCGACTTCGATAAACGCCGAATCATGACGAAACGTCCAAGCTTTCTGGATCGCCAGCGGCGCCGCTTCCTCTTCGCGCGCGGCCAGGAGCGCCAGGTGATTGTTCTTGATGACGATCGCGTCGCCGAGGCCGAGCCGGTGCGTCCCGCCGTTTCCCAGATGCAGTGCACGCTTGTCGAGCAGTCCCCACGGAGTTTTTCGCGTGCCGACAATCCGCGTTGTAAAGGAGCGCGCTTGCATGCGCTCCTGCAAGCAACGAGTTGCCGTGGCGATGCCGCTCATTCGCTGAACGAGATTCAGGCCCACGCGCTCGAGCGCGAGCAATTGTGTTTGTTCGCCTTCCGCCCGTAGCAGCACATCGCCGGACCGCATCGCATCACCGTCCTGCTTTTCGAAGGCGACAGCGACGCCGTACGCCTCCAGCATGAAGGCCAACTCGGCCAGTCCCGCTGCGACGCCGCTTTCGCGCGCGAGCAAAACGGCCGAAGAGCGATTGTCCCTGATGCCCAGAGCTTCGACCGTCAAATCCCGCGGCGCGAGGTCGTCATGCAACAGCTCGTCGACGAACGTGTTGACCGCGTGGCGATACCTCGGATTATCGAGCGTGAGGCTGCCGCCTCGGAAAAGCGCCTGCTCGACTCGCTGCTCACGCGTTGCGTTGATTTTCTGAGTTTCCATATGGCGGCTATTTCAGGAGAAATCCTCGTGCGCGCAATCGCGCCTTGGCCCGCGAAATCATTTCCGGCCGCGAAGCCTCGATCGTGTGCAGGTGCACTCCATCCGTCAGCGAGGACAGAAGCGACGCATGCGACGTGCGCACCTGCGCGAGAAAATCCTGCACGTCCGCGCGAGATTCGATCATCAACGACCCGCGCAATTCGCCGTACAGAGGATGCTCGACGATGACGTCGAGAATCTTCACGCCGTGGTCGACCAGGATCTGAAGCTCTTCTTCGGTTCGCTCGGGCGCATGCTTGCAGGCCAGGATTGCCCGATGAGCGTGATTGGGGCCCTCCGGCAAGCGGTAGCCTCGCGGCGTGGCCAGTATTTCCTCGCCACCGGCCCGCAGGATTGCGATGTCCTGGACCAAGCACTGGCGGCTCACGCGAAAGCGCTTCGCCAGTTCACCTCCGCGGATCGGCGCGCCGTGGGCGCGCATCCATGCGACGATCCGGCGCCGGCGCTTTTCGGCGGAATCCGGCGGCGCGCCCTGCGGCCTCCCCTTGGGCGATCCGTTGGAGGAGACGATCGGCTGTCTTGTCACATATCTAGTCTAATGTAAAGGCGGGAGATTGTGTAGCCCCCGGCGCCGGTTTACTCCGGCGGCGCTGGAACGATATTTTGGCTGAAGCGGAAGGAAGCTTAGGGGGATAGTGGATCCAGAGGGTCGGGATCGAGGCTAAAACCATGGCACAGACTGGACAAAGGCGAAGCGAGCGCGTGCTGCTGGATGTGCCGGTGGTGATACGCGGAGAGTCCCCCGACCAGCGAGCCTTTCGGGAGGAAACATTTACGGTTACCGTGAACGCTCACGGCGCGCTGCTGATGATGGCAAGTAAAGTCAGCGTGGGACAAAAGCTCGTTCTCACGAATCCGAACCGGGACGAACGTGAAGGCAGAGTTTCGTACATGGGAGCCACTTATGCGGGATTGGCCCAGGTGGCCGTGGAATTCACTCATCCGGCGCCTGAATTCTGGCCGGTCAGCTCGCCTCCTCCAGACTGGCAATCCTCCCAGCGCAGGTGATTGCCTCACTGGGGTTTGCTCAGGAACTGGCTGGGACTAGGCCGTAAGTTCGGTAAGTTCAGTGAGCCAGGAATCGAGGGTCTTCAACTGGTCAGGCGGCGTGTCGAGAAATGCCAAGCCCATTCCCATTCGTTCCTGCACGTAGATGATCTTGCCCGGTGACTCGAAACTGCCCTGATCCCGTGAGATGCGCACCTGGACGAAAGTATTCTTGGGCAGGGTGTTGAGCAGATCCACGTAGCATCCCTTGCGGCTGACCTCCGAGATGCGACCGGAGATTCGCGCGCCGCTCACAGGATCGACTATCTCGGCCGTAGCGACAAGGCTGTAGCGCGGCGCCGAGCGCCGTTCCGCGTAGGACGTAGAGGAGCTGGTTGAAGTGTCGGGAGAATCCGCCATTGTTGGGCCCTCGCTCCTTGGCTAAGCGTGGCATAACCGCGGGTTCCGCACCAAGCCCCGAGATTCCGCGTGATGCGAAATGGGAAACACCATTTTGGGAAGTCTGAAAATGATTCTTCGCCGACGCGTCCGGGCACGTTTTGACAAAACACGTTAAGCTCCCACTGATGCGAGGGAGTTGCAACAACAACATCATGATTGCTTTGAATTAGAAGCAATCGAGTACTAGAATCGATTTCCGCCTTTGGCACAGGGGTCAGTTCGGTTGCCCTCGAAGGCCAAGCTACCATTCTGATTAGGGCTTGCAATGGTACCTCCGACATGGATAGGAGAGTTAGACGGAGGCCCCGTATCGCAGGGAACCGGAGAAGGTCGACGTCAGTTCTGGACGACCGGGAATCTACAACTCCTCTCAAATCAGTTGATTCGGCGACCGGAAAGATTTATCGTGTCTAAGCGACACGATCAAAAGATGTTCCGATGTGAAACAGTCCAACGGGGCCACCACCTATGCGTCCAGGGGAGCAGCTCAGGGAACTTCGCAATCGGCTCGGGGTCACTACACGTGAAGTCGAGGAGTTCAGCCGCACGATTGCGGAAGACCGCCAGAATGAAGAGTTTTATATCTCGAATGCCTGGCTAACCCAGCTCGAGAACAAGAATTCCATTCCAAGCATTTACAAGCTTTACAGTCTTAGCGTCATTTACCGGACGAAATTCAACGATTTGCTCGCGGTATTTGGCATCGATTTGAACGCCACCTCCCGCTATCAGCTCGCTCTGCCGCTGCAAAACACGCATCTGACTTCCCTGGAAGCTCCCGATCCGGAGAAGGCCGTTACGTTCCCGGTCCGCTTCGACAAGAGCTTCAGTCTGGAAACAACGAGCCTGATTTCGCGGATGGTTGAGGTGTGGGGGGAAGTACCGGTCGCGCTGATTCAAAAGCTGGACGTGCGCCACTGCCAGTACGGATTCATCGGGATGCAGGATTACTCGATGTACCCGTTGTTGCGTCCGGGGTCGTTCGTCCAGATCGACAGCCACCCGAGCCGGATGCAGGCATCGGAATGGCGAACGGAATTCGACCGGCCCATTTATTTTGTGGAACTTCGGGATGGCTACGCCTGCTCGTGGTGCGAGGTGAGGGGATCCCAGCTTACGCTGATTCCACACCCGCTTTCCGGATGCACGGTCCGGCAATTCGCGTATCCGTCGGAAGCAGAGATCGTGGGACAGGTAACGGGCGTGGCTATGCGCTTAATTCCGCCGGAAGAGAGTCCAAACGAGCCTCCAAGATTGCCAAAGCGATCTTGAAGTTGGAGAAAAGGAATTCCGCCCCAAGCGGATCGGTTTCCACCGGAACGGCCACGCGGTACGGCTCGAGTCTTCTCCATGCAGTCAGGAATTCGCGGGGACCCGTGTGCGTGGACTTCCGATACGCTTCGAGCTGATTCACGAGATCTTCCAGCGGACACACAACCAACTGGTGGAAGACTTCGCGGTGACAGTCCGCCAAGGCTTCGCAAGCGACTTCCTCGGTAAAGCGGGATGCGAGGCCGTCGTGATGGTAGACGCCTGTATTGTAATCCCGCATGGATGCCAGATAGATCAGGCGGTCGAGCGGCCGCACGATCTCCGAAAGCGTGCGCCGGTGTAGGTCCTCCCGGGCCTGCTGGACGTCCATTCGTCTTGGCAGGGCGATCACGGTCACGTTTCTAGAGTCCCACCGAGCGGTCCGCCACTGGGCCGAACTGCACCGGGTTCAGGAAGGCAAGGGACTTCTCCGAAATCTCGCAGACCTTTGCCGCGACTGTAGCCGTTGTGCCTACCATGCGTGGAGCGGCGAAAGGACCGCCCAGGTATACGACGAGCTGGACCGCACGACAGGCAATCAGCAGCGCCGCAAAGTGCCAGGCCAACTCGATTTCAGTGCGCAGACTCAGCCGCGTATAGAATCGCGCCGCTCCGAGATGAAAGCGCTTCAAACTCAAGACCTGCGTGTGGACCTGGTTCACCCAGGAGAGAGCGACCTTCTTGCGTTCGTTGAGGAACAGCTCGTACAGGGGCCCGGGCGCCGCCGAAGCGACATACTCACGATCATCGTTCGCAAAGATTCGCGCTACCAGTTCGCGCGGAAGCAGGCCGACCTGCAAAGCGTTCAACGCCTGCCGGGCTTCGACGAGCACTCGGGCGTTTCCTTCGGCGCGCGAACCGCGCCGGGCGAGAAAGAAGAGCGAAGAGAGGAGCAGCGCCCCAACGAGCAAGAAAAAGATCAGTTGAATCACGTGCGAACCGCCTTTAAGGAGCAGGACAGCGTCCCGCCCGGCAAGAGTTTTGTCTCCGAAGCGATCGGGTTCTCGCCCATTACCAGTCCGTGGTAAAAAACCAGGCCCAAAATCACTAAGAGGAAGACCGATCGAATAAGCCGGAAGTTTCTCTCAAGGTTTAGAGGCGTGATATTACCGCCCAAGGCGGCGGGCGTCCACAAGTAAATCGCGACGAGGCAGCCAATGGCCCAATGGAGGCTCCCACGAACGGCCGCGGCGTGTTTCTTGCCGACCAGTATCAGTAGCGTCTTAGCCATAAGTCCTGCCCACAACATCAGGCTCAACATAGGCTCTCACTCACTAACTAGCCAGGCAATAGTACGAACATACCGGTTTATAAACAAGTGGTAGTTTCACATAGTGATTAGAGGCGCAGGCGGAGGGCCGGATCCGAGGCTTATGTTCGGCCAGCCTTGGCCAGACGCGAGCGCATGGTCCCTAAAGCATGCTTGGTTCGCGCAGCCAAAGCTTCATAGTCCTCTTCAAGGTGGATAGGCGCATCCGGAACAGGGTTGGGACGATACGACCACATCGATACGAGCCAGACAAGCAGGCTGGCATCATAGGCAAGGGGCTGGACGATATTCCAGACATTATTGAATTGAGGTCCTGCGTACGATCGCACAGCCAAGGTCACGAGGCTCGTCAGGATGTAAAGCCCGTACCCCGTCGTCATGCCCTTCAGATTTTTTCCGATGGGAATTCCATAGTAGAAGATGACCGCGAAAATGCCAAAGAGAAAAATCGCCTGGACGGTTCGTACGTCCCTTTCCAATTCGACTGAAGTTCCGCTGGGTGACCAACCAAGGGCGAGCAATCGATAGAGAAGGGCAATGGCGAAGACCGCGCCGAAGGTAACCAGCCCGACAGCGGTCGCGAATTTCTCGGCCCCAGGATAAGGCCTCAATACATGCCTGAAAATCTCAAGAACGATGCCGCAACCGATCATAAGCGTGACGAACAATGCGCTCCAATAGCACTTGGGGTACGCATCGGGACGTTTGATCCAAACGAGGTAGAGGAGGATGGTGGCCGCGCAACTAGAGAAAATGTAAACCGAAAAGTAAGAATACGTTGCAAGGGTTTTAGTACGAAGCTCACGGAACAATATCCAAGCGGGTAAGACGGCAGACGCGAACCAGATGATGCGGGAGATCACCAACATGTTGTGCCTTTCGCAAGAAAGGCAATCCTAGCACAACACGAGCGAGGAACCCTTTGAGGCCCCCCGCTCGTATATCAAACTACACTACAACCGATATCTAGATGCCACCGCCGCCAGGAAACGGCGGAGCTCCAAAGTCGCGCACCGTTTGCGCACCACCGCCGCCAGGAAACGGCGGAGCTCCAAAGTCGCGCACTGTCGTCGAAGAAATCATTCCGCGGGACTGAAACTGCGCGAACGGGACGGCCAATACCGCGAAGGCGGCAAGCAGCAGCGTGGCTGCCTTAATGGATTTCATGTTCTATCTCTCCTCTGATTTGGGATGTACCCCTCAGGCGAGTAACATTAGCCGGGAAGGCGCGCGAAAAGCGGCGAAATCCGTCCCGCTAGGAGGGAGAAGCAAGAGAAAATGCGACCGCCAATTATCAGTAGGTAAATACGGATCAGCTTGCAGAGGGGACTTCCCGCACCCTTGCCCTTACCATCCAGCCGAGGACGGCGGCCGGCTGTGGACCGGGACATGACGACATGGAAACGTCGCCGAACATATCTGTGGAGTTTAGGTGTGAACCGCGATACTAAGGTTACTCGCGCAGTTTTGTAAGCATGAACATGGTCGAGATGATTCCCTCTCAAGGCGCCGAAAAAATTCAGCCGGAATCGTTCCGCGAGAACCTGCGGAGACTGGACCGCCGTCAATGGTGGCTGTGGTCGTCGACCGTGCTGGTGTTGATTCTGCTGACCGTGGCTGTCGCGTCGTTCGCATTCCCCGCACTTCTGAGCAAGGAGCAGGAGTCGTACTCCTTCTACCTGAATCAGGCGGTACGGGCGCTGGTTGGAATCGTGCTGCTCTTCACCGTGTATCTCGTCTATCAGCAGACGATGATCATTCGGATGCGGAACCAGATGGCCGATCAGATCGAGTCCCTGGCGAGGGTTCAGAACCTCACGAACGAGGTCTACAAACTGGCCGCGCTCGATCAATTGACCGGCCTCTACAATCGACGCTCCGGCGAACAGCGGCTGGCGGAAGAAATCAGCCGGGCCGTGCGCCACGAGCGCCCGCTGACTGTCCTGCTGCTCGATCTGGATGGATTGAAACAGACCAACGACAGGCTGGGCCATGCTGCGGGCGACCTGGTGCTGAAGGGTTTTGCCCAGCGCCTTCAGAAGGCGATCCGGGGTTCCGATCTTGCCGTCCGGCTCGGAGGCGATGAGTTCATGGTTCTGTTGCCCGAATGCCGCGCGGACGAAGTCCGGCACGTGATCGGCCGCGTGGAAGGCCTGGAGATCGAATACAACAGCGAGAGAATCGCCTGCCGGTTCTCCCGTGGTTGGACCGACTATAAGGTGGGCGAGACGTCGGAAGAGTTATTGAAACGCGCCGACGAAGCGCTCTACGCGGACAAGCGCGCCAGCAAGCGGCCGAATGAACCGGCGTCCGCCGTCACCCAAACTGCGCTGTAACTCCCGAGAAAAATCAATCTGAGAGTGTCCTGATCGCGAATTCATCGAACTAACTGTGGCGGAGGCCGATTCTGTTTCCCGACCGCAGGCGCAAGCCCGTTTTACAAGGTGTTCCTGATAGGAACACGTCCCGAAATTTCCCTTGCGCGCCTTTCGAGGTGACTCGTAAGATAACGCCTGTTGTAGGAAATGATACCGTCCCAGGAAGTGATCCGATGCCAAAAGAAAAGCCGAAGGTGAATATCGGCGAAGTCATTCGGTCTTACCGGAGCGACCGCGGGCTTTCGCAAGGTGATATCGAGCGCCGCACGGGACTCCTGCGCTGCTATCTTTCCCGCGTGGAGAACGGCCACACGGTTCCTTCGCTTGAAACGCTCGCGAAGATCGCCGAGGCGATGGAAATCAGCCTGGCCGATTTCTTCCCCGGCACGGACACGCCGCAGGACCGCGAAACGCGCAAGATGCTCGGCGAGCTTTCCGACGAAGAGATCCGCTTTCTGGCGGAAATCCGCAGATATTCCACCACGTTGTCCGATGACGACAAGAGGCTCGTGCTGGCCATGATCCGCAAAATGGCCACGATCGTGCCGCAGACGCGAGGTGGCAAGCCTGCCGGCGTCACCCACCGCGTGGAGCTGTAGGTTCCGCTTCGGCTGATGCTTGAAATCACCGGCCATGCCGGTGCACACCTTCCGTTCGAGTGAACTGGCTTCCCAGCGCGCAGTTTCGCTACAATAGAAACAAATGCCACGGAAACGGCACGTTACGGTCGGCGTGAAGGTCGGCAAGGTCCAGGTCGGCGGCGGCGCACCGGTCGTGGTGCAGTCGATGACCAACACGGATACGGCCGACGTTGCGGCGACAGCGCGGCAATGCCTCGAACTCGCGCAGGCGGGCTCGGAGCTTGTCCGCGTCACAGTCAACGTGCCGGAAGCTGCGGCAGCAGTGCCGGAAATCAAGAAGCGCCTGCTCGATGCGGGCTGCGATGTCCCGATTATCGGCGATTTTCATTACAACGGCCACGTCCTGCTGACGAAGTATCCCGACTGCGCCCGCGCGCTCGACAAGTACCGCATCAATCCCGGCAACGTCGGTCACGGCCAGCGCCGCGACGAACAGTTCGCGACGATCTGCAAAGTCGCGCGCAACAACGGCAAGCCCGTGCGCATCGGCGTCAATGGCGGCTCGCTCAACCAGGAGCTTGTCATGCGCAAGATGCAGGAAAACACGGACAAGGACCTCGGCAAGACGTCGGAAGAGATCATCAACGAGTGCATGGTGATTTCGGCGCTCGAATCGACCGAGCTTGCCATCGAGTCGGGACTCCGCAAGGACCAGATCATCATTTCCTGCAAGGTGTCGCGGCCGCGCGACCTCGTCGATATCTATCGTGACCTGGCGAGCAAGACCGACCAACCCTTGCATCTCGGCTTGACCGAAGCGGGCATGGGCGCGAAGGGGCTCGTCTGGTCGGCGGCGTCGATGGGGATTCTGCTCGGCGAAGGCATCGGCGACACGGTCCGCGTTTCGCTGACACCGCGGCCCGGCGGCGACCGGCGCGAGGAGGTCTACGCCGCGTGCGAGCTGCTGCAATCGCTCGGGCTGCGGACGTTCGCGCCGAGCGTGACGGCGTGTCCCGGCTGCGGCCGCACGACGAGCACCACGTTTCAGGAGCTCGCCGAAAGCATCCAGGACTACATCCGCGACCAGATGCCGGAGTGGAAGCGGCACTACGAGGGCGTCGAGGAGCTGAAACTCGCGGTGATGGGCTGCATCGTCAACGGCCCCGGCGAATCGAAGGCCGCGAACATCGGAATCAGCCTGCCGGGAACGGGCGAAACGCCGCGCTGTCCGGTCTACATCGACGGCCAGAAATTCACGACCCTCGAAGGCACCTACGACGAATTGTCCGCCGCTTTTCAGGCGCTCGTGAACGATTACATTGCGACGAAGTACCCGAAGCGCGAAACCCCGGTGCCGGCCACGGCAACGGCTGCGCCGGCCGGCACAAAATCCAATGTCCGCGTCATCGCGTAGTTCTCTGAAGTAAGCGCTTCCTCTTGCTGCTGCAGCAGGGCTAGGGCCGTCCCCTCGTTGATTCGAAGCCCGGTTGCGTTACACTCAGCGCCAGATCGAAGCGGATGGCGACGGCCGGCTATTTGCGACGCATGCACCCGCATGAGTGAAAACACGCCAAAGACAGCGCCCGCCTCGCAGCCGCCGCGCGACTGGAAGCGCGGCTTCTGGAGCCTGATCGCGACGCAATTCCAGACCGCGTTCAACGACAACGCGCTCAAGTTCCTCGTCATTTACATCGTCGTCTCGATGGACTTTCCGCGGAAGCAGCGCGATCTTCTCGTCCTCGTTGTCGGAGCGCTCTTCGCGCTTCCCTTCATTTTCTTTTCGATGACGGGCGGCTACTTCGCGGACCGCTACAGCAAGCGCAGCGTGACGATCGGCACGAAGTTGCTCGAACTCGGAGTGATGGCATTTTTTATCGTGGGTCTCGCGCTGCGCAACGTTCCGATCGAGTGCGCCGGAGTATTTCTGATCAGCTCGGAGGCCGCGCTCTTTGGCCCTTCGAAGTACGGACTGCTCCCCGAATTGTTGCCGGAGTCGCGGCTTTCCTGGGGGAACGGCATCATCGAGCTCGGCACGTTCGTCGCAAGCGTCGGCGCCATGATGGCGGCCGGCCTTCTGGCGGACCGGTATCACGGGCGCGAGGCCCTGGCCGGTTTTATGCTCCTCGCGTTTACTTGCTTCGGTCTAGCCACGAGTTTTGGAATCTCGCGAGTCCCGCCCGCCGACCCGGGAAGAACGTTCCGCTGGAATCCGCTTGGCGATTTGGGCACGCAACTCAAGACCATCCGCGCTGACCGAGTTCTCGGATGGGCCGTGCTTGGCAACACGTATCTCTTTTTTCTTGCCGGGCTGCTGCAACTTGTAATCGTGATCTACGGGCACGATGTGTTGCACATCGACGACACGCACACAGCCTATCTGCAGGCGGCTATCGGACTCGGGATCGGCCTTGGCAGCGCCGCCGCTGGATATCTTTCCGGCGGAAAGATCGAGTACGGACTGATCCCGCTCGGCGCCGTGGGCATGACGGTCTTCGGCGCGCTGCTCTACAGCCCAAGGCCCACGCTCTGGGTTGCGGGAACGCACCTCGCGTTCCTCGGATTCTTTGGCGGGGTATTTGCGGTGCCGCTCGGCGCCCTGATCCAGCACCGGCCGCGGCCGGAGCACAAGGGCGGCGTCATCGCCGCGGCGAATCTGCTGTCGTTCGTCGGAATCTTCATTGCAGCGGGCGCCTACTACCTGTTCTCGAGCGTCTTTCATCAGACGGCCCGTGGCATTTTCCTCGATGGCGCGATCCTCACGCTCGTCACAACCGCGTACTCGATCTATTTGCTGCCCGATTCTCTATTGCGATTCGTGCTCTGGCTGGCAACGCATTCGGTGTATCGAATCCGCGTGGAAGGCCGCGAGAACATTCCTGAAAGGGGCGGCGCACTTTTCGTCTGCAACCACATGTCGTTCGTCGATGCTTGCCTGCTGATCGCCTCGACGGACCGGCCGATCCGCTTCCTGATGTACAAAGGCATCTACGACCTCCCGTACGTGAAGCCGTTCGCGAGGATTCTGCGGGCGATTCCGATTTCGTCCGAGCTGCGGCCGCGCGAAATGCTGCATTCGCTGCGCACGGCGAGCGACGCCATCCGCGCGGGCGAAGTGGTCTGCATCTTCGCCGAAGGCCAGATCACGCGCATCGGCCAGATGCTTCCCTTCCGCCGCGGGATGGAGCGGATCATGAAGGGCGTGGACGCGCCGATCGTTCCGGTGAACCTCGACGGCGTGTGGGGCAGCATTTTCAGCTTCGACTGCGGGCGTTTCCTCTGGAAGTTCCCGCGCACGATCCCCTATCCCGTGACCGTGAGTTTCGGCAAGCCGATGCCGCCGACGGCGACGCCGTTCGACGTGCGCCGGGCCGTGCAGGAGCTGCAAACCGAAGCGTACCGCCATCGCAAGAAGCATCTCCGCACGCTGCACCGCTCGCTGATCCGAACGGCGCACCATCATCCGTTTCGTTTCGCGATGGGAGACAAGCGCCGCCCCCGGATGAAATGGTGCAGCGCATTGCTGAGCGCGATCTTCCTCGCGCGGCGTCTGCGCAGCACGTGGGCGGGGCAAGAGATGGTCGGGATTCTGCTGCCGCCGTCGGTGCCGGGAGCGCTCGTCAATTTCGCGGCGACGCTTTCCGGGAATGTTCCCGTCAATTTGAACTACACCGTATCGGACGAGGCGCTGGCCTCGTGCGCCGCGCAGTGCAGACTCGAGACCGTGATCACGACGAAGCCCCTGCTGGAAAGAATCCCGCTGAAGGTGCCGGGGAAGACGATTCTGCTCGAAGAAGCCGCAGCCGCGCCGAGGCTGGGCGAAAGAGTGATCGCTCTGCTGCTGTGGTTCCTGCCGGGGTGGTGGCTCGAGCGGGCGCTGAACGGCGGAAAGGCGCGGAAGCTCGACGATCTCGCCACCATCATTTTCTCGAGCGGCAGCACGGGCGAGCCGAAGGGCGTGATGCTGACGCACTACAACATCGCATCGAACATCGAACAGATGGCCCAGACGTTCATGTTTGGCAGAAAGGATTCGCTGCTGGGCGTACTGCCCTTCTTCCACTCGTTCGGCTTCACGGTCACGTTGTGGCTGCCGGCGGTGCTCGGCGTCGGCGCGGTGTATCATCCGAGCCCGCTCGATCTGGCCGCCATCAGCGAACTCGTGCGCGATTATCGATTGACGTTCCTGATAGCGACGCCGACGTTCTTGCAGGCGTATATGCGGCGCTGCTCGCCGGAGGATTTCGGCAGCCTGGAGTTCGTGCTCGTCGGCGCCGAGAAACTGCCGGAGCGCCTCGCGCTCGCCTTCGAGGACCGCTTCGGCATCAAGCCGCTCGAAGGCTACGGCGCGACGGAGTGCTCGCCCGTCGTCGCCGTGAACACGCGGGACTTTCGCGCGCCGGGATTTCGGCAGGTGGGCGGAAAACGGGGACGCATCGGTCATCCGCTGCCGGGTATCAGCGTGCGCATCGTCGATCCGGAGACGCTCGAACCTGTCCCGGTCGGCACACCGGGTCTGCTGATCGTGCGCGGGCCCAACGTGATGCTCGGGTATCTCGGCAGGCCGGAGAAGACGGCAGAGGTGCTGCAAGAGGGCTGGTACGTGACGGGCGACATCGCCACCGAAGACGAAGACGGCTTCCTGACGATCACGGACCGGCTGAGCCGGTTCAGCAAGATCGGCGGCGAAATGGTGCCGCACATCAAGATCGAAGAGCAACTGCATCTGATTGCCGGAGTGACCGAGCAGACGTTCGTCGTGACCTCGGTGCCCGACGGAAAGAAAGGAGAGAGGCTCGTGGTGTTGCACCTGCTCGGAGAAGAAGAGTTGAAGTTCGTGCTCGAAAAGCTGCCGGAAGCCGGCCTGCCGAACCTGTGGACGCCGCGGCCGAACCAGTTCTTCATGGTCGAGGAGTTACCCCGCCTGGGCACGGGCAAGCTCGACCTGCGCCGCATTCGCGAACTCGCGCTCGAATTCTCGCCAGCCGAAAAGGAAGCGTAGGCGCCGGATTTTTCACCTTGGGGGAGTGGTCGCACTTCAGCCGTTCAGCGAAACCATTCAGGGTCGAATCTGCGCCGTTCGAAGGCCTTTGGTTGTACAAATCGAAAACTATTCGTAAACTCCGCTATGCTGGAGGTTGTTCGGAATGAAGAAAATTGACAATCACAGTTCGTTGCCAGTGCAAGCGGCACTGACGCTGCGCCGGGATTGTCGCCGAACGGGCTTCGGTCTCGCCGAGTAGTCAACTCGCCGTAAATCTAACGCTTGCTGGGCAACCAAGCTTAAGTATCCAGACGCAACGCACGAGTCTGGGTGCCAAACCGTCCTTCCGGCTTCCTGACCGGCCTGGCCGAGGTATCTGTACGGGCTTCGCTGCGCGACGCCGTAGTGCTAGCCAGTCGCGTGGCAGAATCCAGCCTCGGCCGGGGCGCTCGGGAAGATACGCGCCTCTAGAAAATTCCGAGCTTTATGTGCAGGAACTTTTTCGGGTTCTGGCGGAAATCGTTGATCATCAGGCGCAGATCACCCGAAAGTCCCGTCATGTTGTCGTAGAATGCCGGATCGCTGAAGAACTTCCCCGCCGTGCCCTGGTTGGAGTTCAGCTTGGCGGTAGCGTCGCGAACGCTCGCGGAAGCATCGCGGAGATTGTTATAGGCGGTGTCATCGGTAGCGAGCTTGCCGAGCGTGCCCTTGCCCGCGCGCATGTCGCCGAGGAGCGCGTTGCCTTTCTGCGCGAAGCCCTTGATTTCGTCATAGGCCGCCGGATCGTAGATCAGTTTGCCCACCGTGCCCTTCTGTTCCCGCACGGCGGCGGTCACGTTCTGCACGTCACCGACGGTGGCGTCCACTTTGTTATACAGCTCGTCCGATACCATCAATTTTCCGAAGCTTCCCTTGCCCTCCTGGACCGACGTTACCACTGCGTCGAGCTTGCTCGTCGTATCGTCGAGATGGTTATAGAGCGAACGATCGCTCAAAAGCGCTCCAAGCGTGCCTTTGCCTTTTTGAACCTGGTCGATGACGTCCCGAATGTCGTCGGTCAGCGTGCCGAGATTCTGCATGAGATCGGCGCCACGCTCGATCACCTCCTTCATCGCTGCCTCTTCCACGCCGCGAACTTCTCCGTTCGGAGGAATCACGGAGCCGGTGAGTCCGCGCGAGATCGTGACGTAACGGTCGCCGAGCAGGCCCTGGGTGACAAGGCTCGCGGCGGAGTCGGTGCGGATCTGTCCCTGGTACTTTTTGCCGATGCGCAGGACAAGCTTGATGCTGTGCTCGCGGTCCGTCGGGTGCGGCGTCAGGCTCATAGACTGGACGTTGCCGATTTGGATTCCGTCGAGATCGACGGGCGCGCCCGATTTCATTCCCTCGACCTCGGGGAGATAGGTGACCACGCTATATTTCGGCCCCAGGGAACCCGCGCCCGTGACGTAGAAGATGGCAATCATCACGATGAACAAGCCCACGAGCACGAAGATTCCCACTCGCAATTCCGTCCAGGTCAATTGCTTTCGTTGCGCCATCGCCGTTCCTCCTCAGTGGTGCCGGATCAAACTGTTATTCCGCGGAAACCAGAAACGCCTTCAAATAATCATCGGACGAATGCAGCAAATCGTCGGCGGCTCCTTCGAAGTAAACGCGCCCGTCGCGCAGCATGAGAATATTGGTGGGCGGCGCGCCTCCGTTCGCGGTCTCGCGCGGCGCCAGCCGCGCTCCGCCGCCGTTGGCGGGCACGACGCGGCTTTTGGCCTCGTCGAATCGAAAGTGCGCGAGGCCGAATGCATCCTGCACGCGCTGCGTGGCGAGCAAGGAGGTCACGCCCTGCAAGTCGCGCCCGCGCAGGATGAGCGTGATGATCGTCTGCGAAGTCACGGGGTCGAGCCCTGCGGTTGGCGAGTCGTAAAACACGAGCGGCGGCCGGTCCGCCAGCGCCCTGGCAATCGAGACTCGCCGGCGCATGCCGCCGGAAAGCTCATCGGGATATTTGTCGATTGCGGCATCCATCTCGACGAAGCGCAGAACTTCGCGCACGCGCGTGTCGATTTCTTCCTCGGGGAGCTTTTCTTCGCGCAACCGGAAGGCGACGTTTTCCGCGACCGTGAGCGAATCGAAGAGAGCGCCTTCCTGAAAAACGAAGCCAACGTGCCGACGAAAATCGAGCAGCTCCCTTTCGGGCATCTCGGCGATATTGTGGCCCATCACCCAGATGCGGCCCGCGTCCGCATGCAGCAGGCCCGTGGCGAGCTTCATGATGAGCGTCTTTCCCGAGCCGCTCTCGCCAAGCAGGACTTTTGTCTCCCCCGGCCAGACTTCGAAGGAAATCCCGCGGAGCACCTCTCCCTCGTCGAAACCGATGTGGACGTCTTTGAAGGCGATGAGAGGCTCACCCGGAACCGTGCTCGCAGTCAGATCAACTGACGCCGGGCGGGAAGGAAGCGTCATCCCGCGATTATAGATGGAAATGCGGGCGATTCGGAGCGGAGGTTTTCCCGATGCCGCGTTGCGCGAGGAGCCGCTGGAAAACGGGCCGCTCGCTGGCGTACTGCTTCATTTGTGGAATATGTACAGCAACAGTTTCGCGAGGAAGAAATCGACGATAAGCACAATTACCGAGGAGATGACGACCGCAGAGGTCGTCGCCCGGCCGACACCCTGCGTGCCGCCCTTCACCCGCAACCCTTGATAACACGCAACCGTGGAGATGACGTAACCGAATGCGAGGGGCTTGACCATGCCCTGGACCAGATCGCCGAATTCGAGTGTGTCGATCGCGCGGGTCCAGAACTGCACCGCACCGAGCCTCAGCGAGAAATACGCCATGAGGGAACCACCGACGAGGCCGACAAAATCAGACACGGCGGTGAGCAGCGGCAGCATCAACACCATCGCCACCACCCGGGGCGTGACGAGCTTGCGTATAGGGTCCGTACCCAAAGCGCGCATCGCGTCCACCTGCTCGGTCACCACCATCGAACCGAGTTCCGACGCGATCCCCGACGCATTCCGGCCCGAGACCAGCAATGCGGTGATCACCGGAGCCAATTCGCGGATCAGCGAGAGCGACACCACGTCGCCCGTCAAAGACGTTTCGCCAAATCGCTCGAAGTAGGCCGCCGTTTGGAGGACCATGACAGCGCCAATGAAAAACGAAGTGATCACCACGATGCCGAGGGAACCGACACCGATCGAATCCATCTGCGCGAGCGTGTCGCCCCAGTATTGCGGCGGCGTGAACAAGTTGGCGAGCGATTGGAGGGCCAGCAGCGAATAATCCTGTACGGAGAAGATTTGGCGCTTGAGCGCGCCCGCAAGAGGCGAGAGGAGCGACGGAGTTTCGCTGGGTTCGGGCATCGTGTGGGACCCGGTTGCCGGGCCCCCGGCCGAGTCATCGAGAGCGTAACGTCCGCTGTGCAGCACGTCAAGCAAACATCCGCGCGGCCTTTACGCGCGCGGATGCGTCCGGTAGAATTCTTCGTTTGTTCCCGATCCCGATACGCCACTGAACATGCTGCGATTCGTCACCGCCGGAGAGTCTCACGGCCAGGCCCTGGTGGCCTGGATTTCCGGGCTGCCCGCCGGCGTGCCGGTGGACCTGGATTTCGTCGGGCGCGAGCTGCACCGCCGTCAGCTCGGATATGGCCGCGGCGGGCGCCAGAGGATCGAAAAAGACCAGGCGGACTTCCTCGCCGGCGTGCGCCATGGCAAGACGATCGGCGCGCCCATCGCCCTGCGCATCGAAAACCGCGATTGGAAGAATTGGGAGAAGGCTCTGCCGGTCGAGGATAGCGAGGGCGCAGAGGATGCGCAGCGCCGCTTGACGGCGCCGCGGCCGGGACATGCCGACCTGGCCGGCGCGCAAAAGTACGATTTTCACGACGCGCGATACGTCCTCGAACGCGCCTCGGCGCGCGAGACTGCGGCTCGCGTTGCGGCTGGCGCGCTGGCCAAGCTTCTCTTGCGCGAGTTCGGCGCGGCCGTCCTGAGCCACACGATCGCGGTCGGCCACGCGCGCCTTGAGCGCGATGCCACGTGGAATGAGATTGCAGCCGTCTGCGAGGATCTCGAATCGCCCCTGCGCTGCGTCGATCGCGACGTGGAAGGGCGAATGGTCGCCGAAGTGGACCACGTGCTGCGCGCGGGCGATTCCGTCGGCGGAATCTTCGAAGTCGTCGCGCGCGGGATTCCGCCGGGTCTGGGAAGTCACGTGCAGTGGGACGAGAAGCTCGACGCGAAGCTCGCTCGCGCCGTGATGTCGCTCCAGGCGGTGAAGGCCGTCGAGATCGGCACGGGCATCGCGAATGCGGGAAGCTACGGCTCCGAAGTGCAGGACGAAATCCGGTACGACGCATCGCGGAAACGGTTCGATCGCTCGTCGAACCGCGCGGGCGGGCTCGAGGGCGGGATCACGAACGGCCAGAACGTCGTCATCCGGGGATACCTGAAGCCGATTTCGACTCTCCGCCGCCCGCTCCTCACCGCGGACATGAACACGAAGGAAGCGGTGAAAGCGGCCTACGAGCGCTCGGATGTGTGCGTGGTGCCGGCGGGCGGTGTGGCGGCCGAGGCCATGGTGGCGCTGACGCTCGCGGGCGCGTTTATCGAGAAGTTCGGCGGCGATTCGCTCGAGGAAATGCGAAGGAATTTCGACGGCTATCAGCGGCAGTTGGACAATTTCTAGGAATATTCCAGGAACAGAGTCGCGATGATTCATCCAATCGTGAAATACGGCGATCCGGTGCTCGAGACCCCTACGAAGCCGGTGGACAAGTTCGATGAGGAACTACAGACGCTCGTAGCAGACATGTTTGAGTCTATGTACGCGGCGCAGGGCGTGGGGCTGGCGGCGCCGCAGATTGGGCTGGGGCGGCGGCTCGCCGTGATCGACGTGACCAACGGAAAGAACCCGGAAGGGAAAATCGTCTGCGTGAATCCGGAAATCATTCACGCCGAGGGCGAGCAGCGCGAGGAGGAGGGATGCCTTTCGCTCCCCGGCTTCCGCGGGCACGTCGCGCGTCCGCTGTACGTCACCGTGCGCGCCCAGGATGCGGCCGGGAAAGAATTCGAGATGCGCGGCGAGGGCCTGCTCGCCCGCGCGTTCTGCCACGAGATCGACCACCTCAACGGAGTCCTCTTCATCACGCACCTCAGCATGCTCAAGCGGGACATGATCAAGCGGAAAATCCGCAAGCTGAAAAAAGCCGGCGAGTGGTAGGCGCGTCGTGCCGCTGCGCATCGTCTTTTGCGGAACGCCCGCTTTTGCCGTGCCATCCCTGCGGCATCTGATCGCGCAGCCGGATTTCCGCGTCGAAGCGGTCGTCACGCAACCGGACCGCCCCCGAGGCCGCGGGCAGGAAACGGCAGGCTCGCCCGTGAAGGATGCGGCCGTTGCCGCCGGTATTCCTGTCTATCAGCCCGAAAAGATCAAGTCGGAGGAGGCCTACGACTATTTCAAGCGCCTTGCGCCCGACGTGGTCGTCATCATCGCCTATGGGCAGATCATCCCGCAGCGCCTGATCGATATCCCGCGGCTGGGGTGGATCAACCTGCACGCGTCACTACTGCCGAAGTATCGCGGTGCCGCGCCGGTCAACTGGGCGATCGTGAATGGCGAGACGCGAACAGGCCTCACAACCATGCAAATCGACGCTGGACTCGACAGCGGCCCAATTTTGTTGAAGCGTGAGACCGAAATCGGCCCTGACGAAACCACGCCGGAGCTGACTGTGCGTCTGGCTGAATTGGGCGGACCGCTGGTCGAGGAAACGCTGCGTAAGCTGGATCAGGGCGAGATCACGCCCGCGGCACAGGACAATTCTCGGGCGACGTTTGCACCCATCCTCAAGAAGGACGACGGGCGAATCGATTGGTCGCTCAGTGCGCACAAAATATACAACCGCATCCGCGGCCTGCAGCCGTGGCCCGGCGCGTTTACGACCTTTCGTGGAAAAACCTGTCAGATTTGGGGCAAGCCGCTCAGGCCAATCTCGGCCGGTGGTATGCCCGGCGCGATACTGCCGACCCGCGAAGATGGGTTGCTGGTGATCTGCGGCGGCAGCACTGTCTTGCGTGTTGAACAGGTCCAACTCGAAGGCCGAAATCGGGTCACTGACGGAGGGTTCATGAACGGGGCGCGCATCGTGCCGGGCGAGCGCTTCGGCACGTAGAGCCGCAACATGGCAGTTTCGATCTCCAGACAAATCGCGTATGAAGTGCTGCGGCGCGTGGAGGCCGAGGGCGCGTACGCCAGCGACCTGCTGCACGTCGAGCTTGGCGCGAACGTCAAACCGGCCGATGCGGCGCTTGCAACGGAACTGACGCTTGGAGTGCAGCGCCAACGGCGACTGCTTGATTTTCTCCTGGAACGCCAACTGAAGAAGCCGGCCGAGAAACTCGATCTGCCGGTGGCGCTCGCGCTGCGGATGGGAGCGTATCAGCTACGATTCCTTAAGAAGATTCCCGCGCGCGCCGCCGTGAATGAATCGGTGGAGTTGGTGAAGAGGGCGCGGAAAGCCTCGGCAGCGCCGCTCGTGAATGCGGTGCTGCGCCGGATCGCTGAGGACGCGAAATCGCCCGCCGGGAAATTCCTGCCGCCGAAAGTTCTGGCGGCCGAACGCCTCGCAATTCTACATTCGCATCCCACTTGGATGGTCGAGCGGTGGCTTTCGCGTCTGGGCGAACCACATACGATCGCTCTGCTCGAAGCCAACAATCGCGCGCCTCGCCTGAGCTGCGCACTCAGCGACGCAGACCGGCGCGACGAGATTTTCCGCGCGCTCGAGAAGGCAGGCCTGCGCGTCGAGCCGGGGCGGTTGCTCAAGAACGCGTTCGCCGTGAGCGGGGGAAGCCCGTCACGAACGGAAGAGTTTCGCGCGGGGAGAATCTCGATCCAGGACGAAGCCTCGCAGGCGGTGCCGCTCCTGCTCGGCGTTCGTGCGGGCGATCGCGTTCTCGATTTGTGCGCCGCGCCGGGCGGAAAGACGCTTGCGCTGGTCCGCGCGGCGGGAAGCAAAGGGACCGTCGTCGCGGCCGACCTTTATGCGCACCGCCTTCGCGCGATGGCGGCGCAGTTCAAGCGGCTCGGGCTTATCGGCGTCCGGCTTGTCGAGCTCGACGCCGAGCAGCCGCTTCCTTTCCGCGAGCGATTCGACCGGATTCTTCTCGACGCACCTTGCTCGGGCACCGGCACGCTCGCCCGGCACCCGGAGATTCGCTGGCGGCTGCGGCCCGAGCAGCTCGCCGAATTTCATGCGCTGCAAGTCCGGATGCTTCGAAATGCGCTGGCGCATCTCGGGACCGGCGGAAGGCTCGTCTATTCGACGTGCTCGATCGAGCCGGAGGAAAACGAGGAGGTCGTCGCGGAAGTTTTGCGCGGCGCAGAGTCGGTTCAGCGCGTTCCGGCAAGCGAGATGGCGGACGCGCTCGCGCTGCATCTCGCGCCAGGTGTATCCGCATCGGAACTATTCGACGGGGCCGGGCAATTCCACACGCTCCCGGGCCAGCAAGAAACCGCCGGCTTCTTCGCCGCGGGCTTTCAGGCCTCCTAATCGCCGCCGAAAGTCCACCGGGATTTCCCCTTGCGCCACATTTCCTTCGTGCTAGCGTGATGATGGAGTGGCATTCGGTATGACGAACGTCGGAAGTCTGACTGCAAGGAAGATCGCAAGATGACGCTGCGCGAGCGTCTCCATTGGATCCTGCGCATGGCGCTGCTGCTGTTCGTGCTGTCGTCGATCGGGTTCCTGAGCGCGCTGACGGCGATGCGCTTCGCGGTCCAGGGTCGCGAAGTGGCCATGCCGGATGTCGTCGGGACCGGTGCCGCCAAGGCGCAGCAGATTCTGCGGGGGCGCGGCGTGGGAATGAAGATCGAGGACCGGATCTACAGCAGCCTTCCTGTGGACGCCGTCGTCAGGCAAAGCCCGCCTCCGAACATGCGCGTGAAAGTCGGGCAGAATGCGCACGTCGTGCTGAGCCTCGGTCCCCAGAAGGCGACGATTCCGCAGCTCCAGGACAAGAGCCTGCGCGCGGCGCAGGTCGAGCTGCTGCGCGGCGGAATGCAACCCGGCGAGGTTTCGAGCGCGTATCTTCCCGGCAGCGCGGAGGACACCGTGATCCAGCAGGATCCCGCGCCCGGCACGACGGATGTCACCAGCCCGCACGTAAACCTGCTTGTGTCGCTCGGGTCGCGGCCGGCGGCCTACGTGATGCCGGAGCTGGTCGGTCTCCCGGTTGCCGAGGCGGAATCGAAATTGAACGCTGCCGGGCTGAAGGTTGCGAAGCTCACACCGTCACTGGTGCCCGAGGCGGCGCGCGGCGCCGTGGTGGGGCAGGCGCCCTCTCGGGGGCAGCGCGTCGACGCGAACACGCCCGTCGAATTGCAGGTGGCGGAATGAAGAAAGCCCCTGCAAAGGCGTGCTAGAATCACCGAGCTTCTTATGACATACGCAAGGATTGAGATCGCGCCGTCCATTCTAGCCGCGGACTTCACACGGTTGGGCGAAGAGGTGCGCGCAGTCGAGCAAGGCGGCGCGGACGTGATCCACGTGGACGTGATGGATGGCCATTTCGTGCCCAACATCTCGATCGGAATCCCTGTCGTGGCGTCCCTGCGCAAAGCAACCCGGCTGCCGCTGGACGTGCATCTCATGATCGAGCAGCCCGAGAGGTACATCGAGGAATTCGTGCGCGCGGGCGCCGACCGCGTCCTGGTCCATCAAGAGGCGACGGTGCACCTGGATCGCGCGCTGGCCATGATTCGGGAGCACGGAGCGCAGGCGGGCGCTGTCATCAATCCGGCGACGCCGGTGGCGATGCTCACGGAAGTCCTCGACAAGGTTGAAACGGTTCTGGTGATGTCCGTAAACCCGGGGTTCGGGGGCCAGAAATTCATTCCCGGGTCGATCGAGAAAATCCGGCAGCTGAATCAGTGGAGGGCGCGCTATAATGGCGGCTTCCGGATCGAAGTTGACGGGGGCGTGGACGCGGAAAATGCCGCCGAGCTGGCCCAGGCGGGCGCGAACACGTTCGTCGCAGGGACTTCGATTTTCCACACGCCCGACGCAGCCGCGGCGGTGCGCCAGATGCGCAAGCTTGCAACCGAGGCTCTAAGCCAGCGTGTTTGAGGAAGGGCATGATGGTTGGGTTTCTGATGAGAAAACGTCACCTTTGGATCGCAGCTCTGGCCGTGTCGCTCGCCGGGTTCTCGTGCGCGAGTGCCTACGGGCAGAAGAAGCCCAAGGTGACAAAGGTCAAGCCGGCGCAAGAGAAGAAACAGGAAGGCGCCGAGTCGGCCGAGCCCGACAAGGTGCTTTACGACCGCGCCATGAACGACATCAAGCACAAGAGGTACACTGAGGCGCGCCTCAGTTTGCAAACCCTGATCAACACCTACCCGGACAGCGAGTACCTGGCCAAGGCCAAGCTCGGGAGCGCGGATTCCTACTACAACGAAGGCGGCGTCTCGAATCTGACCCAGGCGGTCGAGGAGTACAAGAATTTTATCGTCTTCTTCCCGTTCCTTGACGAGGCCGCATACGCGCAGATGCAGGTCGGCATGGCCCACTACCGGATGATGGGGAAGTCAGACCGCGACACCAGCCAGGCGGAGGCAGCCGAGGACGAGTTCCAGGCGTTTCTTCTGAAGTATCCGCAAAGCCCGCTCGTGCCGCGGGCGGCTCAGCATTTGCGCGACGTGCAGGAGGTTGTGGCCGACGGCGAGTTCAGGGTCGCGCACTTTTACTACGCGAAGCGGGACTTCGCCGCTTCGGCGGCCCGTCTGTTTGAGCTGACCGAGCGATATCCGCTCTACAGCCAGAGCGACATCGCGCTCGCGATGCTTGGCGACGTCTATATGCGCGCCAAACAGGTATCGAAGAACGAAGATGACAAGAACCACTGGGCTGACCTTGCGGCCAAATGTTACAGCCGCATTCTTGAGGACTACCCGCTGTCGAGGCTGGCGCCCCAGGCGAAGGAGCACCTCAAGTTGTTGGGGATGCCAATTCCCGCCGCCGATCCCCAAGCGGTCGCGCGAATGAAGAAGCAACAGATGTTTGAAAAGCAACACCACCAGAACTTCGCTCTAAAATTCCCGCTCGGAATGGTCCAGTCGAGACCCGATGTGTCCACGGCGGCTCGCTTCGGCGAGCCCAACCTAAACCCGCCGGATGACTCGGCTTCGGCGCGGGAAATCTTGAAGCCGGGCGCAGCCGGGCCGTCGTTTGGCGTGGCCGCGCAGATGCCGGCGGCAGCCAACGACGGAGGCGCGGATAGCAACACAGCCACCGGTGGCCCAGTGATTGAAGGCGGGACATCCGAATCCATGACGAACGCACCGGCGAGGGCCGTCGGTGCCGAGATCATCGCGGCGCCTACCACTCCGCCCGCAGATTCGGTGAATCCGTCCGCTGGGAGTCCCGCAGCGGCAACTTCGGCAATCACGACCGATGCTGCCCACGTAGATGCTGCAGCGCAGACGCCCTCGCAGGGCGAAGCGTCTCCCTCGCAGGCAGCGCCGGCGGCCGCGACCAGCGGAACCGCCCAGGCGAACGCCAAGCCAGCGACGAGCCAAAGTGATCCCAAGAGCGAGTCCACCAGCAAGAAGAAGAAGGGTTTGAAGAAGCTCATTCCCTGGTAAGCCCCTTTTGACCCCCTCCTAACGACTGAGGCACCCCTGTACCTTGACTCCGTTGACGCTCTCCCTAGGGGATGCTGCAATAGATATGGGGAAAGAGGCAGGCGCTTGTACTGCAGGTGCGCCGCCAGAGGATTCTCGTGCCCAGCATCCTGATCGCCGACGACAACACCAATATTCAGAAGATGGTCGCGCTGGCATTTGAAGAGCGCGGCATCAAGGTTGTTTCGGTCGGCAACGGCGAAGCCGCCGTGCGCCGCCTTCCCGATTTGAACCCCGACCTCGTTCTGGCCGACATTTTCATGCCGGTGCGCAACGGTTACGAAGTCTGCGAATTCGTCAAGAAAGACCAGCGGTTCTCGCACATCCCCGTCATCTTGTTGGTCGGCGCGTTTGATCCCCTCGATGAAAAAGAGGCGCGCCGCGTGGGCGCCGATGGCGTTCTGAAGAAGCCTTTTGTTCCTCCCGACCCGCTCATCGCGATGGTCATGGCCGCACTCGAGAAGAATCCCAGGGTCGTAGCCGAACTTGCCAAGGCGAAGGCAGCCCTCGAGCCCCATGCGTTGCACGAAGCCGAAGCTCCCGTGCACGCCGCTGTCCCAGTTCAAGTTCAGGCCGAAGTGCCGGCCAAGATTGAGCCCCGGCCGCTGCCTGAGTTCCCCGAGCCGAGTCCCGAGGAAGCAGCACTGGTGTATGGGTTCGGGAAGGGACGGCGCACCTTCGAACGCGAGGGACCCGGGACTAACGCGAACGAGCCCCAGGAGCCGGTTGCTGAAGCGGAAGGGGCAGAGGAAGATTTCGACGGCTCATCGACCACGCGCGACTGGCGGCGCAGCGCCATGGACTTCGAAATCCCGGCGGAAGCCGCGAACAAGCCGGCGTTCTCTTCGCATGAGGAGCTGGAGCCAATTACTTTTCCATCGGAGCGCCCTTCAAAGCGCGATGAGCCGTCCCGGGTCGTCTCCGCTCCGGAGGTGGCCGAAGAAATACAGGCGACGCCGCAGGACCTGTCGCAGCACGCCGCGGAGATGGCCGCGGCCCCGGAGCCACAAGTTTTCGCTGCTGAGCCGGCCGAGGCTCCCGCGATCGCATGCGAATCAGTTTCCAATCCAGAGCCGGCCGTCGCATCCAGAGAACCGCACTGGATGGACGCGATAGCATCTTCTCCGGCGCAACAGCCGGAGAGCGGATGGATGACTGCGCTCTCCGAGCCGCAGCCTCGCGCGCAACTCGCGCCGGCGGAGGAATTGCCCGCTTCAACCGAGCCGGCCACAGCCCTGGTTCCGCAGCCGTCGGATGAAGACGCGTTCTTCGCGGAGGAGCCGGCACCGAGCGAAATCGCGCCAAGCTTCGCTTGGGAGCTACCAGCCGAGGAAGCGGTCGCCCAGGTATCTCCTGAGCCGGCCGAAAACGCCCTGGCAGTTTCCGGCCCTGAGGTCATGCCCGAGTCGCCCGAAGCTCATGCCTCGTTCAGGGAGCCTGATCTCGTAGAGCCTCCGGCCGTGCATGTGACTCCCGAGCCGCTGCTCGTTGACGAAGACGAGCCGCAGGGACCTTCGGATTACGGCGCGCAGTCGCCGGAACTCACTCCGCTGCACGCATTCCAGGTGCCGGTTTCCCAAGTGACCGCTGCTCAAGAGTCCGCCGAAGAAGAAGAGGCTTCGGCGATCGCGTCTTCTGAAAATGAGTTCGACGAACGCATTCCGACGGGTCCTCCGCCCAACCGCGAGGCGCTCGCGGAGATTCCGTTCCTTACGCCGCCTCCGGGCTTCGATCCGAATGCGCGTGAAGAGACGACGCCCGATCCGAACGCAGTCGATGCTGTGGTCCGGAAAGTCCTCGAGAGGCTCGAGCCGCAGCTTCACGACCTGCTCGCGCAGGGCCTGTTGAAGCCGCTGATCGAAAACCTTCTCCAGCAGGAACTCGCGAAAAAAGAGAAGTAAGCGCCCGCGGTTTTCGCTCGCTCCGCCAGCCGCCTTCGCCTTACACCAGTCGGCCTGCTTCCGCTTGCGAGCCGTTTCTCGCGCGTATATGCTGAGCGCCGCCGAATGTAACCGGAAGGGGGCGTTTCGTGAATACGCCAACGATGTCTTCTCGCGCGATCGCGCCGGGTTTTGTCCGTTCCAGCGTCATCTTTTCTGGGGTACTTTTGTTGATTGGCCTCGCGAGCGCCGCGCCCGTGAAAGCGGCGTCGTGCGAAAGCTTGGCCTCGCTTCCGTTGCCGGACACGACCATCACGCTGGCCCAGATCGTGCCTGCGGGCAGCTTTACGTTGCCGCCCGGTACTCCGCCAGGACCGCCGGGAGTGCCCCCGCCACGTTTTGACAACCTGCCGCCGTTTTGCCGCGTGGCGGCTACGTTGAAACCCACAACCGACTCCGACATCAAGATCGAGGTGTGGATGCCGGTCTCCGGCTGGAACGAAAAATTTCAGGCCGTCGGCAACGGCGGTTGGGCCGGGACCATCAGCTACGGCGCTCTGGGGCTGGCCGTTGGGCGCGGCTACGCCAGCGGATCCACCGACACCGGGCACACGGGCGCCAACGGCGTCTTTGCGTTCGGCCATCCGGAAAAGCTAGTGGACTATGCCTACCGGTCGGAGCACGAGATGACCGTGAAGGCCAAAGCCATCATTCAGGCCTTTTACGGCAGCGCGCCGCGCCTCTCGTATTGGAACGGATGTTCGACCGGCGGCAAACAGGGGCTCACGGAGGCGCAGCGCTACCCCGGCGATTTCGACGGCATCGTCGCCGGCTCCTCCGCGAACTATATGAGCCGTCTGCAGGCCTCGTCCGTCTGGATTTCGCAGGCCGTGCGCAAAACTCCGGAAAGCGCCATCCCCCCGGAGAAGCTTCCGTTCCTCCACAGGGCTGTGCTGGAAGCCTGCGACGCGCTCGATGGCGTCAAGGACGGTCTCCTCGATGATCCCCGTCGCTGCCACTTCGATCCCGCCGTGCTTTTGTGCAAGGGCGCCGGCGACGCATCGTGTCTCACCGCTCCTCAGGTCCAGGCGGTCAGGCAGATCTACTCACCGGTCGTGAATCCGCGCACGAAGAAGGAACTGTTTCCGCCCCTCGAGCCGGGCAGCGAGTCCGCCTGGGCCCTTCCCCTGAGCAGGCCGCCGATCGTCGCCGTCGATTATTTCAAGTACATCGTGTTCAAAAACCCGGACTACGATTACCTCACCCTGAATTTCGATAGCGACGTCGCGCTTGCCGATAAAGTGGACGCCGACCTGAACAACGCCATCAATCCCAATCTCAAGCCTTTCTTCTCGCACGGTGGAAAGCTCCTGATGTACCACGGCTGGGCCGATCAACTCATCCCTCCCGGAAACAGCGTCAACTACTACATGAGCGTCGTGAAGGCAGCGGGCGGCGCGGCGAAGACGGCGGATCGAGTGCGCCTGTTCATGGTGCCGGGGATGAATCACTGCCGCGGCGGCGAAGGGCCCAACGATTTCGACGTGGTCGGCGCGATCGAGCAGTGGGTCGAACAGAAGAAAGCCCCCGTCGAAATGATCGCCTCGCACAGCACAAAGGGGCAAGTGGATCGCACGCGGCCCCTGTGCCCGTACCCGCAGGTTGCGAAATACAAAGGCGCCGGCAGCATCGACGAGGCGGCCAATTTCGCTTGCGCCGCGCCGTAGGCCCGCTGTCATCCCGCCACCCTGAGCGCCTTGTGCGAAGGGAGTGAAGCCGCCTTGGTTCTTTGCGCGTGTGATTCGCGAAATTCCCCTATTATTCTCCTGTGTCCATGGGCGGATTGACGCCTCGCGCACCCGCCGCTTATATTGATTGTTTGGCTTCCGCAAGAAATCCGATTCCATAAGGAACGCATGCCCCGGGAAATCCCCAAGGCTTACGAGCCACAGGAGATCGAAGAGCGCTGGGCCAAGGCCTGGTTCGACGAAAAACTGTTCCGCGCCGAAAACTCGGGCAACGGCCCGGCATTTTCGATTGCCCTGCCGCCGCCGAACGTTACGGGCTCGATCCACATCGGCCACTTGCTCGAGCATACGCAGATCGACATGCTTGTCCGCTGGCATCGCATGAAGGGCAATCGCACGCTCTGGTTGCCCGGCATGGACCACGCTGGAATCGCCACGCAGTTTGTCGTCGAGCGCGAGCTGGCCAAGCAGAAGATCCGCCGCCAGGATTTGGGCCGCGAAGAGTTCGAGCGGCGCGTCTGGCAGTGGAAGGCGGAAAGCGGCGGCGTCATCAAGGATCAGATGGTTCGCCTCGGCGCTTCGTGCGATTGGACGCGCGAGCATTTCACTCTCGAACCCAAGCTCTACCGCGCGGTGCTCGAGGCGTTTCTGCGGCTCTATCGCGAGGGATTGATCTATCGCGGGCGCTACATGGTCAACTGGTGCCCGCGCTGCCAGACGGCGATCAGCGATCTCGAGGTTGTCCATCACGAGCGCGCCGGCGAAATCTGGAATATCCGCTATCCGATCGTCGGCTCGAAGGATTTTCTGGTCGTCGCCACCACCCGTCCCGAAACGATGCTCGGCGATACGGCGGTCGCCGTGCATCCCGACGATGAGCGCTACAGACGTTTCATTGGTAAGAGCGTGCTTCTCCCACTCATGTCCCGCGAGATACCGATCATTGCGGACGCATACGTCGACCGCGAATTCGGCACCGGCGTCGTCAAGATCACGCCCGCGCACGACCCAAACGACTTCGAAGTCGGCAAGCGACACAATCTGCCCGAAATCGACGTGATGACCAATGACGGACACATGAACGAAGCCGCGGGAAAGTACGCGGGCGTCGAGCGATTTGCCGCCCGCGCGCGAATCGTCGCCGACCTGCAGGAGCTCGGCCTGCTCGAAGGCGTGAAGGAACACATGCACGCCGTCGGCGTCTGCGACCGATGTAAATCCATCGTCGAGCCGCGCATTTCGACGCAGTGGTTCATGAAGATGAAGCCACTCGCAGAACCGGCGAAAGAAGTTGTGAACGCCAGCATCATTGAAGTCGTGCCCGATAACCAGCGGACGATCTTGCTGCAGTGGCTGGACAATATTCGCGACTGGTGCATCTCGCGCCAACTCTGGTGGGGCCACCGGATTCCGATCTGGCACTGTGACGGCTGCAAGGAAATGGTTCCGGCTTTGGATTCGCGCGTCGAGATTGTCGAAGGCCATGCGCGCGCGGCGAGCGCTCCCACCAAATGCTCGAAGTGTGGAGGCGCGAAGCTTGCGCAGGACACTGATGTGCTCGATACATGGTTCAGCTCGGCGCTGTGGCCTTTCTCGACGCTTGGGTGGCCGGACGACACCGAGGACCTGCGCACGTTCTATCCCACAAGTCTGCTCATCAGCGGTTACGACATTCTGTTTTTCTGGGACTCTCGCATGATCATGATGGGCCTGCACCTGACTGCCGGCGCGGAGCCGAAGGACCGGGTCCCGTTTCGCCGCCTCTACCTGCATTCGCTCGTGCGCACGGCCGAAGGCGCGAAAATGTCGAAAACGAAGGGCACAGGTGTTGACCCGCTGCAACTGACGCAGCAATACGGCACGGACGCGCTCCGCTACATGCTCGCGAGCATGGCCGCGCCCGGCACGGATATCGCGCTGACCGAAGACCGCATCCTCGGCGCGCGCGCGTTCGCGAACAAGATCTGGAATGCCGCGCGTTTCCTCTTCGTCAACCTTGAGAAGGTCGAAGCCACCGGCCTGACGCTCGAAGAACTAGCCGCGCCCGAAATCCGAGCAGGGGCGCCCTATCCGGTGCCGGGGGAGGGCGCGCTCGCGCATCGCTGGATTTTCTCGCGCCTTGCGGCAGTGACGGAGCAGGTCAACAACGCGCTCGACAATTTCCGGTTTCACGAGGCCTGCCAAACGATCTACCAGTTCTTCTGGGGCGATTTCTGCGACTGGTACATCGAATGGGTCAAGCCGCAGCTCAGCGCTCCCGACCGCGAAGTCGCGCTCGCTGCCTGGCGGAACATCTTCGCGGCGCTCGACGCCGCACTGCGGCTGCTGCATCCGGTGATGCCCTTCCTCACCGAGGAGCTTTGGCACCGCCTTCCCCAGCCGGCGGGCGCACGTTCCATCGCGCTCGACAAATTTCCCGGAGCGCGCGCGGGGTGGGCCGATGCCGCTTCCGATGAAGCCATGGCGACGCTGCAGGAAATCATCATCGCGGCGCGGAATATCCGCGCGGAGATGAAGCTCGATCCAAAACGCAAAGTCCCCGCCGACTTTTCGACCGGGAATCCGGTTCTGCGCAGACTCGTCGAGGACAATCTGGATCCGCTTTTGCGCCTAGCGACACTTTCAAGCCTGCAAATATCCGCGGAACATCTGGATCCCAGCGGCGCGGCGGTTCGCTCCACGGCGCAATTTGATCTCCGAATCGCCTATGGCGATACGGTGGACAAGCCCGCCGAGATTGCGCGCCTGAAGAAAGAAATCGACCGCCTCGCCAAAGACATCGAATCGAAGCAGGAGCGCTTGGCGGACGACACATTCCGCAGCAAAGCCCCCGCCAAAGTCGTCGACGATCTGCGCACGCTCCTCGCCGAGCGCCAGCTCGAACACAAGAAGCTCCTCGACCGCCTGAAACAGCTCGAATCCTGAAGCCACAAGGAGGGGGTCAGCCGCGCGCCTTGTGGTCGCACTGGCGGTCGAGTATCCTTCGTGCTCCCTTCCATGGCGACGAAGCGAATGGCGGAACTGCCCGGCACCACCGACCGGCGCATCGACGCGCTGCTGACCCTGCTCGCGGAAAATTCCACGATCGTCATCAGCGGTGCGAAGATCGCCAAGGAAATCGGCGTCACGCGGCAGCGCGTCTGGCGCTGGATCGAGAAGCTGCGCGCGGTGGGCGTGCGCGTGAAGGGCCATCCGCGCACCGGCTATCACATTGAGCGCGTGCCGGACATCTTGGTCCCGCAGATGCTGAGTCATCGCCTTTACGGGACGCCGTTCGCGCGCCGAATCTATCACTTCTTCAAGACCGATTCGACGAACGCGGTTGCTCTGCGCCTGGGAGAAGCAGGCGAGCCGCACGGGACCGTGGTGCTCGCCGAGGAGCAGACGGCCGGCCGTGGCCGCGCGGGCCGCTCGTGGACGTCGGAGAAGTCTGCGGGGATTTATTGCAGCATCCTGCTGCGGCCGCCGGTCCCGCCGGCGCACGCGCCGCTGCTCACCTTGGTCGCGGGCCTTGCGGCGCGCGATGCCGCTGCCGAGGATCTCGACTCACTCCCCGACATTCGCTGGCCCAACGACGTTCTGGTCGGCGGCCGGAAGTTCTGCGGCATCCTCACGGAAATGCACGCCGAGCCTGACCGCATACACTACGCCGTGATCGGCGTCGGCATGAACGTCAATCAGACGAAAATGCCTGCGGACCTCGCGGACATCGCGACGTCGCTGCGGATGGAGACGGGAAAGGCTCATTCGCGTCTCGAGCTGCTGATCCGGTTGCTGCGCCATCTCGACCGCTACTACAATCAGTTCCTGGTGGATGGCGCGCTGCCGATTATTCGCCGGTTCGCGCAGGTATCCAGCTACTACGAAGGGAAGCGCGTGCTGATCACGACCGCCACCGAAAGCTTCACCGGCACGACGGCCGGGCTCGAGCCGAGCGGCGTCTTGCGCGTCGCGCGCGACGATGGGCGCGGGATCGAAGCCGTGCTTTCGGGCGACGTCGCGGAGGCGTCCTGATGCTTTTGGCGCTCGATGCTGGCAACACCAACACGGTTCTCGGCGTGTTTCGCGGCCAGAAGCTCGTCGCGCACTGGCGGCTGACGACGGCGCGCGACCAGACCGTCGACGAATACGGCATCCTCACGCGCAACCTGTTCTCGCTGGCGGGCATGGAGCCCGGCGAGATCGGCGGCGTCATCATCAGCTCGGTCGTGCCGCCGCTGAACGCGACGCTCGCGGGCATGGCCGAGCGGTACTTTAATCGCAAGGCGCTCTTCGTCGAGCCAGGGATCAAGACGGGTATGCCGGTGCAGTACGACAATCCGCTGGAAGTCGGAGCGGACCGGATCGTCAACAGCGTCGCGGCATTCGACAAGTACGGCGGGCCGTGCATCGTCGTCGATTTCGGCACGGCGATCAATTTCGATGCAGTTTCGGAGCGCGGCGAGTATCTGGGCGGCGTGCTGGCGCCCGGGATCGGGATTTCGGCGGACGCGCTGTTCGCGCGCGCGGCACGCCTTTTCCGCGTCGAAATCAAGGATCCGGGAAAAATCATCGGGACGAACACCGCGGCTTCGATGCAAGCGGGGCTCTTTTATGGCTACACCGATCTCGTCGACGGCATCCTGGACCGCATGAAGAAAGTGATGGGGCCGAAGACCAAGGTCGTCGCCACCGGGGGACAAGCCCCGCTGATCGGAACTGCCTCGCGGCACATCCAAACGATCGACGAGTTCCTGACGCTCAATGGCCTGCGCATCATCTGGGAGCGGAACCAGACCGGCGCGCAGGAGCGGGGCGGCGCCGCGCAGAAGAAGGCCTCCGGCAGGCCAGCGGACTAGAGCCACGAAAATGGCAGCGAATGGCTACACTCCCGGTTCAGCGGAGGCATCGCGTCCCGCAGTCGCCATGGAATCTTTCAATTATTTCAACTACTTCACGGAGATCGAGGAGTATTTCTGGCGGAAGCGTGGCGCGCATCTGCTGGTGTCGCCGCTCGATTGGGCGATTGTCGAGACCTGGCAGAAGGCGGGAATTCCGCTCGGGGCGGTGCTCAAAGGAATCGACCGCGCCTTCGAAAGCTGGGGGCGCTCGCGGCGTGCGGCGGGCGGGCGGCAACTGAAGAGCCTCGCGTACTGCGTCGATGCCGTGCTCGACGCCGCCGCAGAGGCGCAGGAGGCCGCTGCGGGCAGCGGCCCCGAAGTGAAAACGGCCCGGCCGGCGGCGGAGCCGTTTTCGCGCGACGAGCTGAAGAAGTACCTGGAGCGCAACGCGGCGCGGGTGCGCGCGGCAGCCGAGAAGCAGCGGATCACTCACGCCGCCCTGGCGTCGCGTTTGGAAGAAACAGCCAAGCGGCTCGACGAAGCTCTGCCGCTCGTCGATTCGCCCGGCGCGCTCGATCTTGAAGATTTCGAGCGGCGGCTGACTGTGCTCGAAGAAAAACTGACCGCGGCGCTCTCCGCTGACGCGGACGAGGAGGCGATGCTCGCGATCCGCCGCGAAATGGACCGGTCGCTCGCGCCCTACCGGCGCAAGATGTCTGCCGGGCAGCTTGCGCAGCTCGAGCGCCAGTACGTGCAGAAGCGGCTGTTCGAGCAGTTCGATCTGCCGCGCTTGAGCCTTTTTTACCTCACCTGAACGCAGCGCGGGGCTTGGCGTCCCCGACACAATGGAAATCACAATCGAAAAGCTGATTTACGGCGGCGAGGGTCTGGCGCATCACGATGGTTCGACTGTCTTCGTGCCATTCGTGCTTCCGGCGGAGCGAGTTTCCGCCACGCCCGTCGAGCAGAAGAAGAAGTTCGTGCGCGCGCGCGTCGAGCGGCTCATCGAGCCTTCGCCCGAGCGAGCCGCTCCGCACTGCCCGCACTTTGGCGTCTGCGGCGGCTGCGATTACCAGCACATCCCGTACGACGCGCAGATCAAATACAAGAGCGAAATCCTTCGCGAGACGCTGCGGCGAATCGGGCGAATTGAGTGGACCGGCGAAATCGCTGCGCACGGTTCGCCGCCGTGGGGCTACCGCAACCGCGCGCAGTGGAAGATTCGGCCGGTTGAGAGCAGCGGCGCCGAGGGCAAACTCGGAATCGGTTATTTCCGGGCGAATTCAACCGCTCTTTGCGACGTTGAAGAGTGCGCAATTCTCTCGCCGCTCCTGCTGAAGACGCTGCTCGCGCTGCGTAAGGCGCTGGCGGAGGGAGCGCTCCCGCACCAACTGCGCGAGATCGAGGCATTCGCCGGGGTCAATGATTCGAAGCTGCTCCTGACGGCTACATTTGCCGGCTTTCCTGCACACGCCGCCGACCTGGCAAAAACGATTCGGGGAGTTCTGCCGGAGACCGGGAGCCTGCTTTTCCACGATCCGAGCCGCGAACGGATGGAATTGGACGGCCCGGGCTTCATCGAATACGAAGCCGCCGCTTCGACATATCGTGTGGGCCACTTTTCGTTTTTCCAGGTGAATCGCTTCCTCTGCGACGATTTGGCTCGCCACGTGACGGAGAACGAAGGCGGGAGCCGTGCGCTCGATCTCTTCGCCGGAGTGGGGCTGTTCTCGGTGCCGCTTGCGAAGCATTTCGAACACGTGGTGGCCGTCGAGTCGAATCCGGCGGCAGCGCGAGACCTGGAAGCAAATTGCCGCGCCGGCGGCCGCATCGAGGTGCGGACGGCGGACGTCGAGCCATTTCTGGAAAAACACAAAGGCAAGCCCGATCTCGTGGTTCTCGATCCTCCGCGAGCGGGCATGACGCCGGGCTCGATCAAGCAGCTTTTGCGCCTTTCCCCCGAGCGCATCACTTACGTTTCGTGCGAGCCTCCGACGCTGGCGCGCGATCTCGCGGCGCTCGTGCAGGGAGGTTACGAAATTTCCGGAATCCACCTGTTCGATCTCTTTCCCCAAACGTTTCACATGGAGACTGTGGTGCGGCTTCGCAGGCGCTCATGAGACTGCCCGTGCTATGGATCGTGGCGGCGTTTGCCTCCGGTGCCGCGGTCTCGAATCGCTGGCCGGAGCCACTGCACCTGTGGCTCGCCGCGGCTCTCGGCGCGATCGTGCTGAGCGGGATCCTTCTGTGGCGCGCGGGCGTTGCCTTGGCGTGGACATTCGCTCTGGCCGCATGGATCGCGCTCGGGGGATTGGCGGCCGGCATCGAGCACGCCGCAGTTCCGGCGAACCACGTCACGCGGCTCATCGCGGCGGGGCGCCTGGACGCGAGGCAGCCGCTGCGCTGGCGCGGGCGCCTGCGTGAAGATCCGATGGCCTTGCCGTGGGGACGCCGCTATCAGATCGACCTCGAGCAGGTCGAAGTAGCGGGCGCCTATATACCGGCCGGCGGCGGGCTGCGCGCGAATGTGTACGGTTCGGAGCACGAGGCCGGCGCCCCGGAGAACTTGCGCGCGGGCGATCGCATCGAAGCAATCGTGAAGGCGCGGCCGCCGCGCAATTTTCTCGATCCGGGAGCTTTTGATGAGCATGGTTATCTGGCGCGGCAGGGAGTCGATCTGATCGGGTCGCTGCGCAGCGGCGAATTGCTGCAACTGATCGACCGCCCGCGACCGAGCTTCTCGCAGCGCCTCGCGCGGGCGCGCGGAACGCTGCTCGCGCGGCTCGACGGTCTCTTCCCGCAGCAGCCGGAGCGCGCGGCCGTGTTGAGAGCCATGCTGCTGGGCGACCGCAGCTTCGTTGATTCCGAGGTCGTCACCGCCTTTCAAAAGACCGGGGTCTACCACGTCCTCGTCGTGGCGGGCTTACATGTGGGCGCGCTGGTGGTGTTCCTCTTCTGGTTGTGCCGCAGGCTGCGCTTCACGATCGGCGTCACGAGCGTCGTGACGATAGCTGGTTTGGCGGCTTATGTCGGCGTGGTGCAGGATCGCCCGCCGATTTTTCGCGCCGCGCTGATGGCGGCCCTGTATTTGTGCGCGCGGCCGCTCTTCCGTCGCGTCGAGTTGCTGAACACGGTGGCGCTCGCGGCTCTCGTGCTTCTGGTCTGGCGGCCGTCGTCGCTCACGGATTCGAGTTTCCAGCTTTCATTCCTCGCGGTGGGCGTGATCGCAGGTCTCGCGGTGCCCTGGATGGAGCGCACAAGCGCTCCATATCGCGCTGGACTCCGGCATCTCGGCGACGTGACGCGCGACGGCGCGCATCCCCCGAAGGTCGCGCAGTTCCGGATCGATGCGCGCGCCGCCGTGCAGCGAATCGCCCTGCGGCTGCCGCAATGGCTCGTGCCGCGCGCGAGTCTATTCGTGACAGCGCCGATTCGGGCCGGCCTGCGATTGTGGGAGATCGTGCTTCTCTCCCTGGTGATCCAATGGGGAATGATCCCGCTGATGGCGCAGGATTTTCATCGCGTGAGCCTGGCGGGACCTTTGAGCAACATTCCGGCGGTGATTTTGACGGGGCTGATCGTGCCCCTTGGTTTCTTGACGCTGGTTGTGACGTTCGTGTGGGCGCGGCTCGCCGCGGCGCTTGCGAAGGTGCTCGGATACTGCGCGGGAATGTTGCTCGCGACCGTCCATTGGTTCAGCCGGCTGCCTCGCGCGTCGTATCGAATCCCCGATCCGCCGATCTGGCTGTTGCTGGCGTTCTTCGCGGCGCTCGTTTTCCTGGTTATGGCGGCGCGCGCGGCGGCGGCCCGGCGGACGAATCGAATTGCGAGACGCCAACTGCCGCCACCTGTTGCCCCGGCGGAGTGGATATCCGCTTTGGCTCTAGCCGCTCTTACTGTTCTCGTCGCGTGGCATCCGTTTCCGCCTAACATCGAGCGCGGCAGGCTCGAAGTAAGTGTCCTCGACGTAGGACAGGGTGACTCGATCTTCGTCGCGTTTCCCGATGGCCGCACGATGCTGATCGATGGCGGCGGGCTGGCGGGCTCGGAATGGGTGGGTGGATATCGCTCGGGCTCGGACGTAGGGGAAGAGGTCGTGTCGCCTTACCTATGGTCGCGGGGACTGAAAAGAATCGACGTGGTCGCACTCACGCACGCCGATCACGATCACCTCGACGGATTGCACGCTGTGCTCGACAATTTTCGAGTCGGCGCGTTATGGATTGGGCGCGACGATGAGAGGCCAGCCTTTAAGCGGCTGCTGGCGCATGCGCATTCGCGCCGCGTTCCCATCATGCCCGAAGCCGAGGGAGCGGAATTCGACTGGCACGGTGTTCGAACCGACGTGCTCTGGCCGCCCAACGCCGAACCGGCAGAATCGTCGAATGACAGTTCGCTCGTCCTTCGGCTTTCAGACGGCGACGTGCACTTCTTGCTGACGGGAGACATCGAGCGGCACACTGAAGAAAGGCTCGTCGGGGCCCACGCGCCGCTCGCGGCCGATTTTCTGAAAGTGCCGCACCATGGGAGCAAGACGTCTTCAACGGAAGCCCTTCTCGCGGCTGTTGCGCCGCGCGTCGCAGCGGTGTCGGTTGGCGAAGCGAATTCGTTCGGGCATCCGTCGGAAGACGTGATCGAGCGTTACGAACATTCCGGCGTGCGATTGCTGCGGACGGACCGCGATGGCGCGGTCACGGCAGTCACGGACGGGCAGAATCTTTCCGTGCACTCGTACGCCGAGAAATAGTCCAAGCCGCGCGGGCCGGCCTATTTTTCCCATCCGGTCGGCTGCCTGTACGGCAGTGCCAGTTGGACACCTTCGATCTGGCGTATCTTCCCGTTCTGAATCTTGAAGAACTCCGCCACTTCGACGCTGAACGGCCTTTTTGCAGACGGCGGCATATCGATTTTTCCGATGCCAGGCACGTCTGCTGATAATACCGTTCCGGGATGGTTGAACATGAAGAAGCCAAACACAATTCCCATTTTCTCATCCACGATCAGGAATCGCCGCGGGTCAACGGACTTGATGTACGCCCAGATCTTTGTGTTCATGTTCTCGCGGCATCCCATTCCCGCCGGATTGAAGTTGCCGTGCCCCCAGCCTTCGTTGTAGGAGGGATTGTTGGTGTCCTGCGTGCCATCCAGGATCCGGTTGCACTTCTCGTCGAACGGGACGATGTCGCCCGAAAGATGCACGAGTCCTTCGAAATACTGGTTCGTGTCCTTGAGCATCTCCGCGCGCGGCGTTCGCTCCGAAGGAGCGAGAGGTTGCAGCCAGACGGGGTTTGGCTGGCCCAGTTTCTCCAGGTTCTGAGCAGGCTCCGCGCCTCGACGCACGATCGTCTCGACCTCTGTAATTTTCCGGTCCACGACCTTCAGGCGAAGCACGAAAATCGCCGGCGTGCCATTCTCCCGGATGGTCACCTCGCATCCAACCTGCCCGGCTTGAGGGTCAGCGAAGTAGATCTTGTAGGTGCCCAGGCCGCTGATCGTGCCCCAAAGAGCGTCGCCGAGCTTCAGCGGTATGGTGTTCTCCGTGAACTTGACGTGGGTTGCCACAGGCAGCCGGCTCGGATCGTGCGCGGCCAGAGCGGCCACGTATTGGTCAACGAAGCCGGTCAAGCAGGCGTAGTCGCACCCGGCAGGAGCGCTCTGCGGCTCGCCGTCGCCGCGGGCCGCCCCCGCCCTACTGGCGGGCGCCGCCAAAGTGCCGAAAATCAAAGCCCCTATCGCAACGATCCTCCCTAACTTTGTTCGCATGCCCTATCCTCCTTGTTGTCTTGCGATTGCACGCCCCCCCCACCGGGAATTCGGAGCTCGGCTTCCGAGTACTATTGTGCGTCTGCGGGCGCGAGTCCATAATGTTTCTAGTCGGACCTCGGCCAATGATAGAAGCTACGCACCAAATTGCGGCGTTCTCGCCGACCCAGGAAGAAATCGACGAGGAAAGCCGCCGCATCCGGCGTCTACGGATTCTGGTTCGCCTCACACTCGACACGATAGCCGCGGGCGGCCTTTCCGCCGAAGAGGCCGCGGGGATGATTGCCGCCACGCGTCGCGCCGCGCTCGAAATGTTTCCCGGCAAGGAGCGCGCGTTCGACCTCATCTACCGGCCGCAGTTCCAGCGCATGATGCACGCCGTTTATCGCCTTCAGTAGCCGAAGCGCCCTCGAAGCCACATCCGCAGCCAGACGATTCCCAATCCCGCAATCGTCCCGATCAGCGCCTTATATTCGCGGTTGCGGCGATACTGTTCCCAGGAAAACTTTGTAGCGCTTTCGGTTGACGCGCCGGTGAAGCGCGGGAAGAAGAACGGAACGCGCGCGGCGTACGCTTCGAATACCGCGCCGAAGCGCCGGTGCAGGTCTTCCGCTTCGTTGCGCATGACCGCGTAGTAGAAGACCGCGAAGTACACGACCACAAGCAGACCGGCCCACCAGGACCAGCCCGCGATCGCGAACCCGCCGGCGAGCAAAGCGCTGCCGAGATAGAGCGGGTTTCGTGTGTGAGCGTAAGGCCCCGTGATGGCGAGTTCGCGATCCTTGCGCAGATGGCCGGACGCGGCCCCGCGAACGAACAGCCCGAGCGCCGCCACGATTCCGCCGATCAGAATCGAACGGGGAGTCGGGTCGGCGAGCAACAGATAGACGATCGCGACGGGATAGCCTACGCGGACGCGCCAGCGCATCCAGAACTTTCTCGGCTCGCTCACGAAGCTGTTCCCCAGCGGCGCGCGATTGCGTTGGCGACTTGTGGCACCGTGATCGACAGCATAGCAGGCGAATACGTCTTGCCGCGGCGATAGGTCGTCTCGCAGTCGCGCGGATTGCGCAGGACGACATCGCGCGACGAATCGGAGGAGTAAGGGCCGTTGCGCGAAGGGTCCGTCGGGCCGAAGAGTCCGACGACGGGCGCGCCCAGCGCGGAGGCGAGATGCAGCGGGCCCGTATCCGCGGAAACGACAAACTTGGCGCGCCGCATGAGCGCCATCAGCGGACCCAGGTCCAGCGCGATTGCTACCGGCGGCGGATCGCCTGCGGTGTGCACCACCTTGCGCGCGAGAACTTCTTCGCCGGGACCGAACGTGACAACGCCGCGCCAGCCGTAGCGTTCGGCGAGATTGCGATGCAGCTCTCCGTAACGCTCGGCCGGCCAGCATTTCGAACGCCAGTTTCCGCTGGGATTCAAGACGAAAAACTCGCCGAGGCCGTCGTTTGCCAGCTCCCGCGCGACACGCTCGTCATCCGCCGGGCAAATCGCGAGTGGGAACCGCGGCTCAGCCATCGCTCTGCCGCCGCAGGCGCGCGAGGAGGTCGCGCGTCGAATGTTGCTTGGGATCGCCGACGATGGCCACGCGGATGCCGAGAAGCGCCGCAAGTTCGCGTTCGGGGACGGAGTCCGGGGTGTAATCGGTGCCCTTCGCGTGGACGTCGGGCTGGAACTCGCGAAGCAGCGGCTTGACGTCGAACTCGTCGAAAAGGATCACGTAATTGACGGCTGCGAGTGCTGCGACCAGTGCCGCCCGCGCCCGCTCCGTGAGGATCGGGCGCCCTTCGCCCTTGAGTTTTCTCGCGCCGGCGTCGGAATTGATGCCCACGATGAGGATGTCGCCTTCGGCGCGCGCCGCCTGCAGGTAGCGGATATGGCCCACGTGGAGAAGATCGAAGACGCCGTTTGCAAAGACGATCTTGCGGCCGGCGCGGCGATGCTCCTCGAGCACTTCGTGAAGGCCGTCGCGAGAAAGTATTTTTTCGCGCGTGTCCATTCGATTCTTGGCGGTTGCGGCGAGTCCCGACGAGCCTACCGCTGCGCCGTCGCCTCGCGGCGGAGCACGGCCTCGAGTTCCGCGCGCGTCACGGTGGCGGTGCGGCGCTTCATCACAACGATTCCGCCCGCGTAATTCGCCAGGTGCGCCGCTTCGAGGCACGACGCGCCGGCGGCGAGCGCAAGTGTAAAGACGGCGATCACCGTGTCGCCCGCGCCGGTAACGTCAACGGGAGCATCCGAGCCGAAAATCGGAATGTGCCGCACCGGCGGCGAGGTTTCTCGCGCGTCTGGCATTTCGCGCTCGAAGACGGCCATGCCATCCTTGCCGCGCGTCACGACGAGAGATGCCAGGCCCAGATCATTCAACGCGCGCTGGCCCAGCTCCTCGAGTTTCCCCACGTCCGTCCCAATACGCGCCTGGTAGGCGGCTTCGAGTTCAGGCTCATTCGGCGTTGCGGAGGTGACGCCCGCGTTCCGGTACTCGAGCAGGCGGAAGCGCGAATCCAGAGTAATGCATTTCGAGCGAAGCTCTCGAACGAGCGAAGGAGTTGCGGCGCCTAGGCCGTAGTCGGAGACGAGCACGGCAGCGGCCCGGCGCGCGATCGGCCGCGCCCTGCGAGCGACTGCGTCCTGGACAGTTTGAGGAAGCGGCCCCGACGGCTCGCGGTCGACACGCAGCACCTGTTGTTCGGTGGTGTGCGTCCATCCGGCGAGAAAGCGCGTCTTCGTGGTGGTGACCCAGTCGCGGACGCGCAGGATGCGCGAAGTGTCCACGCGCTTGCGGCGGAAACAGTCGAGGAGCGCGCGGCCGCCTTCGTCATCGCCCACGACGCCGACCGGCAGGACCCGCGCGCCCAGGTCCGCGAGGTTGTTCACGGCGTTCGCGGCGCCGCCCGGATAGATCTCGCTCGCACGGCGGCGCAGGATCAGCACCGGCGCCTCGCGCGAGACGCGCGAGATTTCGCTCGAAACGAACTCGTCGAGAACGAAATCGCCGACCACGCAGATCGTCTGGCGCGAAAATGCGCCCACGATGTCGAGCAGCCGTGTGAGGTCAACGCTGGTGTCCGCCGCGCGTCCGGCAGCGGGCCTTGCCTTGCGCTTTCCTCTCTTGCGGGCGGGGCTCAAGCATTCTCCCTATGCGCGACGCGCGCTTGCCGCGCGAAACGGTATCACAGCGGCGCTCAGAGCGGCAATCACGCGACGAAAGTCGCCGCGCCCCAGTCAGAATGATTTTCCGGACTGGGCACGTGATTGCGCGATCGTCATGACTGCGTGCCAGAACTCGTCTTCACGGCCGACGCGCATCGTGATGCGGCAGTACCTGATGTCGAGCGGGCGCCACTTCACGCCGGAGAGATTGAACACGTCCTTCTCCGTGCAGATCAGGGCATCGGCGCCCGCAGCGTGAGCCGCTTCCCCGATCGCATCCAAGTCGTGCTGCATGTAACGGTAGTGATCCGGGAAAAACCGGTGCCCGGCGACCTGGAAGCCCCAGTCCTGGACGTCCGTCAGAAACGCGGACGCATTGCCGATGGCGCAGAAAGCGAAGAATCGGCGCGCGCGGGCATCCGCGTCCGGCTCTCCCGGATACTCGCCGCGCAAGATGCGGATCGAGTCGAGCTGAGGGCGCGCGTAGAAGATCGGCGCGCCGGAATCGCTCCGGATGGCGGCTTCGATGGCCGGAGCGTGTTCGCTGCGGGTGATGACGACGATATCCGCGCGCGAGAGGGCGGATCGGGGTTCGCGCAGCCGCCCCGAGGGAAGCAGGTGGCCGCCGCCGAAGGGATTTGTCGCGTCGATCAAGACAATATCGACGTTGCGGGCGAGCCGCAGGTGTTGGAAGCCGTCGTCCAGAACGAACCATTCAACGCCGCGTTGCGCAAGCTCGCGGCCGCGCGCAAAGCGGTCCGCGCCCACGCCAAAAGCGGCGCGGTCGCCCAGTCGTTGCTTCATCACTTGCACTTCGTCGCTTGTCGAGCCGCCCGGCAGCAGTTTGCCGCGATATCCCCGCGTAAGGATTCCTACGCTTTTTCCTTCCCCGAGCAGGCGCTGCGCGATCCACAGGACCATGGGCGTCTTGCCCGTGCCGCCGGTCGTGAGATTGCCGACGCTGATGACGATGCCGTCGAGCTGCTTTTGCCGCAGCATTCCGTGCCGATATGCGAAGGCGCGGAGAAGCACGCAAGCGCCGTAAGGCAGGATCAACGGCCACAGTAGCCAGCGGAACGCTTCGTTGAGCGTCACGCCGGGCGCCCTTCTTCGCCGAGCACGGCGCCGATGCGGTCGAGCGAGCGCGCTGTCGCGCCCCGGTTGCGCTCCGAGAGCTTGAGCGCGGCGTGGCCCATGCGGTCCCGGAGCGCGCTGTTTTCGATGAGCTGCACCCACACCTTCCCGAGCTGCGTGGCGCTGGACACTTGTATTCCAGCCTGCGCCGCGAGGAACTGCGTCGCCATATCGCGGAAATTCTCCATCGACATGCCAAACACCGGCGGCTTTGCGAACCACGCCGGCTCGAGGATGTTGTGTCCGCCCGCCGGAACCAGCGAACCGCCGACGAAGACCGCGTCCGCCAGCAGGTACAGCCCCGCCAGTTCCCCGATCGAATCGAGCACGAGCACGTCCGCATTTTCGTCGAGTGGCGCGCCGAAGTCCACGCGGCTGCGGCGAACGACGTTCCAGCCGCTGGATTCTGCGATACTTGCCGCAGCGTCGAACCGGTCCGGCTTGCGCGGGGCGAGGACGAGCAAGGCGTGGCGCCACTTGCGCTGCACGACGTCGTAGGCGGCGAGCACGGCTTCCTCTTCCTGCGCGACCACGCTGCCCGCAACCAGCACCGGCCACCGCTCCTGCCTGCGGATTTGGTCTTCGAGCCAGACTCCGAACCGGCTGACGTCCGGCTGCTCGCCGTCGTATTTCAAGTTGCCGGTCACTTCCACGCGGTCTTCGGGCGCTCCCATCTCATCGAGGCGTGTGGCGTCCTCGGGCGTCTGCGCCAGAAAAAGCTCCGCATCCCGCAGGACGCGCGCGAAAAACCCGTCGACGAGAAACTTCCATCGGTTGTAGCGCGCGAAGGATTTCTCCGAGATGCGCGCGTTGGCGAAAATCACAGGCACGTTCTGTTGGCGCGCTTCCCGCAGGAAATTGGGCCAGATTTCGGTCTCCATGACGATCACGAGCGCGGGTCGCATCGCCCGCAGCGCCCGGCGAACGGGGACGATCCAGTCCAGCGGAAAGTAGAAAATGCCGTCCACGTCTTGCAGACGCTCGCACGCGAGGCGCTGGCCCGTCTCCGTCGTGGTCGACACGAACACGGCGCGGTCCGGAAAACGCCGTTTCAAACCTTCGACGAGCGGTTTTGCGGCAAGCACTTCGCCGACTGAGACGGCGTGAATCCAGATGGGGCGCGGCGCAGCGACTTCGGCGCGAGGAATGATCTCCGGCGGCAAGTTGCCGAGGCGCTCCCGCAAAGCGCGCGACGGCTCGCCGCGCCGCCATCCGCGCAGCGCGTAGTAGGGCACGAGCAGGAACATGCCCACGGCCGTAAGGACGCGATAGAAAAAGTACATGAGAAGAAGGAACGCGCTCCGCGTAAATCTCGACCGCGGTCTGAATCATCTTCCGGCGCGCAGAGCCGGTAGTATAGCGTGAACGTCAAAGTTTGGCCGGACCGTCGGCGCGTCGGGATGTGCGCGGGCGGCATATAAGAAATCGCTGTGGCGTTGCTATGGCTTGTTGTTCCGGGTCAGATAGGCCGCGATTGCATCCAAATCGGCGTCGCTGATCTCCGTCTTTCGGAACGTCGGCATGAACAGCACTCCATGGCGGACGAAAGTCTTGATCATCGGAGCGTTCAGGTCCGTACGTTCTTCGAGCACGGCCGGATTTTGGCCGCGAGCCCTCAGCGAGTCTGTGCCGGGCTTCCCGCTGCCCGTGCCGTGGCAGGGAAAGCACCATTTGTCATAGACTTTGTGGCCCTTCTTGATCTGGGCGTCGTCCGGCGCGGCGAACGCCGATGCCGCAAAAGCCAAGCTCACCAGGATCAAAAGAACGGCTCTCGCGTTTTTCATGCCTGTGCCTTTCTCAGGTGTTTTGGCCAAATGCCGCACTTCCCCGGCGACAGGATGCCGTTTGGGTCCACCGCGTCCTTGATCGTTTCATGGAAACGCCGCAGCGCGTGATTGTTGTAGGAGTATGCGTTCATCACCGTTTCCATGAAAGCCGTGTGCGTCCGGTATTCGCCCCAGCCATGTTCGGCGGCCACCTGAATCAAGCGCTTGAAGTTCTCCCGATTCTTCCGGTTCTTTTCAATATCGTGTTCGATGGGAAACCCGAAAAGGACGAGAAAGCAGCGCGGATAGTTGGACGAAGGGCCAAGGAAAAACAGAGGTCCCATGGCCAGGCCCATTTCCGTATACGCCTCGGTAAACACCTGCTGCGCTTCGAGCACGGCCTTGCCGGTCATCGGGATGATTGGCGAAAACCAGACATGCCCTTCGCTGCGCGCCCCGCCGACTCCGAATACGGAGAGGTTGGGTATGCCCATGGCCACTGAACCGGGAAACGGTACCGGCTCTTTGGGGTCCAACGGAAACCGGCGCGTTGCTCCTTCTTGGAATTTGGCGCCAGCGATGGCGGAAAACCTGTCCTTCGCATACTCCCACTGCGCGGCGACAACTTTCGCCGGTCCATAGAACGGTAGCTCGATGCTCCAGTAGCCGAGGTTTTTCTCCAGGGCGTATTGCTCCAATTCCTGAGTCGAGGGACCACCAGGCTTTGCACGCAACGCCGCAAGCGCCGGATCGCGAGCAAAATTCAGAGGGCTCGCAACGCTTGTTGTGCCGAGGACAATACTGGAGTTCATCAGGTATGCCAGATTGGCGACGAGGGGAATAAGATCGTCGCGCTTTGGCACAATTACAGTGCCAGTCATATAGGCCTCCGGCTCGGGAAACAGCCAAAATCCCATCTTCGTAACCACGCCCAAACTAGACTGCGAGAACATTCCGTCAACGTACGGGCCGAACCCATACCTATATTGCTGCCACGTTTTGGAACCCGGCAGCGCGCCCATGCCCGTGCGCATGATGTCGCCATTGGCAAGAACTATTTCCATTCCGCAATGCGCGTCGAAGTGGTCGCGCATGGGTGTACGACCGCCGCCTCGATCGACGGCATTGCCGATCAGGCTGCCCCAACCGGGATCGGCCGGGTCGATCCACACTTTGAGCCCTTTCTCCTGAATATATCGATAGAGATCAAAGTAGCTGACGCCGGGTTCTACCAACGCGTAGTGGTTCTTCTCGTTGACCTCGAGAATGCGGTCCATGCGCTTCAGGTCGAGCACGACGCTGCCGCCCAAAAGAGGCGCCGAACCACCGTATCCAAGATTCTTGCCCGTCGAAATCGTCCAGAGAGGAATCTTGTAGGTGTTAGCGATCTTGACGACCGCCTGCACTTGCTCCACGCCGTCCGGCGCGACGGCAGCGGAAGGAATCGGCTCCTCGGCTTCGTGCCAAAAAGGCGAATAGGAGTCGCGATAGAGATCGACGTCCTCATCGGACGTGAAAACCCATTCCTTGCCGACGGCCTCTTCGAATTGCTTGACCGCGTCGGCAAAATCACGGGGACTTACGCCCGGCGGGACCCTCATCACAAGCTCCTGTCTCGCTATGGCTTGTTGTTGCGCGTCAGATACGCCGCGATCGCGTTCAGGTCCGCGTCGCTGATTTCCGTCTTGCGGAAAAACGGCATGACCGTCACGCCGTTCCGAACGGTCATTTTGACGAATTCCGGGGTCAAGTCTGTACGCTTATCCAGCAAGGCAGGCACCGCCCCCTTGTATTTGGCTTGTAGCGCCAGCGTGCCCGGTTTTCCGACGCCTTCGCCATGGCACGCCGAGCAAAACTTTTGGTATTCCACGTAGCCTCTGGGCTGGCCTTGACCCGAGACAGTCGCCGGAGTCCACGACGAAGTTATCCTCTGCTCCTGCGCGGCAACCGCCAGCGCCGCGAAGATCGCCAAAAGCGCCGCAGCCAGGAAAGTTCCTGCCGTTCTCATGATCTTGCCTCCCTCAGGTGTTTGGGCCAGATGCCGTACCTGCCCGCGGAAAGGATTCCGTTCGGATCGACAGCGTCCTTTAGTGTTTCCTGAAATCGCAGCAGCGCATGGTTGTTGAACGAGTAGGTGTTCATCACATCGCCCTGGTAAGCAGGCGCCGTGCGGTATTCTCCCCAACCGTGCTCCGCCGCGATCTCAACCAGGCGTTTGAAAGATGCGCGATTTTTCTTGTTTGTCTCCGGGTCGTGCGTGATCGGGAAACCAAAAAGAAAGATGAACGCCCGTTCCCAGTAGCCCGTGGGGAGGCTAAACGTGGGCACCGGCAAGCCAAGTTCCCTCGCGGCCTGGGCGAAGACCCGATTCGCTTCGAAGATTGCCTCGCCCGTCCTCGGGATGATCGGCGAGAACCAGACGTGCCCGTTCGTGGGCGTCGGATTGGCGTCCGATCGCGCCCCGATGGAGAACATTCGCAGGCTGGGTATGCCGAATTGCGGCACGTTCACCTTTTCTCGCTGCTCGGGAGTGAGCGGAAGCTTGAGCGCTTCTCCGTCCACGAATTTCGCTCCCGGAATCGCCGAGAATTTTTCTTTCGCGAACTCCCAATTTGCCGCGTTGGCTTTTGCCGCTCCGTAGAAGGAAAGCGTGCAGCTCCAGTAGCTGGTGCCTTTCCTCTCGGCATATTGCCGCAATTCCGGGGAAGAAACCGCATCGGGCTTGGCAAGCAATGCCGTCAACTCCGGATCGGGCTGCGGGCCGCCTCCCGCCAGCGGACCTCCCCGGGAGAGCAGCGGGCTGCCGAAAAATGGCATGCCGTTCGTGACGCGAGTGTTTTCCAGGTTGGTTATGATCTCGACGAGGGGAATCAAATCGTCGTGCCGCGGCACCATCACCGTGCCGGAAAGATAGGCGTCCGGTTCCGGCATCAGCCAGAATCCTATCTTCGTCACCACGCCGAAATTCGACTGGGAGAAAATGCCATCGATCCACGGCCCGAAGCCCGATTTGTATTGCTGCCAGGTTTTGGCGCCTGGCATGGCGCCCATCCCGGTGCGCAGCAGTTCCCCGTTGGCCAGCACGACTTCCATCCCGCAGTGGGAGTCAAAGTGGTTGCGATACTGCGGCATCAAATAGCCGCCGCCGCGGTCGAGAGAGTTGCCGATGGGGCTGCCCCAGCCGGGATCGGGAACATCGATCCAAAGTTTGAGGCCCTTCTCCTGAATGTACCGGTAGAGGTCAAAGTAACTGACGCCGGGCTCGACGAGCGCATAAGCGTTCTTTTCGTTGACCTCCAAAATCCGGTTCATGCGCTTCAGGTCGAGGACGACGCTGCCTGAATAGGCGGGCGCGGAGCCGCCATAGCCGAGATTCTTGCCTGTTGAGACTGGGTAGATGGGGATCTTGTAGTTGTTCGCGATCCTTACGACCTTCTGCACTTGCTCCACGCCATCCGGGGCGACCGCGGCAGAAGCGACGAGTTCGTCCGGCTCGCCCCAGAACGGCGAGTACGCATCGCGATAGAGAGCTACATCCTCATCGGACGTAAATACCCAATCCTTACCGACGGTTTCTTCAAATTGTTTCAGCACGTCGGCAAAGTCACTGGGACTTACGCCCGGCGGAACTCTCATCATGCCTTCTGATCTCTTATGTACTTGGGCCAAATGCCATACCGGCCCGCGGAAAGGATTCCGTTCGGATCGACCGCGTCCTTCAGCGTTTCGTGAAATCGCAGCAGCGCGTGATTGTTGTACGAGTACGTGCCCATGATCGTGTCCTGAAAGGCAGGGGCCGTGCGGTATTCTCCCCAACCGTGCTCGGCCGCCCTCTGAACCACCTGCTTGAAAGCCGCCCGATTTTTCTTGTTCGTTTCAACGTCGCGTGTAACCGGGAAAGCGAAGATGAATATGAAAGCTCTCTCCCAGTAGCACGAGGGCAGGCTGAACGAAAGGACCGGCAGGCCAAATTCCTTGGCGGCAGCGGCAAATACCCGATTCGCTTCGAAAATTGCTTCGCCCGTCCGGGGAATGATCGGCGAAAACCACATGTGCCCGCTTGTCGGCTGCGGGTTGACCGGTGACCGCGCGCCGATGGAAAACATCGCCAGGCTCGGTATGCCGAACTGCGGCTTGTGAACTTTTTCACGCTGCTCGGGAGTCAAGGGCAGCTTGTACGATTCGTTCTCTTCGAACTTGACTCCAGGGATCGCCGAGAACTTCTCTTTTGCGTACTCCCAGTTTGCCGCGTTCGCCTTTTCCGCCCCATAGAAGCTCAGCTTGCATTTCCAATAGCTAATGCCTTTTCTCAGCGCGTATTGCTCGAGCTCCGGAGACCCGCCGCCTTCGGACTTCGCCAGCAAAGCCGAAAGCTCTGCATCCGGCGGAGGTGGCCCCTCGCCTGCGTTCCATTTGTCGATTTCCGAAATCATCGGTATCGAAAGCAGCGGGCTGCCGAGATCCGGCATGCCGTTCGTGACGCGCGTATTCTCCAAGTTGGTCATGATTTCGACGAGGGGAATCAGATCGTCGTGCCTCGGCACGTAAACGGTGCCTGAGAGGTAGGCGTCCGGCTCCGGCATCAGCCAGAATCCCATCTTCGTCACCACGCCAAAATTGGATTGCGAGAAGATACCGTCCACCCACGGACCGAAGCCGCTCTTGTATTGCTGCCACGTTTTGGCGCCCGGCATGGCCCCCATTCCCGTGCGCAATAGTTCCCCGTTGGCCAGCACAACTTCCATCCCGCAATGCGAGTCGAAGTGGTTGCGATACTGCGCCATCAAATAGCCGCCGCCGCGGTCCAACGAGTTGCCGACGGGACTGCCCCAGCCGGGATCAGGTACATCGAGCCACAGCTTCAGACCCTTCTCCTGAATGTACCGGTAGAGGTCGAAGTAACTCACGCCCGGCTCGACCAACGCATACGCGTTCTTTTCATCGACCTCCAAAATCCGGTTCATGCGCTTCAGGTCGAGAACCACGCTGCCCGATAGAACGGGCGCGGAGCCGCCATAGCCGAGATTCTTGCCTGTCGAGACCGGGTAGATGGGGATTTTGTAGGTGTTCGCGATCCTTACGACCCTCTGCACCTGGTCTACGTTGTCCGGCGCGACTGCGGCCGACGCAACGCGTTCCTCCGGTTCACCCATGAACGGAGAATAGGCATCGCGGTAGAGAGCTACGTCCTCGTCGCTCGTAAACACCCACTCCTTGCCGACAGCTTCTTCAAATTGCTTGATCGCGTCGGAAAAGTCCTTGCTGCTCACGCCAGGTGGAAGTTGCACCGCACACACTCCTCGTCTATTCGAAACGCGAATGTTTCTATTAAGAACGAATGGGTGCAATGACCCAGGAGACTAAAGGCTCCGGATCATCGCCTGTAGGTTTTGCCAGGGGAGCGATGAAGGCCGCTTTTCCGCTTGCGGATCGACCCGGAGGGACTTGGGTCACCAAGTTTGCTATTCGGCTGCCCCAGTTTGGCCCGTCAGTGCACAAATCCGCGGCCCGGCGCAGCACGCTCTCAGGGCCCGAGAGTGTGTGCTCAATCGAACCGTCTGGCAGGCGTTTGTGATCGGCCCGGAACACGACCCGCATCCGATGATCCCACGCCAATCTCTCCAGACAGAATATCGGACCGTGCGCTGTCAAACCCGCGATCGCCACCGGGCCTTTCTTCCAGCGAAGATCGAGATCGTGGAACCAAAGACTGGTGATGTCGCCCTTGATTCCGTGAACGGACGCTCCCAACTTCCTCGCTTGTTCCGCAAATTCGACGCTAGCCGGGAATCGTTCATCGAAGACCACTTTGTAAAGCGGTGTCGGCACAGCCTCGTTGGTCTGGGCCGAAACTGCAGGCGAGAAGGCAGCCCGCGCCGAAATCGGCAAGGTCAGGGCGGCGAACCCAACCTGAAGAAATTCTCTACGGCTTGCCATCGGATCCTCCCTCATCAACCAGGGTGGTCGTCGAGATTGCGTTGAGCCAGAAGTCTGCGCGGCTTCCGATTCCCCCTAGTTGCGCAAAGCGATACACTAGCCGCCTCTTTTGTGTCAAGCTCAGATTCGCTATTGCCGCTTCGACCAGGGCGCTGCCCGCGCTCGAAATATCCCGCCGGGGCGGGGCAGGCACAACTTCCGGGCTGTGTCCGGCATCGGACAACCAGGCACAACCGACCATGACGCGAACGATTTCGATAGCCGCGGCTCTATTGCTGGCTTGCGTATGCGCTTTCGCGCAGGCCAACTCGTCTTCGAGCCATGCCGCTTCTTCCGCGGCGCGCGCGGACGAATCTTTGCCGCACGACGCGCACGAAGGCCTGAGCGTCTCCGCGGATGCCTATACCGATATGGCGCGGGCGAAAGAGAAATTCGGCAAGGCCAACCCGGTGCCGCTCGGCATTCTGCCGGTCGAGGTTTTCCTGCGGAACGAGACGAGCCAGCCCATGCGCATCGACCTCAGCACGATTCAGCTCACCGTGCAACCCGCGGGCGGCCGACGCCAGGACATCGACTCCGTTCCGGTCCAGGAAGTGGCCAGCGCCGTCGCGCATCCCAAGGGCCCGTCGGCTCCGAGCGCGCGGCGCTTCCCTATCGGCATAGAGTCGCCGACGGATAGCAAGACAGACAAAATGCTCGAGGTTTTGAAGCCATTGGCTCTCGACGCGGACGTCGTGCCTCCCATGGGAGTGATTCACGGCTTCCTGTTTTTCGATCTCGATCGCGACATGTCGCTCGCCTCAAGTGCGAGTCTCTACGTCCCGGATGTCTCCATTGCGCCTTCGCAGAAGGTTTTGATGTTTTTTCAGGTACCTCTCGGCAACTCCTCCCGGCAGTGATGAGCGCGCTATCGAGCGTTTCTAGGCTATTTGCTTCCAACAATCCGCGCGGGTATCATGGCTGTTTCATGTCTCCCACTCTGCGGTCACTGTATGCGCTCCTGCTTGCGATTGGCCTGCTCGTCGGTTCCTTGCCGGCTCGTGCTGCGGACGATTCCGCGATTTTTCCCTTGAGCGACGTCAAACCCGGGATGAAGGGCGTCGTCTACACCATCTTCGATGGCGACCAGGTCGAAAAGGTCGATCTGGAAGTCATCGGCGTCCTGCACAACGCCGTCGGGCCGAAGCAGGACGTCATTCTCGTGCGGCTCCTGGGCGATAAGGTGCAGCAGACAGGTGTCGTCGCGGGAATGAGCGGAAGCCCGGTCTATCTTGACGGCAAGCTCTTGGGCGCGCTCGCGCTGAAATTGGGCACGTTCACGAAAGAAGCCATCGGCGGCGTGACGCCCATCAAGGACATGCTCGAAGTGGAACAATCGGCGGCAGCTCCCGTGCCGGCGGGACCGGCGCTGCCGCCGAATGGCCCGATCAAAGATACCTTGCGCGTTCCCCTGCCGGAGGATCTTGCTCAGCGCGTGGCCGCTGGCTCTGGTGGATTCCTGGTTCCCATCGAGACGCCGCTCGTGGCTGCGGGTCTCTATCCCGAGACGCTCGCCCGGTTCGGCAGCGTGTTCTCGGCCTGGGGCATGGCCGTGATGACGGGCGGCACGGCGCCGCCATCGCCCGAAGACGCTCAACTCAAGCCGGGTGACATGGTAGGCATCGATCTGATCCGCGGCGATCTCTCTCTCAGTTCAGGTTGCACGGTGACGACCGTGGATGCGGGCCGCATTCTCGCCTGCGGGCATGCGCTTTTTGGATTCGGCGCCGTTGGAATACCGCTCTCGCGCGCGCATGTTGTGATGACTCTCGCTTCTGCGGCAACTTCAACGAAGATCATCAGCACTGGCGGCACGATCGGCACGCTCACGCAGGACCGCCAGACTGCCGTGATGGGCACCTTGGGTGCCGCGCCGCCGATGATTCCCGTGGATGTCACCCTCGAGACTCCGGGCGCGGAGAAGAAATATCACTTCGAAGTGATCGAAAGCCCGCAACTCGCACCGACGCTCGTCGCGACCGCGGTCTATAACGGCATTATCGGCAGCCCGGTGTACGGCGAGGGCTCGACGCTTGAACTTGACGGCACGATCGAGATGAAGGGCCACACGCCGGTACATCTCCTCGATCTGTTTGCGCCGACCGACCAGCCGGTCCCGGCCGGGTTCTTCGTCGCGACCGACGTGCAGGCCGCTTTCGCGCGCATCTATTCAAATCCCTACGAGCGGCCGCAGATCAGCCGGGTCGATCTGCATGTGAAGGCGCTGGCGCAGCGGCAATGGGCTGCGATCGACAATGCCTGGGTCGAAAAGAGCGAAGTGCGTCCCGGCGAAACCGTCGCCGTAAAGGTTCTTCTCCGGCCCTACAGGGGTGGGCCTTTCATCCAGGAAATACCTGTGACAATTCCCGCGCAGGCTGTGCGCGGAACCCTCGAGCTCGCGATCAGCGACGCCGATTTCCTGAACCGGAACGTGCAAACCCTCGCCCTCAGCGCGCAGGGGCAGCTCGCCGGCCTCGAGGAGTTGATTCAACTGATCAATCGCGAGCGCCACAACAACCGTCTCTACGCCACGCTTCTCCAGCCCACGCCTACCATGCTCGTCGAAGACAAGGAAATGCCCAACGTCCCGGCCTCGGCCATCAACGTTCTCGACCAGCGCCAGAATCTGGGTGGCGCGAGATTGCTTTGGCAATCCACTGTGGGGGAATGGTCGGTCGAGATGCACGAAGTAATCGCGGGCCAGCACATGCTGGCGATCACGGTGAAATGAAGCGCGGGCCAAAGGAGACTTCGACCGGATGAAGCGGAGAACCGTTCTTGCAGGCCTGCTTGTGATCGCCGCTCTTGTGCCGATAGCTGTGCGCGCGGAGCATACGCGCTACTGGCGGCAGACGGACTTCTCGGAGTTCGAGAAAGGCACTGCCAGCGGCGTGGCGATCCGCAGCGACGGCAAGCTGGCGCCTGCTCCGAAGTTCGATTCATTCGCCGACCCTAATCTCGCGTATCTCTGGGCGCTCCGTCTCGATTCGCACGGGCGGCTCTACGCGGCCGGCGGATCGGATGCAAAAGTTCTTCGGTTCGACGATGCGGGCAAGGCCACAACCGTATTCGAATCTCCGGAGCTCGTGGCGCAGGCGATCGCCTTCGACGCCAAGGACAACCTCTACGTGGGAACGTCGCCGGACGGGAAGGTCTATCAAGTCACGCCCGACGGCAAGAAGAGCGTCTTTTTCGACCCGAAGACAAAATACATCTGGGCTCTGGCGGTGGATTCGCGGGGCGCTCTATTTGTCGCGACAGGTGACAAAGGACAGGTCTTTGTCGTCACGCCCGATGGCAAAGGCCAGCTCTTCTATCAGAGCCAGGAGCGCCACGCCCGCTCGCTCGCGTTCGATTCCAAAGGCGACCTGCTGATCGGCACGGAACCCGACGGGCTCATCCTGCGCGTCGACGTCGTGCGGAAAACTCCTCAGGCTGCTCCCGAGGCCGGGGCGGCATTCGTCATCTACGAGACGAACAACGCCGAGGTCACTTCGTTGATCACCGATTCCACCGGGAATCTCTATGCGGCTTCCATTGGGGAAAAGACGGGCGCGCCGGGAGTTCCCCGCATCCTTCTCCCGAGCCCCGCGCCTCAGACGCCATCCGCCGCGCCGGCCACCGCCAACCCGGGAGTCGTAGTCTCGCAGGCACAGCCGCCGGCTCAGCAGCCGCCGGTCATTTCTTACTCGTTTCCTGTCGTGTCTTCATCGCGCGGCGCGGAGGTCGTGAAGATCGCGCCGGACGGTTCCCCCGAAACGCTCTGGACGTCGCGCGAAGGCTTGGTGTTTGCCTTGGGACTTTCGCCCGCGGGCAGAATCTTGCTGGGGACTGGTGACAATGGCGCCGTGATCGAGCTGGAGGGCGGCGGCGTGTATGCGAGCGTCGCCAAGGCAGCGTCCGCGCAAGTCACGGACTTTGTCGCGGCTTCCGACGGCAGAATCTTGGTCGCGACGGCCAACCCGGGAAAGATCTTCACTCTTGGCCCCGGCTACCAATCGAACGGCAGCTTCGAGTCCGAGACTTTTGATGCCAAGATTTTTTCGCGCTGGGGCCGGCTGACCTGGTGGGGCGAAAACGGTGCGACGGAAGGCAAGGTTGCGTTTTACGTTCGCTCCGGCAACACGTCCAGCGCGGAGGAGAATTGGAGTCCCTGGGCGGGCCCGTACAAGGACGCGGCGGGAGAGCGAACAGATTGCCCGTCCGCGCGATTTGTGCAATGGAAGGCGGTTTTCTTCGACACGGACAAGGGCCCGCCGCCGAGCATTTCCTGGGTCAGTCTCGCGTACCAGCCGAAGAACGTGGCGCCTGTGATTGACGACATCGCAATCCAGGAACCGGGGATTCGCGTCGCGGGGTTTCAGGGGCAGGCGGCCGGTCCGGGCGCGGCCGCGCCCGTCCAGCTGCGGTATCCGCGCAGCCCGGGTGGCAATCCCTCCTTTGCGGCCGTGAATGCGGAGGCTTCAGGCCGAAGCTCGCAAATCGAGGTTCCTCCGCAAGGATTCGAGCAGAAAGGTTACCAGAGCGTGCTTTGGAGCGCGCACGACGACAACGACGACGATCTCGTCTTTGCCATTTACTATCGCGGCGAAAGCGAGCAGAACTGGCGCCTGCTGAAGGACAAGCTGACGCAGAAGCATTACTCCTGGGACACTACCTCGACGCCGGACGGCGCCTACTATCTGAAGATCGTGGCGTCCGATTCGCCTTCGAATCCTGCCGATCAGGCGCTCTCGGCCGAACGCACGAGCGATCGCTGGCTGGTTGCGAATACGCCGCCTCGGATTGAAAATCTGCGCGCCGGCTCGGGCGTGCTCAACACGAGAGCCTCGTTTGAGGCGATCAGCTCTTCGGGCGCGATTGCGCGCGCCGAATACAGCGTCGACGCGGGAGATTGGCAGATCGTGTTCCCCACCGGCGTGCTTTCCGATGCGCCGAATGAAAGCTACGCCCTCCAGCTTCCGGGCCTTCCCCCGGGCCAGCACGTCCTCGCCGTGCGAGTCATCGACCACGCCAGGAACGTCACCGCTGCAAAGGTGACATTCACCGTGCAGCCGCACGGCGCGCCGTAACGCCCGCGGCCGATCCACCGGCGGCCTTTCTAATTGCTCCAACTGCGCCGCGCCACGACCGCCTCGAACCGGTCTACAACCGCGCCGATTCCCTTCATGCCTCGTTGGTCGTGGCGGTCTTCCACGTGGACCACTCGTGCGCTGCACCGCACCGGCTCCGGGCTGCGGCCGGTCAGTTCGCGCGGCAGCGTCAAATAGATTTCGAGCGGCTCGCCGACGCTCAGCTTTTCACGGGACGTGAAGTAGAGTCCGCACTCGGAAAGGTTGAGGGCTTGGCCCTCGAATGTCGCGGAATAGGCCTGCGCTCTCGGTGCCGAAGTCTCGTGGCTGGCCACGATGTCTTCGGTGTGCGGGTCGTTTCCGTTCGTCAAAATGCGAAATCGGAGCGGCACCGCGCATTCCTTCCGTGGTGAAACACGGCGTTCTCGGCTCGACATGAAGTCCTCCTGATGGTCGTCCTGTTTTCTCTGAAGTTTTTTCCGGAAGGGTTACGCGAGAATGGCATTCGACCTCGAAGGAGTCAAGATTTCTAATTTCTTTTGCACGCGAATTGTGAACTGCGTTGTGCCCCATGCGCCGTCTCGAAATGAAAGACGGATGTGCCGCAATGCACCAGCGAATGGCCCATCATGGCTCACTCCGAAGATTGGCGCCGGAATGTCGGCATGGCGCGTCGAACGCTTGCGCTACAGATCTTCGGAACGCCAATCAGCGGGTGGGAAGACGATCTTCCAGAAATCCGGCGCGGGAGAGTCAAATTCGAGCGGAGTGTGGAATCCTTCGGGCATTTCCCGTGGCGGACGCACGACTCTACAGGCCACACGCTCTCGCGTGCCGTTGTGCTCGAGCACTACGCGCGTTTCCGTGGGAAGGTTTTGCTTGATGACGACGAGCGCGCCGCGAGGATTCACGCTGAGCGTCGTCGCCTCGAGCGTCGAGGCGGCTCCCTCCAGCGCCACGTGAATCTGAGCGCGGACGCGCAGCAATACGCGCTGGCCCCGGCGGCGGTCCTGACTCACGGTCGTTTGTTTCAACGGCTTCGCTTCTGCTATCGGTTTTGCCGGCGCCGCGACCGGCTTGGCCGGAGCCGTGCCGGTATTGGCCGGCGTCCCAGAGGGCTTAGCTGGCGGGAATTTTACAGGATCAATCTTCAAAGTTCGACACCCCAGAAATCAAGCTCGGCCCCGACGAGTTCTACTCCCACATCCCACCCATCAGGCCGACACGTTCCCTTCCATACCACCACGCCGTCAGCCGCCTGCCGGGTCGAGAGGTTGGTCAGCCGGAGCCGCTGTTGCAACTCAACTTCCGTTGGACTTACGAGAAGGCAACCGTAGCTGTTGACGACGCGCGTGAAACCCGCTTCGAAGTGCAGCGGCCCGGCCGTTCCGTTCCATTCGATCGTCACCGGGACCCGGGAGTTCATCCGAGGTCCGCGCCGCTTCGCTCGCATCCGTATATCTCTGGGCAGGTCTTCCCCGAAGGGCATCCAAGTCTCCACGAAACATTATGACAACACAGGGGTTATGAGCTCCGACGTTCCGGAGGCCCGCTGCGTCCAGTTGTCATGCTAGGGAGGCCCAAATCGGGGGTCAATGGTACGAGCAGACAGGTATCCGTTTGCGGGGCTATCAGACGGGGTTCAAGGTCGTACCTCGAAGGCTCGGTCCGCTCTCAGTCTGCAGATGCGGGTCCCTCGGCCAAGCGAGGCTTCCCGAAACCCGCAATTCTCCCGAAACGGCGCTCCAGCCATCCCTGGAAGGAATCCATGTAGGTATAAAACACCGGCGTCAGATAGAGGGTGACGAGCTGAGAAAAGACAAGTCCACCGCACACGGCCAGCCCGAGTGGCCGCCGCGAATCCGCGTTCGCACCCAGACCAAGGGCGATCGGCAGAGTGCCCATCAGCGCCGCCATCGTGGTCATCATGATCGGCCGGAACCGAACCAGGCAGCCTTGGTAGACCGCCTCGGCAGGCGTCGTGTGCCCTTCCCGCTCGCGCGCGATGGCGAAGTCCACCATCATGATCGCGTTCTTCTTCACGATGCCGATCAGCATGATCACGCCGACGAAGCCGTAGAGATCGAGGCTGTAGCCGGAAAGCTGCAGGGTCAAAAGAGCGCCGAAGGCGGCCGAAGGCAATCCGGAGAGAATCGTGAGCGGGTGAATAAAGCTCTCGTAGAGGATGCCGAGCACGATGTAGATCACGAGAATCGCAATCAGCAGCAGAATTCCCAGGCCAGTCAGCGAAGATTGGAATGCCTGCGCGTTGCCCTGGAACTGGGAGCTGACAGTCGCCGGAAGAGACCGCGCCTGGTCGTTGATCTCGTTCACGGCTTGTCCGATCGCGACGCCCGGCTTTAGGTTGAATGAAACTGTCACCGCCGGAAGCTGGCCGAGGTGGTTGACGCTGAGCGGCCCGAGACTTTCCCCGACGCTCGCCACGGCGTTCAAGGGAACCAGACTGCCTGTACTCGACCGGACGTAGAGCAGAGAGAGAGCCGACGGATCTCTTTGGTATTGGTCTTCGAGCTCCATCACAACCCAGTATTCATCGTTCGGGGCGTAGATCGTGGAAATTTGCCTCTGCCCGTAGGCCGTGTAGAGCGCGTCCTCGACCTGCGCCGCATTGACTCCAAGAGCGGATGCCTTGTCCCGGTCGATGTTGACGTTCACCTGCGGATTCTTGATCTGCAGGTCGCTCGTCACATCTTGAAGGCCCGGCAGAGTCTCCATCTTCTGCTCGAAGGCCGTGGCGACGCGATACAGTTCTTCCGTGTCCGGGCTTTGCAGGGTGAGCTGATACGGGCTGTTCGAAACCTGGCCACCGATCTGAATCGGCGGCGGATTCCGCAGGTACACGGCAAGGCCGGGAATGGAATTGAGTTTGCCGCGAAGTTCTTGGAGCACTTCGTTGATGTCAGGGTGGTGCTTGAATAACGGCGCTGCCGCGCGAAGCACGCTTCCCACTACTGGCACGCCGCCGTATTCGCGGACCAACCGGAGCATCGTTTGGCTCGGCACCTTGGGCCGCTCCGATGGTGGCAGCAGATGCATGAAGACGAAGCCCGAATTGGTGCTCCCGCTCACCGTGCCAAGACTGGAAAAGAAGCCTTTGCGGTTCGGATCGGCCATCAAAATCTTATCCAGTTGTTCCTGATGTTCCTTCATCGCATCGAAGGAAATTCCTTGGGCCGCCAGCGTGTATCCGTTCAGGCTAGACGCATCAATCTCCGGCAGAAAACCCTTCGGGATAACCGAGAATTGCCAGATGGTTATGAGAAGAATGACCCCGGAGAAAACCATCACGAAAACGCGGTGCCGCAGGGCCCATTGCAGCGATACGTCGTATCGTCTCAGCAGGCGAGCGAAGAAACCTTCGAGCGCCATGTAGACTCGACCGTGTTTCCGGTCATGCTGGGGTTGAATGAACCGGCTGCACAGCATCGGCGTGAGCGTCAATGAAACAAAGCCCGAGACCAGCACGGCCACCATGATGACAACCGAGAATTCGTGCAGCAGCCGTCCGATGATTCCGCCCATGAACAGAACCGGAATGAATACCGCTGTAAGGGACAGTGTCATCGAGACGATCGTGAAGCCGATCTCCCGCGACCCTTTCAGCGCCGCTTCCATGGCTCCTTCGCCCATCTCCATGTGGCGTACGATGTTTTCGAGCATCACGATCGCGTCGTCCACGACGAATCCCACCGAAAGGGTCAGCGCCATCAGAGACAAGTTGTCCAGCGTGTAGTTGAGCAGGTACATCACGGCGAAAGTTCCGATGATGGACATCGGAAGAGCAAAGCTGGGGATCAACGTGGCCGAGAGGTTGCGCAAGAAAAGGAAAATCACCAGAACGACGAGGCAGATCGCGAGAAGAAGCGTTGTCTTTACTTCGTTGACCGAGTCCTGAATGCCGGCGGACCGATCGTAAATCTCCACCATCGAAATGGAAGGCGGCAGGATGGCTTGGAATTGCGGCAGAATCTGTTTGACCCGGTTTACCACTTCGACCGTGTTCGTTCCGGGCTGCCGCTGGATTGCCAGGATGACGGCATGTGCGTCGTTGTAATAGTTCGAGACTTTGTCGCTCTGCACGCTGTCGAAGATGTTACCGAGTTCGTCGAGCCGCACGGGCGACCCGTTCCGATAGGCGACGATGAGCGGCTGGTAGAGCGAGGCGCGCGTGAGTTGTCCGTTGGCTTGTACGGTGAAGGCTTTGTGCTCGCCGAACAGCGTGCCGGTCGGCAGGTTGACGTTCGCATTCTGGACCGCCGTCGTTGCCTCGTCGATCCCGATCTGTCGTGCCGCGAGCGCTCTCGGATCGAGCTGAATCCTTACGGCGTATTTCTGCGCGCCGAACACCTGCACTTGCGCGACACCTTTGATCATCGAGATACGCTGGCCGAGCAGCGTTTCCGCGTATTGGTCCACCGTGTAAATCGGCTGCGTCTGGGACGTGAGCGCCAGAAAGTAAACCGGTTGGTCCGCCGGGTTCACTTTCTGAAATGTCGGCGGGGTCGGCATGTTGGGCGGCAGTTGGCCCCCCGCGCGCGCGATGGCCGCCTGCACGTCCTGCGCCGCGCCGTCGATATTGCGGCTCAAATCGAATTGCAGCGTGACCTGCGTGCTGCCGAGAAGGCTCGTCGAGGTCATCGAGTCGATGCCCGCGATGGTCGAGAACTGTTTTTCGAGCGGCGTGGCAACGGCCGCGGCCATCGTATCCGGGTTCGCGCCGGGCAGGCTTGCCGAAACCTGGATCGTGGGAAAGTCCACGTTCGGCAGATCGCTGACGGCGAGCGAACGGTAGCTGATGATCCCGAAGATCAGGATCGCCGCCATGACGAGCGTCGTCATGACCGGGCGGCGAATAAACGGTTCGACGATATTCATGGTCCGCTTCAGCTCCCCGCCGGGCTCTTCAGAATCTGCACTTTAATGCCCGGAAGCAGACGGAGTTGACCGTCGGTAACCACGGTTTCGCCCGGCTCGACCCCGCTCGAAATCACGGACTCTCCGCCGATCACGCGAGCGACCTTCACGGGCCGTTGTTCGGCTGCCATGTCGGAATTCACGACGTATACGAAATCGCCCTTTTGCCCGGTCTGCACCGCCTGCGATGGAACCACGGTGGCGTTTTCATCCTGCGCCAGGCGCAGCAGTACCGTGGAAAACTGCCCCGGCCACAGGCGATGGTCCGCATTCTCGAAAGTGGCCTTGAGCTTAATGGTACCCGTGGTGTTATCGACCGTATTGTCGATGAACGTGAGATATCCCGTTTCCGCCTGCGTATCTCCATAGGGCGTTGCTTCCACGCGCAGCTTTCCCTGCGCCATGAATTTCTGAACGCTGCCGAGATACTGTTCTGGAATCGAGAAATCGATGAAGATCGGCGTCACCTGGTTGATCACGATCAGCACGGGCACATCGTTCTGCTTGACGATATTCCCCGGATAGACTTGCAGGGCTCCAGTCTGCCCGTCGGTCGGTGCATAGATTTTGCAGTAGTCCACTTGGAGTTGCGCCGAGTCCACAGCCGCCTCATCGGCGCGCACGGCCGCCTCCTGCGCGTCTGCATTCGCCTTCATCGTGTCCAATTGCTCCTTCGGCGCCACGCCCGCCTTATAGAGCTGTTCGTAGCGGTTCGCTTGCACGTTGTTGAGTTCCGCTTGCGCCTTGTCGCGGGCGAGGTTGCCCTGCGCCTGCGCCAAAGCAGCCACGAATGGCCTCGCATCCAGCGTGAAGAGCAACTGGCCCTTCTTGACGAACTGACCCTCCTTGATGTGCACTTCCTCGAGGACCGCATTCACCTGCGCCTTGATCGAAACGGACGAGTACGCGTCGGCCGAGCCGATCGCCGTCAGGTTGATCGGAACGGTTTTCTGCACCGCTTTGTCCACCGTCACCGGTACGGCGAATATCGGTGCTGTCTGCGCCGTCTTTGTACTGCAGCCGCCGGTGGCGAGCAGAATGGCAAGCAGACCGAGCCAAATCATCGGCTGGACGTGGTTCCTATTCATCGCGATGGTTGTGTTCCTTCCCCTAGGTGCCTGCTTCGAGGTCTCCACTGGCGAGATGCGACCGGCAGTGTCTCGCGAACCCGATGCCGCACACCATTTATGATACCGCGCAGTTGCAATGCACGCCATCCGGCATCGCAACGCCGGTCTCCGTACCCCGCTGCCGTCTGGAGTATCTGTCAGGCCAACACCAATAAGACGCGCTAGCGCGCTCTAGGTTTCGAGTAAGTGCTGGTTTCTCAACCGCCCGCGGCTTCGTCCAGGAACCAGAGTGTCCGGCCCGCCGGCTGAATCCTCCCAACGGGATATTGGCTAGCATTGGAGGCAGGCTCGCTGCGGAGCGCGGCAAGAATCTCCCGTTTGTCCGCCCCGGAAACCATGAAAAAGGTGTTTCGCCCCTGATTGAGCACCACGGGGGTCAGCGTCAGCCGACGCGGCGGCTTGGCCGCTACCTCCACGGCCACCACCCACCGCTTCTTCTCTTCGAGCGCCGGCGAACCCGGAAAGAGCGACGCCGTGTGCCCCTCGACCCCGAGACCCAGGAGCTGCAAGTCAAACGCAGGCGCGCCCGCTCCGAAGAAGCTTCGCAGTTCAGCTTCGTAGGCGTCCGCCGCTTTCGCCGGATCGGGCGAATCCGTCGGCATCGCGTGGACGTTGCCCGGGGGAATCGGCACCTTTTCGATCAGCGTCTCCCGCGCCATCCTGTAGTTGCTCAGGGGATCGTTGTGGGGAACATAGCGCTCATCCCCCCAGAACAGATGCACGCGATCCCACGGTGTTCGCACCCCGTAGTTCTCGGCATGTGCCCAGAGAGCGTAAAGCTTGGTCGGCGTATGGCCGCCGGCCAGCGCGATCGCGAACCGCCCTCGTTGCTTGATCGCATCCTGGATCAATCGCAGCATCACTTCGAGCGCGGTGCGGCTTAGCTCGTCGAGATCGGGAAAAACGAGGGTCTCCATCTTCATCGTGAATTCCGCTCTTCGAGCCGCTCGAGATCGATAAAATTCACCGCCCAGGGCTTCCGCTGCAAATCCAGATGCGCCACCGTGATCGGCAGATCGAAACGCCGCGGCCCCGCGCTTCCCGGATTGACGTACAGCACGCCTGCTTTCTCCGATCGCGAAGGCTTATGCGAATGCCCGCTCACCACGATCTGAAACCCTGCGGCCACGGGATCGAGATCCAGATGGTGAAGGTCATGCAGGACGTAAATGGTCGTCGGCCCCACCTCAGCCACCGTCGTCGCTGGCAGCTTTTCGCACCATTTCCCCGTATCGACGTTCCCTCGCACCGCGACGACCGGCGCAAGTTCGCGCAGCGCATCGAGTATCTCGGGCTTCCCGACATCGCCCGCGTGGATGATGATCTCCACCCCGTGCAACGCGCGCAGAGCCTCGTCGCGCAACAGCCCGTGTGTGTCTGAAATCAGCCCGATCAAATCCGCTCGCGCGCGGCGGACGCTAATCCTTCCCCGCTGTCTTCACGGCGTGTCCGCCGAACTCGTGCCGCATCATCGACAGCAGCTTGTTGGCAAAAGGTTCCGGGTCCTGCGAGCGGAACCGCGCGTCGAGCGCTCCGGTGAGCGTCGGCAGAGGAACGCCGAGTTCGATGCCTTCGATCGCCGTCCAGCGGCCTTCGCCGGAATCGGGGACGTACGCCCCGATGCCTTCGAGCGAAGGGTTTTTCGCCAGCGCGTCCACCGTCAAATCGAGCAACCACGACCGGATCACGCTCCCGAACTGCCAGATTTTGGAGATTTGCAGCAGGTCGAGCCCGAACTCTTTCTTGTGGCGGAATAGATCGAGCCCCTCGGCGTACGCCTGCATGATGCCGTACTCGATCCCGTTGTGGACCATCTTCACGTAGTGGCCCGCGCCCGTCGGACCCACCCTTCCCCAGCCTTTGTCCGGCCCCGGAGCGAGCGTCTGAAAGATCGGCGCCAGCCGCTTCACCACCTCCGCATCGCCGCCCACCATCATGCTGTAGCCCTCCGTCAGTCCCCAGATGCCGCCGCTCGTGCCGCAATCCACGTAGTTCAGCTTCTTCTGGGCGAGCGCCGCGCCGCGCCTCACGGAATCGCGATAATACGAGTTTCCGCCGTCAATGATCGTGTCGCCGGCCGCGAGGTGCGGCGTAAGCAGATCGATCGTCTGATCCACCGGCGCGCCTGCGGGCACCATCAGCCAGACGGCGCGAGGCGGCTTTAGTTGCGCGATCAGTTTCTCGATCGAATCGATGCCCGCCGCGCCTTTATCGACCACGCGCTGCACCGCCGCCGCGTCGCGGTCGAATCCGACCACGCGATGCCCGCCGCGCACCAGCCGCTCCGTCATGAACGCGCCCATCTTCCCCAGTCCGATCATCCCCAGTTCCATCGCCATTGCCTCCTGGAAACCGCCGTTAAGAATCCGCTGTCACTCCCAGCCGCGCCAGCTCGCTGCGAAGCTGCCCGACATTCTGAAACTGGATCGTCTGCATGCCGAGCTCCCGCGCGCATTCCAGGTTGAGTCCCCGGTCGTCGATCATGGCGCACTCTCCCGGATCGCACTGCGTGATCTTCAGCGCCAGGCTGTAGATCTCGCGGTCCGGCTTCCTCACGCCGAGATAGCACGAACTCAGGAAGACCTCGAAGTAGTCACGCAGGCGGAATGTCCGTATGCGGTAGTCGTTGATTTCGAGCGATTCGTTGTTCAGCGTTGCCATCACGTAGCGCTGCGTCCGCGCGAGCTTGCCCAGAAAATCCAGCGCCTCCGGAAACGGCTGCGACTGCTCGAACATGAAGCGTTTGAAGTCATCCGGCGTGAAGGCGCGCTCCCGGTAGAAGACCGTCCGCCGCAAGTACTCGTCGAGGCTCGCCTCGCCGCACTCGAAGGCGTTCAGCATCAGCTCGTGGCGATCCTCGAAATCGGCCCAGTCGAGATTGAATTTCTCGACTGCGTTTCGCCGCGACCCGCGGTCCCATCCGTTCGTCAGGATCACGCCGCCGTTGTCCCAGAACAGCACTTTTGCTTTCGCCATGGATCCTCGCGCGGTGCGGTCCGTCGTCCCTGCGTCCTCTCGCTGACGACAAGAAACCTGCGGCCCCCATTATCCTCGTCCCGCTTCTCGTGCAGAAGCGGAATTCTCGCCAATCAACAATACCTTCCAATCCTTACGCTATGATGAAATGTGGACTGATGACTCAGCGTCCCGCTAAGCAATCGCTGACCGTCTTCACCATCGGGCACTCCACGCGCCCGATCGGCGAATTCGTTGAACTCCTCCACTCGCACGGCATACGGCAAATCGTCGACATCCGCACGATTCCGAAATCCCGCCGCAATCCTCAATTCAAGGGCGATTCGCTCGCGGCATCGCTGGACGCCGCCGGGATTGGTTACGTTCACCTCAAAGACCTCGGCGGCCTGCGTCACGCGAAACGCGATTCGGTCAACCTCGGCTGGCGCAACGCGAGCTTCCGCGGCTTCGCGGACTACATGCAGACGCCGGAGTTCGCAGGCGCGCTCGACCGCGCCATCCGGCTCGCCGCGGACCGGCCCACCGCGCTCATGTGCGCCGAAGCCGTGCCGTGGCGCTGCCATCGCTCCCTCGTGGCAGACGCGCTCGTCGTTCGCGGCATCCGCGTCTTGGAAATTGTGAGCGCGGCAAGCCCCAAAGAGCACACGCTGACGCCCTTCGCCCGCGTCCGCGGCACTCGCATCACCTACCCAGGCGGGCAGCAGGCCCAGCAGGAGCTGTTCGATCCTGCCGAAGGCAATCCACGCTAGGATCTAGCCAGGGACTCGTCCCTGAAAAAGGGTTCACGCCAATCGGTCCGTTTACTCCAATGAAAACAAGAGCACCGGTAACCTTTGCTCGCACCGCGCGAAAAGGCTAGATTTGGGTAGATCAGTCGCAGGCGCGCCACCAGCCCATGAACACAGAAGGCATTACATCCTCCGAGACCGGCGCGGAAGAGCGCACTCAGGAAATCCGCCGCGGCTTGCAAAAGCTGGCCCGGCACGACTGGTCCCTGTGGGCCACAGCCGTTGTAGTGATCCTTTCCTTGAGCGCTGCGGTCGCCTCACTCGCCGTCTGGATGACGGCAATTCCGAACGACCCGTACTATCAATTCCACATCAGCCAGTCCGTTCGCGGCCTGCTGGGTTTGGTCCTGTTGTTCAGCGTCTACACGTTGTACCAGCAGTTCCAGCTCAGGCGGATCCGTGTTCAGTTGATCGACCAGATAGAAGTCGCAGGCCAGGAGCAGAAACGCGCGGAGGAGTTCCGCAAGCTATCCATTGCTGACTCGCTGACCGGCCTTCACAATAGGCGGTTTGGCGAGGAGCGTTTGGCCGTTGAGATCAGCCGAGCGCAACGAAGCAACCGTTCTTTGACTGTCCTGATGATCGATCTGGACGGCCTCAAGGGCATTAACGACCAGTATGGCCACGGCGCGGGTGACGCAGCCTTGAAAGTATTCGCCGAGCGCCTGACGTCCGCCACTCGCGGCAGTGATCTGCCCGCGCGGATCGGCGGAGATGAGTTCCTGGTGCTGCTTCCCGAGTGCGAGCCCGGAGGCGTAAACCGCGTCCTCAATCGCCTGACCGCTCTCGAAATTGAGATTGGCCCAGACAAGATCGCCTTTTCATACTCGGCGGGGTCGGCGGATTACCGGGCCGGCGAAAGCCTGTTGCAGCTCCTCGAGCGTGCCGACGATGCGCTCTACGCCAGCAAGCAAACCCGCAAGAAACCACAGCCACAGACCGTTCCCCAGACTCGCTAGCGTGCTACTTCTTCGGTGGGTATTTCTCGCAGGACTTCCTGACCATGTCGTCCAACTTGCCTTCGATCTTGGCTGGATCGCTTTTTTCCTCGCTGGCTATGCCGCGCCAAACCAGGGAACGAGTGGCCGGGTCTCGCAGATCGATCACCAGCGTGCCCTCGGCGTACGGCACTCTCACGACGCGCGTGCCGAAGCCGTACCATCCGGCAGGGTAGGTTTCGACTTCCTCTTTGCGTGCGGATCCAAAGTGGTACCGCACGATGAGATCGGATGATCCTGAGACCTCCGACAGGCCTCTCGCCGTCAGATCGCGCACGATGTCCCCTTCGATCTGTTTCTTCACCAGTTCGCTGTTCAGGGCAGGGTTCTTGCTGTTCAACTGGCCGCTGCGGATGGAGAAGGTCTTGTATTTGCTGAAATCGGCGGCCTGATCGAATTCGACCGTCACTTTCTGCGCCAGCGCGCCCCGAGCGGGAAACAGGCTCAGGATCAAAACTCCCACAATCTGCGACCATCGCATATTGCCACCCCCTGATTATCCCCATCCCGCGAGATGCAGTGTATCAAGAACCGCGAGACGTTTCGAAGGTGGTCGCTTAATGTTCCCGCGGAGGCACTCGCTCGCTAACCGCCGGCTTCTTCATGATGAACGCCAGCGGAATCAGGCACGCGACCACAATCGCCAGGATGGCCACCACATCCTTGAACGCGAGCGCAGCCGCCTGCTGTTCCATGAGGAATTCCATCCGCGCGTACGCCTGCTTGGTGGCTTGCGCGGCGCTCAATCCTCCGCTTTGGAGCGTGGCGGAAAGGCCTTCGACCATCTGGCGGAATTTCGGGTTGCCGTTGTTCATGTGCGCCGTCATATAGCTCTGCCGCGTCTGCGTGCTTCGCGTGACGAACGTGCTGATCAGCGCGATTCCGATGCTCCCTCCGATGTTCCGCACGAAGTTCATCATGCTCGAAACCTGGTTGTTCTTCTCGCGCGGCACGCCCGCGTAGCACAGCACATTCGATGGAATGAAAATGAATGCCAGGCCCGCCACTTGGTAGGTGCGCAGCATCGCTGCCGTCCCGAAGTCCATCCCCAGGGTCAAATGGGTCGCCATGTGATAGAGCCCCAGGGACGTCGCGCCGAATCCGAACGCCATCAGAACCCGCGGATCCATTTTCCCCGTGAGCACGCCGGACAACGGCATGGTGATCATCATCAGAAAACCGCCGAGCGCCATGCATTCGCCCGCTTGCGCGGCCGAATACCCCATCAGGTTTTGCAGAAATTCCGGAAGCAGCACGGTCGTGCCGTACAGAACCGCGCCGAGTATGAGCATCGAAAACATTGCCGTCGCGAAATTGCGCCTTTTCAAAAGTTTGAGTTCCACAATGGGATGCGGATTCTTCCATTCCCATCGCGCCCAGACAATCAAAATGACAACCGCTGCGATGGAACCCGCCGCGATCCAGTGCGAACCGAACCAGTCCGCTTCTTGCCCTTTGTCGAGCACCATCTGCAGGCAACCGACGCCCAGGGCTACAAGGCCCAGTCCCACGAAGTCAATCCCTGCCTTTTTCGCTTTTATCTGCTCCTGGCGCAGGTACGGCGGGTCTTCGACAACACGATAGCTGAGAAGAAGCGAAATAATGCTGATCGGCACGTTGATATAGAAAATCCACCGCCAGCTATAATTGTCCGTGATCCATCCGCCAATCGTGGGGCCGATCGCCGGCGCCAGGACAACTGCCATTGCGTAAATCGAAAACGCCATTCCCCGCTGCTCGGGCGCAAATGTGTCTGCCAGAATCGATTGTTCGCTCGGCTGCAAACCACCGCCGCCGATTCCCTGAAGGATCCGGAAGAAAACAAGCAGCCCAAGCGTCGGAGCGAGACCGCATAGAAAACTGCTCCCCGCAAACAACATGACGCAAAACATGTAGTAACGCTTTCGCCCGAATCGCGTTGCGAGCCAGGCGCTGGTCGGCAGCACGATGCCGTTCGACACCAGGTAGCTCGTCAGCACCCACGTCGATTCGTTGGTGCTCGCGCCGAAGCTTCCCGCGATGTGGGGCAGGGCGATGTTCGCGATGGAGGTGTCGAGCACTTCCATGAATGTCGCGAGCGTCACTGTGAAGGCGACGAGCCAGGGGTTGTGATGCGGCCGCCAGGCGGCATGATCGAGCGTCACTGCGGTCGCGGAGGCCATCGAAAATTCTTATTGCTATTTACTGCGGGCCGGAATAAATATACATGCATGTATGTATGCTGTAAAGGGACGGGACGCCCTTGATCATCCGGGACCACGCGTTCCGTCCTTCCCGTTCTTCCATCCGGCCGCGAAGAGCGAAGGCGCCCGTCTCGCGCCAGCAAGCCCGCACCCAGGCGACCCGCCGAAGACTTCTTGCCGCTGCGGAACGGATTTTCGCGCGGAAGGGATTCGAAGCCGCGCGTCTGGAAGACATCGCCGCGCTCGCGGGTTACACCCGCGGCGCCTTCTACGCAAACTTCGAAAGCAAGGAAGATATCTTCTTTGCGCTGCTCGAGCATTGGGTAGCTGAGCGCGTTGCGGATCTTGACGCGCTTTTCGAATTGCATGAAGATCCCGCGAAACTCCGCCGCGCCCTTCGCGATCACTACGCCGACATCTCCAAGAATCGCGACTTGGCCCTGCTCTCGGTCGAGTTCAAGCTTTTCGCCGTGCGGCATCCCAAGGAGCACGCGCGTTTGCGCGCCCGGCATGAGCGCCTTCGCGCCCGTGGCGGAATGTTCCTGGATCGCGTCGCCAAATCGCTCGGGCGAACGATTCCGATCCAGAGCGCGGCCGTGGCCGCGGCTCTCGGCGCCATGTCCAGCGCCCTCATTCTCGATCATCTCCTCGATCATACCGGGATCGCCGAGCAGGATATCCAGTATCTGCTCGGAATTGTTTTCGACGGCATCCTGGGAACCACGACCGCGAAGTAAAGCTATTTGCCCCGCGCGAAATCCGTTTCGGCGCTGCGAGCGCCCTTCTCGTCCGAATTCTGATTTTGTGGCAAAGTAGACGCCGATGGCTGCCGCTGCGGGGACCTCCAGGTTGGCTGGACGCGTCGCGTTCACCTATCCGTCCTTTCGCCTTTATCAGATCGGCCGCTTTTGCATCGTCCTCGCAACGGAAATGCAGTCGGTTGCGGTCGGCTGGCAGGTCTACGAAATCACGAAACGCCCGCTCGACCTCGGCCTCGTCGGCCTCGCGCAGTTCCTGCCGGGAATCATTTTCCTGCCGCTCTCGGGCCACACCGCGGACCGCTATCACCGTTCGAAAGTCCTCACGATGGGCTACGCCGCCCTCGCAATCTGCTCGGCTCTGTTGCTGACGGACACCCTTCGCGGCTCGCGGCTCGTCTATCCAATCTACGTGGTGGTCGGGCTGATCGGAATCGCGCGCGCGTTCACCGGCCCGGCAAGCCGCGCGATCCTTCCGCTGCTCGTTCCCGAGGAACATTTCCAGGGCGCGTTCGCGTGGGGCGCGACGATTTTCCAGATTGCGACGATCCTTGGCCCGGCCGTCGGCGGCTTGGTCTACACGATCTTTCGAGGGCCCGCGGCGGTCTACGCAGTCGCGATGGCGGGCGGCGTGTGCGGCGCGGCGGCAATGTCCCGCGTGCAACTTGGGCCGCGGAAGCGGCCACTTGAGCCTGTGAGCTGGAAGACTGTTTTTGCCGGCCTGCACTACATCTGGCGCGAGAAGCTGGTTCTCGGATCGATTTCGCTCGATCTCTTCGCGGTCTTGCTCGGCGGAGCCGTCGCGCTGTTGCCGGTGTACGCGCGCGAGATCCTGAGGACCGGGCCCTGGGGACTGGGGCTGTTGCGTTGCGCGCCCGGAGTAGGGGCCGGGGCGATGGCGCTCGCTCTGGCGCATCGCCCTCTCGGCAAGCGCGCCGGGATGAAGATGCTGTGGTGCGTCGCGGGCTTCGGCGTGTGCACGATTCTCTTCGGCGTCTCGCACAGCCTGACGCTCTCGATCGTGGCGCTCATCTTTGTCGGCGCGACGGACATGGTCAGCGTCCTCGTGCGCGGCATCCTGATACAGCTCGGCACGCCCGACGAGATGCGCGGCCGCGTCAATGCCGTCGATATGGTTTTCATCGGCGCATCGAACGAACTCGGTCAGTTCGAATCGGGCGTGACGGCGGCGTGGCTTGGAACCGTGCCCGCCGTCGTGCTGGGCGGCATCGGAGCGCTCGTCGTGACCGCGCTGTGGGCCTGGATGTTTCCCGAATTGCGCAACGCCGACCAGCTCGTCGCGCCCGATCCGAAGCGCTAGTCCGCGGCCTTCGCCTTCTGCTCGGTCACCGCGCCGTTATACACGGCCGCGGGACGCCACGCCTGTACTGCGGTGCCGCCGCTGATGCGCGTCTGCATCCACGGGGCGAAGAAGTTGTACGGGTGAACGGCCTCGGGCGCGCCTGCTTCGTCGAGCTTCTTACGCAAATCGGCGGGAATCGTGAAATCGAGCGCGCCGAGATTGTCCTCAAGCTGCGAAACTTTCGTCGCGCCGATAATCGTGGACGTGATGCCGGGCTGCGTCGCGACCCAGTTCAGCGCGACTTGCGCCGGGGATTTGCCGATTTTCTTGGCGACTTCGAGAAGCGCGTCGAGGACGCGCCAGTTGTGCTCCGTAAATTTGTTGAACATCGGGTTCGGCATGGTCAGGCGGCCCTCGCCGGTCCCCTTGCTCCCTTCCCTCTTATACTTGCCGCTCAGCAAACCGCCCGCGAGCGGGCTCCACGGGCAGATTCCGATGCCGAGTTCCTGGGAGACTGGAACGTGCTCGCGCTCGATATTGCGCTCGGCGAGCGAATATTCAAGCTGCAACGTGGCAACGCGCTCCAGGCCTCCCTTTTCGGCGAGCGTTTGCGCGCGGGCGACGTACCAGGCGGGCGTGTCGGAGAGTCCGTAGTAGCGGATCTTTCCTTCGCGGACCAGGTCGGTCAGCGTCGAGACGACTTCCTCGACGGGCGTGATCGTGTCCCAGGAGTGGAGGTAGTAGAGATCGATGAAATCGGTGCGAAGGCGGCGCAGCGAGCCTTCGAGGGCGCGGTAGATATTTTTCCGGCCGTTGCCGCCTGCGTTTGGATTTCCCTGTTGCGCGCCGAAAGTGAATTTCGAGGCGATCACGACGCTGTCGCGCAGCTTGTGTTCGGCGACGTATTTCCCGACGATCTCCTCGCTTTGGCCCATCTGGTAGCCGTCGGCGGTGTCGATGAAATTGCCGCCCGCCGCGAGATAGCGGTCGATCATTTCGTGGGAAGTTTTTTCGTCGGAGCCCCAGCCCCAGCCGGTGCCGAAACTCATTGCCCCGAAGCAAAGCGGAGTGACGCGCAAGCCGGTGCGCCCCAGCGTTGTGTACTCGTTCAATTTCATATGATTCCTCCTAAGGGACTCGAAAGTCGAAATTGGAAAGTCGAAATTGGCGGTGCGGAAGACCCCCGGTTCCATTTGCGGGTAGAAGGCACCGCCATCGTTTGTTCTGTGCGAGTTACGGGCGATTCTACTCGAAAGCCATTTGCGGGTAGAATGCGCGTCGCAGGCGAGGCCGGCGCTCGAAACTCGAAATTCGAAAAGCGTGCCGTGAAACAAAGCGAGATCCCTCGACTCATCCGCCGCAGCGGATTCGCTCGGGACGACGACCCTCGCCGGGTCGTCGAATTCGAAATGCGAAAATCGGCGGCCGAGAGTCGATTCGCCGCCCGGCGCGATATGTGACGATTAAAAAGGGTCGCCGTCCCGTGTTTTCTGGGACTTAGGTGCGTTTTTGTTCGACACACTGTGACGATTAGATTTGCCCAGTCCGCACACGCGGTAAGCGGGACAGGCGCGGGCGTGCGTCCCGGGACGGCCGGCGGAGCGGCCTGCCATCCGTCTTGCTTCCGAATTCCAGTCAAATTCTTCACGCGACTATCTTATGCCACGGGACAGGTAATGCAAGCGCGGAACCCTGTGGACTTCCATGAGGTACGCGCCGAAGTCAAGGTGGGGGACGGTTTTTCATTTTTTAGCCCGAGCAGTTTTCCAGCGCTGGCCCATCCGGGTCGCGATCAAACATCCATGCGAGCACTCAGGCTCATGATGACGACTGCGCTCTGTCCCGGCGTGAGGCCGGGACAAGCGGGCGGCCCATACATTTGTCAGGCCTGTACAGCCTCGTCCACAGGACGGGCACGCCGCGCGTCTCGACCTCGGCGCCGGAACTCTTCGTAATCGATCTCATCCCGCAGCATGCGATAGAGCCGCACAGCCAGCTTGCGAGCCACGGCCACGATGGCTACCCCGGAGGATTTGTGCGCCGCCAGATGAAAATAGAAGCGGCGCAGTTCCTCGCAATGACGAATGGCGCTCCAGGCCGCTTCCACCAGCAAAGCCCGCAGCAAGCGGTTCCCCTGCTTGGAAATGCGGCCGTGGTGGATCCGCTCTCCACTGGAATATTCTTTGGGGTCCAGCCCGCAGTAGGCCGCCACCTGCCGCCCGTCTCTGAAACGCGTGGCCGGACTGAGCGTGTGCACCGCAGCCAGCGCCGTGAGCCGCCCCACTCCGGGATGAGTCCGCAGCCGCTGGACGCGTAGGTCGGCAGCACCTCGCTGTTCCAGTTCTCGGTCCAACGCGCTCACGCGCTGGCCAAGCTGATCGAGCAACTCCAGACTGTCACGCCGCTGCCAGTCTTCGGCAGAACTCAGAGGAAGGTCGGCCAGGGCGGCACGGCCGCGCGCTGTGAACAAACCTCGCTGGCGCGCCAGGCCGTTATTCAGCGCTACCGCCTGCAGGCTGTTCTTCAATCTCGTGCGCATACCGACCCAACGCTCGCGGTGATGCAACAGATCCAGCACCTCGCGGCTGGAGGCGCTCGGGCGACGCACGGCGGGAAAATCTCCCCTCCGCAGCAAATCCAGAATCAACTCCGCGTCGCGCCGATCGTTCTTCTGCCGTCGCCGCGCGAACTGACGGATGGCATAGGCGTCGCCCACCAGCAGGCGATGCCCGCGTTGTTCGACCAGACGGTGGAACCATCCGGCGTAGCCCAGTGCTTCGATCCCCACCGTCACCGGCGTGGTCCACTGGCAGCCACGTCTTCGTGTTGATGATCGAGCGTGCGCTGGTGGATCTCGCCGTCGGCGGTGTCCACCCAACAGACGGTCTGGCTCTTCACATGAAAATCCACTCCGACATACACTGCCATATGCGCCTCCTGCCTGCCCGTTCCGGACTACCTGGGCTGGAGCTAGCGTACTGCGCTCGCCCCGGGAGGCGCATACCTCATGACATCATTTG